>NZ_JBKBXG010000031.1:0-54655 GCF_046314175.1 Acidovorax sp. | reverse complement strand
CCTGCTCTATCAGGGCGGACCCCAAACCGGCAAACCGCGCCTTTTCCGTCGTGGCGCTCGCGTTTCGGCCGATGATCTGATCCACAGCGGTCGTCGGTGTCTGCTCCCATACCTGCATTTGTCGGCTGCTGGTCTGCGATGGGGCGATTGCTTCGTATGTGATGTCGATCGACTCCATCGCCGAGGGCCACTGGGTCACGTGCAGAAACCTGGTGTCACCCATCGTCGAAGGCACGGCTTCCGAGAGGGCAGATGGAGTGAAAGTGGTGACGCTGTTGCGGGTCACGTCTGGCGATACCGCGCTCGTTAGCGGCACACGTGACGAGGCCTGCGCAGAGGCCGTCACCGATGCTTGGGTGGAATTTCCTGACGGGCTCCAGCTGGTGGAAAGAGGGGAGAGACTGATCGCGCTCATTCAAGATATGTCATAGCTGTCTTGTGGATATCGGCAGAAACGAGGAGGACTGAAGCTTGGCGTTCTGCGCGAGAGAACACTGAGACAGGACGTGGGCGCTTCCGGGATACAAAAGCGCCCTCGTGCGAAGGCCAATGCATTGGTCTAGGGAAATCCTGCGAAACCTCGCGAGCAGTCTGATAGACGCAGCTCAGTCATGACATCCTCGCAGGCCATGAGGCAAAGCAGCCTTGATCTGAATCTGAGCACCAAGAAGACCCGCAAGCAAGATCTACTGGCCCAGATGGATCGGGTGGTTCCCTGGGCCGCGTTGGTCGAACTCATTGCGCCCTATTACCCCGAAGACAAGAACGGCCGCCCACCCTTTGCACTGGAGGCCATGCTGCGCATTCACTGCATGCAGCAGTAGTTCACCTTGTCGGATCTGGCCATGGAAGAAGCCTTTTTTGACACGCCGATCTACCGGGAGTTTGCAGGCCTTGATGCTCACGGCAGGGTGCCTGACGAGAGCACCGTCTTGCGCTTTCGTCATCGGCTGGAGAAACACAATTTGGCCGAACAGATTCTGGCCACCGTCAACGAACTGCTGGCGGCCCAGGGCCTGCTGCTCAAGGCAGGCACGGCTGTTTGCGCTGTCCAACCTGTGGATGGTGCGCCATCAGCCATCAATTACTGGCGGCACAGGGATGAGCACGCCTGAAAACAGGCAAGGGGCCGCGAAAGCGGTGCAGGTGGCCCGGAGGGGCGTGAAAAGTGGGGCGAACACGCGAACAACACGGCTGCGATTGCGTGATCTGAAAATACGCGCTCTGTATCACTCACAAATCCGAGTTGTTCAGGACATCCCTAGCCCTTATTCAGTAAGCGCTAGCAGCTATGATTTTGGATAGCACCATCCGCAACAGCGCATAGCAGCGTGAACCGGCTCAGGGGAGATCACAGCTTCGGAATCCGAATCCGGCTGATCATCAACGACCCCGACACCGCGAACACCAGCACCAGCGGGTGTAGGGTGAACCCGCCCACCAGTACCTGACCGAACCACAGGTTCTCGCGCACGGCGCCCATGTAGGCGGCCAGGGCCATCAGGCCGACCAGCACGATCGAGGTGGGGATGGGTGTGCCTTCAAAGTATTTGACCTTGCCATCGTCGCCCGACAGCGTTTCGGCCGTGACGTTGTAACGGGCCAGGCGCGACACACCGCAGGCAACAAAGTAGGCCAGCACCACGCGGTCATACAGCCCCTGCATTCCGCAGCCATAGGCAATGATGGCCGGGGCCACGCCAAACGAGATCACGTCGGCAAGTGAATCCAACTCGCGGCCCATGGCCGAGCTCTTCTGGCGCCAACGCGCAATACGGCCGTCCAGCACATCAAAGATCAGCGCCGCCAGCACCAGCGCACATGCGAAGTACACGTGCAGCACGTCGTTCGTCTCCAGGTACGACATCACCGAGAACAGCGCACCCACGCCGCAGACGGCGTTGCCCAGCGTGAACCAGTCGGCCAGATGGAACTCGCGGATCATCGAAAAGCGCTTGGGGTGGGGGGTATGTTCATGGAGCAAAAGCGCGCCAGCGGCGTACAGTGAAGTCGGGGCCATTATGGGCGCGGTGCAGCGGGCTGACATCTGCGTGACTGCTTTGGTGCCCGCGCACGGCGACACTGCGATTTTGCAGCGGGGGCTGCCTGATGCTGCTGGCGGTATGCCCTTGACCCGCCGCCGGACCGCCGCCCCTCTCACCCCAGAAAGGCTGGAGACAGACACTATGCCGACCCCCGTGGTCCCGACGCCCCCCGTCCACGCACCGTTTGCGCGCGCCTTCCCCATCCGCAGCCTGCAAGACGTGCAGCGGCTTGAAGCCCGCCCTCTGGCGGAGGTGCTGCCCGTTCAAAGCACCTACGAGATCTTTGTGAACTCGGCCCATGCGTTTGGCGACAAAACAGCGCTGACTTTTCTGCCCACAGCCGACCCGGCGGACGAACCCATCCGCTGGTCGTATGCGCAACTGCTCACCGGCATCCACCAGACGGCCAATCTGCTGCACCACCTGGGCGTGGGCCCGCAGGACGCCGTGGCCGTGCTGCTGCCCGGCTGCCTCGAATATCACCTGGCCCTTTGGGGCGGCGAGGCGGCGGGCATTGTGCAGCCGCTCAACCCCATGCTGACCGACGAGAAGATCGCTGCCATGATGACCCTGGCAGGGGCCAGGGTGCTGATCGCCTACGGTGCCGAAGGCGACGTGGGCTACTGGAGCAAGGCGCTGCGCCTGCGCGGCATGGTGCCCGGCCTGCAGACGCTGCTGCGCGTGGCCCCGCACGACGAAGCCCCCGGCGCCGCGCCCGCTCTGCCCGACGGCGTGATGGCGCTGGCCGAGCGCCATCAGCACCCCGGCGACCACCTGGTGAGCGGTCGCCGCATTGCCGCCACAGACATTGCCGCGTACTTCCACACTGGTGGCACCACCGGCGCCCCCAAACTGGCGCGCCATAGCCACGGTGCGCAGGTGTTCACCGCCTGGGGCAGTGTGCAGATGCAGGGCATTGCCCCGCAGGATGTGGGCATCAACGGTTATCCGCTGTTCCACGTGGCCGGTGTGCTGCCGGGCTCGCTGGCCGCACTGTCGGCGGGCGTGGAAACCATCATTCCCACCACCGGGCTGTTCCGCAACCGACAGGTGATTGCCAACTACTGGCGGCTGGCCGAGCGCTACCGCTGCACCTATCTCTCGGCCGTGCCGACGGTGCTGGCAGCGTTGGCCAACGTGCCACTGGACGGGGCCGACATCAGCGCGCTGCGCTACTGCCGCACGGGCGCGGCCGTCCTGGCGCCTGAACTGGCGGCGCGGTTTGAACGCCTGTTTGGCTTGCACATCCACGAAAGCCTGGGCATGACGGAGATGGCAGGCATCTCCACCGTCACCCCACCTGGCGTCAACGCGCCTGCAGGCTGCGTGGGCTGGCGGCTTGCATACATGCAGCTGCGCGTCGTCGCACTGGATGCACACGGCAACGCGTCGGACCACGACATGCCGCCCGGCCACTCGGGCATGGTGCTGTTCAAGTCGCCCAACCTTTTTTCGGGCTTTCTTGACCCCGCAGACACCGCTAAGGCCTTTACACAGGACGGCTGGCTGGCCACAGGCGACCTGGGCTTTCTGGATGAGCAAGGGCGGCTGCACCTGAGTGGTCGTTCCAAGGACCTGATCATCCGCAGCGGTCACAACATCGACCCCAAGGTGATTGAGGATGCGCTGGGCGCCCACCCTGCCGTGCAGCTGTGTGCTGCCGTGGGCGCACCGGATGCGTATGCCGGAGAGCTGCCTGTGGCCTATGCCACGCTGGTGCCGGGGGCGCAGGCCACCGAGGCCGAGTTGCTGGCCTTTACCGCCGAGCGCGTGGACGAGGCCGTGGCCCGCCCGCGCTGGGTGCAGGTGCTGGGCACCATGCCAGTGACCAATGTGGGCAAGATCTACAAGCCCGAGCTGCGCCTGCGCGCCGCTTGCCACACCGTGCAGGCGCTCGTCGACAGTGTGTGCGCCGACACCGGCACCGGCAGCATGCCCCGTCCCCAGGTGCTGCCTGACGGCGATAACGCGGTGCGCGTGACCCTCAGCGCGGCGAGCGCCCCCCTGGATGACGCTACCGCCTTGCAGGCCCGCCTGCGCGAGGCGCTGGCCCCTCTGCCCTTGACCGTTACCGTGACACTGAACACGGCCGCGACTGCCGTAACTGCCGTGGCATCCGAGAACCCCCAGCCCGCATGAGCCCATGGCGTGACACGCCCGCCGCGACAGGCCACTATGCACGGTGAGGTCCGTTTCAAATTCTTATAACCCTGACAGGAGACAAAGCATGCAATTTCACAACCCTTTGATGACACGCCGCCACTTGCTGGGCGCCGCGGCCCTGGCCGCCGGGGCCTTTGTGGGAGCCGGTACCAGCACCGCAGCGTTCGCGCAGGCCTATCCCAGCAAGCCCATCAAGGTGATCGTGCCGTTTGCCGCAGGTGGCGCCACCGACGTGCTGGCGCGCGTGCTGGCCGAGAAAATGACGGTGGGCCTGGGCCAGCCGATCGTCATCGACAACAAGCCCGGCGCGGCCGGCATCATCGGCACCGACGCCGTGGCCAAAGCCGCACCCGACGGCTACACCCTGCTGCTGGGCCTGAGCAACTCCATGCTCACCAACCAGTTCCTCTACACCAAGCTGCCCTACAGCCCCGAGCGTGATATCTCTCCCGTCTACCAGATCGCCATCGCGCCGTTGGTGCTGGTGGCCCACCCCAGCGTACCGGTAGCCACGGGCCCCGAGCTGCTCAAGTACGTGGTGGCCAACAAAGGCAAGGTCGCCTATGGCTCGTACGGCACGGGCGCCTATCCGCACCTGGCTGGGGCCTATATGAGCCTCACGCAGAACGCCGACATGAGCCATGTGGCCTACCGGGGCGAAGCGCCCATGGTGCAGGACCTGCTGGGTGGCCAGATCCAGATCGGCTTTGCCAGCGCGCTGCAGGTCAAGCCGCACATCGAGGCCGGCAAGCTCAAGGCCATCGGCGTGAGCGGTGAGCGCCGCATGGGCACGCTGCCCAACGTTCCCACGCTGGCCGAACAGGGCCTGAACGACGAAGCCTACCGCGTCGCAGGCTGGCTGGCGTTTGGCGCCCCAGCCGGCACGCCCGCGCCCATCGTGGAGCGCATTGCGGCCGAGGTGCGCAAGGCCGTCGAGCAGCCCGACGTGGCGCAGCGCATTGCCGCCATGGGGTTCGACGTGCAAAAGAGCTCGCCCGCACTGTTTACAGCAGCGATGGCCAAGGAGCGGCCGGTGTGGGAACGGCTCATCAAGGCGTCTGGCGCAAAGCTCGACTGAGCGCCTGAGCGCCTTGGTACCTGAGCGGCTACGCTGCTTTCCCAGGAGGAGGCCACGGCCGCAGCTGCAGGGCAGCATGGCTGTGTACTCCACGACGCAGGTGATGCTTTGTGGCCGCGCATTGCGCACCAGACCGACGATGGGATGCACCCTGGCGCGCTCGCAGCAGTTGATGAATGCGTTGCCTGCAAAAACGCGAGTCGGTGCGGAGCGCACTTTGCGCAGCTATGCGCCATGCTTAGATGCCTTCCGCGTGTCGCGTTTGGTTCCCAGTTACCCAGACGCTGCGCCAGTAAGCCCGCCCACCCCACGGTTATGCCTCCCCACTCAACGCCGTGATTCTTTGATCATGGAAAATCGGCCCCATGCCTACCACCCTCAAAATCGATTTCGTCTCTGATGTGTCCTGCCCCTGGTGCATCATCGGCCTCAAGGCGCTGGAGCAGGCGGCCGACCGCCTGAAAGGCGAAGTGGCCCTCGATATGCACTTTCAGCCCTTCGAGCTGAACCCGCACATGGGCCCCGAGGGCCAGGACATCACTGAGCATCTGCAGGAAAAGTATGGCTCCACGCCCGAGCAGCTGGAGCGCAACCGCGAAGCCATCGCGGCGCGGGGGGCCGACCTGGGGTTCACCTTCGGCAAGGGCAAACGCAGCCGTGTCTACAACACTTTCGACGCACACCGTCTGCTGCACTGGGCTGAAGAAAAGGGGCTGCAATCCCAGCTCAAGCATGCGCTGTTCACCGCCTATTTCACCGATGGGCAAGACCCGAGTAGCCACGAAGTGCTGGTGCGCGTGGCGGGTGAGGTGGGTTTGAATGCGGACGAAGCGCGTGAACTTTTAGCGTCTGATCGTTTTGGCAACGAGGTGCGCGAGCGTGAGCAGTTGTATTTGCAAAATGGCATCCACTCGGTGCCCGCCATCATCATCAACGAGCGCCACCTGATTCAAGGGGGCCAGCCGGTGGAGGTGTTTGAGCAGGCGCTGCGGCAGATTGCGGCGCAGGGTTGAGCTGCCGTAATTTCAGGGTGTAGTATGAATTTGATAGCCGCTAGCGCTTGATGGATAAGCGGTAGAGGCCGTTTTGACCATAAAAATGGGGCTTTTTGCAGCCCCATTTTTTCGACTTCTTTGTCTCGGTCTTCGTCGGAGTCTCGGGTCTTACTGCTCCGTCTGCTGACGCATGTCGCGTGGACTCACTTGCGCAGCGGAATCGTCATGGCCCGGTCCACCGGCACGGCGGTCACGCTGTTCTGGGGTGATCCGTCGATGAGCTTTTCGGAGTAGGTCAGGTACACCAGCGTGTTGCGGGCCGGGTCCACCATGCGCACGATGCGCAGGCGCTTGAACAGGATGGACATGCGTTCGCTGAACACTTCTTCCTGTTTTTTGAGCGGCTCAGGAAAGCTGATGGGCCCCACTTGGCGGCAGGCAATCGAGGCTTCGGCGCGGTCTTCGGCCAGGCCCAGGGTGCCTTTGATGCCGCCCACGCGCGCCCGCGATACGTAGCAGGTGACACCCGCGACGCCGGGGTCGTCATAGGCCTCCACTATGATGTCGTGGTCGCGGCCGATCCATTGGAACGCGGTGTCCACGGTGCCGATCTTTTCGCTGGCGGCGTTGACCGTTCCGGCCAGCGTGAGGGCCGCTGCGGCGATGAGCACCGCGCGGGTCAGGTGGGTCAAACGGGTGAAGCGTGCCAAGGTGCTGAGCATGTTCATGCGTTGGCTCCGGTTTCGGTGCAGCGCTGGGCCAGGTGCGCAAGGGCTTCTTCCACCTGGTCCACCAGCACCAGGCACAGGTCGCCGGGTTGCAGGCGGGCCAAGGCCGTGTCGATGGCAATGAACTCGCCGCGAATTTCTTCGACATGGGCGGTGCGTGCAGCACCCGCCAGGCCCTCGCGCAACAGCGCCATCACCTCGCCATCAGCACGGCCGCGCTGGGCCGCATCCTGGTACAGGATCACGTCGTCGAATGCGCCGCCCAGGATCACCGTCTGGTCGCGGATGTCTTCGTCGCGGCGGTCGCCCGCGCCGCTGATCACCACGCTGCGGCGCTTGCCGGGCAGGGCGTCCACAGCGGCCACCAGTGCGCGCATGGCGTCGGGGTTGTGGCCGTAGTCAGCGATCACGGTAGCGCCGCGGTAGTCCATGATGTTGAAGCGGCCGGGGGCATTGTCGCTGTCGTTCACAAAGCCCGACAGGCCACGGCGAATGGTCTGCCAGGGCAAGCCCGCGCCCCACACGGCGGCGACGGAGGCCATGACGTTCTCCACCTGAAAACCGATCTTGCCGTTGCGCGTAATGGGCACGTCACGCAGGTGAATCGTTTCGCGCCACGATCCTTCCGACGCCACGATGGAGTCGCCATCGACATACACGGTGCGGTGACCTTGCGCGCGGTGCGTGGCCATCACGGGGTGGTGGCGGTCGCTGGCAAAAAAGATGATCTTGCCGGGGCACGCGGGCGCCATCGCGGCCACGATAGGGTCGGCGGCATTCAGCACGCCGTAGCCGGTGGTGGCCACGTTCTGCACGATCACGCGCTTCAAGACCGCCAGGTCTTCCACCGTGGTGATGTAGTTCAGGCCCAGGTGGTCGCCCGCGCCGATGTTGGTGACCACAGCCACCTGGCAGCGGTCAAAGCCCAGGCCTTCGCGCAGGATACCGCCGCGTGCGGTTTCGAACACGGCTGCATCCACCTCGGGGTGCAACAGCACGTTGCGGGCGCTCTTGGGGCCGCTGCAGTCGCCGCTGTCGATCTGGCGGCCGTTCACGTACACGCCGTCGGTGTTGGTCATGCCCACGCGCAGGCCATGGGCCGTGAACAGGTGGGCGATCAGGCGTGCGGTGGTCGTCTTACCGTTGGTGCCGGTGACGGCCACGGTGGGGATGCGGCCGTCGTCGCCGTGGGCATACAGCTTGTCGACCATGGCCTGGCCCACATTGCGGGGCTTGCCATAGCTGGGTGCCAGGTGCATGCGCAGGCCGGGGGCAGCGTTCACTTCCACAAAGCCGCCGCCTTGTTCTTCCAGCGGGCGCAGCACGGTTTCGGCCACCATGTCCACGCCACAGATGTGCAAACCCACCATCTGCGCAGCCGCAATGGCGCGCGCGGCGACCTCGGGGTGTACGTCGTCGGTCACATCGGTGGCGGTGCCGCCGGTGGACAGGTTGGCGTTGTTGCGCAGGATGACGCGCTGCCCTTTGGGTGGCACCGATTCGGCGGTCAGGTCCTGCATGGCCAGGCGCGCAAGGGCGATGTCGTCCAGGCGAATCTTGGTGAGCGAGGTGGCGTGGCCCTCGCCGCGGCGCGGGTCGAGGTTGACCAAGTCCACCAGCTCGCGCACCGTGTGCTGGCCGTCTCCCAGCACCTGGGGCGGCTCGCGGCGGGCGGCGGCTACCAGCTGGTCGCCCACCACCAGCAGGCGAAAGTCATGGCCGGGCAAAAAGCGCTCGACCATCACGGTGCCGTGCTCGACGGCGTTCTTGTAGGCTTCTTCCAGCTGTGCGCGGTCGGTGATGTTCACCGTCACGCCCTTGCCCTGGTTGCCGTCCTGCGGCTTGAGCACTACGGGCAGCCCCACCTTCTGGGCGACTTCCCAGGCCTCGTCCACCGATTCGACCGGTTTGCCCAGGGGCACGGGCACACCGGCCGCGTGCAGCAGGCGTTTAGTCAGGTCCTTGTCCTGGCCGATGGACTCGGCCACGGCGCTGGTCGAATCGACCTCGGCGGCCTGGATGCGGCGCTGTTTGGAGCCCCAGCCAAATTGCACCAAGCTGCCGCGTGTGAGGCGGCGGTACGGAATGCCCCGTGCCACGGCGGCGTCGACGATGGAGCCGGTGCTGGGGCCCAGGCGTTCGTCTTCGTCCAGTTCGCGCAGTTTGGCGATCACCGCGTCGGCATCGAAGCTGCCGTTACCCAGCGCAGCCTGGATGAGCTGCTGGGCTTCTTCAAAGGCCTGTCGGCCTACGGCCTCTTCGCTGTATTCCACTACCACCTGGTACACACCGGCGTCGGTGGTGGCGGTGGTGCGCGCAAAGGTCACCGGGCAACCCGCCTGGGCCTGCAGAGCCAGTGCGGCGGTTTGCAGCACGTGGGCCAGAGAAATGTCGGTGTCGCCGCCTTCGGGGTGCAGCACGCCGATGGCGGGGAAGAGGGCCCGCAGCCGTGCTTCAAAACCGTCGATCTGCGCCATGGCGCGCTCCGATTCAGCGCAGGCCACCACGGCCTCGATGGCCATGTGGCGGCTCCAGAGGTTGGGGCCACGCAGGGCCCGGGTGCGGGATACATCCATGGAAATGTCTCTTTCAGTGGTCGATCGGGGCTTGTGGCTCCCGTTCAAATCAAGTCGTTCGCTTGGGGGCAGAATCAATCAATCAATCAATCAGGAGGGCAGGCCTGCAGGTGCGGGCAGGTCGGGCTCAAAAGTCTTGATGCCTGCTCCGATGAGGTCAGGTGCAATGTCCAGGGCCCAGGCGGTGCCAATGGCGGCCAGCAGGGCATCTGTGTCGGGCACCACGGCGTTGCGGCCGAAGGTCAGGTCCGTCAGCGACCCCAGCACGTGTTCTGCAGTGCCCGTGGCCAGCACCACGCGGCCGTTTTTCACGACCACGGCGCGGCCGTTGTCCGTTGCGCGGTGTTCCACGATGGCGGGCAGCGTGGCGTCTTGCGCGTACAGCACCACAGCGCCGTCCGATAACGGGGCCAGGTCGGCCACCTGCGGGATGGCGGCATTGAGCACCGCAGCACCTTCTGACAGCACCACGTCCACCTGGGTACGCATCACCTTGGTCATCTGGTCCTGCTCGTGCACATCAAACTCGGCCAGCGTTTCTACACCGTCCATGTCGGTCACCACGCCCACCTGGCAACGGTCATAGGCCAGGCCGTCGCGCAGGATGGTGCGCGCGTCGCTTTCGATGACGGCAGCCTGTACCGTCTTGTTCATCAGCAGGCGGTGCGCGGCCTCCCAGTGGGCGCAGTCGGTGGATTCGACTTGGCGGCGGTCCAGGAAGAGCCCTTCGCGGCAGGCCAGGCCCGTGTGGTGTCCGCTCAGGTGCAGAAGCCAAGCCACCACACGTGCGATGGTGGCGGTGCCGCGCGTGCCCGCAACGCCCACCAGCGGGATGCGGCCTGCCTGGCCTTCGTCGTCTTCTGCAGGGAACAGGTGTTCTGCAATGGCCTGGCCCACGGGGCGCGGTGCGCCCACGGCGGGTTTCAGATGCATCAGCAGACCCGGGCCTGCGTTGACTTCGACGATGGCACCGCCCTGGGCATGCAGAGGCTTGGAAATGTCCTTGGCCACCATGTCGATACCGGCAATATCGAGGCCCACCACCTTGGCGGCGAGCTGCGCGATGTAGGCCACCTCGGGGTGCACGTCATCCGTGCAATCGACGGCCACATTGCCGTTGCGCTGCACCACCACCTGGCGGCCCGAGGCGGGCACCGAGTCGGCACCCAGGTCCTGGCGCTTTAGTTCAAGCTGCACTTTGGTGTCGGTGGCCAGGTCGATGATTTCGAGCGGGTACTCTTCTTCGTAGCCCCGGCGCGGGTCAGAGTTGAGCTGGGCGTCAATGAGTTCCTTGACGGTGGACCGGCCATTGCCGGTGATGCTGACCACCTCGCCACGCGCCGCAGCCACCACCTTGCCATTGACGACCAGCAGGCGGTGCTCGTCGCCGGGGATGAAGCTTTCGACCATCACGTCGCTGCCTTCAGGGTAGGCCACGTGGTAGGCCGCCTTGATGTCTTCTTCCTTGCGCAGGTCCAGCGTCACGCCGCGGCCGTGGTTGCCGTCTGACGGCTTGACCACGACGGGCAGACCGATGTCCTGCGCGGCTTCCCACGCTTCCTCAGGGCTGTTGACCACCTGGCCTTCAGGGATCGGCACGCCGCACGACTTGAGCAGGCTTTTGGTCAGGTCCTTGTCGCTGGCAATGCCTTCGGCGATGGCGCTGGTGAACTCGGTCTCGGCCGTCCAGATGCGGCGCTGGCTGGCGCCGTAGCCCAGCTGCACCAGGTTGCCGTCATTCAGCCGGATGTGCGGAATGCCGCGGTCGGTGGCGGCCGTGACGATGCAGGCGGTGCTGGGGCCCAGGTACTGGTCGTCCACCTCGGTGCGCACGCGGGCCACGGCGGCCTGCACGTCAAACGGCTCGTCATTGATGGCCGCCATGATGAGCGCATGGCCCTGCGCCAGCGCCACACGCGCCACGCTTTCGTCGCGCGCCCGGAACACCATGCGGTACACGCCGCGTTGGCTGGTGCTGCGGGTCTGGCCAAAGCCGGTGGGCATGCCTGACAGATTGAGCAGCTCAATCACGATGTGCTCCAGCACGTGGCCGCACCAAGTGCCTTCCTGCAGCCGCTGCAGGAACCCGCCGCGCTCGCCCACGCCGCAGTGGTGCTCGATCAGCGCGGGAAGCCACGCCGTGAGGCGGTCATTGAACCCTGGCAAGAGGTTGGAGGGATAGTCCTCCAGTTCGCCCAGGTCCAGCCAGACTTCCAGGACTGGCCGATAGGTCCAGATATTGGGGCCCCGCAGGTAGTTGATACGAAGCAGTTGGATGTCGTTGTGTTTCGCCATGGATTGCAGCGGGTAGTTTCCGGCGTTGCGGGAAGGGTGATTTTTGTGGACAGTGATTTTGCGCCTGTCGCGGCGCCCATGCAGTGTCAGCGAAATGACGGCTGCAAACGTTACAGGAGGATGCCGTTGCACTGTGGCGTGCAGTATCGGGGAGAATTCGCCCTTTCGCGAGACCGGTCACCGCAGGCTGCCGGGGGCGGAAAAACCAACCAAAAATGCAACATCACCATTCTGTGGACGCCTCGGGTGTCTTTTCTGGCCCTGTAGGGGCTGATCTGCGGGCCATGCTCGCACCCCATGAGAACGTGCTGGCGGCGCTGCAGGTTGACCTGAGCACCGATTTGCGTTTTGCCGCCGGTTGGGTGGTGGTGACGTCTGAACGCCTTCTGGCCCGCGACCCCGGTACCGCCGCATGGCAGGGCTGGCCGCTGAGCGACGGCTTGGCGCTGCGCTTGCAGGACCACGGCGGCGTCGGGTCGCTGGAGCTGCACAACCCCGCCGCCCGCCTCGCCCTGTGGCGCTTTACCCTGGCGCACCACCCGCAGGCGCTGCGCCTGGTGCAGCGGTTCGAGCAACAAAGCGCCCGTGGTGATACAGGCGCCCAAGACGAGGTGGACGACCCAGCGTGTCCTGTCTGCCACACCCCCTTGCCGCCCGACACCGACGAATGCCCCGCCTGCGCGCGCGCCCAGCCGCCACAGACCTCCACCTGGGTGCTGCTGCGCCTGTGGCGGTTTGCCCGCCCATACCGCAAGCAGCTGGCCGCCGGATTTTTCCTGACACTGGCGTCTACCGCCGCCACGCTGGTGCCGCCGTACCTCACCATCCCGCTGATGGATGACATCCTCATTCCGTTTCAGAACGGCCAGCAGATCGAGCCCGGCCTGGTGCTGCTGTACCTGAGCGGCCTGCTCGCATCTGCCCTGGCCGCCTGGGGGCTGAGCTGGGCACGCACTTATATATTGGCGCTGGTGTCCGAGCGCATCGGCGCTGACCTGCGCACTACCACCTACGAACACTTGCTGCGCCTGTCGCTGGACTACTTTGGTGGTAAGCGCACGGGCGACCTGATGGCGCGCATCGGGTCAGAAACAGACCGCATCAACGTCTTCCTGTCGCTGCATGCGCTCGACTTTGTGACCGACGTGCTCATGATCATGATGACGGCCGCCATCCTGTTCTCCATCAACCCCTGGCTGGCGCTGGTCACGCTGGTGCCGCTGCCGTTCATCGGCTGGATGATCCACACCGTGCGCGACCGCCTGCGCACCGGGTTTGAAAAGATCGACCGGGTGTGGAGCGAGGTGACCAATGTGCTGGCCGACACCATCCCCGGTATCCGCGTGGTCAAGGCCTTTGCGCAAGAAAAACGCGAGGCCCAGCGCTTTCGCGACGCCAATCAGCACAACCTGGAAGTCAACGACAAGCTGAACAAGACCTGGAGCCTGTTCACGCCCACGGTGTCGTTGCTCACTGAAATTGGCTTGCTGGTGGTTTGGGGCTTTGGCATCTGGCTGGTCTCGCGCAACCAGATCACGGTGGGTGTGCTGACCGCGTTCATTGCCTACATCGGCCGGTTCTACGGGCGGCTGGATTCGATGAGCCGCATCGTCTCGGTCACGCAGAAGGCCGCAGCGGGTGCCAAACGCATCTTTGACATCCTGGACCACGTGAGCAACGTGCCAGACCCGGCCCAGCCGGTGAAGGTGGACAAGGTGCAGGGCGCCATCAGCATGCAGGGCGTGGGTTTCCGGTATGGCAGCCGCGCTGTCATCAAAGGGTTGGATCTGGAGATTCGCCCCGGCGAGATGATCGGCCTGGTGGGCCACAGCGGCTCGGGCAAGAGCACGCTGGTCAATCTGATCAGCCGCTTTTACGACGTGAGCGATGGCTCCATTCAGGTGGACGGCATTGACATCCGCCGCTTTGCGGTGGCCGACTACCGGCGCCACATCGGCTTGGTGCTGCAGGAGCCTTTCCTGTTCTTCGGCACCATCGCCGAGAACATTGCCTACGGCAAACCCGAAGCCACACGCGAAGAGATCGTGGCAGCAGCGCGGGCCGCCCATGCCCACGAATTCATCCTGCGCCTGCCGCATGGCTACGACTCGCTGGTGGGCGAGCGTGGTCAGGGCCTGTCGGGCGGTGAGCGCCAGCGCATCAGCATTGCCCGCGCGCTGCTGATTGATCCACGTATCCTGATCCTCGACGAGGCCACTTCCGCCGTCGACACAGAGACGGAGAAGGAAATCCAGAAAGCCCTGGACAACCTGGTGCAGGGCCGTACGACGATCGCCATTGCCCACCGCCTGTCTACCCTGCGCAAGGCCGACCGCCTCGTGGTGATGGACCGGGGCGAGGTGGTGGAAGTGGGCCCGCACGACGAGCTGATGGATAAGCAGGGCGCCTATTGGCGGCTGTACGAAGCGCAGGCGCGTCGCGCCGAAGAAGATGCGCAGGCTGCCGGCGTGATCATCGACAGCAGCCTGCTGCACCCGGCCCACCCCGCCGGTAACTCCTGAGACGCCGTGAACGAGTCCGCCATGAACGCACCCTCTTCCCTGTCTGCTTCACGAGCCGTTGCCTTCGGTCTGGAGCGCAACCCCCACGGCCGCCTGGTGGCGACACTGCCGGACGGCAGCGTGCACGAAGGCGTGACGCCTGTGCGTGCGTTCCCGATTGCCGCACCTGCTGAGGGGCTGTCGCTGGTCGGCTCGGATGGGCATGAGCTGCTGTGGATTGCGCGCCTTGATCAGGTAGCGCAGCCCGCGCGCCAGCTGATCGAAGACGAGCTGGATGTGCGCGAGTTTGTGCCCACTATCGAAAAAATCATTGCAGTGTCGAGCTTCTCAACACCCAGCACCTGGGATGTGGAGACAGACCGAGGCCCGGCACGCCTGGTCCTCAAGGCCGAAGAGGACATCCGCCGCCTGGGCGGGCGCACCCACTTGTTGATTGCAGGCGGTGACGGTGTGCAGTTCCGGGTGCGCGACACCACCGCGCTGGATCGGCATTCGCGCCGACTGCTGGAACGGTTTCTCTGATCCCCTGATCCCCGGCGCTCCTTGTCCTGTCCCCGTTTCGAACCGTCGTAGCTAGGAGCCTGGCGGACTTGGACGTCGTCGGCTGCAAATCGGCCGCAGCGGTCCATTTTTGGCTACGCCGCTCTTCGAGAACACCGTCTTTTTGCCCCATAACCGCGCTATGGGGCTGCAAATTCGGCAAAAACTGTCCTCGCTGGGGCCGATTTTGGCGAAACCTACGGTTTTCGCTTTCGACGCTCCAAGCCCGACAGGCTCCTAGAAGCGGCTGAGGGCGGCACGGTGCAACGCGCCCGCGTGCTGTTCTGGGGGGCGCATGCGTGGTCTAAAACGGACGTTTATGACAGCGACGCGCCGCATCGGCTCACCCGTTTGTACTCAGCCACGTTATCAATCCAGTGATCTCGGACGGTTTGCCTCCGTCTATGGCGTGGCTTTGGTTGAAAAGGGGTTGTTTTTATAGGGGTAAACCCTATATTTCGACCAATCCCCTAAAAAGACCTAAATTTGCCCTTCTTTTTGCCGTTATTAATTACGAAGACGGCGAAAAAGCATCTTCACTTTGTCACACCTATTTCAACCACTGGGCCACTGCCATGCAAATGCCACCTGTCGACCGATCGCCGAGTTGGCGTCCTCAGGGCGCTGATTTGTATTCCACTGGCGCCTCTGGTGCTCCGCCGGTGCGCCCTGTCAATACGCCCAACCCCGTGGAGTCCATGGACCGGTTGGGCGAGGGGGCCATTGTGAAAGCGCCCGACAAACCGTCGGCGCCCGATACGCCCAACCGTGACTGGACGGAAGTCAAGAAGAAGGAAACCGTCGAAGAGCCCCCAGAGCCGCCCAAGGAGCCCATCTACAAGCAGTTGCTGGAGCTCATTCAGTCCATGTGGCGCGCCAGCGGCAGTGCTATCGAGATCGCGCAGGAAGTGAACAAAATGACGCTGCAGGAGCGCATGGCCCAGCAGGTCAAGAACGAGCCGTTGACCTATGCCGACCCCAAGGTCAAGCGCACAGGCGGTTTGTGAACGCGCCGACTGCGGCAGGGTGGCGGGGAGTGATGTGATTAAGCGCTGCGTGGGGCCCTTGCGACATGACCGGGTCGCACACCTAAAATGCTCCTGAAAATATAGCTGCTAGCGCTTGATGGGTAAGCGTTCGAGACGTTTTTGACGTAATTTTCAGCGGCTGGATGTGTGCGGCAGCGAGCAGCCGTTGCCTGCCTCTCTCGGTCAGCGTTTCGGCTGGGACGCAGCCGCTGCAGGTGCCGCCGCTCCCGCCGCCGCCTCGACAGCTCGTTTGCGGTCGCGCTCGGCGCGGTACTTGGCGGCAAACACGCGCACCTCTTCGTACGATACATAGCCGTCTTTGTTGGTGTCCGCATCGTCAAACGCGGCAGCAAGGCGGGGGAACAGCTTGACCTCGGTCCGGCTCAGTTTGCCGTCGCCGTTGAAGTCCAGCATCTTGAACTCGCGCATGGCCTTGATCTCGCCCTTTGTCAGCGCAGCTTGCTGCGCGGGCGCGGACGATTCAGCAGACGTGCCCGCAGCAGGTGGTGCGGGTTTGGTGGGCTTGGCGGGTTTGACGGGAGTAGCAGGTGCGGCTGGCGTGGCGGGGGCAGATGGAGCAGATGGGGTTTGGGCCAGCGCGCTGCTGCAAGCCAGCGCCAGGCATGTGGCCAGGCTCGCCAATGAAATTCGTGTTCGCAAACGCTTGCTCCTTGAGTGCAGGGCCGTGATGGTTGCACAGTTGGACGCCAGCATTGGGATTGCAACCGGGTCTTTGCAGGCTTTCACCCAGCGTTGCAAGGCTTTGCAGAACTTTTCGCGCGGGCCCCGGTTTCCGCCTTCATTCGCCGGTGTTCTGAAGCGGGTTGGAGACACCGCTGTTCACATGCCCCGCAGGCACATGACGGGCCGCAGAGGTGGCATGGCCCGTCTGGTCGTCAAAGAAAAAGTCGGGCTCAAATTCGCGCAGGAACGGGCCTTTTTCAAGCCCGCCCAGAAACATGGCCTCATCCACAGCCAGGTTCCATTTCATCAGCGTGTTGATGGCGCGTTCATGCGCGGGCGCGCTGCGGGCAGTAACCAGCGCGGTGCGCAGGCGCATGCCCGACACGTCGGCCTGCTGCTGCAACTGGTGCAATGCGGCCAGCAGCGGTTTGAACGGCCCACCCGACAGCGGAAGCGCCGCCTTGCTGATCTCGTGCGTCTGGAACGCGGCCAGGCCTTCGGCCTGGTACACCCGCTCCGCCTCGTCCGAAAACAGAACGGCGTCGCCGTCAAACGCAATGCGCAGTTCCTTGGGGTAGTTGACGCCCGCAGCGGCCGAATCCGTCAGCACCCGCGCTGCCGGAAAGCCCAGCGCCAGCGCTTCGCTCACATCCTTCTCGTTGGCAGACAGAAACAGGTGCGCACCCAGCGGCCGCAGGTATTTGAACGGATCACGCCCTTGCGTGAACACCCCCCGCTCCAGCGGCAGGCCGGCGTTGTGGGCTGAATGGAAGATACGCAGCGCGCTCACCGGGTCGTTGCGCGAGAGGATCACGACCTCCACCGGCCGGGCCTGGGGCGTGTTGAATGCCAGCAGCTTGTTCACCAGCGGAAACGCCACGCCCGGCTTGGCGGGCACGTGCAGCCGCTCTTGCTGCAGCTCCATGTACGGACGCGGGTCCAGCGGGTCGAAGATGCGGTTCTCTTCCTCAAAATTGAACAGGGCGCGCGAGGAGATCGCCACCACCAGCTTGTCATCCAAGGTTACGGCCATGGTTTTTTACTTCACAAACTGGTTGAGCTGGATGATGGGCAGCAGCACTGCCAGCACGATCAGCATCACGATCAGACCCATGCCGACGATGAGCAGTGGCTCCAGGATGGTGGCCAGCGCCATGGCCCGACGCTGCACCTCGGCGGACAACTGCTTGGCGGCGCGCTGCAGCATCACCGGCAGTTGCCCGGTCTGCTCGCCCAGGCGCGCAAACATCGACAGCAGCCCCGGGAAGCGCTTTTTCTGCGCCAGCGCAGACGCCAGCGGCGCGCCTTCGCGCACTAGCACCAGCGCGTCCAGCGCGTCGGCGCGCAGCGCGCGGTTGTTCAGCGTCTCAGCGGCAGCCTGCAAGGCCTTGAGGATGGGCACACCCGCGCCCGCCAGCATGGCCAGCGTGGCCGCAAAACGCGCCGCGTTGTAGCCGCGGGCCAGCTTGCCGACCAGCGGCAAGTTGAGCCAGGCGGCATCAAACCGCTGGCGGAAATGTTCAAACGTCAGCGCCCACCGAGCTCCCACCGCAATCAACACGGTAGCAATCAGCATCACCCAGCCGTAGTTGCGCACAAAGGCGCTGATGCCCAGCATGGCCATGGTCAAGAACGGCAGCGCCCGCTTGGTACCGGCAAACACACTGGCCACCTGGGGCACCACATAGCCCACCAGAAACAGCACGATCACGATGGCCACGATGGTGACGATGGCCGGGTACAGCGCCGCGCCCACCAGCTTGGCTTTGAGCGCCTGGCGCTCTTCCAGGTCGTCGGCCAGGCGCTCCAGCACCAGGCCCAGGTTGCCGCTGTGCTCGCCCGCACCGATCACGGCGCAATAGATGTCAGAAAATTCACGGGGATGTTGCGACAGCGCGCGCGCAAAGGTGGCGCCTGCGTTGACCTCGGCACGCAGCGAGGCCACCAGGTGGCGCTGGCGTTCGTCGTCGGCTTCTTCAGACAGCGCGGTCAGCGCGCGTTCGAGCGGCAGGCCGGACGACACCAGCCCGGCGATTTGCCGCGTCCATATGGCCAATGCCGTGGCGCCGAACACGGGGCGGGTGAACAGCCGCTGGCTGAGCCCGGCAGAGCTGCCGTCCAGCGACTGGCCGGTCTGCACCAGCTCCACTGCCAGCGGCACCAGTGCCTGGGCCCGCAGCAGGCTGCGTGCGGACTTGGCGGTGTCGGCCTCCATGAGGCCCTTGCGGGTCTGGCCCTGGGCGTCCAGGGCTTCAAAAGAAAAAGCGGGCATGCGGGCGAGGGCGGTGAGAAAGAGCTAGCGGCAGGGCGGGCAACAACACCCGCAAACCGTGATGGTAGCCGCTACCCATGGCACCAGTGACGCGCGCCAGTCCCACTGCCCAAGGCATGACCCACGTCAAGGTACTGACGCACCGGGCGCGCAGAATAAAAACGGATCTGTGGCATCGGGTTGCAGGCGGTCTGGACAAACAAGGAGTCTTTCATGCTGAAGAACAAGGTGGCGTTGGTAACGGGCGCGTCGTCGGGCATCGGGCGCGCGATTGCGCTGGTGTGGGCGCGCGAAGGCGCCAAGGTGGTGGTATCTGACGTGAACGTGGCTGCGGGCGAAGAAACTGCAGCCTTGGTGCGTGCCGCCGGGGGTGACGCGATATTTGTGGCGGCAGACGTTGGCAAGCCCGAGGACTGCGAAGCGCTGGTCAACAGCACCGTTGCTCACTACGGCCGCCTGGACGTGGCCTGTAACAACGCGGGCATTGGTGGCCCGCAGGCGCCCACCGCCGACTACCCGCTGGACGGCTGGGCGCAGGTCATCAACATCAACCTGTCGGGCGTGTTCTACGGCATGAAGTACCAGATCGCCGCCATGCTCAAGAACGGCGGCGGCTCCATCATCAATATGGCGTCCATCCTGGGCTCGGTGGGGTTTGCCACCGCGTCGGCATACACCGCTGCAAAACACGGTGTGGTGGGGTTGACCAAGGCGGCGGCCATTGAATACAGCGCGCACGGCGTGCGCATTAACTCCGTGGGGCCTGCCTTTATCCACACGCCCATGATCAGCGGGCTGGAGCAAGACGCGGGCATCAACGCGATGCTGGTGGGGTCACACCCCATCGGCCGCCTGGGCCAGCCCGAAGAGGTGGCCGAACTGGTGAGCTGGCTGGCGTCCGACAAGGCGTCGTTTGTGACCGGGGCGTATTACCCGGTGGACGGCGGCTACCTGTCGCGCTGACGTTCCAAAAAGGCGCTCAGGCTGGCACGGCGGCCTGGCTGAGCGCAGCGTGCGCCTGGGCTGCAATGTCCATCGAGCGCAGGCGCAGCGCCGGGTCGTAGACATCGCTGACCAGCATCAGCTCGTCGGCCCCTGTGGTCTCGGTCAGGTGCGCCAGTCCTGCACGAACCGTGTCAGGCCCGCCAATCACGGCGGCTGCCAGAAAGTCGCCAATGGCCGCGCGCTCTTGCGGTTGCAGGCGCGCGGTGTAGTTCTCGATGGGCGGCTGCAGGCGGCGGCGGTCGCCCGTCAAAATGCCCAGCACCCGCTGGTAAGTGCTGCTGGCCAGGTAGTCCGCCTCGTCATCGGTGGGCGCTGCAATCAGCGGCACGCCAATCGCCACATAGGGTTTGGGCCAGGCGGCAGACGGGCGGTACAAGTTGCGGTACAGGTCAATGGCCTGGTGCAGCAGCCGCGGCGCAAAGTGCGAGGCAAAGGCGTAGGGCAGACCACGCTCCGCCGCCAATTGCGCTGAAAACAGGCTGGAGCCCAGCAGCCAGATGGGCACATTGGTGCCCGCGCCCGGCATGGCAATCAGGCGCTGGTTCGGCTCGGCCGGTGCCAGCAGACGCTGCAACTCGGCCACATCCTGCGGAAAGTCGTCGGCCGTCTCCACCCGGCTGCGGCGCAGCGCGCGCATGGTGGCCTGGTCGGTGCCCGGTGCGCGGCCCAGCCCCAGGTCGATGCGGCCCGGGTACAGCTCGGCCAGTGTGCCAAAGGCCTCGGCCACCACCAGCGGCGCGTGGTTGGGCAGCATCACGCCGCCCGACCCGACACGGATGCGCGAAGTGCCGCCAGCAATGTGGCCCACCAGCACCGCCGTGGCCGAGCTGGCGATACCCGCCATGTTGTGGTGTTCAGCCAGCCAATAGCGGGCAAAGCCCAGCTTTTCAGCGTGTTGCGCAGTGCGCAGTGCAATCTGCAGCGCATCGGCTACGGTGCCGCCTTCTCGGACGGCAACCAGGTCGAGCATGGACAGGGCGGGGCGGTGTGCAGTGGATGTCATCTGCGCATTGTCCGGCGGCCTGCGGTTTTGTGCCGTGCGCGCGTGAGAGCTGGCAGCGATAGCAGGGTCGCCCGCAGCGGATTTCATCAGTTGGTGATTTTTTGGTAGCCAAAACTACTCAGCCCCCACAAAATGTTTCAAGACATTTCGGTGGGTGCTTGGGTGGCGCCTTGCGCAGCGTGCTGCAAAAAGGGATCTCGCATGGGTTTTTTCAGTCGATTATTCAGGATCAAGGAGCAGGACCCTGACAACCAGGACACCACCTGGGCCATGGAAGACAACGGGAGCGAACTGGTGCTGGACGCCGAATACGCCGCCACGCTCATGACCGAGATCGATATCGATGCGGCCATTGCCAGCCACGAAGGATGGCGACTGCAGCTGCAGGACATGGTCAACCGCCGATCGGATGAAGTCATGCGCCCCGAGCGCATCTGCCACGACGACCGCTGCGACCTGGGCCGCTGGCTGTATGGCACCGGGCGCCTGCGGCTGGGGCACTACCCCGCTTTTGGCATGTTGGTGGCGCGGCACAAATACTTTCACCAACAGGCGGCCGAAGTGGTCACGCTTTTCCAGGCGGGCGAGCAGCAAAAGGCGGTGCAGCTGCTCAACAGCAGCTGTCGCCACGCATCCAACCAGGTGTTGCTGTTGCTCAAGGAACTCAAGCGCGGGCTGGGGCGCTGACGGACACACATCTGCACTCTTGGCGTGTGCAGAGCGGTGTGAAGGCTTGCAAAACGCGCTCGCACCGCCAGTGGGTCATTGACTCATCTATTGATAGCTGTGAGCGCTTGATGAATAAGCGCTAGAGCCACTTTTGGCTTGAATTTTGACTCCCATCGCGCGGTAGAGCCTGCGCCTTGTGTAGCCACGGGGTGTGGGTCAATGCAGCCCACCCAGCGCATCGCCCAGCGGCCAGCATCGGCACACAGGTCTTACATCTGCAGACAACCCCCACCCCCAAAACAGCGGGTTGCGTGGCTATATTTCGGCGCACATGAGAGCCAATGCCTGCAGACGGTTGCTCAAAAAAACAAAGAACACACAAATTCAACCACCTATAGAGAGAGGGAATCCCCGATGGACCGCCGTAAATTATTGACGCTCGTGACCCTGGCTTCTGGCGTGAGCGCCGTATCGCCCGTGTGGGCGCAGTTTGACCTGGGCAAGATGCTGGACGCAGGCAAAGACTTGGCCAAATCCGAGTCGCTGACCGACGAAGAGGTGAAGTCGGCCTTTGACCAGATGGCCGCCGAAAGCGACCGCCAAAACCGCATCGCCCCCGCAGGCAGCCCCTATGCATCGCGCCTGACCAAACTCACCTCCGGTCTGGGCACGTATGACGGCCTGAAGATGAACTTCAAGGTCTACCTTACCCCCGACATCAACGCCTTCGCCATGGCCAACGGCACCATCCGCGTGTACTCCGGCCTCATGGACAAGTTCACTGACGACGAAGTGCGCTACGTCATCGGCCACGAAATCGGCCACGTCAAAAAGGGCCACAGCAAAGCCCGCATCCAGGCCGCCCTGCGCACCAGCGCACTGCGCAACGCCGTGTCGGCCAGCAACAGCCGCGCCGGCGCCATTGCCGACTCGCAACTGGGTGAACTGTTTGAAAAAGTGGTGCGCGCCCAGCACTCGCAAAGCAACGAACGCGAGGCCGACGACTACGCGATGGGTTTCATGAAGGCCAAGCGCTACCAGCCGGCTGCCTGCGTCAGCGCACTGGAGAAGCTGGCGGCCATGTCGGGCAGCGAATCGACCAGCTTCTTGTCCACCCATCCATCGCCGAAGGAGCGGGCGGAGCGGATGAAGACGCAGGTGGCTTGATCACATTACGGCGGCCCGAGCCGGAAACCAACAACGTAGCAAGGAGCATGAAGTGATAACAGACACGGTTGGCCAAGGGGGCCGCAACGCCCTGAACGACACCATGATCGTTCAGCGGCTGCTCAATCAGATCGACATTCCGGGAGCCCAGCAGTTGGTCGCTGACGGCTCACCAGGAGTTCGGACCATCTTCAAAATCCAGGCGTTTCAGCGCAGTATCGGAATCGCCCGCCCTGATGGGATCATCGCGCCGCGCAGCAAGACCATGACGGAATTGATGTGCCGGGCGAATGCGGAGAACTCGGTGCACGCGCAACTGTCGCTGACCAATCCTGCTCCGACCAGCGCTGATCTCGGAGCGCCTTGGATCGCAACAGCTGAGCGGGAAATCGGTCAGAAAGAAGTCGCGGGCCCAAAGGCGAATCCTCGCATCATGGAATACCACAAGGCCGCGAAATACTGGGCCAAGGATGATTCACTCGGTGTTAACGCGTGGTGCGGATCGTTTGTGGCCTGGGTCATGTCCCAGCACGGCCATGCAGCGCCTGCAAATGCATTCCGCGCGAAAGAGTGGGCTAGTTTTGGGACACCACTGAAAGCGCCTGTTTATGGCTCCATCGGTATCAAGAGCCGTTCGGGCGGAGGGCATGTGGCATTTGCCGTGGGCCAAAGCCGTGATGGCAAACACTACTACATGCTGGGTGGCAATCAAAGCAATGAAGTCAACGTCAGCCGCTATGGTGCGGACGTCTGGGATGCCTTCGTGTTCCCTGCGGGCGTCGCAGCAGGAGACACTCTGCCGGTCTATCAGGGCACAGCCAGTGATGCAGGGAGCGAAGCGTGAGACTGAAATTTCAGAGTGTTTGTCTTGTACTTTTTGCGGCAGTCGCAGGCGTAAATAGCACTCTTGCTACTCCGTTGGCCCAGCAGGCACCTTCTCTGATGGTTGATGCCGTCGAAGCTGAAGCGAGAGATTTTTTGATCAAATCAATTGCTGAAACACCGTATTCGGCGCTGGTCGTCCAGACAAGGGTCAGCATTCGACCCGTGGTTGAGAAGAAGCGCTCGGGAGACGAGCCGGAGGTGGTCAAAGACGAAATCCACACCTACCATGCTCGTGTGCTAGAGACGTTTCGCGGTAAGTCACTGACTCATATTCGGTATGAGATGGTCGTAGAAGCGGGCGAGGGAGCTGCGTTGAGCAGCACTCCACAGATTCTGACGCTGTGCGCAGGTCCTGCGGGCTTCTACTGGCCGGGAACGGGAGCTAGTTTCCCAGGTACTAAAGATTTTGTGGTCATTGCGCGCCGCGCAGGGCGTGAAGTGTCTTCACGCCCGCCGCGAGGATTTGCGCAGTGCAACTGACGCCAGCAGAGACAAGCATCGAAATTAGCTTCTCGGCCGCGAGGTTTTTCAAGCGTTTGGCGTAGCCCGGTCTAGCCACAGCTTTGACGCGGCCTTGCAACATAGGCAACGCGGTTCTTTGTACGTTGCCTATGCAATGGCATCGCCCATAGCTGTTCAACCAATCAACTGAAATGAACGTTCTCAAAGCAGTATTCGGTATCGATTTCACTCTTGCCGAGGGTGGCGCGTCTCGGTTTCACCACAATTGTCTGCCGGGCGGTTTGGCCTTGGTGAGCGCTACTCAAAAGGCCATGCTTGAACTCCATTTGCGCACGGCTTCTATGGCCGCTGCTTTGGTGGGGCCTCTCTTTTTTTTGACGGTTGTGCTGGGCATATTGGCAAACAACGGGTGGTTAGTCCTGCCTGTGCTTTTACTGACCGGAGGACTGGGTTTTTGGCATGTTCATGCCATTCACCGCATCGTCCTCCGCTCGAGGGATATTGCCACCGGGTTGCCGGAATCAGACATTCCAGTTTCCAGGGTCACCACGCCTTCGCCACGCAAGGTTTTGTTAGGACTCGTTGTTTGCAATGTCGTGTTAGCAGTCATGAGTGGTGGTCTTGTCCTGCTATCGGATCGAAGCTTTTATGTGGTGGTTGGCGCTATTGGATGTGGCATCGCGACGCTGCTTGCGCTGGTGTTCATAGGGGTTTGGATCAAAGCGCCACGACCTGCATGAACGTGCTCGCGCAGGCGGCAGAGTTGCTTCTTTGCCGTTACCGGGGCGGCCGAAGGTACCCAGGCGCTTGCGGATGCCCGCGGAAGTCGCTGTAAACCTTGCCATCCGGGTAGTACTCCGCCCCAAACTGCACCTTGCCTGCGGCCTCTTCGCTGCCCACCTGCGCAATGAACGCGAGCATCAGGTCGATGCCAGCAGACACTCCCGCAGATGTCCACACCGCACCGTCCTGCACCCAGCGTTGTTCTACGACCTCCACATCGCCCAGCGCGCGCAGGCGGTCCAGTGACCCCCAGTGCGTGGTGGCGCGCTTGCCGCCCAGCAGGCCGGCCGCGTGCAGCACAAAGGCGCCGGTGCAGACGGACAACACGGCCTGGCAGTGTTGCGCCTGTCGCGCCACAAATGCGCACATGGCGGGGTTGTCCACTTCACGCCGCGTGCCTTGGCCGCCGGGGATGAGCAGGTAGTCCAACTGCGGGCAATTGTCGAAAGCGTGGTGGGGATTGACCGAAAGCCCTTTGGCGCAGGTGATGGGTGCGGTGGTCTGCGCCACGGTCAGGCAGTTCTGGGGGCCATCGGCGTAGCGGCTCCACATGGTGAGCATCTCCCAGGGGCCGACGAAATCGAGTTCCTCAACGTCGGGGAAGAGAACGATGCCGAAATTCATGCCAGGCTCCTCGCGTTGTGGCGGCTCACAAAGCCGACTTTTCAATAACTCCGCCCACCCTTGTACATCGCATGCTGCCGCCGGTTCAGCGTGGCGGCTTCGCCCAACCGGGCCATGGCTGCCCCCGCATGCGCGTGCGTGATCGCCATGCCCAGGCCATCAGCCGCGTCGGTGCCTGGCAGGCCGGGCAGGCTGAGCAGGCGGCGCACCATCTCCTGCACCTGGCTTTTGGCGGCGCGGCCGTGGCCGACCACGGCTTTTTTCATCTGCAGTGCGGTGTATTCGGCCACCGGCAAATTGCTGGCCACCAGGGCGGTGATGCAGGCGCCGCGCGCCTGGCCCAGCAGCAGGGTGGACTGTGGGTTGACGTTGACGAACACGATCTCGACCGAGGCCACGTCGGGCTCGTAGCGGGCGGCCACCTCGGAAATGCCGTCGAACAAAATCTTCAGGCGCCCCGGCAGGTCGCCCAGCGCCAGCGTGGTGGTGCGGATGGTGCCGCTGGCCACGTAGCTGAGCTTGTGGCCGTCCATGTCCACCACGCCAAAACCGGTGGTCTGCAGGCCGGGGTCGATGCCTAAGATGCGCATTTGCTCATTATTTGATAGCTGCTAGCGCTTGATAGTAAAGCGCTAGAGGCCAATTTTGTTTAAATTTTCTCTGTCGATCTTTTACAGACCGAAATACCAGCGCACCGAATGGAAGAACACGGGCGCCGCAAAACACAGCGCGTCCACCCGGTCGAGCAGGCCCCCCGCGCCGGTGACGGACATGCCCTGCATGCCCCAGCTGGTGATCCCCCGGTCGCGCTTGAGGGCCTTCATCACCAGGTGCCCCAGGCTGCCCGCCACGCAGGCCAGCAGCGCCATGCCCAGCGCCTGGCCGGGCTTGAACGGGGTGATGAACGACAGCAGCCCACCGGCCAGGCCCCCCGCCGCTACACCGGCCAGCCAGCTTGTCCACTGAAAGCTCTGGCTGACCTGCGGCGCCACCGGCTTGTGCGAAAAGCGCCGGCCCAGCAAGTGCTGCACCAGCATGCAGGTCTGCACCACAAACACCAGGAAGAAAACGAGGAACGCACCCTTGTCGCGGTAGCCCGGGAAGTCCAGCAGCAGCAGCGCGGGTACATGGCTCATACCGTATACGCAGACCATGATGCCCCACTGCAGCTTGGCGTTTCGCTCCAGAAATCGCTGCGGGTCGTTGGCCAGTGCGCTCACCACCGGCAGCGCCAAAAACACGTACACGGGGATGAACACCGTGAACAGGTCAAACATCTTGCTGCCCACGATCCAGAACTGCAGCGGCAGCACCACAAAAAACGCCAGCACCAGGCTGCGGTGGTCGCCGCGCCGCGTGGGCGACAGCGTGATGAACTCGCGCAGCGCAAAAAAGCCCACGATGGCAAACAGCACCGTGGCCACCGTGTCGCCCAACACCCAGCCAATCCAGAACACCGTGGCCATGGCCCACGACGTTTTGAGCAGCCCCCAGAATCGCTTGGCCTCCAGCACGCGTGCTTCCGCTTCGGGGTCGTCGCTGGCGTGCTCGCGCAGATTGCGCACAAAGGCCCAGACGGTGACAACGGACAGGATGCCGAACATCACCAGGAACAGGGCGCCGACCTGTTGGGTGGCGGTGAGGTTGCGAAGGAAGTTGTTCATGTTCAGACTTCCCTGAGCGCAATCACGGCTCGGCGTGCGCGGTCCAGGAACGGACGGCGCTCTTCCCCTGCTTCCAGCTGCACAGGTGCCCCGAAGGTCACCGAACACAGGATGGGCACCGGCACCACTTCACCCTTGGGCATTACGCGCTGCACGTTGTTGATCCAGGCGGGCACCAGCACCACCTGCGGGAACATCTGCGCGAGCTTGAACAGGCCTGATTTGAAAGGCTGCGGCTCGTCTCCGTGGCCGCGCGTGCCTTCCGGAAAGATCACGATGGAGTCGCCGCTCTCCAGCGCGCGCACCAGCGGCGCCAGCGGATCGGATTCAGATAGGGCAGCGCGCAGGGCTTCGGGCGTGGGGGCAAGCGGCGGGGCTTCGGGCGACGGATCGGGCCCACCCGCCATGGCGGTGTCTGCATCGGCGGCAGCACTGGCTAGGGCGTGCAGCACGCCCACCGGTTCAGCAGCGACGGGCGCTGGAGGGCGTGCGGGCGTGGCCTGACGGTCGACATACACGGCGTTGAACACGGCGGTGGTGATCCATTGGCGGAACGGCGTCTTGGTCCAGTAGTCCTTGGCGGCAATGGGCCGGGTGATGCTGCGCAGCTCTTCGGGCAGCGCAGCCCAGATCAGCACCATGTCGGCGTGGCTCTGGTGGTTGGCGAAATAAATGCGCTGTTCGGCCTTGGGTGGGCAGCCGTACCAGCGGGCCTGGGACCCGGTCAGAAACCGCACGATCCCCAGCAAAAGGAAACTCATCAACTTGGCAAGCATGGCGGGGATGATACGGGGCGGTGTGCCTTGCTGGTCGTGTGCTGTGACGTGTCGCATCGCGGCAGCTGCTGCCCCTATGGCCGCTACACCCAGATTCGATATGCCCAGAACGCTTCGTCGCCGTAGATACCTTCGTACAGCGCCTGCGGGGAGTAGCCCGTGATGCGCCGCGTCACGCGGCACAGGTGCGACTGGTCCGAGAAGCCCGCGCCCGCAGCTACATCCGCCCAGTTCACTGTGCCGTGGGCGGTATCGGCCGCGATGGTGTCAAAGAACGCCTGCTCGGCCTTGCCAAAACCGCGCAGCTCGCGCAGCGGCAGCCCGGCCCAGCGCTTGATGCGGCGTTCCAGCTGGCGCAGGCTGCGGCCCGGGGCCGACATGGCGGCGCGCTGCGCCAGGTGCATGGCCCAGTCCCCATAGCGCTGTGCCTGCAGTATGTGCACGGGGCGGCAGGCTTGCCAGCGGGGCTCCAGAAACGCCTCCAGGCAGTCCATGCGCGCCGCGTCATCGGGCTGGTGCTGCACGGCCTCGCACATCGCAATCCAGTCGCGCGGCAGCACGGTTTGCGCATCCACGATGCGGTCGGTCAGCGCCTCGGGTTCCAGGCCGGTGAGCTGGTGCAGCGCATCGGGCATGAACATCACCATCATGGCGTGGGTGGGATCGGCGCAATAGCTGGTGCTGGGCCGGGTGTGCGGGCCCGTCAGCACCCAGCGGCCCGGGTAGGCCTCGCGCGGGCTGTTCAGACCGGGCATAGTGTCAGGGCGCTCAGAAAGCAGAGCCTCGCTGCGGCCTTCGAACCACCAGCTCAGGCTGCACAGGGGCGTGGCCGGGAAGCGGTTGATGCGTTGCTCGTCAGAAAGTGTGTGGCCCAGCGTGCTGCGCACCATGGCACCGCGCAGGCAGGCCGACAGGCTGGCGCGCGGCAGCCACAGCTGGCCAGAGGGGATCAGCCCCTGTGGATGCCGTGCGGAAGGTGGGACCAGGGTTGCCATGGGCCGCGAGTGTAGGGCAGGGGCGATGTCGAATTCGTTCAATACCTGGCCGCTGTTGCGCCGCACCATGCGGGCCATGAACCACGCCACCCCCACTGCGACGCCGCCGATCCCCGCATCCTCGCCCGAACCTGCGCGCACCGCGCCAACCCCCGGCGTTTTGCCCACAGGCCCCTCCAGCCGCTGGTGGGGCCTGCCCTTGTTGTGGGAGATGCGGGCCGACTACCTCGGTTTTGTGACCCGCCTGCAGCGCGACCATGGCGACCTGACCCGCATGCGCGTTGGCCCTGAAGACGCCTGGGATCTGCTGTCGCCCGACCTGGTGCGCGAGGCGCTGGTCACCCACGCAGACCAGCTGATCCGCTGGGAGCGTGGCATTGCCGTGTTTGAGCAGGTTTTCGGCCAGAGCGTTCTGGTGACCGAGGGCGACACCTGGAAGCGCCAGCGCCGCATGCTCATGCCTGCGTTCACCCCCAAACGCGTGGCGGGCTACGCGCAGCTCATGACCGATGCGGCCCGCAGCGCGCTCGATGCCGCTGTGCCCGCAGGCCAGTCCGAAGCCCTGGTGCCCATGGACACACTCTGGACCGATGTGGCCATGGATGTGATCCTGTGCACGCTGTTCAGCGAATCGGCCCAGGCCGATGCGCGCGATGCCGCCTGGGCCACACAAACGCTGTCAGAAGCCGCGTTTCGGGAAATGTTCATGCCCTTCACGCTGCCCGACTGGTTGCCCCTGCCCGGCAAAGCGGCCAAGCTGCGTGCACTCCGGGCACTCAAGGGGCTAGTGCAGCGCCATATCGACGCGCGCAGGCGAGAGGCGGGCGTCCCTTCGGGCGCCGCCCCGCAGCGCACGGATTTATTGCACATGCTGCTGGCGCTGCGCGACGAAGCCACCGGCGAGCCGCTGTCGCCGCAGGAAGTGTTCGACCAGTGCATGGTCAGCTTCCAGGCCGGGCACGAGACCAGCGCCACCACGCTGCTGTGGTGGAGCCGCCTGATGGCCGAACACCCCGAGGCCGCGCAACGCGCACAGGCCGAGGTGGACAGCGTGCTCCCCCCAGGTCAGACGCCCGGCCCCGAGCACTTGGCGCAGCTACCCTTTCTGGCCGCCACGCTCAAGGAGGCGCTGCGCCTGTACCCACCCATTGCCGCGCTGATGACCCGGCGCACCACCGCACCCATCACGCTGGGCGGCGTGGAGGTGCCCCAGGGCGCCATGCTGCGCATCACGCCCTGGGTGCTGCACCGGGATGAACGCTGGTTTGCCCAGGCCGACCGGTTTGTGCCGGAGCGTTTTCTGGACGATGCCCCGGCCATCCCCAAGGGCGCGTGGATCCCTTTTGGCGTGGGCCCGCGCGTGTGTATTGGGCAGCACTTTGCGATGCTGGAGATGACGCTGCTGGCGGCGCTGCTGCTGCAGCGTTACCGGCTGCAGTTGCCGGAGGGGGCGGCGGCGTGCGCGCCGAAGCTGCAGGTGACCTTGCGGCCGGATGCCCCCGTGGTGCTGCGGCTGCAGCGGCGCTGATCAGCACCCTCTGAATGCGCGCATGCATGCATCCAGGCCGGCAGACGTGGCGTGGCGCCAGCGGTGCGGTCTCCAACCGCTGACAGGCCCTGTCAGGGCAGTTCGGTACTCCCCATCCGCCCCGCAATCGACCGCGTCCTTCCCGCCAGATACGCCGACCCCGGTGTCTTCTCAAACCGCTTGGGTGCAGGCAGCATCACCGCCAGCCGCGCGGCTTCCGTGGCGCTCAGGCGTGAGGCGCTTTTGCGAAAGTAATGCTGCGCGGCCGCCTCGGCGCCGAACACGCCTTCGCCCCATTCCACGCTGTTGAGGTAAATCTCCAGGATGCGCTGTTTGCTCAGCAGTTGCTCCAGCAGCAGCGTCAGCACAAATTCCTGGCCCTTGCGCAGCAGGGTGCGTTCGCCTGATAGCAGCAGGTTTTTGGCCAGCTGCTGGGTGATGGTGGAGCCGCCGCGGATTTTGGGGGCACGCACGGGGCGGTCTGGGGCGCGGGCCTGTGATTTGCTGGCCTGGGCTTCGGCTTTGGCGTTGCGCTCCCAGGCTTTTTCAATCGCGTTCCAGTCCACGCCGTCGTGGGTCACGAAGCTGTCGTCTTCTGCTGCGATGACGGCGCGCTTGAGGTTGTCGGAGATGTCGGTGTACGGCACCCATTGCTGGCGCCAGCGCACGCGGCCGGTGCTGGCGACCTGGGTCCACGCCTCCGAGCGCTGAAAGCTGGTGGATTCCGGGTCGATGGCCGCCATGGCCGCGATGCGGACCACAAAGAACAGCTGCAGCGCCACCAGGGCGAACACTACCAGTCCCAGCCAGCGCAGCACAGCTTTCATCGCAGCGTGTCTCCGTGTGTGTTGTTGCCGGTCACGCGGCCCGCTGCATCTCGGCGAGCACCTGGGCCGACGGCGGGCGCACGCCGCGCCACAGCAAGAAGGCCTCTGCCGCCTGTTCCACCAGCATGCCCAGTCCGTCACGTGGCACGGCGCCGTGGCTGCGTGCCCAGTCCAGAAAGCCCTGGGCGGCGGGGCCATACATCATGTCGTAGGCCAGGCAACCCGGGCGCAGCACGCTGGCGGGCACGGGCACATCGGCACCGGCCAGGCTGCTGGCTGTGGCGTTGATAATTACATCAAAATTGGCCTCTAGCGCTTTTGGGGTAAGCGCTAGTAGCTCTGATTTTTGTAGCGTTGAGAGTGCGCTGTGCGATTGCACCAGGGCTTGCGCCTTGGCCAGCGTGCGGTTGGCCACGGTAATGTGCCGCGCGCCCGCCAGCAACAGCGGGCCCAGTACGCCGGCAGCCGCACCACCCGCGCCCACCAGCAGCACGTCGCGCCCCGCCAGTGACACGCCCGCATTGCGCGTGATGTCGGCCACCAGGCCCAGGCCGTCGGTGTTGTCGGCGTAAATGCTGCCGTCGGCGCGGAAGGTGAGGGTGTTGGCCGCGCCCGCCAGCTGCACGCGTTCGCTGCATTCGGTGGCCAGGCCCGGTGCCTCGGTCTTGAAAGGCACGGTCACATTGCAGCCGCGCCCGCCCTGGGCTGCAAACTCACGCACGCCCTGCGCAAAGCCGTCCATGGGCACCAGGCGGCGCTCGTAGGAGATGGGTTCCCCCGTCAGCTCGGCAAACCGGGCGTGGATGGTGGGCGAGCGGCTGTGGGCCACGGGGTTGCCCATCACGCAATAAAGATCAAGGGAGGATGTCATGGGGTTGCTACAGGGGGCGGGTCCGGGTGGGCGCCGGGCCAGGGATTGCGCGGGGCGGGCTTTGCCGAGCCGTTGGCAGCGATGAAAGACGCCGCCGCAGCTACCGCACCACGGTTTCCAGCGTCTGGTCGCGGGTGAACTTGAAGCGCGCCACCATCGCGATCTGATCGGCCTTCTGGCGCATGTCGGCATTGAACGTGCCAAACGGGCCTGCGGCACGTGCAATGGCTTCGGCGCGCCGGTCCAGCGTGGCGTTGCCCGAACTTTGCACCACCTCGGTCTCCAGCACGCGGCCGTCGTGATTGACGGTGACGATCATGGTCAGCTCGCCGTACAGCTTGCGCCCGCCCTGTTCCGGGAAGTTCTCCGTGCCCTTGTCTTCCACCTTGCGGCGCAGGGCGTCGTAGTAAATAGCGTACGCCTCTTCACGCGTGGCGGGGCTGATGTAGCGTTTCTTGGGGCGCGAGTTTTCTTCGTTGATGCGTTTTTCGATCTCGGCCAACAGCTTGACGAGCTGGCGGCGCTTCTCCTGCTCGTTGGCTTGGTCGGCGCTCTGGCTGGGCTTGCGCGGATCGGGCTCGGGCATGGTGGCCAGTTGTTTGCGCAGCTGGGCCAGCAGCTGCGCCTGCTGCTCTTGCATCGCATCCATCTTGCGCTGCGCTTCTTCAAAGTCGTCGCCAATGGCCGTCAGCGCCGAGTACGGCAGCGGGCTGGTGGCCCGGCCCTTGTCCGCGTCGCCGCCGCCCGCCAGGTTGGCCTGGGCAATGGCCTGCGCCTTGTCCGGGCGCTCGTTGGACTTGGCGTTGACCAGGATGACTTCGAGCGGCGTGTCCTGGAACACGCGGTTGAAGCTCACCGGGTCGACAAACCGCACGGTGATGAGCGCGGCATGCACGGCCACCGAGATGCCCAGCGCCAGCTGCAGCGTGCTGAAGGTGCGAAGGAAGGAGGGCAGTTTCATCGCCGGCAATTATCAGTGGGGATCAGGGCCCATCAAGGGGTAGTGGCTGCCGCAGGGGATTCTGCAGGCGCCTCGTTCACATCCACCGCAATGGCGATCGGGCCCGCCACGGTGTCGTCGTCTTCCGCCTCGGAATCTTCCACCGGGCCTTCATCGCTGGCGTCGGCCGGGTCGTCCAGACGCTCGATGACGGTGCCATGGATGTCCAGCGTAATCTCGTCCACCTCGCCCAGCTTGATTTTGAGGCGAGCGCCGCGTGGCAAGTTTTGGGCGCCTAGCACCGGGAACACGAGCGGGATGTCGTCCGCTCGCACCAGGAAGCTGCCGCCGGGGCCTTCCTTGAAGACGGTGGCGTTCAGCTCGGTGATGCCGTTTTGCTCTACATACTTGAGCGTCCAGAAGCGTTCCATGCCGCCCTGGTACCCGTTGTAGGCACTGTAGGCGGCGTCAAAACTGCTGATGATGGAGAACAGGTCCGCATCCTTGGGCTTGAAGGGCGCCGCCAACGCCGCAGTTTTGCCATGGCGCGCGCAGGCAATGATCTGCCACTGGTTCACCAGGTCGGTGTAGCGGCGCAGGGGCGATGTGGCCCATGAATACGCTTTGACACCGATGCCCGCGTGCGGCAGCGCCTTGGTGCCCATGCGCACCTTCACGCCGGGCGCCATGCTGGCCTGGCTGCGGTAGATGCCGGGAACACCATGGTCGGCCAGCATCAGCCCCCAGGTGCTGTTGGCCACGATGGCGGCCTCCGCCACGATCAAATCCAGCGGGGCGCCGCGCTGGCGGGTGGTGATCTGCACCTGCTCGGTGCCATTGGGCTCGCCGCGGTCGTTGCCGATGAGGCGGAAGTTGTAGTCCGGGCGGTTGAAGTTCTCGGGCTTGCCACGCACCACTTCGCGCTGCGCCTTGAGGCTTTTGGCCAAGCGGTGCAAAAACGATAGCTGCTCGCGCAGATCTAGCAAGCGCTGAGGGGTGTTTTCGACCTGAACTTCGGGGTCAGTCAGCCACGCCTCGGTCACGATGTGGTCCAGCTGGTCGTGGCGCAGGTTGGCCACCACAGGCACCCGTTCGAGTTTGGTCTCGGTGCCGGTGATCTCCAGCGTGGCTTCGTTCACCGTCACATACAGCGACACGGCCGGGTTGGCGCGGCCTTCGTCCAGCGTGTAGATCTGCACCACCTCGTCGGGCAGCATGGTGATCTTGTAGCCCGGCATGTAAACGGTGGACAGGCGATTGCGGCCCAACTGGTCCAGGGGCGAGCCCGGCACGATGGCCAGGCCGGGCGCTGCAATGTGAATGCCGAGCACCACGGTGCCCGTGCCCAGGCCCTGAACAGACAGCGCATCGTCGATTTCGGTCGTCTGCGAATCGTCGATGGAGTAGGCTTGGACGGTGGCTAGGGGCAGGTCGTCCGGGGGCTGCGGTGCCGTGAGCGCCGGAAACCCCGTGCCCTTGGGGAAGTTGTCGAACAAAAAGCGCTTCCAGTGGAACTGGTAGCTTGAATCGATGGCCCCGGCCTTTTGCAGCAGATCCAGGGGCGCGGTGTGTGTGGCGCGGCTGGCCTCGACCACGGCCTTGTATTCGGGCGCGTTCTTGTCCGGTTTGAACAAAATTTTGTAGAGCTGGTCGCGGATGGGCTGTGGGCATTCGCCCCGGCCCAGGGCGGATGCCCAGTCGTCGATCTGCGCCAGCACGGCCTTTTTCTTCTCGATGGCGGCCAGCGCCTGCTGCAGGATCTCGGCCGATGCCTTCTTGAACCGGCCCTTGCCTGCCCGGCGGAAATAGTGCGGTGCGTCGTACAGGCGAAACAGCGCGCCGGCCTGCTGGGCCAGCGTGGCGTTCTCCGAAAAGTAGTCGCGCGCCAGATCGGCAAAGCCGAACTCGTCTTCGGGCGCGAATTCCCAGGCCAGGTCCAGCTCGATGGTCTCAGCCACGGCCTGGGCCTGTGCGATCAGATCGGCCGGAGCGGGCTTTTCAAACTTCAGGAGGATGTTGGCGGCCTTGACCTTGACCCGCTTGCCCGAGTCAAGCTCAACCTGGGCGGATGTGTCGGCTTCCGACAGGATACGACCGGCCATGAACTTGCCGGCTTCTTCAAACAGTGCGTGCATGGCGGGGATTGTCCCATGGGTGGCGCAGCCGCCCTTCAGCCGTGAAGGCGCCTGAGGCATGACCCTATGATCCCGGGCTTCCCATGACTGTCTTTCTTCTTTTACAGCTGTGACCCGCCTTATTGCCGCACCGTTGTGCTTTCTGGCGGTCGCCCTGCCCTTTCTGTTCGGCTACACCGACTCGCCCATCTCCAACTTCTGGCCGCTTCTCACCGCCTGGGTGTGTGGTGCCGTGCTGCTGGCGGTGGGTGCCTGGGCTGCATGGGGCGGCGTTCCGACGTGCTCTCAGGCCAGCGACGCGGAACGATGGGCGCGCGTGCTGGCGGGCGGGCTGATTCTGGCGGCCGTGGTGGCCAGTGCCATTGGGCTTGTCCAGTATTGGGCGGGAGATGTGGGTTTAAGGCCCTGGATCCATGCGTCGCAGCCCGGGCAGGCGGCGGGCAACCTGCGCCAGCGCAACCAGCAGGCCACGCTGCTGGCGCTGGGCGCCTGGGCGCTGCTGTGGTGGACGCTCCACGGTCAGCCACAGGCGCAGCAGTGGATGCGCACTGCAACGGGTGGATCTGTGGCTAGGCGGGGGCGGCCCGGCTTGCTGGGCAAGGTGCTGGCGGCCATAGGGGTGGTGATAGCCCTGGTGGCCGTTGCCGTGGCGGGCTCGGCAACGGCGTCGCGCACGGGGGCTGTGCAGTGGCTGGTGATTGTGGGGCTGCTGGTGGTGTGGCGGCGCACTGGCGCGGGGCCTGCGCTGCGGCTGGCGCTGGTGGGGGTAGCGGTGTTTTTTGTGGCGGCCTGGGTGCTGCCCGAGCTGCTGTGGCGGTTGCAGGGCGTTCGCACCGATGCGCTTTTTCACCGGTTCACCGATGGTTCCCCGGCCTGCACCAGCCGGCTGGCGCTGTGGTCCAACATGCTCACGCTGATCGCACAAAAGCCCTGGCTGGGCTGGGGCTGGGGCGAGCTGGACTATGCGCATTACGTCACCCTGTTCCCCGGGGACCGCTTTTGTGTGCTGCTGGACAACGCGCACAACCTGCCGCTGCATCTGGCGGTAGAGCTGGGGCTGCCCGCAGCGGGCTTGCTGTGCGGGGCCTTCGTGCTGTGGGTGCTGCTGTCGCGGCCGTGGCATGAGGCGCGGCCGGAGCGCCAGCTGGCCTGGGGCGTGCTGGCCCTCATCGGGCTGCACAGCATGCTGGAGTACCCGCTGTGGTACGGGCCGTTCCAGATCGTGGCGCTGTTTGCACTGGTGCTGCTGGTGTGGCCCCAGTGGCCCCGGCGCACCGCCGCCGTGGTGCTGGGCGGGGGCGCGGTGCTGGTCTGGTGCATTTGCGGCCTGGCCGCGTGGGACTACTTTCGAGTGAGCCAGCTGTACAAGGCCAACGCCGACCGCTCGGCGGCCTACCGGGATGATGCGCAGTCCAAGGTGACGCGGTCGGTGTTGTTCACGGACCAGCTGAACTTTGCACGGCTGACCACCACGTCGCTGACCCGCGAGAACGCGGCGTACTTGAATGCGCTGGGCAAGGACCTGCTGCACTATTCGCCCGAGCCCCGCGTGATCCAGGTCGTCATCGAAAGCGCGGTCATGCTGGGCAAGGACGACGAAGCCGCCGTTCATATGAAGCGCTACCGCATCGCCTACCCCAAGGACTACGCGCGGTGGATGGGCCCCGCAGGCGGCAAGGCATCGGCCGAGGCCCGCTGACAGGGTGGGTACTTTGGGTGCTATTTTTTTGGTAGCTATCAGCGCCTGATGGATAAGCGATAGAGGCCAAAAACACTCAAATTTATGGTGGTTGCAGCGGCTGGGGTTTGCCGTTGGCAGCCGCCGCTCAGGCGAGGTCTAGAAACTCCGCAACCGTCGGCAGGTAGTCGCTGAAGTTGCTGAGCGCGTGGTCGCCTCCCTCTTGCACCACCTGTCGCGCCAGCGGGTAGCGCCCGGCCATTTCCTGCCAGTCCAGCACTTCGTCGCCCTTTGCAATGATCACCAGCTCCGGCGCAGCGGGGAGCAGGGCGTGGGCGCCCAGCGCCTGCAGCTCGCCAATGTATTCCGGCAGAAAGAAAAACCGCTCCGACGGGTTTTGCCAGGTGGTCTGCTCGCCGATGTACCGCGCGAGGTCGCGCACCGGGTGCACGGCCGGGTTCAGCATCACGCTGGGGCAGCCCGCATGCTGCGCCACCCAGCTGGCATAAAACCCGCCGAGGGACGAGCCCATCACCGCCATCGCATGGCGGGGCCAGTGGGCGATGCCCTGGGCCACCAGTGCCACGGCCGCGCGCGGCGACGGTGGCAGCTGCGGACACCAGAAGTTCACGCCCGGGTGGTGCTGCGCCACGTACGCTGCCATTTGCCGGGCCTTGGCTGACTGCGGTGAGGAGCGAAAACCGTGCAGATACAGGAGGTGGGTGGTGGTCATGCGGACGTGGACAAAAGAGCAACAGCGCCAATGGGGTCACTGGTCTATGAACTGGCGGGCAGGGGAATCACTGCTCTACCCGGCACAGCGCAGGGCATAAGATGGGGCCACAAGGGCGTCACGCCGTGTGGTGCCTTGTTTTGCCGCCCGCACCATGACCGATTTTGCCCCGCTTTCCACCGCCAAACGCTGGGCCTTGGGGGCGGGCGAGAAGCCACCCACATCGCTCGGCCGGTTTGAGCTCAAGAAGCTGCTGGGCCGCGGCGCCCAGGCCACGGTGTGGCTGGCGCTGGACCCACGCCTGCAGCGCGACGTGGCCATCAAGCTCATGCGCCCCGTGCAGGACCAGGACCCTTCGGTGCTGGAGCAATGGCTGCGCGAAGCGCGCCACGTGGGGCGTCTGGCCCACCCGTTCATCGTGCCGGTGTTCGAGGCCGACGTGCAGGGACGCCAGCCGTACATCGTTTTTGAATATGTGCCGGGCAAGACGCTGGCCGAGCACCTGGCCCAGCAGGGGCGCTGCACGCCGCACGATGCGGTGGCGCTGATGGTGGATGTGCTCGATGGCCTGCAGGCCGCACACCAGGCGGGCATCGTGCACCGCGACCTCAAGCCGTCGAACATCATGATCGACACCCAGCGCCACGCACGGGTGATGGACTTTGGCATGGCAGCCCCGGTGCAGGCGCAGGCCGATGCACAGCTGGCCAGCGGCACCCCTGCTTACCTGGCACCCGAGGCGGCGGCCGGCGCGGCCCCTGCGCCGTCGATGGACGTGTACTCGGCGGCGCTGGTGCTGATCGAGATGCTCACCGGCCAGCCCCTCATTCACCACAAGGACACCTGGCAGGCGCTGTACCAGCTTGCCAACGAAGACCTGGTGCTGCCCAAGGACCTGGGGCAGGGCGTGGACGATGGCCTCAGGGCCATCCTTCAGCGGGCCATGGCGCGCGACCCGGGCCAGCGGTATACATCGGCCGCGGATTTCAGGGACGCGCTGCGGGCCTGGGCGGCGCCCGCCAGCGCGCCGTCGGCCGCCAGCAACGCCACGCTGGACTTTTTGCTGCGGCGCATGCGGCACAAAAGCGACTTTCCGGCGCTGTCGGACTCGGTGGCGCGCATCCAGCGGGTGGCCAATTCAGAAGACGACAGCATCAGCGACCTGACGCACGAAATCTTGAAGGACGTGGCGCTCACCAACAAGCTGCTGCGCCTGGTCAACAGCGTGCACTATGCGCATGCCAGCCGGGGCACCATCAGCACGGTGTCGCGGGCGGTCAGCCTGGTGGGCTTCAATGCGGTGCGCAACATGGCGCTCAGCCTGGTGCTGCTGGACCACATGCAGGACAAGGCCCATGCCAGCCAGATGCGCGAGGAGTTTCTGCGCGCCATGATGGCCGGATCGGTTGCTGCCGAGCTGTGCAGCACCAGCCAGGCGGCCGAGGAAGCGTTCATCGGTGCCATGTTCCAGAACCTGGGGCGGATGTTGTGCGAGTTTTATTTTCCGGAAGAGGCCCGGCAGGTGCGCAGCCTGGTGGCCGCGGGACGGATGGAAGGCGGGGAGGAATCGGCGTCGGTGCAGGTGCTGGGGCTGGGTTTTGAGGACCTGGGCGTGGGGGTGGCCCGGGTTTGGGCCCTGCCGGAGACCTTGCAGCGCTGCATGCGCAAGCCCCTGGGCTCGCCCATGCAGCGCGCGCCCGAGGAGGGCGTGGAGCGCCTGCGCTGGGCGGCCATGGCGGCCAACGAAGTGGCCAGCACCTTGCTGTTCAGTGAACCCGCCCAGCTGGAGCCCCATCTGGGTCAGATAGGTACACGCTATGCGCGCACGCTGGCCCTGTCTGCCCAATCCATTGCCGAAGCCACCCTGCGTGCCCGTCACAAGCTGGTGGCCCTGGCCGAGGCTCTGGACCTGCGCGTGGCGCCCGGAACGCCTGCCGCAAGGCTGCTGACGCTCCCCCCTGCCGAGGGTGCCGCGCCCACACCGGACGACGCGCTGGAGCCGCACGAGCTGCGCGCCAGCGACACACAGCCGCTGCCCGCCGTGCTTGCGTCACAGGCGGGAGGGGCGGTCTCTGTGGCCCAGGTCAATGAGGTGCTGGCCGCGGGCATCCAGGACATCACCAACGCCATGGTCGAGAGCTTTCAGCTCAACGATGTGTTGCGCATGATCCTGGAGACCATGTTCCGGGCGCTGGGTTTTCGGCGCATGGTGTTTTGCCTGCGCGACGCCAAGACCGAGGTGCTGACCGGCCGGTTTGGCCTGGGCGAGGGCAGCGAGGTGGCGGTGCGCGCGATGCGGGTGCCGCTCAAGGCGCAGGGCGATCTGTTTGCTGCGGTGTGCCTGCGCGGCGCCGACACGCTCATCAACGACGCCACCGAACCCCGCATGCTGGCCCGGCTGCCAGAGTGGTACCGCTCGGGGCTCAACGCCCCGTCATTTCTGCTACTGCCCCTGCAGATCAAGGGTCAGCCGTTTGCGCTGATCTATGCCGACCAGTCCAGCGCGGGCGGCATTGTGGTGGATGACAAGGCGCTGGGCCTGCTGCGCACGCTGCGCAACCAGGCTGTGATGGCCTTCCGCCAGGCGGGTTGACCGCAGGGCGCGGCGGCGGGGCGGATAATTGCAGGATGTCCGCCGTTTTTGAAAAGCCCACCCTTTCGCAGCGTTTTGCCCCCTTGTTTCGGGGTTTTGACCTGCCGCTCATCGTGGTGGTGCTGGTCCTGGCCGCTTCCGGGCTCGTGGCCATGTATTCGTCGGGCTACGACCATGGCACGCGTTTTTCAGACCATGGGCGCAACATGCTCATTGCGGGCGCCATCCTTTTCATGGTGGCCCAGGTGCCGCCGCAGAAAATCATGATGTTCGCTGTGCCGCTTTATGCGGCCGGTGTGGTGCTGCTGTTGGGGGTGGAGTTTTTTGGCATCACCAAAAAAGGCGCGACGCGCTGGCTTAATGTTGGGCTTGTTATCCAGCCCAGCGAGATTCTGAAAATCGCCATGCCCCTGATGCTGGCCTGGTGGTTTCAAAAACGCGAGGGCACCTTGCGCCCCCTCGACTTTGCCGCCGCCGGGCTTTTGCTGGCGATCCCGGTGGGGCTGATCATGAAACAGCCCGATCTGGGCACCTCGCTGCTGGTGCTGGCTGCGGGCCTGTCGGTGATCTTCTTTGCGGGCTTGTCGTGGAAGCTGGTGCTGCCACCGGTAGTGATCGGTGGGGTGGGCATTCTTACCCTGGTTCTGCTTGGAGATCAGCTGTGTGCCGAAGGCGTGCGCTGGATGGTGTTGCACGAATACCAGCAGCAGCGCGTCTGCACCCTGCTCGATCCGACGCGGGACCCGCTGGGCAAGGGGTTTCACATCATCCAGGGCATGATCGCCATCGGGTCGGGGGGCATGTGGGGCAAGGGCTTCATGGCGGGCACCCAGACGCACCTGGAGTTCATCCCGGAACGCACTACCGATTTCATCTTTGCAGCCTTCTCCGAAGAGTTTGGTCTGGTGGGAAACCTTTTTCTGGTGGCCTGTTTTCTCATGCTGATCTGGCGGGGGCTCGCTATTGCCGCCGGGGCCAACAGCCTGTTTGGCCGCTTGATGGCGGGTGCGGTGTCCATGATCTTCTTCACGTACGCGTTTGTGAACATGGGCATGGTCAGCGGCATCCTGCCTGTAGTGGGCGTTCCGCTGCCCTTCATCAGCTACGGGGGCACAGCCATGGTGACCCTGGGACTGGCGCTGGGCATCCTGATGTCGGTGGCGCGCGCGCAAAAGCAGGACTCCAAAGACCCCCGGCCGGCGCTTTGACCGCCGCGCTCCAGGCTCCGAGGCGTTGCGTGCGCGGCTACAAGAAGGTACAAACCAGCAGGCCAACTGTGCCTTGGCCCGGAGGGATTTCCTATGGCGGCGAAATTCGCACTGACAAAGTCGAAGAACGATAAATTTATCTTCAATCTGCTGGCCTCCAATGGCCAGGTCATCCTGACGAGCGAAATGTACGAATCACGGGCCAGTGCGTTGAACGGCATCGAATCCGTGCGCAAAAATGCCCCGGACGATGGTCGTTTTGGTCGCCTGAGCGCAAAGAACGGGTCGCCCTATTTCACGCTCAAGGCAGGAAATGGTCAGGTCATCGGCCAAAGCCAGATGTATTCGGGCGCCAAGGCTCGCGATGCGGGTATCGAGTCGGTGCAAACCCACGCACCGCAAGCCGCCCTGGACGATCAGACGGCAGCCTGACACCGCGGCCTGCAGAGTCGGGCAGCGGCAGGGCGGCATAGGGGCATGCGCACCGTTGTCCGGCGGGGCAGGGCTGCACGCCTAAAATGCCCGGATGACTTTTCGCTCCACCACTGCCGCGCCCCAGCGCGCGGCCACCAGCCAGCGCATTGATGTTGCTCGCGAACTGCTGCTGACCCCTTTTGGGCTTGACGAGAGCCACCTGGCCCGCGCGCTGGCCGAGATCCGCACCCACAAGGTGGACGATGCGGATCTGTACTTTCAGTACACCCGCAGTGAAGGCTGGAGCCTGGAAGAGGGCATCGTCAAGACCGGTTCCTTCAGCATCGACCAGGGCGTCGGTGTGCGCGCGGTGAGCGGCGAGAAGACGGCTTTTGCATATTCGGACGACATCTCTGAAGCTTCCTTGCTGGATGCGGCACGAACTGTGCGGTCTATTTCGTCGGTAGCGCAGGCTGGTAAAGCGCGAGTAGCTCCTAAAAAAGTAGCAGCTGGCCGCAGCCTGTATCCGGGCGTGGACCCTATTGCCTCGCTCGACAGCACCGCCAAGGTGGCCTTGCTGGAAAAGCTGGAGCAGCGCGCCCGCGCCAAGGACCCGCGCGTGGCGCAGGTCATGGCGGGTTTGGCCAGCGAATACGACGTGGTGCTGGTGGCACGTGCCGATGGCACCCTGGCGGCCGATGTGCGCCCGCTGGTGCGCTTGTCGGTGACGGTGATCGCCGAACAGAACGGCCGCCGCGAAATGGGCTCTGCCGGGGGCGGTGGACGTTTTGGCCTGGCCTACTTCGACGACGAGCAGATGGGCAAGTACGTGGACGAAGCCGTCAACGCCGCCCTGGTCAACCTGGAATCGCGCCCTGCGCCTGCCGGCGAGATGACGGTGGTGCTGGGCTCAGGCTGGCCTGGCATCCTGCTGCACGAGGCCATCGGCCACGGGCTCGAAGGCGACTTCAATCGCAAGGGGTCGAGTGCCTTCAGCGGCCGCATCGGCCAGCGCGTGGCAGCCAAGGGCGTGACGGTGTTGGATGACGGCACCATCGCCGACCGCCGCGGATCGCTCAACGTGGACGACGAAGGCCACGCCAGCCAGCGCAACGTGCTGATTGAGGACGGCATTCTGAAGGGCTATATCCAGGATTCGCTCAACGCACGCCTGATGGGCGTCGCGCCCACCGGCAACGGTCGGCGCGAGAGCTATGCCCACATCCCCATGCCGCGCATGACCAATACCTACATGCTGGGTGGCGACAAGGACCCGCAGGAAATCATTGCCAGCATCAAGAAGGGCCTGTACGCCAGCAACTTTGGTGGCGGGCAGGTGGACATCACCTCGGGCAAGTTCGTGTTCTCGGCCAGCGAAGCGTATTGGGTGGAGAACGGCAAGATCCAGTACCCCGTGAAAGGCGCCACCATCATCGGTAGCGGGCCGGAGTCGCTCAAGAAAGTGACCATGATCGGCAACGACATGCGCTTGGATAGCGGCGTAGGCACCTGCGGCAAGGAAGGCCAGAGTGTGCCTGTGGGCGTGGGCCAGCCCACGCTGCGTATCGAGGGGTTGACGGTGGGCGGCACGGCTTGAACCTGGCACCCCACGGCCTGCAAGTGTGGGGTGCTATCAGCATTCGCGTTTTCACCCCCTTTTCAACGCTTGCACTGCGCGGGAGGCGGCGCACAATCAGCAGCACCATGCCTGCCACGCGCCCCAGTCAGCTGCTGACCCTCCAGTCGTTTGGCGACATCAGCCGGTTTCTGCGCGAAGGCGTGGCGGACGAGGACTCCCGCCAGCTGCGTGACAGCCTGGGCGCGCTGTCCATGCAGATCGATGAGGCCGTTCGCATACGGCGCACCAGCACCGACACTGCAGCCATTGCCCGTCGTGTGACCACCTTGTCGCATTGCGCGCGTGAACATCAATTGTTTTTGACGGGCCTGGGCTCCGCGTGGCATGCCCTGTATGAGTTTGGCGCCTACCAGCGTGCGCTGCGTGAACTGCGCAACGCCATTGCCGATTGGCAGCAGATGCTGGAACGCCGCAGCCCCAAGGAAAGCGCAAGCTTTGACCAGTTTGAACTGCTGGCCTGGCGCACGCTCGGCGAGGCGCTTTTGCTCATCGATATGTATGAACACCAGAGCGATCCACAAAGCGATCTGCAGGAGGCAGCCCCTGCGCGCAGGCTGTCGGCGCTGCAAAGAATGCGAGCCTGGTTTCGCAGCTGGGGGCGCTGATCTCGCGTGTTTGCCGCACGCTTTGCGCCTTCTTTTGTCGCGCAATCGCAACAGCGGGAGCTTGCTGCACCGCCGCACTCCTGTGCTACATTGGCCGCCATGCAAGTTCGCAGCGCGTTTTATTTTTGGTTTTTTATCTCAGTCCCTGGCGGATGAGAGGAAAACGCGCAAGTAAACGCAACCTCCCCATACCAACCGCCGACGCTGCAAAGCCCGGCGGTTTTTGTTTTTCTGCCCTCCCGTTTTTCATCTCACTTCAATCAACTTACTCCACGAGGTAGCAACCATGACGGCCCTTTCCAACCCCACCAGCGATGCCTGGTACCGCAGCGTCGAGAAAACCAGCCAGACCGACGACGAACGTATCAAGGACATCACCGTGTTGCCACCTCCCGAGCATCTGATCCGCTTTTTCCCGATTGGCGGTACGCCGGTCGAGACGCTGATCACCCAGACCCGCAAGAACATCCACAACATCATGGCGGGCTCCGATGACCGTCTGCTGGTCGTGATTGGCCCTTGCTCCATCCACGACCCCGCCGCAGCGCTCGAATACGCCCGCCGCCTCAAGGTGGTCCGCGAGCAGTACAAGGACACGCTGGAGATCGTGATGCGCGTTTACTTCGAAAAGCCCCGCACCACGGTGGGCTGGAAGGGCCTGATCAACGACCCCTACCTCGATGAGACCTACCGCATTGACGAAGGCCTGCGCATTGCGCGCCAGTTGCTCATCGACATCAACCGCCTGGGCGTGCCCGCTGGCAGCGAGTTCCTGGACGTGATATCGCCCCAGTACATCGGCGACCTCATCAGCTGGGGCGCCATTGGCGCACGCACCACCGAAAGCCAGGTGCACCGCGAGCTGGCCTCGGGCCTGTCGGCGCCCATCGGCTTCAAGAACGGTACGGACGGCAACATCCGCATCGCCACCGACGCCATCCAGTCTGCCAGCCGGGGCCACCACTTCCTGTCGGTGCACAAAAACGGGCAGGTCGCCATCGTCAACACCAACGGCAACAAGGACTGCCACGTGATCCTGCGTGGCGGCAAGACGCCCAACTATGACGCAGCCAGTGTGGCCGCCGCTTGCAAGGACCTCGAAGCCGCCAAGCTGCCTGCCACGCTGATGGTCGACTGCAGCCACGCCAACAGCAGCAAGCAGCACCAAAAGCAGATGGACGTGGCGCGCGATGTGGCCGGGCAGGTCGCCGGCGGCTCGCGCAGCGTCTTCGGGCTGATGATCGAAAGCCATCTCACGGCTGGTGCCCAGAAGTTCACGCCGGGCAAGGACGACGCTGCGTCGCTGACCTACGGCCTTAGCATCACCGATGCCTGCCTGGGCTGGGATGATTCGCTGCAGTCGCTGGCTGAGCTGTCTGATGCAGTGAACGCGCGCCGCGCGCGCTGAGCGTTGGGGCCATCGCAGGCTCTAAACTCGGACCCGTGGGCTGCAGGCACACCATCGCAGTCACGGGTTCGGCATTCAGAAGAGAAAGGCAATTTCCATGCACAGCGAAGTATCGGTCCGGCTGGCCGGACACCAGGAGTTTCGGTTTGACCTCGCGGGCGCTGAGCCCATGGGGCATGAGGAGGGGCGGCGCTGGCTGGACGATCAGTTCATCAGCCTGGACTGCGAGCCGTTGCGCGCCAGCGGCAAGGTGCTGCTGGCCGACAAGGTGCTGACCGTGGCACGCGCCGCAGGGGCATCGCTGATGGCCGACCCGGCGTGGTCGCGTGACTTTGCACGTGCCGCCAGCGCGGCACTGGCCAAGCCTGTGGTGCGTGTGGACGTACCCGGCATGGCCGTCACCTACTGAAAATATAGGCCAAATCAGCCTCTAGCGCTTATCTGTAAAGCGCTAGTAGCTATTATTTTTGCAGTGCTTGCAGCAGTTTGGCGTGGATGCCACCAAACCCGCCGTTGCTCATGCACACGATGTGATCCCCAGTGCGCGCTGCCTGGATGACCTGGGCCACCAGGGTGTCGATGTCGGGCGCGGTTTGCGCGCGCTGGCCCGGGCCCACGCCCATGGGTGCCAAGGCTTGCGCTGCGTCCCAATCCAGCCCGGCCGTGTGGCAGAACGCCAGGTCTGCGGGCTCCAGCGCCCAGGGCAACTGGCTCTTCATGGCGCCCAGTTTCATGGTGTTGCTGCGCGGTTCAAACACGGCGAGGATGCGCGCGCTGGTGCCCAGGCTGCGGCGCAGGCCATCGAGCGTAGTGCGCAGGGCCGTGGGGTGGTGGGCGAAATCGTCGTACACCGCAATGCCGCCCACGGTGCCGCGCAGCTCCATGCGGCGCTTCACGTTCTGAAACGTTGCCAGTGCGGCTGCTGCCTGCTGAGGGGTTACACCCACATGGTGCGCAGCGGCAATGGCGGCCAGCGCGTTGAGTTGGTTGTGCACGCCGGTCAGTGCCCATTCCACGCGGGCTACGGTGCGGCCTTGGTGCAGCACATCAAAGGCGTGGGGCTCGCCCTGCGCGGTAAAGTCGCTCACCGTGGCGCCGAAGTGGGTCACCTGGCTCCAGCAGCCGGTGTGCAACACGCGCGCCAGGCTTTCCTCCAGCCCGTTGGCCACCACGCAGCCCGAGGGCGGCACGGTGCGCACCAAGTGATGAAACTGCCGCTCGATCGCCGCCAGGTCGTCAAAGATGTCGGCGTGGTCAAACTCCAGGTTGTTGAGCACGGCTGTGCGGGGCCGGTAGTGAACAAACTTGCTGCGTTTGTCGAAGAAGGCGGTGTCGTATTCATCCGCCTCGATCACGAATAAGGGCGCTGCACCGAGCGGAGCGGTCGATGGAACGGGCCTCTGCGGTGCGCCCAGCCGGGCCGATACGCCAAAGTTCAGCGGCACCCCGCCGATCAGAAACCCGGGCTGCTGACCGGCGCTTTCCAGAATCCACGCCAGCATCGACGTGGTGGTGGTCTTGCCATGGGTGCCCGCCACCGCCAGCACATGGCGGCCTTGCAGCACGTGCTCGGCCAGCCACTGCGGCCCGCTGGTGTAGGGTGCCCCAGCGTCCAGGATCGCCTCCATCAGCGGAAACTTGGGGCTCCCGTCGGGCAACCTTGCGCGGCTTACCACGTTGCCGACCACGAACATGTCGGGCTGCAGGGCCAGCTGGTCGGCGCCAAAACCTTCGATCAGGTCGATGCCCAAGGCCCTGAGCTGGTCACTCATGGGCGGGTAAACGCCAGCGTCGCAGCCCGTCACCTTGTGGCCTGCCTCGCCCGCCAGCGCGGCAAGGCCGCCCATGAACGTGCCGCAGATGCCCAGTATGTGTATATGCATGGGCGCAGATTCTAAGCCTGCCCGCAGGGCGCTCAATTTGATATCAAATATGCCTCCAGCGCTTATTGGATAAGCGCTAACAGCTATTAAAAGCGTAGTGTAGGGCGAACACTTGCTTTAGCACCCTCAGGGGGTATGGGGTGAAGCCATGGTCCCTGCCGCGTGACCAAGCCACAATGCAGCCTCCTGTCTTCGCGTCTACCACCATGCACACACCTTTGAGCGACGAAATCGCCCACACCACGGCCCGGCTGGTGGTGGAAGAAGGGCTTGAATGGGGTCCGGCCAAACGCCGTGCGTTGCGCGAGATGGGCCTGCCGCCCCGCACACCGCTGCCCGACAACGATCGCGTCGAAGAGGCGGTGCGAGAGTACATCCAGATATTTTGCGCCGACACGCAGCCCCGCGAGCTGCGCGCCCTGCGGCAGCTGGCGCTGGTGTGGATGGTGCGCATGGCCGCGTTTCGGCCCCATTTGGCAGGTGCCGTGTGGCACGGCACGGCCACACGGCTTTCAGATGTTTATCTGCAGTTGTTTTGTGATGATTCCAAATCGGCAGAAATAGCCCTTATCGACCACCATGTCGATTACGAACCCCGCACCGTGTCCGGTTTTCACGGCCACTCGGTCGAGGCGCTGAGCATCAGCAGCAAGTCGCCTGAACTGGGTGAGATGATCGGCGTGCACCTCATGATTTACGACCTCGATGACCTGCGAGGCGCCCTGCGGCCTGATTCCAAAGGCCGCACCCCGCGCGGTGATCTGACCGCCGTGCGCCGCCTGCTCCAAGACACCCCTGAGCCATGACGAATCCTGCTGAACATTCTCAATCTCCTGCGGCTGACGCTGCTCCCGCCGGTCAATCGGGCCAAGCCGACCCAGGCGCTGCTGCCCTGCAGCCCGCCCGTCGACGTTTTTTGTATGCCGGTGTGGCGGGCGCCGCTGCCCTGGGCGGCGCGGGGCTGGCGTGGTGGAAGTTTCAACCCCATGCCATGGAACCCGGTGCCGAGCAGGCGCTGTGGGGCATGGAGTTCGACACGCCGGACGGTGGAACACTTGCCTTGAAGTCGTTCGCGGGCAAGCCGGTGCTGCTGAACTTCTGGGCGACCTGGTGCCCGCCCTGTGTGGAGGAGCTGCCCATGCTCAATGCCTTTTACCGCGAACATGCTGCCAAAGGCTGGCAAGTGCTGGGATTGGCCATTGACCAACCTTCGGCTGTGCGCAAGTTTCTGGCGCGCATTCCACTGGACTTTCCCGTGGGGCTGGCGGGTTTGGGGGGCACGGAGCTGGGCCGATCCCTGGGCAACCTGACCGGTGGCCTGCCGTTCACGGTGGTGCTGGGAGGGGAAGGGCGGGTGCTGCATCGTAAAATGGGCCAGGTGACCCCCGACGACCTGAAGCTTTGGTCGGCGCTGCGCTGACCGTTTTGACGGCAAATAGAGGCCGAACACGGGAAGTCGCCCGCTTGTGATCCGCGCCGTATCCCTACAGGTCATGTTGAAGTTAATGAAAATTACCCGGGGATGGCTGCGTTAGGGTGAAATTAGAGTAAATTCGCGCCCTATTCAGTTTTATAGCCGTTGGAGCTTCCATGGATCTGCGAAAACTCAAAACCCTGATCGACCTCGTATCCGAGTCGAACGTCTCCGAACTCGAAATCACCGAGGCCGAAGGCAAGGTCCGCATCGTCAAGAGCGGCGGCAACGTGGTTCAGCAATATGTCCAGGCGCCCATGCAGGCTCCGGGCGCTCCGGCTCCTGCCGCTGCCCCTGTGGCGGAGCTGCCCGCCCCGCCAGCCGCTGCGCCTGCAGGCCACATCGTCAAGTCGCCCATGGTCGGCACTTTCTACCGCTCATCCAGCCCGGGCGCCAAGGCGTTTGTCGAGATCGGCAGCCAGGTCAAGGAAGGCGAGACCATCTGCATCATCGAAGCCATGAAGATATTGAACGAGATCGAAGCCGACAAGTCGGGAACGGTCACCCGCATCCTGGGCGAAAACGGCCAGGCAGTCGAATACGGACAACCGCTGTTCGTCATCGAATAAGGCGCTCATGTTCAAGAAGATCCTTGTTGCGAATCGCGGAGAGATCGCCCTTCGCATTCAGCGCGCGTGTCACGAGCTGGGCGTGAAGGCCGTGATGGTCTACTCCGAAGCCGACCGCGACGCCAAGTATGTGAAGCTGGCCGAAGAGGCCGTGTGCATCGGTCCCGCGCCGTCGCCTCTCTCTTACCTCAACATGCCGGCCATCATTTCGGCGGCGGAGGTGACCGATGCTGAAGCTATTCACCCCGGCTACGGCTTTCTGTCTGAAAACGCCGATTTCGCCGAACGGGTGGAAAAGAGCGGCTTCCAGTTCATCGGCCCCACGCCCGACAACATTCGCACCATGGGTGACAAGGTGTCGGCCAAGCAGGCCATGATCAAGGCGGGTGTGCCCTGCGTGCCAGGCTCTGAGGGCGAACTGCCCGACGACCCGGTCCAGATCCGCCGCATCGCCAAGGCCGTAGGCTACCCCGTCATCATCAAGGCGGCTGGCGGCGGCGGTGGCCGGGGTATGCGTGTGGTGCATACCGAGGCGGCGCTTGTCAATGCCGTGCAGATGACCAAGGCCGAGGCAGGCGCTGCATTTGGCAATCCTGCGGTCTATATGGAAAAGTTCCTGCAGAACCCGCGCCATATTGAAATCCAGGTGCTGGCCGACAAGCACCGCAACGCTGTGTACCTGGGCGAGCGCGACTGCTCCATGCAGCGACGCCACCAGAAGGTGATTGAAGAGGCGCCAGCACCGGGCATCCCCCGCAAGTTGATCGAGAAGATTGGCGAACGTTGCGTGGCCGCCTGCAAGAAGATCGGCTACCGTGGCGCGGGTACGTTCGAGTTTCTGTACGAAAACGGCGAGTTCTATTTCATTGAAATGAACACCCGTGTGCAGGTGGAGCACCCGGTGACCGAATGGATCACGGGTGTGGACATAGTGCGTACGCAGATCATGGTGGCGGCGGGCGAGAAGCTGCCCTTCACCCAGCGCCAGATCGAAATCCGTGGCCACGCGATCGAGTGCCGTATCAATGCGGAAGACGCTTACAAGTTCACCCCGTCTCCCGGCCGCATCACCACCTGGCATGCGCCGGGCGGGCCCGGCGTGCGCGTGGATTCGCATGCGTACACCAACTACTTCGTGCCCCCCAACTACGACTCGATGATCGGCAAGATCATCGTGCACGGCGACACGCGCGAGCAGGCCCTGGCCCGCATGCGCACGGCGCTGTCCGAGACGGTGATCGAAGGCATCCACACCAACATACCGCTGCACCGCGAGTTGATGGTGGATGCCAAGTTCACGGCGGGCGGCACCAACATCCATTACCTGGAAGAGTGGTTGTCGCAGCACAAGCGCTGAGTTGGCACTGCGCAGGTCGTTCACATGCTGGCTCCTGGCAACGGGTGCCAGCATTTCATTTTTTTTGAGAGGCGCCTATGTTTGAGTTGAGTCTGATGTGTCCGGAAGACCGTATCGAAGCGGTCAGCGATGCGCTGGATGCGCTGGATGCGCTCAGTGTGTCGGTCGAAGATGCCGATGCCCAGACCGACGCCGAGCAAGCCCTTTTTGGTGAACCCGGTATGCCGCCTCCCAAGGATGGCTGGCAGCGCAGCCGCGTGGTGGCGTTGTTCCCGTCCGAGGTGGCGGCACGCGAGGCGCAGCAGTTGCTGGTGGTGCAGGATTTTTTTGCGGGGTGCCAGGTGCTGGGTGTGGCTGCGGTGCCGGACCAGGACTGGGTGCGGCTCACACAGTCACAGTTTGCGCCGGTGGACATCACGCCCGACTTCTGGATCGTGCCCACCTGGCACGAGTTGCCTGCACAGGCGGTGCGCAGTATCCGGCTCGACCCTGGGCTGGCCTTTGGCACCGGCACGCACCCCACCACGCGCATGTGTCTGCGCTGGATTGCGGGCCACGGCGCCACCGGTGCTGCCCAGGGCAATCCGCTCGGGCGCGTTTTGGACTATGGCTGTGGCTCGGGCATTCTGGCCATTGGTGCTGCCAAATTTGGCGCCACCGACATTGATGCGGTCGATATCGACCCAGCGGCGGTGGAGTCCACCGCGCAGAATGCGCAGGCCAACGACGTGCAGTTGAATGCAGGCCTGCCCGACAAGGCCAACGGCGAATACCAGACGGTGCTTGCCAACATTCTGGCCACGCCGCTGCGGGTGTTGGCACCCCTGCTTTGTGCCCATGTTGCGGCGGGCGGCCATCTGGTTTTGGCAGGTATTCTGGAGCGCCAGGCCGATGAGCTGAAGGAGGCATATGCGCCCTGGCTGCAGCTCCAGGTGTCGGATGCCGAGGATGGCTGGATTTTGATGACCGCCAAGCGCTGAGGCTGCGGGTTTCTGCCGCCATCGGCAGCAATGCCCGGGCCCCTACAATCCACCGCTGATGAGCCAGATCACTCGCTGCCCGTCCTGTGCCACGTCTTTCAAGGTGGTGGCTGACCAATTGCGCATATCGGAAGGATGGGTGCGCTGCGGCCAATGCAAAGAGGTGTTTGATGCGTCGGCGCATTTGTTGCCGTCTGCGCCCCCGTCGTTGTTGCCCGATGTGTCGCTCACCGATATCCGGCCGCCCCCCGCTCCCGTAGCGCGGGCGACAGGTGCGGACCGTGCTTGGGGTGTGCCACCGCCACCGCCACCCGTCCCACCGTTGGTTGCAGCGCCTGCAGCCTCTTTTGCGGCTCCCGCGGCCCCACCGGCCGTTGCCTCGGGGCTGGGCGCGGCGCTTCGTAGTGTGCAATCGACAGCGCCCAGGCATTCAGGGGCTGATCTGAACCCTGCATCCCCGACCGCAGCGCCGTCCCCTGCACCTGAGCCTTTTGTACCACCCGCTCCATGGGTTGCCCCATTGCCCGAGGCGTCATCACCGCCAGTCATGGACGTGCCCACGCCAGCGGTTCCGGCGTTTCTCACCGCTGGTGCGCGGGGCGCATCGGGGGGCGAACTGAGCCTGGAGCCGGTGACCCCGTTTGCCTGGCGCCCATCCCCGCCACCTCCGTCTGCGTCTGATCTGGACAAGTTGGCGCGCGACGCTGCTTCGTCGTACAGGGCCGCGCCCGCTTTCTCTACCCCGGCGGCGCCCACCCCAATTCCTGCGGCATCGGTGTCTGTGCCTGCGGCGCACGATGTGCCTCCACCGGGGTTTGCGGACACAGTGCCTGCACCGCTGGATGCGTTGGAGCCTCCAGTTCCTGGCGGATACGAGCTGCCGTTTGCCGAACTGCGGGATTCTGAATGGCCGGCTCACCTAGTGCAGGCCACCGACCCCGCTGGGAGGTCTGTGCCTGAAGCGGGCGATGCTTCCTTTCCTTCGCTGGACGCCTCTGTGGCCCCGGCGATGGGTGCGCCGGGAGCGCCTGGTGCTCCTGGTGTTCTCAGTGCGTCTAGCGGCAGTGTGAAATGGGCTGCGGATGCCGCACCCCAAAGCGGGACGCCACCGCCCGCTGCTGATCAGGCGGGGATGGATTTGCCACCAGTCGATTTTGTGCCCGCCCAGCCCCTGCAAGCCGCCGAATCGCTGGCGTTGGTGGAGGATGATTCCGCTGCCGCCGTGCTGCGAGCCGACACGCGCAATTCGTCCACCGCGCTCGATGCCGACGAGGACCGAGACCCGGAGCATGACGAAGTTAGTTTCGTGCGTGCTGCCCGTCGCAAAGCGTTCTGGCGCCAGCCCGGGGTGCGCGTTGTTCTGGCCATGTTCGCGCTGACAGCGCTGGTGGCGTTGGCGCTTCAGGTGGCTGTGCAGGAGCGTGACCGCATTGTGGCCATGGACGCCCGCGCGCGCCCCTGGCTCATCAAGCTGTGTGCCCCGCTGCAGTGCGAAATCGCCCCGCAGCGCCAGATTGCCGACGTGGTGATCGACAGCTCGTCCTTCAACAAGGCGCGGGGAGACAGCTACCAATTGGCGCTCACCATGAAGAGCCAGGCGACCATACCGCTGGCGATGCCTGCGGTGGAGCTGACGCTGACGGATGCGCAAGACCAGCCCGTTCTTCGCCGTGTGCTGCTGCCGACCGATATGGCGGCACCCGCCGAGTTGCCCGCACGTGGCGAGTGGAGCGCGTCGGTGGCCGTGATCGTCACCACCGGCGGCGCGCGTGTCGCAGGCTATCGGCTGCTCGCGTTCTATCCCTGAAATTTTTTGACCAACCCACTTCTTTGATATGGCTGCCATCATTTGCGGTTCTCTGGCGTTCGACACCATCATGACTTTTGAGGGGCGGTTTGCCGAGCAGATACTGCCCGACCAGCTGCACATCCTGAATGTGTCGTTCCTGGTGCCTTCACTGCGCCGCGACTTTGGCGGTTGCGCCGGCAACATTGCCTACAGCCTGAAGCTGCTGGGGGGCGAGCCGCTGCCCATGGCCATGCTGGGCAGCGATGGCGCGGACTATCTTCAGCGCCTGGGCGATCTGGGCATCAGCCAGCGGCACGTGGGGCAGGTGCAGGACACCTACACCGCGCAGGCCATGATCATGACGGACCGTGACAACAACCAGATCACGGCGTTTCACCCCGGGGCAATGATGCAGGCCCACGCCAACCGGATCGAGCCCGATGCGACGGTGACCGTGGGCATCATTGCGCCTGATGGGCGCGATGCCATGGTCCAGCACGCAGCACAGTTTGTGGCCGCAGGCATCCCTTTCGTGTTCGATCCTGGTCAGGGGCTGCCCATGTTCAATGGTGCCGAGTTGTCGGCCTTTGTCGAGCAGGCCTCGTGGGTCACCGTCAACGACTACGAAGGCAAGATGCTGTGTGATCGCACGGGTTGGTCCCTGGCGGATATTTCGCGCAAGGTGCGTGGCTTGGTGGTGACGCTGGGCGCTGAAGGGTGCGAGGTGTGGGTGGAGGGTGACAAGACCCACGTGCCCCCCGTCGTGCCTGTCGCCGTGGTAGACCCCACAGGATGCGGTGATGCATGGCGCGGCGCGCTGCTGTTCGGGCTGGAAAAGGGCTGGCCGCTGGTGCGCTGCGCCGAACTGGGCAATCGGGTGGGTGCGCTCAAGATCGCGCAACGCGGGCCGCAAAACTACACGCTCGATTTCACACCCGTTTGAGGCAGGGCAATCGCATCTAAATAGGGCCGCTATTTGCGGCGAAACTGCAGCGTTTGATCACCCAACCAGCCCCTGTGACCCTGCTGCAGCACCTGCAAGTCATCCCCGACCCGCGCCTGGCG
>NZ_JBKBXG010000030.1:0-55050 GCF_046314175.1 Acidovorax sp. | reverse complement strand
TCGGCGGCCCCGTGGGCTCCGGCAAGACCACGCTGCTGGAAATGCTGTGCAAGACCATGCGCGATGACTACGACCTCATCGCCATCACCAACGACATCTACACCAAGGAAGACCAGCGCCTACTCACCGTGAGCGGCGCCCTGCCCGCCGAGCGCATCCTGGGCGTAGAGACCGGCGGCTGCCCCCACACCGCCATCCGCGAAGACTGCTCCATCAACCTCGAAGCCATCGACCGCATGCTGGGCGAGTTCCCCAACGCCGACATCGTGTTTGTGGAAAGCGGCGGCGACAACCTGGCCGCCACCTTCAGCCCCGAGCTGAGCGACCTCACCATCTACGTCATCGACGTGGCGGCTGGCGAAAAAATCCCGCGCAAGGGTGGCCCCGGCATCACCAAAAGCGACTTGTTCATCATCAACAAAACCGACCTAGCCCCCCACGTGGGTGCCAACCTGGACGTGATGCACGCCGACACCACCCGCATGCGCACCAACGCCCAAGGGCTCAAGCCGTTTGTGATGACCAACCTCAAAACCCTGGCGGGTGTGGCTGATGTGGTGAAGTTCATCGAGACGCGGGGCATGCTGGAAAAAAAATCCGCCTCCGCAGTCAGCTAGAATTCGCGCCTTCCCTCCCGGAGACTTGGGTGAGTGGTTTAAACCAGCAGTCTTGAAAACTGCCGACGGGCAACCGTCCGTGAGTTCGAATCTCACAGTCTCCGCCACTACACCAGCAAACAAGCGCCTCTCGGGGCGCTTTTTTTTTTTACCCACCAATGCACCCATCAATTGGATGATGTATGGCCACACTCGGTTCTCAGGGTTCTGTGATTGCTCATTGCCCCGGTTGCGACGGAGCCAAGAGCACCTTTCAGTACATTTCCCAAGGCAGACCCTATGGGACTGTGGCTGTCGGGGAAATGAGGCTCAAATCAGGTCGTAATGGGATGTTGCATAGCGTGCTAATGAGGTGCGGGGGCTGTGGTTTGGCAGCGCTGGCAACCATTAACAGTGCCGATTCGAGTAGCTTCATCAGCTACGACATGGACCTAGTCGATTTCTACCCAGAGACAACACAGCAATTGAAATTGCCTCCTAGTGTTCCTGCGGGAATAGCTGCTGAGTTTCGGGAAGCTGAATCTTGCTTGGGTCATGGCAACTTCAGAGCTGCGGCCGGGCTGTTCCGATCAGTCCTAGACAAGACTCTACGCGCGAGCGGCTACAAGCTTAAAAAGGGAACACCGCTTGAGCAGCAGATCGATGCCGCATCTGCTGACGGAATAATCACGGAATCAAGGCGACGCAGGGCCCACGACGAAGTCCGAGTGCTTGGGAATGACGTGCTTCATGATGAATGGAGGGAACTGCAACGTGAAGACGTGGAGGCTGCACATCATTACAGCCAGCGAATTCTCGAAGATTTTTATGACGACAGAGGCTCCACCCTGGCGGTGCTGCGCAGCAAAAGCAAGGTTCCGGCAGAGGATGAGTTGCCGCCGTCAGGCAGTTGAAATCGACAAATCAATCGGAATTCAAAGCGCCTCAAACTCAGCATTCATGCGGGCTGACGGCCGATCTTTGAATTCCGGCGTTTGATTCATTTTTCAAACAAGGGTATTTTTTCTGCGCGTGCGGAACAGGGCGGTATCCAGTGGCGGACCTCTCAAGGTTTCCCCCCTTGCCTCAGGACGTGAGTTGGACCTAGCGCTGCCACTAGGATGCGTCATATTGCTGGCGTCTAGACCACGGCCTTCGCAATGCCAAGTTTCCATCTAAGAGCTTCAACCGCAGCTCGAATTCTCTCTGACCCCTCTCTGGCCTCGGTGGCGGCAGCACCCTCATCGATGTGATATCCAAGCCCGTGAATCGCGTCGAGCTGGTCGTTCAACCCTCGGACCAAAACGTGAGCCTTGCCAAGTTCTGAAAATGGCGGGCGATACACAAACTGCTGTTCACTATTTCCGAAATATTCGAATTCGCGAATCAAATTCTTGTAGCGTTGCTCAGCGTCCTCGAATGGCTTTTCCCAATCGGCTCTTTCCCCTGTTTCATGATCTACGAAAGATGCCATATCAAGCCACTCGGACATGATCTTCAGTGAGTCGCTAGCGCTGTCAAGTCGCTCCAAATCCTGCTCAAGAAGGAACCGCGAGTAGGATTTCCGGCGGCGAGATTCGCGGTCAACTGCCCATACCGCCGCAATGGCAGCGGTGGCAGCCCCAATCCCCCCGACCCATGCCCCAAGCGCTCCCCAGTCCACATACCAGCAGCTAACTTCGTTCACCATGGTTCCCCCCTCTATTTGGACGGCCGTTATAGCAAAAGCCCCGCCGGGCAAACCACACGGGGCTGATGCACGCCGCGCAGCGAAAGGCATGGCGCTGCCGCGTGCTCTCGGGGTTTATCCATCCGGGCCACTCACCGAGTAACGCCAAATAAGCCGCCAGCGCTTATTCAAAAAGCGCCAGCCGCTATTAATTTGGTAGTTCGCGTAACGTCATTTGCCATGCACTGGGCGGGGTGCTGTTCCCCTTTTGGCGTCGGTCTATTCAACCGCCAGAAATTTGCAGGCGTTTCAATCAACGGGTACATCTGCCGCCAAGCATCAGGGCCTAGCGCCTCGATCCCGCCTGCCGCGACACCGGCTGAGAACAATCAGTTCCCCTAGCACAACCCCCGCTGCCAAACTGGTGTGCCCGCTGTAGCTCACCAGCCCCATGCCCCAGCCTTGCGCTTGAACGATCACATACAGCGCCAGAATGAGCGCAGACCAGCCAGCCAGCCTGAGCACGCGGGTGGCGCGCAGCGCCAATGCCTGGTCAAACAGCGCGTGCTGCTGACGCTCGGTGGCCAATGCCAGAGCGCCAAAGCCAGCCAGACACGCGATGAAGGTGAGCAAGTGGTGGCTCATCGAGCACCCTCCTCAGCGATGGCGGCGCCTGTGCGCATTGCACCCCCATTCAGAGACTCGGCTTGGTGCTTGTTGGCCTTGCGCTGAAGCGGTTGGTGGCGCCCCGTGCGCACCGCCAGCCACACGTGCAGACCAGCCAGCACCCACAGCATGAGTTCGAAGCCCGCAAACACCCAGTCGCCTTGAACCACGCTGCTCCACAAAGGCCGCTCAGTGACGATGGCGCTGACCACGGGCAACAACGCCAGCAATGCCGCCGCAGCCCAGAACTGCTCGACCCACGCGCGCCGCGCGGGGCGCAGCATGGCGTGCAGCAAGGTCAGCGCCCAGATGGCAAAGAACACATGCACCTCCCACGCCGTGCGCTCGGCCATGTTGAGTGGCAGCAGGCGGTTGCCCCACAGGAAGCCAGCCATGGCAATGGAAAGGCCCGCAATGCTGGCGATGTTGAGCTTCTCCACCAAAATAAAACCAAAGTGGGGGCGCGCGGGGTTGCCCAGCTTTTGGCGGCGCTTGACGGTCCACATGACCAGGCCGGTGCCCACCATGGCCGTGCCGGCCAGGCTGACGATGAAGTACAGCCAGCGCATGGGCAGGTCGCCAAAGCGGCCCATGTGCAAGGCATACATCACGCCCCGCGTTTCGGCGGCGGGGCCCACGGTGTCTTTGGTTTGCAGCAGTTGGCCCGAGACGCCGTCAAACACCATGTACTGCGGGCTCATGGAGACCCGACCGGCCTCGCTGCGCACCACATTCACGCGTGCTGCGGCGTCGCCGGGGTTGGCGATGATGACGCGGCTGACGTTGAAGTGCCCCCAGCGCTCCTGGCCCTGGCGCACCATGGCGTCGATGGGCGCCAGCGGCGCGCTCTGGCCCGTGGCCTTCACGGGCTGAACGGAGGGACTGATCTCGGCGGTGAGCTCTTGGCGCTGCGCGGGGTTTTTGTAAGCCGCTTGCTCCCCCCAAGGCATGTACAGCGCCATCAGGGTGACGAGGCCGGTGTAGGTGATCATGAGGTGAAACGGCAGCCCAAAGACCGACAGCGCGTTGTGCGCATCCAGCCACGAGCGCTGCCCCTTGCCCCAGCGGAAGGTGAAGAAGTCCGTGAAGATCTTCTTGTGCGTGATGACGCCGCTGACGATGGCGACCAGCATGAACATGGCGCAAAAGCCCGCCAGCCAGCGCCCCCAGCGCACGGGCATGTAGTGAAACTGAAAGTGAAAGCGGTAGAAGAACTCGCCACCCACCGTTTCGCGGGCAGCGACCTTTTGGCCGGTGACCGAATCGAACGTGGCGTTATCAGAACCGCGACCGCCCTTGCCCTCGCCGCGCGGCAGGCGCCAGAAGCTGCTGACGGTGGCGTGGCGCTCGTCGGGCAGGCGCATGCTCCACTGGGTGCTGCCGGGTGCAATCTGGCCCAGTTGGCCGACGATGCGCTGGGCCACCTCGGCCGGGTCCGGCGTCTGTGCGGGGTGGCGCAGCTCGGGCCGCATGTACTGCGAGGTTTCGTCCTTGAAGTAGCTCACCGAGCCGGTGAGAAACATGGCGTACAGCAGCCAGCCACACAACAAACCGGCCCATGTGTGCAGGTCTGACATGGTCTGGCGGATGCCCGGCGCCTTGGGTGTTTTGTTGGGCGTGCTCGGCGTTGGGCCTGCCGGGTTGCTAGAAGGCTGTTGTGTCATGGTGTGGCCCCTCCTGCCGTCCAGACCGACCAGGCGGCCAAAAATAGCGGTACGGACACGACAACCAAGCCAGCCCATGCGCGCCAGGCGCTGCGCACGGCAAACACCCAGATCACTGCGCAGGTGTAGAGGGCGAAGCTGGCCAGCATGCCGGTGAGCACGGCCTGCGGTCGGCTGATGGGCAGGGCCAGCACCGCAACACTGGCCAGTGCCGCCACCGCGTAGCCGCCACCCATGGCGGCCACGACGCGCGACATCAATGGGCCTGCACGCCAGGCGCCACGCAGCACGGCCATCATTGGCGCTGCCCCACAGCTGACGCGGAGATAGTCCATCTCATTTCAATGCCTCAATAAAAGGACGACAGGAAAGCGCTGCGCTCAATCAGAAGTCGACCGCTGCCGACAGCATCAGCGTGCGGGGCGCGCCCACGGTCACGTAGTTGCTGACCACCCAGTAGTTCTTGTCGGCGACGTTCTCCAAGTTGGCGCGGAACACCACGGGCTTGCCCGCCACTTTGGTGGCATAGCAGGCGCCCAGGTCCAGGCGCGTCCAGGCGTCCACGCGCAGGCGGTTGGCGGCGTCGGCATAGACGGCCGAGGTGTTGATCACGCGGCCGTTGATGCTCAGGCCCTGCACGGGGGTGTCCCAGTCCAGGCCCAGGTTGAAGGTGCGGTCTGGCACGCCGGCAGCGTTGTTGCCCTGGTTCACACCACCGGCCGTGCGCGTGAGCTTGGCGTTGTTGAACGAGGCGCTGGCCATGGCGCGCAGGCCCCGCTGCACTTCGCCATAGGCCGTCAGCTCCAGCCCGCGGTTGCGCTGCTCGCCACCAAAGCTGTAAACGTTGGTTACGGGGTCGGTCATCGCGCCGGGGCGCTTGATCTGGTAGACGGCGGCCTGGGTTGTAAGCTGGCCCCAGTCCACCTTTACACCGACTTCGTTTTGCTTGGACTTTTGTGGAGCAAAGGTTTCACCGACATTGGCGGTGGTGGGGCCTGCGGTAGCGCCACGCGAGAGGCCTGCTGTGTAGTTGGTATACACCGAGACGTTTTTCATCAGCTTGAACACCAGGCCCGCCAGCGGAGTGACGGCGGACTCGTTGTAGTTGCTGGTCTGCGCGCCGGAGGTCACGTTGTAGTTGGTCTGCTTCATGGTCTGGTGGCGCAGGCCCAGCGTGACCAGAACGCTGTCGTTGGCAAAAGCCATGGTGTCGGCCACTGCAAGGCTGGACTGATCGGTGACCAAGCTGCGGCCTGGCACGCCACGTGCCACCGTCATCGCAGGCAGGGGCGCGGGGTTGTACAGATTGGAAGGGTTGGTGGTGGTCGACGTGGCATAGAAGTAGCCTGTCTCCTGATCGAGGTAGTTCGCACCCACAGCCAAAGTGTGGCTCACACCACCGGTTTTGAACTTGGTGCGCACGCCAACGTCAGCGGCCTTCGTCTTGGTGTACTGGTCGTAGTAAGCGTTTGACACGTTGAAGTTGCCCAGCGCATCGGGGCGGCCGCTTGGGAAGGTCTGCTCGTAGTCCAGGTCGGTGTAGCCCAGGCTGCCGTACAGCGTGGTGTTGTCGTTCAGGTCGTACTCGATGCGCGACATGATGGTCTTGACGTTGTCCTGCAGATTGGTGCCGGGGTAGAAGTTCAGGCGCGCGTCGGGCACTGCTGGCACGGCAAGCGCGCTGCCCGCAAAGCTGGTTTGCGGGCGGAATTCTTTGGTCTCGCCGCGCGTGGCCAGCGCATCCAGCGACCAGCGGGTGCGGGCACCCACGTAGTCCAGCCCCAGCGAGCCGAGGTTCAGGTTCTGCTTGCCACCATCGATGTTGCCCTCGCCACCGCGCACCAGCCCATTCACGCGCACGCCCCACTGGTTGTCCTCACCAAATCGGCGGCCCACGTCCAGGTGGGCGCCCAACTGCGACTTACCCATGTAGGTGGTGGTCAGGCGCGTGAGGGGCGCGTCGGCAGCGCGCTTGGTGACGACGTTGATGCTGCCGCCGATGCTGGCACCGGGGCCCACGCCCGTAGCGAGTGCGCCGGGGCCTTTGAGGACTTCGACCCGCTCGATCATCTCCAGCGGCACCCGCGTGCTGGGCGCCAGGCCAAACAGGCCGTTCATGCTGATGTCCGTGTTGGACACGGTAAAGCCCCGCACCTGGAAGTCGTCGCCAAAGCCACCGCGCGAGGTCAGCGTGCGCACCGAAGCGTCGTTCATCACCACGTCGGCCACGCTCAGGGCCTGCTGGTTCTGGATCAGCTCTGACGTGTAATTGGTGGTGCTGAACGGCACGTTCATCAGGTCGGTATTCCCCAGAAGCCCCAAGCTGCCGCCGCGCGCAAACTGGCCGCCGGAGTAGGTTTTTTGCAGGCCGCCAATGGCTTCGGCCTGGTCCGACACGATCACCTCCTTCAACACCGTGCCCGCAGGTGCTGCCGCTCCAGCGGGGGCCGACCCAGCGGTTTGCGCTGCCGCGCCAGCCGCTACAAACGCCAGTCCAACGCCGAGGCATTGGCGGATCAGAAGTGCCAAGGGAGTGGGCGCAAAACGGCTTGCTGCACGCGAGGACGAACCAGTCGAGGAATACATGGGAAGGGCCTTGGAGAAAACGACGACGATGAAAAATGCGGATGAACTCAACCCGGCAGGACCAGGGAATTTGGATGTGTTCAAGAGGGGCATCGCGCCAAGAGCCCAGCGCTTCATCCACCGCATTAAGGCAAACACTAATAGCAACGATTCGCATTCTAATTCATAAGAACACGTGCTACTTCGCTACTTTTCACGTTCGCTCCCCTCTCAGTTCATGACAGTCCCTCTCTTTTTCGGCGGGCAGCGGGCCTGCTGAGAAATGACGATCAAGCACGCAATGCCTCTGTCAGCGGCCGCTCTTCGCACTTGCCAGCCAACAAAAACGGGCCCCTTACGGCCCGTTGTTTGTGTCGCCCATTGAATACCACCACCCTTTGTGGTGGAGCCGCACGGCACTCGCAAGGTCAGCCGCGCCCCACCCCTTCATCAACCAGCCTTGAAGTCTGCGGCGCCACAGGCGTCAGGTCTTCCGGCCGACAGGTTTCGTCGCTGTTGGCCAGGCGCACCCACATGCCGGTGCGGCGGATGATGACGTGGTCCACGCTGACGAGACGGCCTTTGAACAGGAACTGGGCTCCGGGCTTGTACAGGATCATTGTTGTTGTGTAGCGCGCAGCAGTGGCGCAGCGATGACATTCGGTTACACCCAATGGTGCCGTGATCCATTCCTTGCAGCAGCCAGCGGCGCAAAAAACCCTGAGCCTGCTCGCTGGTTGTGGACGTCGGGCGGGATCAAGCTGCAGGGCACCATACGAGCGCGCAAAAAAAAGCCCGCACGGGGCGGGCTTAACACTTGCACGTTGCAAGCGGGAGGGATGTCGAGAGGGAATCGACAAATGAATAGTAAAACCGCAACGTGGTCGGCCCTGTAGGACAGCGCCGAATCCGCCACGCAGTGCGCCGTAACTTCTGTGTCTGTACGCAATAGCGATGCAGCGTTCAATCGTCTGGTGCCATACATCCGGCACACCCGCGTCCCGTGGACTTGGCCAGGTACATGGTGGGCAAAGCCCCGGTCCTGGTACCGCACCTCAGTCACCGCAGCCTGCACGCCATGCAACTCAGGTAAGGTGGTGACCTCATCAGGAGGACCCCACATGTTCAAGATTTCTTTCCCCTGCGCGGGCAGCATTGCCACGGCTGCATTGCTGATGATGACGGGCTGCGCGGGCTATGGACAGGCACCTGCTGCGCCTGCGGGCAGCAACCCCGGCGCTGCAGCGCCGACACCCCCACCCGCCGCGCTGTGCGACGCCAAGCCCGCCCAGTTTGCTGTGGGCCAGGCCAGCACGGCGTCCGTCATGGAATCCGCCCGAGTGCGGTCCGGCGCGCAAATGGCGCGCATCCTGCGCCCGGGGCAAATGATTACCAAGGAGTTCAACGCCCAACGGCTGAACCTGCAGGTGGACGCGAACGGCCGCATCCTGGCGGTGAACTGCGGCTGAAGGTCAGGAGGCTCAGCGCGGCTTAGTCCGCCAGAAACAGCTCCTGCAGATCGCTCAAAAAGTCAAAACCCCGCTCCGTGGGCCGCACATGTGTGAGGCTGCGCTCGATCAGCCCCTTGCGCTCGGCGGCCTCCAAGCCCTTGGAAATGGCGGTAACCGGCAGGCCGGTGCGGTCCATAAAGTCTTGCAGCGCAAACCCATCGCGCAGCCGCAAGGCGTTGAGCATGTATTCAAACGGCAACTCGGCGCGGCGCACGTCTTCGTCCTGTGCCATGGCCCGTCCAGCCAGCGCGTTGTCCATATAGCGTGCGGGGTCGCGAAAGCGCACCTGCCGCACCACCCGGTGCGCAAAGCTGAGCTTGCTGTGCGCGCCCGCGCCAATGCCCAGGTAGTCGCCAAACTGCCAGTAGTTGGTGTTGTGGAAACACGCGTGGCCTGGCAGCGCATAGGCCGATATTTCGTAGCGCGCCATGCCCGCCTGGCCCGTCATCTCGGTGATGCGGTCGAGCATGGCGTAGGCCTGGTCGTCCTCGGGGATGGCGGGGGGAAACTTGGCGAAGTAGGTGTTGGGCTCGATGGTGAGGTGGTAGATGGAGATGTGCGGCGGCTTGAAGGCCAGGGCGGTCAGCATGTCCTGCTCCAGCTCCTGCGGCGTCTGGCCTGGCAGCGCGTACATGATGTCGAGGTTGTAGGTGTCGAACGCCTGGGCGGCCTCTTCCACCGCTGCCAACGCCTGGCTGCGGTCGTGCACACGGCCCAGGGCCTTGAGGTGCTGGTCGTTGAAGCTCTGCACCCCCACTGAAAGCCGCGTGACACCTGCCGTGCGAAAGGCGCGAAAGCGGTCTTTCTCGAACGTGCCGGGGTTGGCCTCCAGCGTGATCTCGCAGTCGGGCGCAAGGAGCAGGCGGGCGCGGATGTCGCCGATCAGCCGGTCAATGGCGGCCGGCGAGAACAGGCTGGGCGTGCCGCCGCCGATAAAAATGCTGTGCACCGTGCGGCCCCAGATGAGCGGCAGCGCAGCCTCCAGGTCGGCCATCAGCGCGTCGATGTAGCGCTGCTCGGGCACTTGGCCTGGGTCGCCCACACCATCGCGAAACTCGTGGGAGTTGAAGTCGCAATACGGGCATTTCTTGAGACACCACGGCAGGTGCACGTACAGCGACAACGGCGGCAGACTGGACAACTGCAGCAGGCCGGGGCGCATGTAGTGCTGGACATCGCGCACCGGGACTGCTGCCGATGTGGGCTCTGGGTGAATGGGAATGGTCATGAAGGGTGAACTCTCAAAACAATAGCTGCTTGCGCTTTATTTATAAGGCTTTCAAACAAAAAACACCTTGAATCCCTTATTTATTAAGCGCTAGCAGCTCCTGTTTTCATAGCCAGTGTGCGCGCAGCAGTTCCAGCATCTGCCGTGCAGCACGCCCGCGGTGGCTGTTGGCATTCTTCACCTCCACGGGCAGTTCGGCAAAGGTCTTGCCGAACTCGGGGATGAACATCACTGGGTCAAAACCAAAGCCGTTGCTGCCCCGGGGTTCTTTGGTGATCTCGCCCACCACGCGGCCCACGGCAATCAGCGGCTCGGGGTCTTGCGGGCTGCGCACGGCAACCAGGGTGCTGACCATGGCGGCGCGGCGGTTGGCAACGCCTTGCAACTGCTCCAGCAGGGCGCGCACGTTGTTGTCGTCGCTCTTTTCGTAGCCGAACTGAGTGCAGTAATAAGCAGTATCGACACCCGGCAGGCCGCCAAAGGCGTCCACGCACATGCCGGCATCATCGGCCAATGCGGGCAGGCCCGTGTGGGCCGAGGCAAAGCGGGCTTTGGCCAAGGCGTTTTCGACAAAGGTGCGAAACGGCTCCTCCGCCTCGCCCACGCCCAGGTCGGCCTGGCGCACCAGCTCAACGCCCAGGGGCGCGAACATCGCCTGCAGCTCGGCCAGCTTGCCGCGGTTGTTGGATGCAAGAACAATTTTCATGAGTCAAATTGGCTTTTAGCGCTTATCCAGCAAGCGCTAGCAGCTATCAATTAATGAGTATCAGAGTTTATGGAGTGTCAAGCAGTGCCCGCTGCTGCAGCTGCACCAGCTCTGCGATGCCTTTTTCGGCCAGCGTGAGCAGCTGGTCCATCTCCGCCCGGGTAAACGCCGCGCCTTCGGCCGTGCCCTGCACTTCCACAAAGTGACCAGCGCCGGTCATCACCACATTCATGTCGGTGTCGCAGTCCACGTCTTCCACATATTCCAGATCCAGCAATGGTGTGCCCTGCACGATGCCCACCGAAATGGCGGCCACCGGTTGCACTAAAGGCGACTGCGTGATCTTGCCGCTGGCCAGCAGCTGGTTGACTGCATCCTGCGCCGCCACCCAGGCGCCGGTGATGGCGGCGGTGCGCGTGCCGCCATCGGCCTGGATCACGTCGCAGTCGAGCTGGATGGTGCGCTCGCCCAGCAGCTTGAGGTCGAACACGGCGCGCAGTGATCGGCCGATGAGGCGCTGGATCTCTTGCGTGCGGCCGGTCTGTTTGCCCCGCGCGGCCTCGCGGTCGCTGCGGGTGTGGGTGGCACGGGGCAACATGCCGTATTCGGCCGTGACCCAGCCTTCGCCGCTGCCGCGCTTGTGCGGGGGCACACGCTCTTCCACCGACGCGGTGCAGAGCACTTTGGTGTTGCCGAACTCGATCAGCACCGAGCCCTCGGCGTGCATCGTGTAGTGGCGGGTGATGCGCACGGGGCGCAGCTGATTGGCGGCGCGGTCGCCGGTGCGGGTGAAAGTGGTCATGGAATCTTCAGTGAAAAAAATGGGCGTGCCTCATACATGACCGAAGGCTCTCCCGCAACGCGCGGCCAAGGCCAGCAACCGCCGTGCAAGGGCCACCCAAACGGCCAGATGCGTTTTACTTGTGTGCACTGGCGGTGTCCCTCTTCCCGAACCGCACAGCGATTAGAGAGAAGGGGGAAGGCGCGCAGCGACTCAGGGGGTTGTCATGCTTTCCGAGCGGCCGAGCGGCGAATCGCTTCGTTGATCTCAGCGATGGACCGCTCAATGGCGGCGTCGTCGAGATCATCCACCAGGCCATCGAGTGGTCCCGCCTGGATGGTGGACGCAAACACTTCATCGCTGATGCTGTCAGTCGAGACGCCCTGGGTGGACTCGAATGCGTCGGGTGTTTCCCATTCCAGCGCGATCACGGTCACGTTGTCGCTACTGTCGCCGGCTTTGCGCAGGGCATCTTCCACCAGGTCCGGCACCGAGTGCGACACGGTGTTCTGAGCCAGTTGTTTGGAAATCTCCTCGTCGCTGAGCGTGCCCCACAGACCGTCCGAACACAACAAGATGCGGTCACCCTGCTCCAGGTACACCGGGCCGGTGATGTCGTAGATGGGCTTGGTCGGCGATCCCAGGCAGGTGAACAGCACGTTGCGGTTGATGCGCTCTAGCCCGGGCGGCGGCGTGTTGCGCAGCTCCATATAAGAATGGTCGCGCGTGCGGGTCAGCAGGTCGCCGTCGCGCACCATGTACAGGCGCGAATCACCGCAATGCACCCAGGTGGCCGTGCCGCCCTGCAAAACGGCCGCCACCAGCGTGGTGCGCGGCGTGTCGAGCATGCCCTTGTCGGTGGCGTAGCGCAGGATCTGGTGGTGTGCTGCCAGCAGCGCGCCAGACAGGAACTCCTGCACATCCTTGAGTTGTGGCTTGGCCTGGCGCTGAAACAAGGCAGAGATGGTCTGCAGCGCAATTTGCGCAGCCACTTCACCCTCCGGGTGGCCGCCCATGCCATCAGCCAATACAAACAAGCCCGATTCGCGCGTGTAGCAATAGCCCATGCGGTCTTCGTTCTTCTCGCGGCCACCACGGCGGCTGATCTGGAAAACCGAGAATTTCATAGCGACTCACGCAAAGAGGGCTTCAAGTTCATTTGGGTTTGGCTCCGATGCCGGTGGCTTCACCCACCTTTTGCACATTTTTCTTCGTGTCGGACACCAGGGTGTCGAGCTGCAGGCGCATCTTTTCACCCACCGTGAGCTTGGTGTAGCGGCGCTCACCCTCGCGGCTGAGCTCTTTTTGCAACGCGAACACCGACTGCGGGCGCGACAGCGGATCGAGCGCCATGCACCACTCCACCACCTCGATGAGATTGTCGGAGTACACGCCGCGCAGCTTGGTCAGCGCCAGTGACAAGCGGTCTTTTTCAATCCGCTGGGGCGCCTCGTTGGGTGGGAAGCCCTGCATGCAGGCATAAATGCAGGCGCCAATGGCGTAAATATCCGTCCAGGGGCCCATCGACGAATCGCGCCGGTACATCTCGGGCGCCGCAAAGCCGGGCGTATACATCGGGCGGATGAAGTTGCCCTCTTTGGACAGCACCTCGCGCGCGGCGCCAAAGTCGATCATCACGGCCTTGTTGTCGTCGGTGATGAAGATGTTGGCGGGCTTGATGTCCAGGTGCAGCATCTTGTGCTGGTGCACGATGCGCAGGCCGCGCAGCACCTCGTCGAACAGCGAGCGGATGGTGGACTCGCGGAACACCTTTTGCGTCTTCAGGTCCCGCGCGGTGATGATGAAGTCCTGCAAGGTTGCACCTTCCAGGTAATTCATCACCATGTAGACGGTTTCGTTCTCGCGAAAGAAGTTGAGCACGCTGACGACAGAGGCGTGCGAGATCTGCGCCAACGCGCGGCCTTCTTCGAAGAAGCTCTTGAGCCCCAGGCGGTACAGCGAGAGTTTTTCGGACTGCACCTTGGGCAGCAACTCGCCCGGCGCCCTGGTGGCGAGTGATGAGGGAAGGTATTCCTTGATGGCAACCTGCTGGCCTTCGGTGTCGAGGGCCAGATAGACCACACCAAACCCACCGGAGGACAACCGGCGCACCACGCGGTAGCCGCCTATAGCGGTATCGGGCGGCAAAGGAGCCGGTTTGATTTTTGACATATTTTGCGAAGATGACTCGGGGGTAGAGCGGAACCCGGATAATCGCCGGATCGCAAGCAACCATCAAAAAGTCCAATGCCAGTTTACAGCATGACCGGATACGCCAGCGCACAGCATGGCGCGTCTGCCACTGGCGCTGAAACCGACGCCCGCGCGCCCCAGTCACGCAGACTGGGGCTGGAAATCCGCTCGGTCAACAGCCGCTTTCTGGACCTCTCGTTCCGCCTGCCCGACGAATTGCGGGCCATGGAACCTGCACTGCGCAGCCTGCTGACCGCCCGCCTCAAGCGCGGCAAGGTCGAAGTCCGCGCGGCCCTTGAAAATGAAGACAGCAACACGCTGCAAGACCCACCCGCCCGCCTGTTGCAGCGCCTCAATTCCCTGCAGGACTCGGTCAAATCCTGGCTGCCCAATGCCGCGCCGCTGAGCGTGGCCGACGCGTTGCGCCTGTGTGCCAACGCCCATTCTGGCAACGAAGACTGGAGCGAAGCGGTTCCCGCTTTGGCCGAAGAAGTCCTTACAGCGCTGATGTCTGCCCGCGAGCGAGAAGGCAAACGCCTGGCCGCAATGTTGCTTGATCGTGTCAAGCAGCTGCGCGCCCTGGCGCAACAGGCGGTGCCCATGGTGCCCCTGTTGGTCGAACAGCAACGCTTGCGTTTTATGGAGCGCTGGAAGGAAGCCATGGCGCTGACCGATGGCGCCACACTGCCCGAGGCCGCGCGAGACCGCGCACTGACAGAGGCCACAGCCTTCGCCATTCGCATTGATGTGGCCGAAGAGATCACCCGGCTTGATTCGCACCTCGACGAAATCGAGCGGCTGCTTAAAAAAGGCGGAGAAGTAGGCAAGCGCCTGGACTTTTTGATCCAGGAGCTGCACCGCGAAGCCAACACGCTGGGCTCCAAATCAGCAGCACTGGACCTGACCCGCATCAGCGTGGACATGAAGGTGCTGATCGAGCAGATGCGCGAGCAAGTGCAAAACATCGAGTAAAAATCATTTTTTGATAGCGCCTGGCGCACATCAACTATGGACTATCCAGGAAATCTCATCGTAGTGGCCGCCCCCAGTGGCGCCGGCAAATCCAGCCTGGTCAAGGCCTTGCTGGAACTGGACTCGCACGTCCACCTGTCGATCTCGCACACCACCCGGGCTCCGCGAGGCCAGGAAAAACACGGTCGAGACTATTACTTTGCATCGGCATCAGAGTTCGACGCAATGGTGGCAGGCAACGCCTTTGTGGAATGGGCCCACGTGCATGGCAATCGTTACGGCACCTCCAAGAAAGCCATCGAAGAGCGCATTGCCCAGGGATCGGATGTCATTCTCGAAATCGACTTTCAGGGGGCGCTGCAGATCAAGGAGGCCTTTGCCAATGCCATCCTGGTCTTCATCTTGCCGCCAAGCTGGGAAGAGCTGCGCTCCCGCCTGGAGCGCCGCGGAGAGGACTCGCGGGAGGTGATCGAAATGCGCCTCAAAAACGCGGCCATTGAGATGGCGCAGGTGAGCAAATTCGACTTCGTTATAATCAATGAGTTGTTTGAGCGCGCGCTTTTCGACCTGAAAGCCGTAGTTCACGCCCAGCGACTCAAGTACGCCGCACAGCGCCGCGCCCGTGCTGACACCTTCCAGTCGCTCAATATCACCTGAATCCCCGGAGTAAAACGATGGCACGCATCACCGTAGAAGACTGTCTGGAAAAGATCCCCAACCGGTTCCAGCTCGTGTTGGCCGCCACGTACCGCGCTCGCATGCTGAGCCAGGGCCACGCCCCTCGCATCGAAAGCCGCAACAAGCCCGCCGTGACCGCCCTGCGCGAAATCGCCGAAGGCAAGGTCGGCCTGGAAATGCTCAAGAAGGTTCCTGGTTGAGCTTTTTACGGCGTAACGCCCTCAAAGAGCACCGCGGAAGCGGTGCTTTTTTTTGCCTCGGGGCGGCCTGATGCGCTCCCGCGCTACATTTAAGGCATGAACGCGGTGCTCAACTCACCTTCTGCAACGCCCCATCGACCGGGCGATTCGCCCATGGCCGGAGCCCTGTCTGCGGCCGCAGCGGCAGCCAATGCGGCAGCGGCCAGTTTTGCTGCGCTGACGGACAACTTGGACTATCTGGATGCCGCCAGCATCGAGCAGGTACGCCAGGCATACCGTTTTGCAGACGAAGCCCATCTGGGTCAGCTGCGCAGCAGCGGCGAACCCTATATCACCCATCCCATCGCCGTGGCAGCTCAGTGCGCGAGCTGGAAACTCGACGCACAGGCCCTGATGGCCGCCCTGCTCCATGACGCCATGGAAGACTGTGGCGTCACAAAGGCGGACCTGATCGACCGATTTGGCGCCCCAGTGGCAGAGTTGGTGGACGGCCTGACAAAACTGGACAAACTCCAGTTCAATACCCGAGAGGAAAATCAGGCAGAGTCGTTTCGCAAAATGCTGTTGGCAATGGCGCGCGACGTTCGCGTTATCCTGATTAAGCTGGCCGACCGCACGCACAACATGCGCACGCTGTCGGACATGCCCCGCACCAAATGGGGTCGCATTTCGTCGGAAACCCTGGAAATCTACGCGCCCATTGCCCACCGGCTCGGGCTGAACCAGACCTACCGCGAACTGCAGGATCTGTCGTTCCGTCATCTGCATCCCTGGCGCTACGCCACACTGTCCAAGGCAGTCAGCAAGTCACGCAACCGCCGCCGCGACTTAGTCCAGAAGGTTCAGACCGAAGTCGATGCTGCGTTCTCGAAAATCGGAATGAAGGTCAGACTAGCGGGCCGCGAAAAGACCTTGTATGCCATCTACCAAAAGATGGACCTCAAGCACCTGAGTTTTGCGCAGGTCACGGACATCTATGGCTTCAGGGTCATCGTGCCCACGGTGACGGACTGCTACACCGCGCTGGGTGTGCTGCACCAGATGTACAAGCCGGTGCCGGGCAAGTTCAAGGACCACATCGCCATTGCCAAGCTGAACGGTTACCAATCTCTGCACACTACGCTGGTCGGCCCGTCAGGGGTGAATATCGAGTTCCAGATGCGCACTGATGAGATGCACGTCATAGCGGAAGCGGGCGTGGCAGCGCACTGGCTTTACAAAGCACAGGATGGTCAGGGCACCTCTGCAGAGCGTCTGGGCACGAAATGGCTGCAGTCGCTGCTCGACATCCAGAACGAAACGCGTGACGCCGCGGAGTTCTGGGACCACGTGAAGGTGGATCTATTTCCGGACGCCGTGTATGTCTTCACACCGAAGAGTCAGATCATGGCGCTTCCGCGTGGTGCCACGGTGGTGGACTTTGCATACGCAATCCACAGCAATGTGGGAGACCGGACAACAGCGGCCAAGATCAACAACGAGCAGGTGCCGCTGCGCACTGAGTTGAAAAATGGTGACGTGGTAGAAGTCATCACTGCCCCCATATCTACGCCCAACCCCGCTTGGCTAGGCTTTGTACGCACGGGCAGAGCGCGGTCAAAAATCAGACATTATTTGAAGACCCTGGCGCAGACCGAGTCCGAAGGTTTGGGTGAAAAGCTGCTGACCCAAGCCATTCGGGCTGAGGGCCTGGAGCAATTGCCCGCAGTGGATGCCACGACACAGCTGATGTGGGACAAGCTGCTTCGCTTTACCGGCAACCGGACGCGCAGCGAATTGATGACCGACCTCGGTCTTGGCAAGCGCATTGCCAGTATCGTGGCCAAGCGCCTGATGGTGCTGATGTCGGAGCACGGCCATCGACCGGACGCATTGCTGATGACACGAGAGCGCTACACCTCGCATGAAACGCTTTCGCAGGGTGCAGTGACGCTCGACGGCAGCGAAAACGCGTCGGTGCAATATGCATCGTGTTGCCGCCCTGTTCCAGGAGACAGCATCGTGGGCTACCTGGGGCGCGGAGAGGGGTTGGTCGTTCACAATGTGCATTGCAGCGTTGCCAAGCGGCTTCAGCACAAGGACAGTGAACGCTTTATAGCGGTGGACTGGTCGGATGAGCCCACACGGTTGTTCGAGACGGGCGTGGTAGTAACGGTGACCAATGGCAAGGGCGTGCTGGCCCGTGTGGCTGCAGAGCTTGCCAACTCAGAGGCCGACATCACGCATGTGGATATGGACGATGAGGCTGCGCTCGACACCACCGACCTGCGGTTCATCGTTGCAATAAGAGACCAGACTCATCTTGAAACCGCTTTGCGCAATCTGCGGCGCACTCAGGCAGTGATCAGGGCGGCTCGGATTACTCCGCAAGCATAAGGGCCTTGCCCGCGCGTGGCCGCCAGTCCGCGCGCGGCAACGAGGGAGTCGGTTACTCCGACGAACCTTCCCGCTTCGGGTACTGCACGCTCACAACTTCCAGGTTGCGCACACCTCCGGGAGTTGGGAGATGTACTTCATCGCCCAGACGGGCCTTGAGCAGCGCCCGAGCAACGGGCGAGATCCAACTCACTTGTGACTCGTGGCTTTCCGCTTCATCAATGCCCATGATGGTGATCGTGCGCTCGACGCTTTCATCATCGACATACGTCACCGTGGCACCGAAGAAAATTTGATCGCTGCCTGCATGGACAGCCGGGTCGACTATCTCTGCTATCTCCATGCGCTTTGTCAAAAAACGGATACGTCGGTCAATCTCGCGCAGACGCTTCTTGCCATAAAGATAGTCCCCGTTTTCCGAACGGTCTCCGTTGCTTGCAGCCCAGTGGACAATATCAACGACTTTGGGTCGCTCGTTGTCCATCAGGTTTAGCAACTCCGAGCGCAGCCGCGCAAAGCCGGTGGGCGTAATGTAGTTTTTTCCGCCCGCTGGCAGCGGAGGCAATGCCAACTCATCGTCGTCAGCGCCGTCGATTTCCTTAGTGAAAGCCTTGCTCATGCCAGATCTCCTCGGTAAATGCAAAGCGTCTGGACAAATGAAAAAGCCTGCAATCTTGCGATTGCAGGCTTTCAACATTGGTGCGGCTGGCAGGAATCGAACCCACGACCCCTTGGTTCGTAGCCCGACGCAACCATATTAACCCCTGCAAATTCAACGACTTACGGCGCCCACACCCTGTAGCTCAGCACCGAGCTGCGGGGGCCTGCGTGAACCACTCACGCAAAAGTCACGCACCCATTATGTGCCAGCCCTGCGCCCCTCCCGGCCACGGTGGCGATGGCCATAGACACCCACGAATTCCATTCAGATCTTGTGCACGCATGCGGGTGCCCGGAACGCGCGAGGCTCCACCTTGCTAGAACTTCCGGGGGGGCGTGGGAGAAGCCTGATTTTCCTAACCACAACTGGGAAAGGCCTGGAAACCCGCGCCAATGCTTGCTTTGCTCAAAATTAGCTACCCTAATATTTATCTAATCTATACATAATCACATTAGGGTAATAGATGCTAACGATCCGTTTGGAAAATATTCAATCGAATCAATGAGTTACGCGCCCACACTAATTCCAATTAGCTCAGATCAGACCCGAGGCTAATCGGCGAAAGTGAAGCGGGGCGCGGCTTCCACGCGGGTATTCGTGCGCTGGTTAGGAAATCAGGCCTTTCCCGACCCCTTCCTGAGATTGCGTCGCTGGGTCATAAAACAGCAACCCGCTGAAGGATGGCAAACGTGTCGACAAATGTCGTCAAATCCCGTCGCTGTTCGGACCACACAAAGGTCTTGCCGAGCCGCGCCAGGCCTCGCGACGCCCTACCCCGTCGGCATCGTCGAAAGCGGGACATTAAGCGGGTGGGCGCGGCGGGGTTTCGGGGCAACCGGCGCAGCCTTGACGATGTACGCGCCATGGCCGACGCTGGCAAAGCTTACGCCCTGGTGGGCGGCACCGGCGTGGTGTTCGGCGCGTGGGTGATCCAACGGGTGCAAGAAACGGGGAGCGTGTTCATAGCCGAGGGCGTGGCCCGGCGAGTCGACTTCACGCTCGAACTCGCCCGCGTGGACGATCATCTGGCGGACCCGGCGGGTGGGGCAGGCGCTGGGGGCAACCCCCAAGCGGATGAAGAAGACTTTTGGGAGTGGTGGCTGTGATGGACGCTGCAGCGCAAAAGCCCGACTACCACCTGGTAGTGAACGGCCAGGACATCACGCCCAGGCTGGCCGCCCGCCTGATCGATCTGCGGCTGCGCGAGAGCCGTGGGGACGAGGCCGACCAGCTCGATATCACCCTTGACGACTCGGACGGGCGCATGGCGATTCCGAGCAAAGGCGCAACCATCGCGCTGAGCCTGGGCTGGGAGGGCACCGGGCTTGTAGACAAGGGCACGTTCATCGTGGACGAAACCGAGCACACCGGTGCGCCTGACCAGATCCGGATCACGGCGCGTAGCGCGGACATGGCCAAGTCCCTGCGCACACGCGCCAGCGGCAGCTGGCACGACACCACTGTGGGCCAGGTGGTGGGCGACATTGCCGCCCGCAACAACCTGCCAACCCGCATCGACCCACAGCTGGCCGGCCGCAAGGTGACCCGGCCGGGGCCGTAAGTGCATCGGCATGCCACGACAACGGGCCCTGGAGCGTTGCGGATCCGCGCGCCACTTCCGGTTTGTCACCCGCAAAAGAGGCGCTACCAAACCCGAACGACAAGCTGGTGTGCCGCATCGAGGCGCGCGACGGCACTTGGCACCGGCCCTTCACCACGCTGGAACTGGCGTGCCTGCAGAGCTTCATCGACCCGGAGGAATACTTTTCGACGGCTGGCCCCGCCAGCCGCGGCGAACGGTTCGTGCTGGATGGGGAAAGTGATCAACGCTGGCGCGAGGCGATCGGCAACGCGGTTCCGCGCAAGTCGGCCAAAGCGATCGGCACAGTGATGGGCCAGACCATCCTGCTGGCGAAGAACGGCGAGACGTTCGTGCTGGGGAGCACGCCCATCTGGGTGCGGCCGGTGGTGGCGGCGTTGGCTGTGGCGCAGGAAGGCGGTGTGCAATGAACGGCCTGCCCTATATCGAGATCTCTGCCGCGCTGTTGGGAGTGCTGGGCACCCTGCTGCTGGCCGGGCGCTCGCGCATGGCGGGCTGGGGTTTTGTGGCCTACCTGGCCAGCAATGCCGGGTGGCTGGCGTTCAGCTGGGATATGGCGCTGTGGTCCCTGTTCGCACAGCAGCTGGTGTTCACCGGGTGCAGCCTCTACGGCGTGTGGACGTGGCTGGTGCGGCCAAAGCTCGATGGGAACATAGGCGGTTCAGCATGAGCGAGGGCACGACTTCTATGCGTTCCCGTCCTATCCAGTCACGAATGGGACGAAGAGACAGTGGGCGCCACATCCCCGCCATAGGCGCTCACTGCGCTTGGAGCGTGGTTCCTTTCAATCGCATTCAAGCGGGCGAGCTGGCGAAACCGAGAGGAACTTTTCGCGAGCACTTCGGCTTGTCCCTCAGTGACTACCCAACTGTTGCTGGGTACCGATCCGACTGCGGCCCAGTGCTTCAGACTTTCGGATATTGCAATGCAAGCACCCAGCGCATGAACGCACTGTTCGAATTTATCGAAGCTGTCGAGGCTTTTACCGTCAATGGATCTCAGGCCATCGATCAGCGCATCGAACTCGCCTTTTGCGGTGAAGAAGATGACTGGCATTTGATTGGGTTTCCCCCACGTTGCCTTCAAACGTGCAAGACATTCTTCCGCTTTGACCATCAGTTGCAATGCCATGCGTTCGGTATCGCGGACTGCGTCTCTTTCCCGCTTAGCCTGCTCGCGCTTCTGTGTCTCAGCGTCGGCCAAGCGCTGGTTTTCGGACTTTTGAAAGGTCAGTTGGGCAATGCGTCCACTCGCTGCGATTGCCGCGATAGAGCCAACAGCTTGCACCCAACTTGGCCAGTCCTTGCCGTCGGGTTTAGCCAAAAGAAAAATGACAGCGAAGGCAAAAACTATGCCGATCACCCAACCAGTTATTTCTTGCCAGACGCGTCTGTTTCTCATCGGTCATCCTATCGTTTAGACCATCAGCATAGCAAGGCATCTACGCTGGAGCCGCTCCCCTCAAGCCGCCGGTTGCGTCACAGATATCAGGCGCTCAATCTGCGGAAAGGCGGTGCCCAATGATCCCCGCACTGAGCATTCGCCAGCCCTGGGCGTGGCTGATCGTCAATGGCCACAAAGACATTGAGAACCGGGACTGGCCGACCAATTTCCGCGGCGGCCTCCTGGTGCACGCGGGCCAGACTCTGACCAAGCGCTACTACGAAGACACCGTGGCCCAGCTCGCAGCTGCTGGCCTGTGCCCTCCCGATATGCCGGCCTTGGAGGATCTGCCGACTGGTGGCCTGGTGGGCTGGACCCACGTAGTCGACTGCGTAGCCACTCACTCTTCGCCGTGGAAGATGGAAGGGTTACACGGGTTCGTACTGCGCGACAGCTCCCCTATTCCTTTCGTGCCATGGAAAGGTCGCCTTGGCTTTTTCAACGTGCCAAAGGAGGCCTTCCCGCCATGACACAGCCGCGCTTCATCCGGGCGGGCCAGGCACCGGCATACCTGGGAATGGACCGCAACCGGTTCACGGACGAGGTGCGCCCCTCCCTCACAGAGATCCCGATAGGCAAGCGTGGCCGGGCGTTCGACCGGCTGGAGCTTGACGAGTGGGCCAACCGTTATAAACAGCTTCGTGGGCGCCCTGGTCGCAACGAGAAAGGAGCGATTTCATGCGAACTAGGACCAAAGGAATCCAGCTTGCCAACGATGGCAGCAGGAGCGTCGATAAACAGTATCAAGGCACGCGCATCTTTGAACGGCTCGGAAAGGTTACGCAAGACGAGGCAGAAAGCTGGCTCAGGCAGCGCCAAGCAGAGCTTGATGCCGAGCGGGCAAACCTACTTCGATGCGGCGATCAACAGCTGTTTGCAGCTGCTGCGCAAAAGTACCTGATCGAGAGCGAGCGCAAGAAATTGCGATCCCTTGAAACGGTGGCCTACCACGTGGCCTTGCTGCTGCCCTATGTCGGCAGCATGGCGCTGGTGGATGTCTGCAATGACTCCCTGCAGCCCTTCATCGATGAACGGCTGGACGAAGACGAAGTGAAGCCATCCACGGTAAACCGCACGCTGGAGGTAGCCCGCACGATCATGAATCGAGCGGCGCGCCTGTGGCGTACCAACGGCAAACCGTGGCTGGCCACGGCCCCATTGATTGAGATGCTGGACGAGAAGGCCACCAGGCGCCAGCCCTACCCCATCACCTGGCAGCAGCAGGCAAACGTATTGCCCCGGCTACCGGTTCACTTGCAGCGCATGGTGCTGTTCGCCCTCAATACTGGGGCGCGCGATGCCAATGTGTGCAGGCTGCGATGGGAGTGGGAACGGCAGCTGCCCGAGCTGGGCCGCAGTGTGTTTGTTATCCCGCCCGCTGAGTTCAAGACCAATCGCACGCACGTGCTGATCCTGAACGATGCGGCTTGGAGCGTTGTGCAGGAATGCCGGGGCATGCACCCGGAGTTTGTTTTCACGTACCGCCGGGAGAGGGTCAAAAACCTTCACTTGGCGCCCGCGATGGATTACAAGCCGATCGCCACGATGAACAACACCGCGTTCCAAAACGCCAGATCTGCCGCTGGGCTCGAGCGCATGCGCGTTCACGACCTGCGGCACACCTTCGGCCAGCGCTTGCGCGATGCCGGCGTGCCAGAAGAGGATCGGGCGTTGCTTCTAGGCCACGCTATTGATGGGATGCCGCAACACTACGCCACGGCCACGGTGGCCAGGCTGGTGGAGATGGCCAACAAGGTGAAAGAGACGTTCGAACGAACCACCCTACTGCGGGTGGTCAACGGCTAGAAAGGCTGCGTGGCTTGGGAAAGTCACGCAGAAACTCACGCAACGCGTGAGCCGGGCACCCGAGGCCTGGAGACGAAAAAGCCCTAGAACATCGCTGTTCTAGGGCTTCACGTATTGGTGCGGCTGGCAGGAATCGAACCCACGACCCCTTGGTTCGTAGCCAAGTACTCTATCCAGCTGAGCTACAGCCGCTAAGCCTCGAATTATAGCACTATTTTTTGATCACTCTAAAAATATGCACATGTTGTTTTCGATCACTGCGAGCAGTCATTGACCAACACAATTCAACGCAAGCCCGAATTGTAATGCAAACCCACGTCGCAAAAAACGAAAACGGGCAGTTTGCGAGAGATTATGACTGTGGCCTTGGCTACCACGTGTGCGACACACGAATGGTAGGGCGTGTTGGACTTGAACCAACGACCAAAGGATTATGAGTCCTCTGCTCTAACCAACTGAGCTAACGCCCCCAGTCATGCTCCAGCGGTATACAACGGGGCAAGCGACGTATTGTAGGGGCGTTTACTTGCGGTAGCTCAGTGCGTTGGAGACTAGCTTGGAGGTGATGTCTACGATCTGGATCATCCGGTCGTAGGGCATGCGGGTAGGCCCGATCACACCCAATGTGCCGACCACTTTGCCGTCCACCTCGTACGGGGAGCTGACCACGGAGAGCTCTTCAAAAGGCACTACGTGGCTTTCGCCGCCAATGTAGATGCGGACGCCTTCTGCTTGGCTTGAAATATCCAAGAGCCGCAGAATCTGAGTCTTCTGTTCGAAAAGATCGAAGGCGCGCCGCAGGTTGCCCATGTCGTTGGAAAAGTCACTCACAGCCAGCAGATTGCGCTCGCCAGAAATCACAACTTCGTCTTGCGCTTCAGATAGCGCTTCTGACCCCACATTCACCGCGGCCTGCATGAGCGACGCTATTTCGCCTCGCAACTGGTCCACCTCTGACTTCAAGCGCTCACGTACCTGCTCCATTGCAAGGCCCGCGTAGTGCGCATTGAGGAAATTCGATGCCTCGATGAGTTGGGACTGCGTGTGGTCCACTTCGGTGAAGATCACACGGTTTTGCACATCCCCTTCAGGGGACACGATGATGACCAGAAACCGCCGCTCCGAGAGTTTCAGGAACTCGATATGGCGAAATACGGAAGTTCTCCGCGGAGCCATCACAACCCCGACAAACTGCGACAAATTGGACAGCAACTGGGCAGCGTTGGCGATCACCTTTTGGGGTTGCTCTGGAGCCAGCTGAGCGTGCGCAAGCGGGTCACGCTGTACGGTCAACATGGTGTCCACAAACAGGCGATAACCCCGGGCTGTGGGGATACGACCCGCAGAGGTGTGCGGGCTTACGATCAGCCCCAGCTCCTCCAGATCGGCCATGACATTGCGAATCGTCGCCGGCGAAAGATCCAGCCCCGAGGCACGGGACAGGGTTCTGGAACCTACAGGCTGCCCGTCGGCGATGTACCGCTCGACCAGGGCTTTGAGCAACAACTTGGCACGGTCATCGAGCATGGAATGATTTTAATGATGTAATTTCACGATGACGTCCAACTTCCGCCATGTCGCGCTTATAGGTAAATACCAGACTTCATCCGCTGGGTCCATGACCGATAGCTCTCGCCAGGCACTGGAAGATATCGCTCTATTCCTTGAAGGCCAGGGATGCGCCGTGTCTCTAGAGTCGGAGACAGCCAGCAATACAGGGCTGACTCGGTACCCCGCCCTGAATGTAGACGACATTGGCACGCGGTGCGATTTGGGATTGGTTGTCGGAGGGGACGGGACGATGCTTGGGATTGGCCGACAGCTAGCTAGGTTTGGCACCCCGCTGATCGGTATTAACCAAGGCCGCCTCGGCTTCATCACCGACATTCCGTTTGACGCCTATAAGGCCACCCTCCCGTCCATGCTTAATGGAGACTACGAAGAGGACCTGCGTCCGCTGATGCACGCTACCGTTGTGCGCGATGAACGGATTGTTTTCGAAGCCCTTGCCATGAACGACGTTGTCGTGAACCGGGGGGCAACGTCAGGCATGGTGGAGTTGCGGGTCGAAGTCGATGGCCATTTTGTTGCCAACCAACGCGCGGACGGTCTCATCATCGCTTCGCCGACGGGGTCTACCGCCTATTCGCTGTCTGCGGGAGGACCCATGCTGCATCCATCCATCCCGGGTTGGGTGCTGGTTCCCATCGCGCCACATACTTTGTCCAACCGACCCATCGTGCTTTCGGATGCTACGGAGATTGCAGTGGAGGTTGTCAGCGGACGGGACGTCAGCGCCAACTTTGACATGCAGTCTTTGGCTTCGCTGCTTCACGGGGACCGCATCTTGGTCAAAAGGTCCGAGCACTGCGTGAAGTTCCTGCATCCGCAAGGCTGGAACTACTTTGCAACTCTGCGCAAGAAATTGCGTTGGAATGAAGGAGGCTCGTAACCATGGCGCTCAGACGGATCACCTTGCGCGACTTTGTGATCGTTCAGGTTCTGGAGCTTGAGCTGAACGCCGGATTCACGGTCCTCACTGGTGAAACCGGCGCAGGCAAATCAATTCTTGTCGATGCGCTGCAATTGGCTCTAGGTTCGCGCTCTGATGCGGGACTGGTGCGTGAGGGTGCACTGAAAGCAGATGTCTGTGCAGAGTTCGACTGCCCAGCGCATGTCGAGCCGTGGCTGAGTGAGGCGGGCTATGACACGGAAGATTTTTTGCTTCTTCGTCGCACGGTTGACGTCCAAGGAAAAAGCCGCGCATGGATCAACGGAACACCCGCTACCGCAACGCAACTCCGCGAGCTCGGGGACCTTCTGCTTGACATACATGGGCAGCATGCTTGGCAAAGCTTGACGCGCCCTGAATCCGTCCGCGGCCTTTTGGATGCCTTTGCAGACGTCAACACCACCGATGTCGCCGCGCGGTGGGCCACTTGGCGATCCGCTCAAAAGAACTTGCAACAAGCACTTCAGGCCCAAGCTACTTTGCAGCAGGAGCGCGAGCGCTTGCAATGGCAGATCGGCGAGGTAGACAAGCTCGCACCCACAGAAGATGAATGGAGTGAATTAGATACCCAGCACAAGCGGCTTTCACACGCCCAAGCACTGCTGGACGCTGCAGAAGGTGCACTTCAACAGCTTCAGGGCGAGGAAACAGGAGTGCTGGCGAGCCTTACCCACGCCCAAGGTCTGCTCCAAGGGCACGAGCACATTGAGTCGGTGTTTTCAAGCCTTGCAGACATCTTGTCCTCCACTTTGGCGCAGGCGAGCGACGTTGCTCACTCGCTACAGTCCTATCTAAGGCATGCCGACATCGACCCTGAGCGCTTGGCAGAACTGGATACACGCATGTCGCTGTGGATGGCATTGGCGCGCAGATACAAGCGCCCTCCCGGTGAACTGCCTGCCTTGCTCCAAAGCTGGAAGCGGGAAATGCGGCAACTCGACGCTGCAACAGACCTGGAACAACTGACATCCGCCGAGTCGTCGAGCGCCAAGGCCTTTCAAACTGCGGCGCGATCTTTGTCGCTGGCGCGTGCCAAGGCGGCGCCAAGGCTGTCGAGCGCCATCACGAAAGCCATGCAGGGCCTCGGAATGGAAGGTGGGCAATTCGAGGTTCTTGTGACCAAGACCTCAGAACCCTCACCACATGGCATGGACGAGGTTGTCTTTCTGGTAGCAGGCCATCCCGGGATGACACCCAAGCCTATTGGCAAAGTAGCATCTGGTGGGGAGTTGTCACGGATCTCGCTCGCCATCTCTGTCACGACCAGTGAATTGGGCATGGCACCAACGCTTATTTTTGACGAAGTGGATTCTGGTGTGGGAGGAGCAGTGGCTGAAACAGTCGGTAGACTGATGCATCAACTTGGCACACACCGCCAGGTGCTTGCTGTAACGCATTTGCCCCAGGTAGCCGCTCAAGCAGATCAACATCTCAAGGTCGCAAAAAACAAAAGTGCCAAAGGTACCACCAGCACAGTTCAGGAGGTGGTTGGCGAGCAGCGGGTAGCGGAAATCGCGCGCATGCTGGGCGGAGAACGCGCCACAGAGACAACACTTGCCCATGCACGGGAAATGCTGAACGCCCCATCGAAAGTTCTGGAGAAGGAAGCCTGATGGCACTTGAAATTGTGCTGATCACCGGTATGTCTGGCTCCGGTAAATCTGTGGCACTGCATGCCCTGGAGGACGCAGGCTACTACTGTGTGGATAACCTTCCTCCAGAGCTTCTCCCCGCATTTGTGGCCCTCGAACATCGCCATCATGGCAACCGGGTCGCCATAGCCATGGATGTGCGCAGTGCCACCTCACTGCACCAAGTACCGCAAGCGCTGAGCAGACTCCGCAGCCAGGGCGTATTAGTGCAATCGATTTTTCTGGATGCCACCATTGACACGTTGGTGAGACGATTTTCAGAAACGCGCCGTCGGCATCCTCTGTCGCACGACGAGCTCCAGCAGGGAAGAAAGGCGTTGGTGCAAATCATTGAGCTGGAGCGTGAACTGTTGGCTGATCTGCGCGAGCAATCGCATGTAATTGACACAAGCACCATACGGGCATCACAGCTACAAAGCTACGTAAAAAGCCTCATGTCCACCGCCCAAGGGCAGTTGACCCTGGTGTTCCAGTCGTTTGCTTTCAAACGGGGCATCCCCATGGATGCGGACTACGTCTTTGACGTTCGGATGCTACCGAATCCGCACTACGAACCCGCGCTACGCGATCTCACCGGCCTGGATGCGCCAGTCGCTGAATTTTTACGGCAGCAACCGGAAGTAGATCTCATGCGGACCCATATCGCGCAGTTTCTGGCGCACTGGCTGGAGCTGCTGGACCGCAACCACAGAAGCTACGTCACCGTGGCTATCGGGTGCACAGGAGGTCAACACCGATCAGTTTATTTGGTGGAGAAGCTGGCAGAAGCCTTCAGTGATCGCTGGACGGCACTCAGACGCCACCGGGAACTCGACGGAAGGTAAACGGCTCCTTGGAGCACCAAGCAGCACTCACCACAACTGCGCTTGCGTGGCGTTCAGAAGCTTTCGAATGGGTGCAGGCAGCCCAACCCCGTCCCACTGATCCGGCCCCAACCATTCGCCATCACTAGACAGTCGATCTGCAAAAGTGCCACGAACCGCGACGGGATGAAGATGCAGGTCTCTGTGCGTCAACACGTGAAGAAATGGCTGCAACTCATTTTGCGTGAGTTGATCCGAACCACCCAACGTTGCAACAAACGCGGCCAGAGATGCCGCATCGGGAAAAATGGGCACACAGTGCATTCCCGCCCAAATACCTGACGCTGGACGCCGCTCAAGCCACACACGCCCATGCAAGTCCTGCAACACAAGCAACTGCCAGGCTTCAGAGCGACGCAACAGCTTGCGTGTTCTAACGGGGTAGCGCTCGGGTTGCCTCTCCATCAACGCTGCGCATGTTGGGGCAACAGGACACGCGTCACACCTAGGTACTTTGGGTGAGCAGATGGTTGCACCCATGTCCATCAAGCCCTGGGTATACCGAGGCATTGAGTTATTCAAGTCTCTCGTAGGCAACAAAGCTTCAGCCTGGACCCACAGCAAACGCTCGTTTCTAGCGGATGCCAAGTCATGCGCAAACCCCAAAAAACGCGTCAGCACCCGCCGCACATTTGCATCCAGAATAGGAACCCGCTCTGAAAAACAGAATGCTGCGATGGCTCCCGCTGTAGATCTTCCGATACCGGGAAGCGATGCCAGAACTTCAGCGGTATGGGGGAAGGCCCCCCCATGCTCGGCCACCACCAGTTGTGCACACCGATGGAGGTTACGGGCACGACTGTAGTAGCCCAGGCCACTCCAAAGGCCCATCACCTCGTCCTGAGACGCGCATGCCAAGGCAGCCACGTCCGGGAAACGCGCCAAAAACCGCTCGTAATAGTCCAGCACAGTGGCAACCTGGGTCTGCTGGAGCATGATTTCTGACAACCAGACACGGTAAGGGTCCTGCGTCTGTTGCCAGGGCAAATGATTGCGCCCATGCGCGGCCTGCCATGCCACCACGCGCTCGGCGAACTCTACGCCGTCCACCAAAACACTCATGCAGACGCAAGCTGCGGCGAATCTACCGACGTTGTATCCAGGCCCGGCACCGCAATCAGCTGGGAAGTTAGTTCTTGGAGTTTGTGCTCGAGTTGAACTAACTCATCTTCGCTTGCCTCAATTTCGGCGATTCGCTCAACCAAGCCACTAGCAGCTTGCTGGATGCGATCCACAGCTTCGATGCGGCGCGCAAAACTACGGCGACGCTCGCGCAGTTGCGCATCAAGTTGCGCCGTAGCCGATTTGCTCCACAACTCCAGGTCGTTCGCGACAGACTCATAAACCGTACGCAGCCGCATCGCCAAAGCGCGCACCAATCGCTCGGCAAATTCCGGTTGCGCCAACTTCAGTGCATTGCCCATTCCCAGATACTGCAAATGGCTTTGTTCAATCTGACTCAGATCGTGAGTGAAATGCTCCAATTGCGGTGGGGACGGCACCTGCAATGAGAATCCAAACTCAGAGTTCAGCTGCCGGAAAGTGCCGCCCAGCATGGCCTGGATTTCGGTACCTGAAGCCTGGGCTTTGTCCAGGGTACCGCGCAGCTTGTCAAACGTCTGGATATAGATCTTCTTGACGCCCAGTTTCAGACCCTTTTGTTGCAAGGTCTGCGCCAGCTCTGCCAGTTCGACCTTGAGGGCCTTGGCGCCCAACTGCTGAAACACATCTCGCAAGAGTTTGAGATGCACAGCGCGGACGGCCTGAATTTTTGCCGTGCTCGAGTCGAACTCACGCTGCTCTTGCTCGATGCGGTGACGCATTGACTCAATCACCGATACATTTTTCCCGCGAAGGCTGCGCAGTTCTGCCATTTGGTCATCCAGGTCACGGCGCCGGATATTGATGACCCGCGACGTTTCCGTACGCAAGCTGGCCACCCCCGTAGCCACCGCCGCACGCAGAATAGACTGCCTGCGCCCCATGATTCCCTTGGCCAAGGCCTCTTCCAACACAGGCAGCCCGCTGGTCTCCAGCAAGACATCGTCTGCCGTGATCTTGGCAACCAGCCCTTTTTGCGCTGATACAGGCACCACCCTGTCGAGTGGAACTCCTAGCATCTCCGCAGAAGTGCTGCACTGGCGTTCCAGCTGCGCCTGCACCTGCTCTGCAGAATTGAGGGTGTCCCACAGCGTGTCTATCTTGTTCAACACCACCAGACGGGCATCCATGCTGTCCGTCGATATGGCCAGATGTTCGCGCCAAATAGACAGGTCGGAACGGGTCACCCCTGTATCCGCACTGAGAATGAACACCACCGCATGCGCCTGCGGAATCAAGTTGACGGTGAGCTCTGGCTCAGCACCTACCGCATTGAGCCCCGGTGTATCGAGAATGACCAACCCCTGTTTGAGCAGCGGGTGGGGGATGTTGATGATGGCGTGGCGCCACATGGGCACTTCGACTAGCCCCTGCGCATCCGGCACTGGGTTCTCATCGGTCAGGTCGTCGTGCCAAAAACCCAGCGCGCGGGCATTGTCCAAACTTACTTTGCGGACCTCTGCAACCTTCTCCAGCGCCTTGGCAATCTGATCCGCGTTGCTGACATCCAAGGGGATTTCTTGCCAGCGATCTGGTTTGACCCGCCATTCCGCCAAGCTCTGCATCTGCAGGCGCGTCTCGATAGGAAGCAATCGCAGACTGGGAGCCACATGCGAGTCATAGCCCAGCTCCGTGGGGCACATGGTGGTCCGGCCTGCACTGGCGGGCATGATGCGCCTTCCGTAGTCGGCAAAGAAGATCGCATTGATCAACTCCGACTTGCCGCGCGAAAACTCGGCGACGAACGCCACCATAACCTTGTCACTGCGGACCTGCTCTTCCAGACGCTGCAAACGCTCTTGCACCGCGGCATCCATGAGCTCGTGCGAAGACATCCATTCGGCCAAACGCTTGAGCTGCTGGGCGAACTCACGCCGCCAGACGCCATGCTGGTCGAACTGTTCGTTGAATGAAGGTCCCACTTTGCTCCCAGAGATCTATGAATGGCCTACGAGGTAGACATACACAAAATATAGCATCGACCGCACGCGGGCTGTCATACACCTGCCAATTTGAGGGCTGCGCACTATGGACGCTGACACTGTAGGCAAAAGTAGCTGCTCCGTTGCCCCTGCCGAATGGAGCGAATCGGCATGCTGCACACATGGCACGGCTCCCCTTCCCGACCATAGACATTGGCTTGGGTCTGGAAATGCCCGGCAGCACCATCTGCATTGGAAAAGTCGCGCAGCGTGCTCCCTCCCATTGCTACCGCGCTTGCCAGAACACTTTTTATAGCGGCGTGCAATTTGTGCACCCGGCCGGGCCCGATGCGCGATGCAATCGAGGTCGGACGAATGCCAGCGAGAAAAAGAACTTCCGACGCGTAGATATTGCCTACCCCCACCACCAGCCGCCCCGCCAGAAGCAACTGCTTGACGGGCATCCGGCTTTTCTTCATGCCGACCTGAAAATCAGCCAACGAAAACGCGTCCGACAAAGGCTCCATCCCCAACGAGCCCAACAACTTGACGGCAACCACGTCTGTTTCACCCTGCGCATAAACGACCGCACCAAATCTGCGCGGATCATGCAAACGCAGAGTTCCCAAGCTGGTCACGAGGTCGAAATGATCGTGCACACCTGCGGGTGGAAGACCATGGCCAAACCGAAGACTCCCGGACATTCCAAGGTGCAGCAGCAACAGCCCCGCATCCATGTCGACCAAGAGATACTTGCCGCGCCTGCGCAGCCCGGTGATCCGTCGCCCTGCTAGCGACTGGGGGTCGCAACCCAGAGGCCAGCGCAGTGGCTTACCCACAACAACAGACTCAATCGAGGCCCCGGTAATGGCTTCAGCAAAACTGCGGCGTGTGACTTCCACTTCTGGCAACTCAGGCATACAAAGACCCACGCGTCAGGTTAATTGGCATGGATTATTATGGCCCGATGGTGCTATCACAACGCTTTCGGACTGCTGTATTGACTACTGTGTTTACGGCGGCCTCCCACCAAGGGTGGGCGCAGCCTGCAGGCGACCCCCCTCCGCGTGACACCCCAACCGTAGTCTCCAATCCGGCGCTGGATGCCGAGCTGTTTTATGAGATTTTTCTGGGGGAACTGAGCTCCCGGACCGGGGACCCTGGCGCCGGGTATGCCCTGATGCTGGAGGCAGCACGCCGAACTGGCGATGGGCAGCTCTACCAGCGCGCCGCCGACATTGCGCTGCAGTCTCGTTCCGGCGACTATGCACTTGCTGCCGCGATGGCGTGGAAAGGTGTGCAACCCCAGTCCCGCGAAGCCAATCGCTACGTGCTGCAGATCCTGATTGCACTTAACCGCATAGGAGAAACCCCTGCGCTGCTGCGTCAGGAACTGGCGCAATCCCCCGCCCGAGCCAAGGCGAGCACGCTGGCCGCGCTTCCACAGATGTATGGCCGAGCAAGCGACAAGGCACTGGCCGCCAAAGTGGTGGGAGAAGCCTTGGTCGACGAAATGACCCACCCTGCTACGGGCCCTATTGCCTGGGTGTCATTGGGACGCGTGCGGCTGGCAGCGGGCGACAAAGCGGGTGCCCTGGAGGCTGCGCGCAATGCACAGACATTAGACGACGCCAACGAAGGTGCGGCGCGCCTTGCACTTGAGCTGATGGACGAAAACACGCCAGGAGCCGAGCCGCTGGTTGTTCAGGCGCTGGCCAAACAACCCGTTCCCGAGCTGCGATTGGCTTACGCCCGCGTCCTTTTAGGGCTACAACGGTTTCCTGATGCAGCCCGGCAGCTGGAAGCGGTTACACAGACGAAACCAGAGCTTGCAGAGCCCTGGCTCGTACTGGCTTCACTCCAGTTTCAGGACAACCGCCTCCCAGACGCCGAAAAATCGCTGCAGCGTTTTATTGAACTCACAGCGGCTGGCGAGGGCCAGGCACGTGAGCGTGGCCTGACACAGGCATATTTGCTGTATGCACAAGTCGCCGAGAAGAAGCAGGACTTTGCGGGGGCGGAGTCTTGGCTGGCCCGCATCAACAACGCGGATGAGGTGTTCAGCGCTCAAAGCCGCCGCGCCTCTCTGCTGGCACGCCAAGGCAAAGTGGCTCAGGCTCGTGCACTGCTACGCGGGCTTCCGGGCACCTCCAATGACGAAAAGCGCATGAAACTGCTGGCAGAAGTGCAGCTACTGCGAGAAATGAAGATGTACCAAGACGCGTACAACGTTCAGGTCGAAGTAGTGGCGCTGGCCCCTGACGAGACAGAGCTGATCTATGACCAAGCCATGCTCGCCGAAAAAGCGGGCAAGCTAGACACCATGGAGCAACTCCTGCGGCAGTTGATTGCACGCCAGCCGCAATACCACCATGCGTATAACGCCCTGGGCTATTCCATGGCGGAGCGAGGTGTTCAACTGGAAGAGGCCAAGCAGCTCATCCTTAAAGCACTTGAGTACGCTCCCGGTGATCCGTTCATCACCGACAGCCTGGGCTGGGTGGAATTTCGACTGGGCAACAAGGCCGAGGCCAAGAGGCATCTTGAAACGGCATACCAGACTCGTCCTGACGCAGAGATAGCGGCGCATCTTGGCGAAGTGCTTTGGAGCCTAGGGGACCAGGATGGAGCTCGCAAAGTCTGGAAAGAAGGACAGCGCTTGAGCCCTGACAACGAAACCCTCAAGGAAACCTTGAAGCGCCTAGGAGTCTCACTCTGATGCGTTCGGCTGGTTTGGCTGGACGTGCTCGCCATTGCGACCCTGTTGCACCGTCTCCACTCACCCATCTATGGAGGTGGTGTCTGGTTATCGCACTATTCTGGATGACAGGATGTGCCCAGTCTGTCAAAACCAGCGCCCCCGAAGAGAACTTCTGGAGTGGCCGCCTCGCTCTGCAGGTAGAGGACCAGGCATCCCAATCGTTCTCGGCGTTGTTTGAGCTGCGGGGCAGCGCGCAGAACGGGGGTTTAGTGCTCATTAGCCCGCTGGGCACTCGGCTGGCGCAGCTCGATTGGAAGGATGGGCATGCACAGCTCGTCACTAGCGCAAAAGAAGCTCGCCAATCGGACTCGCTCGACAACCTGCTCCACGAAGCAACAGGCACGCGCATCCCCGTTGCAGCTCTTTTCGGCTGGCTGCAAGGTATGCAGGCCACAGCGCCTGGCTGGCAGGCTGATCTATCAGGTATTGCAGACGGTAGGTTGTTAGCCCGCCGCACAGATCCCGCACCCCAGGCAACCCTGCGCATCGCGTTGACACGCTGAGGCCGCACCCCTACGCCACCTGATTTCCTCTCGCATGCTCGCCCTGTATGACGTGCCGGCCCCGGCCAAGCTCAACCTTTTTCTTCACATCACCGGGCGTCGCGCCGACGGGTATCACCTGCTGCAGTCGGTGTTCATGCTCATCGACTGGTGTGACACTTTGCATTTTGAGTGCCACAGCGCAGGACACATCACGCGCGAGGATCTCGGCCACCCGCTTCCCGATGAAGACCTCACCGTCAAGGCAGCGCGCGCACTCCAGCTAGCCACAGGTTGCAGCAAGGGCGTCCACATGGGCGTTTTGAAGAGCATTCCAGCGCAGGCCGGCATGGGCGGGGGATCGTCTGATGCGGCAACCACCTTGCTTGCACTCAACCGCCTATGGGGGCTGAACCTGCCTCGCCCAGCGCTCGAAAAGATCGGCCTCACACTGGGTGCTGACGTTCCATTTTTTTTACGCGGCCACAACGCTTGGGTGCAAGGAATTGGTGAGACAATCAGCCCGCTTGAGAAAGAGCACCAACTGCCACCGGCTCGTTTTGCAATCGTGAAACCTGCAGCGGGCTTGGAGACAAAATTAATTTTTTCGTCGCCAAGTTTGAAACGTGATTCAGATAGTGCTACAATCTTAGGCTTTGCTGCAGCACACTTTGACTTCGGTCGAAACGACTTGCAGCCAGTCGCTCAGGCACTTTGCCCCGAGGTAGACGAAGCCATCGAATGGCTCCGAATACGCGGATTGCAAGGCAGAATGACAGGCTCAGGCAGTGCAGTGTTTGCGCAAATGCCACATGCGGTTAACTTGAGCGGGGTCCCCAAGGGCTGGCAAGTAAAGGCATGTGACAATCTGATGATCCATCCTCTGGCAGGCTGGGCATCAGACAAGAATTAGGGTTAGCTGCTTTCGGCAGTTGACCTGTGTAGGGGAGTCGCCAAGCTGGTTAAGGCACTGGATTTTGATTCCAGCATGCGAAGGTTCGAATCCTTCTTCCCCTGCCAAATTTCTTTTCGCGTACGGGCTTTTTTTTCAGACTGCTGGGACGCTCATGCAAGCCAACCACCCCGACTTCATGGTTTTCACCGGCAATGCCAATCCTGGCATGGCAGCTGAAATTGCCCAACACCTCGGCACCACCCTTGGCGCTGCTGACGTGGGTCGCTTCTCCGACGGTGAAGTCACTGTCGAAATCAAGCAAAACGTGCGCGCACGGGATGTTTTCGTTGTGCAGTCTACCTGCGCACCTACCAACGAAAACCTCATGGAACTGCTGATCATGGTGGATGCGCTCAAGCGTGCATCGGCTGAACGCATCAGCGCCGTGATTCCCTACTTCGGTTACGCCCGCCAGGACCGCCGCCCGCGCTCGACGCGCGTACCGATCACGGCCAAGGTGGTGGCGAACATGCTGCAAGCCGTGGGCGTCGCCCGCGTGCTGACGATGGACTTGCATGCAGACCAGATCCAGGGCTTCTTTGACATCCCGGTCGACAACATCTATGCATCGCCCGTTCTGCTGGGCGACCTGCGCCAGAAGAACTACGAAGACCTTATTGTGGTCTCGCCCGACGTGGGTGGCGTGGTGCGCGCACGCGCTCTGGCCAAGCAGCTCAATTGCGATCTGGCCATCATCGACAAGCGCCGCCCCAAGGCCAACGTGTCCGAAGTGATGCACGTGATCGGTGAAATCGAAGGCCGCAACTGCGTGATCATGGACGACATGATCGACACCGCCGGCACGCTGGTCAAAGCGGCCGAGGTGCTCAAGGAGCGCGGCGCCAAGAAGGTGTACGCCTACTGTACCCACCCCATTTTTTCGGGTCCCGCCATTGAACGCATCGCACAGGGCTCCGCCCTGGACGAAGTGGTGGTGACCAACACCATCCCATTGAGCGACAACGCCAAGGGATGCGCCAAAATTCGCCAGCTCTCCGTGGCCCCGCTGATCGCAGAAACGATCCAGCGCATCGCCAAGGGAGAGTCGGTCATGAGTTTGTTCTCGGACCAAGACAACCTGTTCTGACGCGCTGCCTTCGGGAGCGTTGCAGACCTGGATTGCATGCAGGCCTCCTTCGGGAGGCTTGTCTGTTCGGGAGCATTGCGTGGGCCTGCCGCCATAACGGCGGCACAGGCCTTTTTCAATCGGGGTACGACTGGTCGCGGTCGACCCTTTTCAGGAGCTAGTTATGAACTTCGTCGCTTTTGAGCGCGCCAAGCAGGGCACGGGTGCGAGCCGCCGTCTCCGCAATTCGGGCAAGACGCCTGGCATCGTTTACGGTGGTACCGCCGAACCCCAACTGATCGAGATCGACCACAACGCACTGTGGCACGCCCTCAAGAAGGAAGCATTCCACTCCAGCGTGCTGGACATGGAAGTTGCCGGTACGACCGCCAAGGTTCTGCTGCGCGATGTGCAATACCACCCCTACAAGCAGCTCGTGCTGCACATCGACTTCCAGCGCGTGGACGAGAAGACCAAGCTGCACATGAAGGTGCCACTGCACTTCTCCGGTGCTGAAGAGTCGCCAGCCGTCAAGGTCGACAAGTGCATGGTCAACCCGATCGTGAACGAACTGGACGTGACCTGCATGCCTTCGGACCTGCCAGAGTTCATCGCTGTGGATCTGTCCAAGCTGGAAAAGGGTTCTTCCCTGACCCTGAAGGACGTCAAGCTGCCAAAGGGCGTGACCGCCAAGATCCGCGGTGGCCAGAACAACAACCCCGTTCTGGTGTCTGTGGTTCCTCCAGTGGTCGTGGTCGAGACGCCTGTCGAAGCTCCTGCCGCCGATGCCAAAAAGGGCAAGGGCAAGAAGTAATCTTCAAGCCGCAGGTTTTTTTCCTGCGTGCCGGACAGCCCGCCCTGGCGGTGCTGCCCTCTCCAAAACGGCCCACATGTGTGGGCCGTTTTCATTGGTAACGCCGCCTTGCACGGGCAGGCCTCCCTTCGACACACAACCCCCACGGATAATCGCGCAGATGATCAAGCTGTTTGTAGGCCTTGGAAACCCGGGGCCAGATTACGAGGCCACCCGCCACAACGCCGGTTTCTGGTGGATTGATGCTCTGGCGCATGAACTGAAGACGACGCTGGTGCCCGAGCGCAGCTACCACGGGCTGGTGGCGCGCACCACGGTACATGGCCAAAGCGTGTGGCTGCTGCAACCACAGACGTTCATGAATCTGTCGGGCAAGTCCGTGGCATCCCTTGCGCGGTTCTTCAAGATACTGCCCGAGGAAATCCTGGTGGTGCATGACGAACTGGACATCGTGCCCGGCCAGGTCAAGCTCAAACGCGGGGGCAGCCATGCCGGGCACAACGGCCTGCGCGACATCCACGGGCAACTGGGCTCGCCCGACTACTGGCGCCTGCGCATCGGCATTGGCCATCCGGGCGTCAAAAGTGAGGTGGCCAACTGGGTGCTCAAAAAGCCTGCGCCGGATCAGCGCGCCTTGATCGAGGACTGCATTGCCCATTCGCTCAAGGCCTATCCGGCCATGCTGGCGGGCGACATGGACAAGGCCACGCTGCTCATCCACACGACCAAACCACCCCGCCCCAAGCCACCCCGACCGGTGGAAGACTGACGCAGAAGCACTACTATTTTTATAGCTACTCGCGCTTTATAGATAAGCGCTAGAGGCCAAAAAGACTTAAATTTCAGTTGACCGAAGGCGCCTGCAGCCGCTGAAACTTCTGCCACAGGGTTTCGCGGTTTTCCACGTGTTGCGGGTTCACGGGGATGCAGGCAACGGGGCAGACCTGCACACATTGGGGCTCGTCAAAGTGCCCTACGCATTCGGTGCACTTGCTCGGGTCAATCTCGTAGATCTCTTGCCCCAGGTAGATCGCCTGGTTGGGGCATTCGGGCTCACATACATCGCAGTTGATGCACTCGTCGGTGATCATCAGTGCCATACAGCCTCCCTGGGCACAGGGCCATAAAAATTGGCAAGAGAGTGCGGAGCGGAGTTCATGCTCCGTATTATCCCGCGCTGGTGGCATGTGCCTTGCATGCCACACTGCAACCCACCACCGCTGACGGGGCTGTTTTTACCGTTATGCTGTGTATACACATTAATTTTGACGCGCTTGCGTCTTTTCCCCTCCTCACGCAACCCACGCACCGCACTCATGGGCCTGTTTTTTCTCAAGCGGTTTATCACCCTTCTGGCGACGCTGATCGGCGCGTCCATTGTTGTGTTTCTGGTGCTGGAGATCCTGCCGGGTAATGCTGCCCAGATCCTGATGGGCCCCGACGCCTCGCCCGAGGCGGTGGCCGCATTGGCCAGCAAGCTGGGGCTGGACCAGCCCGCCGGGCTGCGCTACTGGCAGTGGGTCAGCGGCCTGGTGGTGGGCAACATGGGCGAGAGTTATGCCTATAGCTCTCCCGTTCTCGACCTGGTGCTCGAACGCCTGGCCCTCACCGTGCCACTGGCCCTCATGGCGATGGCCATCACCACGGTGCTGGCCTTGGCAGCGGGCGTGTATGCGGCCTCCCGCCACAACAAGATCGGCGATGTGGGCGTGATGGGTTTGGCGCAGATAGGCATCGCCATCCCCAACTTCTGGTTCGCCATCCTGTTGATCCTGCTGTTTTCCGTCAAGCTGCAGTGGTTCTCTGCGGGCGGGTTCCCGGGCTGGACCGAAGAGGCGGGCGGCGGCCCGTTCGAGGCCATCAAGGCACTGCTGCTGCCCGCCATTGCACTGGCCGTGGTGCAGGCGGCCATTCTGGCGCGCATCACGCGCTCGGCCGTGCTGGAGGTGCTGCGTGAAGACTTTGTGCGCACTGCGCGGGCCAAGGGTCTGTCGCAACGCGCGGCGCTCTGGGGCCATGTACTTCGCAACGCCATGATTCCGGTCATCACCGTGATGGGGCTGCAGTTTGCCAACCTGCTGGCGGGCACCATCGTGGTGGAGAACGTTTTTTATCTGCCTGGGCTGGGGCGACTGATCTTCCAGTCCATCTCCAACCGCGACCTGATCGTAGTGCGCAACTGCGTGATGCTGCTTGCCGCCATGGTGGTCATCGTCAATTTCGTGGTGGACATCCTCTACGCCGTCATCGACCCGCGTGTCAAAGCCAGTGATATCTGATCAGCCATGAGCGCCGTACCCTCCCCCACTACCCCACACGCTGTGCTCGCAGGCACGCCACCTCCCAGCTGGCTACACCGCGCACTGCGCCATCGCAGCTTTGTCATTGGCGCCGTCCTGTCGCTGCTGCTGATCCTGGCAGCAGTGCTGTCGCTGGTGTGGACGCCCTGGTCGCCTTACGAAATGGATTTGGCGTCCAAACTGCAGCCGCCCAGCGGCAGCCACTGGCTGGGCACGGATGCTTTCGGGCGCGACGTGGCCTCGCTGCTGCTGGTGGGCGCGCGCAACTCCATTCTGGTGGGTGTGATCGCCGTGGGCATTGGCCTCACCATCGGCACCGCGCTGGGGCTGCTGGCAGCCGCCAAGCGCGGGTGGGTCGAAGAACTCATCATGCGGCTGGCCGACTTTACGTTTGCTTTCCCGGCCATCCTGTCTGCCATCATGCTGACCGCCGTTTTTGGCGCGGGCATCGTCAACTCCATCATTGCCATCGGCATCTTCAACATTCCCACCTTTGCCCGCGTCACCCGCGCATCGGCCAACGCCGTGTGGTCGCGTGAGTACATCCTGGCATCGCGCGCCTGCGGCAAGGGCAGCTGGCGCATCACGCTGGAGCATGTGCTGCCCAACATCCTGTCAGTGCTGATCGTGCAGGCCACCATCCAGTTCGCCATTGCCATCCTGGCCGAGGCTGCGCTGTCGTACCTGGGCCTGGGTACGCAGCCGCCCCAACCCTCCTGGGGCCGCATGCTCAGCGAGGCGCAGACGCTGATGTTCCAGGCGCCGCTGCTGGCCGTGTGGCCCGGCGTGGCAATTGCACTGGCTGTGCTGGGGCTGAACCTTCTGGGGGATGGCCTGCGCGACCTGCTGGACCCCCGCCTCTCACGCAAGCGTTGACCCTGCCAAGAAGACCACCCGAACCCCACGATGTCTCTGTTAGAAGTCTCCAACCTCCGCATCCGCCTGCAGACGCACCGGGGCCCCGCCGATGCCGTGCGCGGCATAAGCTTTTCGCTCGCGCGCGGTGAAACACTCGGCCTGATCGGCGAGTCGGGCTGCGGCAAGTCGATCACCGCCATGTCGCTGATGGGCCTGTTGCCCGACAGCGCCCAAGTCACCGGCAGCATCCGCTTTGACAGCGAAGAACTGGTGGGCCGCACGGATGCGCAGATGTGCAAGATGCGCGGCAACCGCATTGGCATGGTGTTCCAGGAACCCATGACCGCCCTGAACCCGGTGCACACCATTGGCCGCCAGGTGGCTGAGCCGCTGCGGCTGCACCGCGGCATGAATGCAGCGGCGGCGCGCACGGAGGCCCTGGCGCTGCTGGACCGCGTGGGCATCCCCAACGCCGCACAGCGTTTTGATGCCTATCCGCACCAGTTCTCGGGCGGGCAGCGCCAGCGCATCACCATCGCCATGGCGCTGGCCTGCGGGCCCGATCTGCTGATTGCCGACGAGCCCACCACGGCGCTGGACGTGACCATTCAGCAGCAGATCCTGGACCTCATCAGCGACCTGGTGGCCGAGCGCAACATGGCACTCATCCTGATTTCACACGACCTGGGCGTGATCTCGCAGAACGTGGACCGCATGATGGTGATGTACGGCGGCAGCGTGGTCGAGAGCGGCTCCACCGCATCCGTCTTCTCGGCCATGGCCCACCCTTACACACGCGGGCTTTTCGCAGCACGACCCCATCTGGGTGCGGTGCATGCACCGGGCCAACGCCCGCGCCTGTCCACCATTCCGGGCACGGTGCCCGAGCTGGTAGACCTGCCAGCGGGTTGCCCTTTCGCAGGGCGTTGCAGCTACACCGTGGATGCCTGCCACCACGAACAGCCACCGATTACCCTCGTCGCCACCGACGAAGATGGGGACCACGAGGTGCGCTGCCTGCGCCGCGAGGCCATTGCCGAAGCCCAGAGCGCGCAGGCGGTAAACGTCGTCGAGGTGGCCGCATGAACCAGGCACACCCATCCTCCACCCATGTGGCCCAGACGGACGCCCCGCTGCTGCAGGTCAAAGACTTGGTGCGCGAATACACGCTGCCGCGCGAACATCTGTTCCAGCCTCCGGGCAAGGTCCACGCGCTCAACGGCGTGAGCTTTTCGGTGGCCTCGGGCCGCAGCCTGGGCATCGTTGGTGAATCGGGCTCGGGCAAGTCGACCCTGGCCCGTCTGGTGATGGCGCTGGACGCACCGACCGCTGGCACCGTCGAGCTGCTGGGTCGCAACCTGCACCAGCTACCCGCAGAGCAGCTGCGCCAAGCGCGGCGCGACTTTCAAATGGTGTTTCAGGACCCTTATGGATCGCTGGACCCCCGCCAGACGGTGGAACGCATCGTGACCGAGCCGCTGCAGGCACAGGGCGAAACCAGCCGTGCCGCCCAGCGCGAGCAGGCGGGCCAGGTGCTTGCGCAAGTGGGCCTGCGCGCCAACGACCTGGGCAAGTACCCGCACGAGTTCTCGGGTGGGCAACGCCAGCGCATCGCCATTGCCCGTGCGCTCATCACAAGGCCCCGACTCATCGTGGCGGACGAGCCCGTGAGCGCGCTCGATGTCTCCGTACAAGCCCAGGTGCTCAACCTGATGCAGGACCTGCAGCAAGAGTTCGGCATTACATACATGCTCATCAGCCACGACCTGGCGGTGGTCAACCACCTGTGCGACGAGGTGGTGGTGCTGTACCAGGGCCGCATTGTCGAGCGCGGTTCGCCCGCCGAGTTGTTCCGCAACGCGCAGCATCCGTACACCCAGTCGCTGGTGGGTGCCGTACCCCAGGTGCAGCCGGGGCGGGCGCGGGCTCGCCGGGCTGCCGCCGCAGCGGCCGCTGCAGCAAAAAACGCGTAACCAAATGCGCGCGTGATGGTGTACAAAGCTTTTTGCGCTCCCCGGTAACAAATTGCACCGGGGGTTTTTCTGGTTGTTGTCTGGTTTTTTGTCTGGAGAGTCCGAACATGCTGAACCGCCGTACCGTCCTAGCCACTGGCGCCATCGCCGCAGTGCCCCTGTCCACCTCGCTCGGCGCCCTGGCGCAGGGCCGCAAAGATGCCGTGACGCTGGCCATGACGCTGGAGCCACCAGGCCTGGACCCGACAGCAGGCGCTGCATCGGCCATTGCCGAAATCGTGCAATACAACATCTTCGAGACACTCACCAAGATCAATGCCGACGGCAGTGTGTCGCCCCTGCTGGCCGAGAGCTGGGAGGTCTCGCCCGACCTCAAGACCTACACCTTCAAACTGCGCCGTGGCGTCAAGTTTCAGAACGGCGAGCCGTTCAACGCAGCCGTCGTCAAGTTCGCTTTTGACCGCGCAGGCGGAGAAAAGAGCACCAACAAAGACAAGCGCACGTTTGCGGGCCTGACCACCCAGGTGGTCGACGACTACACGGTGGTGCTCCTCAACAAGGACATCGACCCCGACCTGCTGTTCGTGCTGGGTCAGGCCACCTCCATCATCGTCGAGCCCAAGAGCGCCGACACCAACGCCAACAAGCCCGTGGGCACGGGCCCCTACCAGCTGGGCACCTGGAACAAGGGTTCGTCGGTGGTGCTGACGGCATGGGACGGTTTCCGCGCCCCCGCCACCATCAAGATCAAGCGCGCCACCTTCCGCTTCATCTCTGACCCGGCCGCCCAAGTGGCAGCATTGCTGGCAGGCGACGTGGATGCGTTCCCGCGCGTCACGCCGCGCAGCGTGGCGCAGTTCAAGGCCAACCCCAAATTCCAGGTGGTGGTGAGCGGCTCGCGCGCCAAGACCATTCTGGCTATCAACAATTCCAAGAAGCCACTGGACGACGTACGCGTGCGCCGCGCCATTGCCTCGGCGATTGACCGCAAGGCCGTCATTGAAGGCGCTGGCGACGGCTACGGCGCGCCCATCGGCAGCCACTACGTGCCCGGCGCGTTCGGCTACGTGGACACCACAGGCGTCAACCCCTTTGACATCGAAAAGTCCAAGCGCCTGCTGGCCGAAGCGGGCATCAAGACGCCGCTGGAGCTGACCCTCACCCTGCCCCCACCACCCTACGCCCGCCAGGGCGGCGAGGTAATTGCCGCGCAGTTGGCCAAGGTCGGCATCATCGCCAAGATCCAGAACGTGGAATGGGCGCAGTGGCTCAGCGGCACCTACGGCAACAAAAACTACGACCTGACCATCATCAGCCACGTCGAGCCGTTTGACCTGGGCAACTTTGCCAAGCCGGATTACTACTGGGGCTACAACTCGCCCAAGTTCAACGACCTGTTCAACCAGATCAAGAACGCCGCCCGCCCTGCCGACCGCTGGCGCCTGCTGGGCGAAGCGCAGCGCCTGCTGGCCGACGATGCGGTGCACGGGTTCCTGTATTCCAACCAGTGGATCACGGTTGCCAACAAGAACCTCAAGGGCCTGTGGAAAGACATGCCCGTGTTCGTGAACGACATCTCGTCGCTCTCCTGGTCTTGATGGCCCCGCACAACTCCCGCGCACGCGGGAGTTGTGCGCTCCTTAAAATATAGCTGCTAGCGCTTTACCAGTAAGCGCTAGCAGCCTTTTTTATTGATAAAACTTCCTGCAACCCGCCATGACTGCACTGCACGACCTGTCCGCCCACGACCTCCTTGCTGCCTACCGCCAGCGCACGCTGTCCCCCGTGGAGGTCACGCAGGCCGTGTTGGCGCACATCGAGCGGTGGGAGCCGCACATCCGTGCCTCCTATCTGCCGCGCCCCGAGGCAGCCTTGGCGCAGGCCCGCGAATCCGAGGCCCGCTGGCTGCGCGGCGAGCCCAAAGGCGCGCTGGACGGTGTGCCCAGCACCATCAAGGAAAACATCGCCACCGAAGGCGACCCGACCCCTCTGGGCACCGCCGCCGTCGAGCTGGTGCCCGCCGCTGCCGATGCGCCCCCCGCCGCCCGCATGCGCGAAGCCGGGGCCATCATGGTGGCCAAGACCACCATGCCCGACTACGGCATGTTGTCGTCGGGACTGTCTACCTTTCACCCGTTGTCACGCAACCCGTGGGATGTGAGCAAAGGCCCCGGTGGCTCCAGCGCAGGCGGTGGCGCTGCAGCCGCCGCAGGCTACGGCCCGCTGCACATCGGCACCGACATTGGTGGCTCGCTGCGCTTGCCCGCCAGCTGGTGCGGCATCTTCAGCCTGAAACCCAGCCTGGGCCGCATCCCTATCGACCCGCCCTACACCGGCCGCGCTGCAGGCCCCATGACGCGTACGGTGGCAGACGCCGCGCTGATGATGCAGGTGCTGAGCCAGCCCGACGCCCGCGACAGCATGAGCCTGCCCGCGCAGGACATCGCTTGGAGCCAGTTCAACCAGGGCGCGGAGCGCCTGCGTGGCCTGCGCATCGGACTGATGCTGGACGCGGGCTGTGGCCTGCCGGTGGAACCCGAAGTGAAAGCCGCTGTAGAACGCGCGGCACAACTGATCGAAGCTGCGGGCGCCACCATCGTGCCCATGCAGCCCTTCATGACCCAGGCCATGCTCGACGGCATGGACCACTTCTGGCGCATGCGCTCGCACATCGACCTGCAGGCGCTGCCTGCGGCGCGGCGCGACAAGGTACTGCCTTACATCCGTACCTGGGCCGACAGCGCTGCGGGCATGAGCGGCACCGAGGTCTTCAACGCCAGCCACCAGTTCCACCTGACGCGCGTGGCCACCGTCAAAGCCTGCAGCGCGTTCGACTACGTGATCTCGCCCGTGGCCCCCATGCCCGCCTTTCAGGCGGAGCTGCCCTCGCCCACCAACGACCCGCTGCGCCCGCTGGAGCACATCGGTTTTACCGTGCCGTTCAATATGTCCGAGCAGCCTGCCGCGTCGGTCAACTGCGGCTACACCAGCACCGGTTTGCCCATTGGCCTGCAGATTGCGGGTGCACGGTTTGACGACCTGGGCGTGTTGCAGGTGTCGCACGCGTTCGAGCTGATTCGCGATCCGCAGAAGGCCTGGCCGCAGCCGCCTGCAGTTTAAGAACGTATTCTTCTGCTTGGCATATGGCGCGTTGTTGGTAACCTCAGGGGTTTGAAGGTGCCGTTCGTGCGGTGCCTGCTCCCCGTTCAGTAGACACCCTGGACCGCCGCCACAACAACGCAACACCTGACGCATACCCCGCATGGACATCATCATCCTGGCGATCCTCCTCGCCACCGGCACCTTTCTGCTCAACGCCAAAGAGCAGCGCAAACGCATCGCACTGCTGGGCAGCCATCTGGCCAATTACCAGATCGAGAAGCTGATGGAAGCGCTGACCGGCGGCTACCTGCGCGCACTGGGTGAAAGCACCGACGAGCGGCGCACGCAGATATGGAACCTGCTGAGCACCACCGAGGCGCAACTGACCGAGCAATTCAGCCGCTTTGCCGCCGACTTTGCCAAGGAGCCCGAGGCGACCACGCGCGTCAGCCGCCTGGCCATGGCGATACCCTTTGCAGAAAAGCTATTCCCCAGCTTCACCTTCGACATGCGCAAAGCCCTGGCCATCCACGCGCGGGGCATTGCGCACGTGGTGCAGAACACCAGCCACCTGTCGCCCAAAGACCGGGCCTTCATGATGTCGGCCGAGCTGTTCCTCATGCAGCACACCTGCCACTGGTTCTGCAAGTCCAAGACCATTGCCACCGCCCGCATGCTGGCACGCCACCAGACGCCGCACGAACAGCTGGTGGCCTCGGTATCCTCCGAAACCCGCAACGCCTACCTGACGTTGATCAAAGGCGGCTGATCGCAGCGGCCGAACATGCGCCATGCCATCTGCCACGCCACCCGTCACCGACAGCCTGGGCAACCCCGTCACCCTGCATGACACGACCAGCGCAGCGGCGCTGAACGACTTCGTCGAAGGCTTCATCGCCTGCGAAGCACGCGCGGTGAACGTGCTGAACGCGGCGCCAGACACCAGCCCCATCGTGCAGGCCTGCTGCGCTGCGCTGCACATGTTTGCCGAGTCGGCCGACGCATCGCGCAACGCCCGCCCCTTCATCAACCAGGCACTGGCCCACGGGCCGGAAGCCAGTGACCGCGAACAGCGTTTTGTGGCCGCCGTGGCCGCGTGGGTGGACGGCGACCTGCCCCGCGCGATTGCGCTGCACGAAGAACAGGCCCGCCTGTTCCCACGCGACCTGGCATCACTCAAGCTCGGCCAATACCACCTGTTCAACCGCGGCGACTCCCCCGGCATGCTGCGCCTGGCCCTGCAGGCCGTGCCCGCCGCTGCCGATGTGCCTTATCTGCACGGCATGCTGGCCTTTGGCTGGGAGCAATGCCACCTGCTCGACCGCGCCGAGGCCTCTGCACGCCACGCCGTGGCCATGTGCCGCAAGGAACCCTGGGCCCACCACGCCCTCGCCCACGTCATGCTGACCCAGGGCCGCATCGCCGAAGGCACCGACTTCATGGCCAGCGTGAGCGACACCTGGACGGGCCTGAACTCCTTCATGGTCACGCACAACTGGTGGCACCAGGCGCTGTTTTTGCTGGAACAAGACCGGCACGCCGAGGTGCTGGCGCTTTACGACAGCCAGGTGTGGGGCGTGGTCAAGGAATACACGCAGGACCAGATCAACGCCGTGTCCCTGCTCGCGCGGCTGGAGCTGGCCGGGGTTGATGTCGGTAACCGCTGGGCTGACGTGGCCGACCACCTGACCCTGCGTTTGTCCGACCATGTGCTGCCATTTCTGGACCTGCAATACCTCTACGGTTTGGCCCGCGCAGGCCGCACCGGGGCGGCGCGCACGTTGCTGCACAACATCGAGGCCCACTCCGCTACCCGCACTGAGGCACAGGAGCGCACCGTGTGGCAGCAGGTATGCGTGCCCGCCGCGCACGGCCTGATGGCGCATGCGCAAGACGACTGGCCCACGGCGGCGGAGAAGCTGGGCGTGGCCCTGCCCCGGCTGGTGGAGATTGGCGGCAGCCACGCGCAGCGCGATCTGTTTCAGCAGATCTGGCTGGATGCGCTGCAGCGCAATGGGCAGTGGGGGGCGGTGCAGAATTTGTTGCAGCCGGTGGTGAATGGGCAGCCGGAGTCGGTGCGGTTGGCGCGGCAGGTGGGGGTGGTGAATGGGGTGTTGGGGTTGTCGGCACTCTGATATGAGGCAATGGCCACGGGGAGAGTAGCGAGCCTGCCGCTTTTCCCCAAACACCATCAGCTCCTGAATTCTTTTGCCGTTACAGCTGAAGAAGACGGGGCGATTTCAGCAACGACTTTCACATCAAGATACAGGCCAGGGGCGCCAAAGAGGAGAAATCGCCCATTGGCGCAGATGAAAATCAGTCGCTTTGAAACACAGGCCACGGCTGACGACAGTGCATGCTCCTCTTCAGACGACGTCAGGGGCGTGCGTACGCTGTGACCCTCACATCGCCAACAATGCCTCTTGTCATCACCAGCCTGCCTGCAGGCACCCGATTTGCGATCACTGCCGAGGCCGAAATGCCCGTCATCACGGTGACCGCCACCATGCAGGGGCAGGCCACTCCACTGGGTGCAGCACCCATCTATGAATGGTCAGCCACGCTCACCTTTGATGGCAGCGCGCCAGCCACCAGTGCGACATTTGGCGGTGGGCGCAGCACGCAGCACAGCCGCATTGCGCAGCAGACAAGCGCCAACCCCCAATGGCGCGTTCCCTTCACCGAAGTGCGTGGTGGCCTTCTTTCGGTACAAGTTGTCATGCGCGTGGGAACCACGGAGCATCGTGCGCGCGTGAATTGGACCATCGTAGGTACCAACCCCACAGGTACGGCGATTCGGGCTTTTGCCAACGGCATCGGGGCGAACCGCGCCGTATTTCGCAAGAAGATGCGTCAGGAGAGCTCGCTGCAGCAGTTCCGCACACCCAGCAACTGGCCCAAGTACAGCAGCGATGGTCTGGGCGGCGTCGGCCTGTGTCAACTGACACGCCCTGCTCCCACTGCCGATCAAACCTGGAGTTGGAAAGAAAATGTGCGCGGAGGATGGGCTCTGTACCTGGAAAAGGAGCGCATCGCACGTGCCTACCCCCGCAACGTACGCAATGGGGAGCGCTTTCGCAACCTGGTCACGGCCTGGAACCGGGCCCGCACAACCCAAGGACTGCCTGCGTTGCCCGTGGAGCTTCCCGACTACACGCCAGAACAGCTCGAACTCGACACCTTGCGTGGTTTCAACGGCTACGCGAACAGCCTGCATGAATACCGCGTCCGGGTGGAAAACGGTGCGCTTTTTGTCACCGTGGACCCCAGCGGCACACGCGGTTTTGCAGAATGGGAACGGGTGCCGGTCGCAGATCGAGGCACCGTGGGAGATCCCAACTATGTCGAGAACGTTCTCGCCCAATCGGACTTCTAGCTGTGCGAAACCCTTTTAAACCCTCAGCGGTCCGCACCACTTCACTCTGCGTACTTGCACTGGGTTCACTTCTTGCGGGGTGTTCACGCGATCCAACCCAAGCTGCTGCGCCTTCGTTGACCCACACATCACAGGCCACGCCTGCAACGCCAGGCCCAGCCAGCACAGCCGGGCACGGCAGCGCTCAGCACCTGTATGCGGTGTACTGCAACGGCACCGTCGACCATCTGAATTTGCAGTTGCAGGCCAAGGTGGCGAGCTTTCAGCTGTCTGCGCGCAGTGGCACGCCCCCCGCCATCGCCGCGCTACCCGCCCCGGGTGTCCGCCCCGACAGTTGCCTGGCACGCCCTGCCGTACCGGTGGACAAACAAGAGCAGTCCGCGGGGGTGGTGCGCATCGTTGCGTCAGACCGGCTCACCCGCAACGACGCCGATGGGCGTAAGCCCTACCGCCTGCTGACTTTTGCAGTGCCCGCCTGGACACTTCAGGCAACGCGCGATCTCGGCAGCTTCGACGTGCTCAACGGGACGCCACCGCGCATTGCCCTCGGCAAAGGCCGAGCGCCAGAGGTGATTGCAACGGGCAGCGATGACATTGCAGCGATCCTCTCCGAGGCCCGGCAGTTTGCAGGCGGCACATCACTGAACTTCATGAATGCCATGGCCTGGTCTGCCAGCGCGGTACTCGCTGAGTACGCCGACCCCAGCAAACCAGGCCGAGCGGTTGCACTGATCGATCGTGCGCAAAGCAGCGTCGTCCGCATTGATGGCGTGCCTGGTAGCGACCCTGAACCCGCACTGAGCCTCGCGCCCGGCGGGACGTTTGTTCTGCACTCGGTACGGGCGATGAAAGCAACACAGGGCGGCGCGCAACTTGCGGCGACAGGCGAGCTGCGGCTGTACGGGGCGGACGGCAAGTTGGTCCGCCAGATGACCGATGACCGCGTGGCCGGAGACTGGCACCCCATCGCCCTGACTCCACAGGGGCTGGCCGTGTACACCGACAAACGCGGCAACTATCGCTTTGTATCTCTGGGAATGGCCTTTGGCGCCGAACCGGTGATCGACCCCAACACCGATGATCTGGACGGAACGCGCCCGGGTGTCATCTACGCGGGCGGGTAGCCGCGCCGAATCAGATCACCGCACCACCAGCTTCGTCTGGTCATACACCGGCTGCGCAGGCAAATCCGCCAGATGCCGCACATCCGCCCAGTCCAGCACCTCCACCACATGCCCCTCCACCCGCACGCGGTTAAGCCCTGCATTGGGGATGTCGCTCTGGCGGGGACCATCCAGCCCCGTGCCACGCGCTGTGCGCCAGATCATGTCGAGCACGCCGCCGTGGGTGACAACCATCACCTTCTGCCCCTGGTACTGCTGCGCGATGCGGCGCACGGCGTCCATCACGCGGGTGTGGAACTGGCGGGTGGTCTCGCCGCCGGGCATGCCGTAGTCGGCTTCAAAACGCAGCCACTGGGCCCAGGCGTCGGCGTGTTCCAGTTTGACGTCTTCCACGCGCTTGCCGTCCACCTCACCAAAGGCTTGCTCGCGCAGTCTGGCGTCGGTGAGGGTATGGATGTGCAACTGCGGGAACAGCACCTGCAGGCTGGGCGTGGCGGTTTGCTGGGTGCGGATGAGGTCGCTGCAGACCAGATGGTCCACCACGAGCTTCTCAGCGGCCAGGCGGTCGGCCAGGCGGCGGGCCTGTTCGTGGCCGGTGGCGTTGAGGGGGACGTCCACGTGGCCCTGAAAGCGCAGTTCGCGGTTCCAGTCGGTCTCTCCGTGGCGGATGAGGATGAGTTCGGTCATAGAGCGTGCCATGTGCTTTTACGTGTCCACGCATTATCGAATGCACACACATTAATGCAAGCGATTTTGGCCTGTAGCGCTTATCCAGCAAGCGCTGATAGCTATGTTTTTTATATCAACACAACGTGGCGAGGCGTGGAGCGTTCGGTATGGGATCAACGCATCGGTACAACCAGCAATTTGCGACGCGGCTGGCAGCCCGGGCCGTCATAGGCGGCACTGTCGCGCTCCCAGCCGGCGCCGGGGGACGTTTGCGCGCAAACGCGTGCCCCATCGACCTTGCTGCGCCAGTAATACCAGGGCGCTGGCGCAGCAGAGACGGCGAAGGCGAAGCTCCACAACGCCAGCGCCAGCACGGCTGCCCTCGCCACGCCCGGGGATGCCCGAGAGGTGCGCAAAGAGTGTGGTGATGGCGTAGGCATGGGGTTGGGCAAGCGCCTTGTCATTCAATCGATCATCGACTCACTTGCGGCCAAACGGTACGTCGATTTGCTTGCCATTGAGCACCACTTTTCCGCCTTCCATGCGCACGGCGCTGGTCAGGTGGGCGGCTTCCTGTTTGACGAAGCCTTGCGCCTGGGCCATGCCCAGCATGGCGTCGATGTCTTCGGGCTTGGGGGCCTTCTGGCCTGCAGCCTGGGCCAAACGCGGCAACCAGGCTTTCGGCAGGCGCACGCTGGCGTACAGCGCGCTGCTCTTGAGCAGGGCCGGGGCCCATGCGCCTTCGGCGATTTGCGCCGCATCGGGCACGCTCTTGAGTTCTGCGCCGTACTCCAGTTCGCCTTGCTCGCCGTCCACCTTGGCCGACAGTTTCATGGCATAGGCCGGCAAGGCCGCCATAAACTTGGGCACGGCCTCCATCAGCGCAGCACTCACGGACGATTCGGCGGCGGAGAGCGCCGCTGTATTCGGGGCCGCTTTGTAGGCGTCGAGCAGCGCCTTTTGCACCAGCTTGATGGCTTCGACGTCGATGCGTTTGAAGGCTTCGTTCAACTCCAGAGACTCCAGTGCCAGGGGACCAATGCTGCCCTTGCCCCGCATGGAGCTGACCCAGTCCAGGTGGGCGCCGGTGCGCGCGATGGTGGCGGTGTACGACAGATCCTGCAGCGCCACCAGCGGCTCGGGCGCTGCGCCTGCGGCAGCCGTGGCTGCTGGAGCGCGCGTGACCGTTACTTTGCCAAACGAGCCTGTGCCTTTGCCGGGCGCCAACAGCCACAGGCCGTCGTCCAGTTGCACGTTGAAGTCGCCCTTCATGCCCTGCAGTGCCACGGCAAAACGCTCAGCCGGGCTTTCTGCCGCGGTGGGCTCCTCATCGCTGTCAGCGTTCGTGTTTTGGAAATCCATGCTGAACTCTGGCCAGGCGAAGTCACCACTCAGGCGGCTGCGGTCGGCACTGAGTTGCATGCGGTAGTCCAGCGGCTGCCAGCGCACCCGTTCTTCGCCATCGCCGACCTCTCCGGCGGGCCATGCCAGCGCGATGTCGTGGCTGCCGGTGAGGTTGCGCACGGTGGTCAACGTGGGCGCGCTGACCTTGGCAAACGCCTTGCGCACGCTGTCGTCCACGCCTTCTACGGTGGCAATGCGCGTTTCGACCACCGCCGCAGCCAGGCGCCAACCGGCCAACGGGCCGTGGCGCACAGTGTTTTCTATGGTGATGCGGACGGGCTGAGGTAGGACCGCCTTGGCCGCGGCACCGTCCTTGTCAGCGTCTTCAGCGTCTGCGGCTTCGTCCTCTTCTTGGGCCGCAGGCGGCGTCCACTGCAGCACCAGTTGGCCTTGTGATGACCAGAAACCCTTGGTGTATTGCTGCGACACCAGAACCTCGGGGCCCACGAGCTTGCTCACATCGGTCAGCGCCTCTTGGTACGCGCTGTGCGCGCGCTCGCCCATAGTCCAAGTCGCGGCGCCATAGCCTGCGACCACCAGCACCGCTGCGGTGCCCAAAACTGCTTTTTTGTTCATGTTTACCTGTCGTTGATCCACTGGACCCTCCCTCCCATGGAAGAGCGGTGGCGAGAATAGCAGCGGGTGGCGCCGTTTGGCGCGGCCGCCCGGCGCCTTGCAAGTCCTTGTGTTGTGCGCCACCGACGTGCTGTTTCTTACTGTTTCACTTTGGCGTGATCAGAAGCGTGTGAAGGCATGGCCGCATGCCTTTTCAGCAGACAAGAGTTTTGGTGTTTTTAGCCTCTAGCGCTTTATCCATAAGCGCTAGCAGCTATATATTCAATAGCAAACGCATGGGCGTCGCCCGCACGCCATGCTCAGGCGGTCACGATCCAGCCTTCGAGCGGGTCCAGCCCCGGTGGCAAGCCGTACAAGGCGTCGCCACTTTCGGCATGGCGCTGCTGGGCCCATGCGGCCTGCAGCAGGCACAGCACGGCGTCTATGCTGTCGCCGCTGGCGTCGTCGACCAGCGCGTCGCGCTGGGCGTGGCTGAGCTTGAGGCGCAGGGCGAGGCGGGTCTGGCCGATCTCCAGCGCGTTCACCAGGTCCTTGCGGGCGATGAGGCGGTCGGGCGTGTGCTTGGTGCGGTCGTCGCTTTTGTAGCTGCGCCGCTGTAGCACCTCACGCGCCAGCAGGCCGGGGTAGGCCTCCAGCGCAACGCGGCGGGGGTCGCCGCTGTGTAGGCCCGGCAGGTGCACGCCCGCATCCAGCAGCAGCGGCACGCCCGCGTGCAGCATATAGGCGACGGGCGGGTTCACCCATTTCATCGACGGGCTGGACCCTGCGGGGCCGTCGGTGGCCCGGTGGGCAAACTTGCCGCCCACGGGGCGCGCGTTGCAAAAGCCCGCAAACGCATCGCGGATCTGCTCGCGGCTGAGGCTGCGGTAGTGCGCCATGCAATCGAACCACTGCAGCGGCCAACCCAGCGTCTGTACCAGTTCACGCGGCAGGCCAAACGGCAGATCGAACCCGCCCACCCAGTCACCGGGTTGGGCCAGCCATTGGCCAAAGGCAGCCAGCGTATCAAAACGCTGCAGTGCGATGAGCTGCACCCGCGCGCCCTGCCGCTGGCCCAGGGCCAGCATGATGGGCTTGCGGCGCGTAGGACTGCTGGAGAAATCGCAGCCGATGAGATCAAAGACCATGGGGCACTCCTCCTTCAGCCCAAAGCCAGCGCCGTGACGCCCGCTGCGATGCACACGGCGCCCAAGATGCGCGCCACCCGATCCCCCTCGCCCAGCAGGTGCCCGCCGATCAGCGCCGCAAACAGCATGGACACCTCGCGCGCCGGAGCCACGTGCGACAGAGGCGCCTGCTGCATCGCATACAGCACCAGCACATAGGCCACGGGGCTGACCACCGCTACGAGCAGCGCAAAACGCCACTGTGCCAGCCACAGCGTGCGGGCCGTAGGCAAATCGCGCAGCACCACGGGCACCAGCAGGCCGACGCGCACAAAGTTGCCCATGTAGTCGATGAGGATGGGCGACATCAGCAAGAACCTGACCGCATAGCCATCCACCACGGTATAGCTGGCAATGAAAGCGCCGGTGAGCAACCCGTAGGCAATGCCTTTGTGCACCCGCTTGCGCGCCGCGGGGTCGTGCGCTGCGCGCAGCAGGCCGGGGCCGCCCGCGATGAGAAACACCCCACCGACCACGCCCACAATGCCCAAGGCGCCCAGGGCGGATATCTGCTCACCCAGCAACGTGATGGCCACCAGCGACGACAGCAGCGGCCCCGAGCCGCGCGCCAGCGGGTACACCACCGTAAGGTCCGCCTTGCGGTAGCCGCGCAGCAAGATCACGTAGTAGGCGACATGCAGCACGCCGCTGGCCACCACAAAGCCCCATTCCACCGCGCCCCACAACGGCACCACGTCGCGCCCCACCCACCAGCCCAGCGGCGCCCAGACAAACATCATGATCACCGAGGTGAAGAAGGCAAACCGGGCATCGCCACCCGCCTTCTTGGCGGCAATGTTCCAGCACGCGTGGATGAGCCCGGCAACGATGATGAGGGCGAAGGCGGTGAGGGTCACAAGAGTGCGAAGGCGTGCCGAAATGCAAAAAGCCGCAGCGCCGATGGGCGGCTGCAGCTCTCAACGATCTAGATCATCAAAGAAAAGTGGGGTGATTTGCGTAGCGAGCGGCCTCAGCCTGGGTTGAGGAACGCAGCCGCACTCCCGTGCGGCGAGTACCGCAGACCCGGGATCAGGCCGCGCAGTAGCAAAGCGCCCCGCT
>NZ_JBKBXG010000029.1:0-55598 GCF_046314175.1 Acidovorax sp. | reverse complement strand
AGCGCGGGGCCGATGTGCTGATCACCGTGGACAACGGCATCGCCAGCGTGGAGGGCGTGGCCGAAGCCAAGGCGCTGGGCCTCACGGTCGTCGTCACGGACCACCACCTGCCCGGCCCCGAGCTGCCCGCGGCCGACGCCATCGTCAACCCCAACCAGCCCGGCTGCACGTTCGAGAGCAAGTCCATGGCCGGTGTGGGCGTGATGTTCTATGTGCTGCTGGCGCTACGCGCCGAGCTGCGGGCGCGCGGCATGTTTGACGCGACCACCCAACCCAAGCTCGACCCGCTGCTCACGCTGGTGGCGCTCGGCACCGTGGCCGACGTAGTCAAGCTCGACGCCAACAACCGCCGCCTCGTCGCCCAGGGCTTGAAACGCATCCGCGCAGGCCAGATGCCCGCCGGGGTGGCCGCGCTGTTCACCGCCGCTGGCCGCAAGGCGCCGGTGGCCACCACGTTCGACTTTGGCTTTGCCTTAGGCCCGCGTATCAACGCCGCAGGGCGCCTGGCCGACATGACGCTGGGCATCGAATGCCTGCTCACCGACGACGCAGGCCGCGCCGCCGAGCTGGCGGGCACGCTCGACGGCATCAACCGCGAGCGCCGCGAGATCGAAGGCGGCATGCGCGACCAGGCCATGCTGATGGCCGAAAGCCTGTTCCAGGAAGACGAAGAACCGCCGCCAGCGATCAGCGTGTTCGACCCCGATTTCCACGAAGGCGTGGTCGGCATCGTGGCCAGCCGCATCAAGGACAAGCTGCACCGCCCCACCTTTGTCTTTGCGGCCAGCAGCGCGCCCGGCAAGGAGCATGAGCTCAAGGGCTCAGGCCGCTCCATCCCCGGCTTTCACCTGCGCGACGCGCTGGACCTGGTGGCCAAGCGCCACCCCGGCGTGTTGCTCAAATTTGGCGGCCACGCCATGGCCGCAGGCTGCACAGTGGACGCTGACTCGTTCGACACCTTCGAGCAGGCGCTGGCGCAAGTCGCCCAAGAGTGGCTGGACGCTGCCACCCTCACCCGCCGCATCGAAACCGACGGCCCCTTGGCCCCGGAATACTGCCGCGCCGACATGGTGGACACCCTGCACCACGAGGTCTGGGGCCAGGGCTTTTTGCCGCCCACCTTCAGCGAAGAAGTGCAGGTGCTGAGCCAGCGCCTAGTGGGCGAGGCCAAAAACCACCTGTCCATCAAACTGCTGCACCAGGGCAACCCGGTAGACGCGATCTGGTTCGGCCACACCGAGCAGTTGCCTGCGCGCGTGCTGCTGGCCTTCCGGCTGGATGTGAACGAGTGGAAGGGCGAGCGCAAGGTGCAGTTTCTGGTGGAGGGTGCGCAGCTCTGAGCGCGGAGGCTCAGGCCTGCGCTGATCCCTTGCGCCGCTGGCGGAGCAGGATCACCGACACAGATTCGCCACCCCGCGCCTATTAGCCTTTGTCCGATTGTCTGCGTCCACCTCGCGGGCGAACAAAAACAAAAGGCAGCCTGCGCTGCCTTTGTGAGGGATGTGGACGATTTCAAGCCAAATTGGCCTCTAGCGCTTATCTATCAAGCGCTAGCAGCTATCAATTTAAGTAGCCATTCCCTCAGAAGCTTTCCCAATCGTCATCACCGCCCTTGGCCTGCGCACGGGGTGCCGCAGCGGATGCTGACGGTGCAGCAGCGGCTTTGAGCGGGGGTTGTTTTGGCGATGAGGCCAACCGGGCGGCGGCGGGGGGCTTAGCCGCCGTTTGGGTGCCGACTGCGCGTGGAGCGGCGGGCCGCGGCGCGGGTGTCGGCGCGAAGCGGGGTGCAGCGGGCGACTGGGTGGCCACCGCGCCGACATTGAACACCGACACCACCTCGGCCAGCCGCTGCGCCTGGTCGCGCATGGAGGCGGCGGCGGCGGTGGATTCTTCCACCAGTGCCGCGTTCTGCTGTGTCATCTGGTCCAGGTGTGTCACCGCCTGGTTGACCTGGGCGATGCCGTCGCGCTGCTCGGTGGACGAGGCGGTGATCTCGCCGATCAGGTCACTCACCCGGCGCACGCTGGCCACAATCTCTTCCATGCTCTGGCCTGCCTGGGCGACCTGGGCCGAACCCGACTCCACGTTCTCGACCGATGCGTTGATCAGCGTCTTGATCTCCTTGGCCGCCTCGGCGCTGCGCCCGGCCAGGCTGCGCACCTCGCTGGCCACCACGGCAAAACCGCGGCCTTGTTCGCCTGCACGCGCTGCTTCCACCGCAGCATTCAGCGCCAGGATGTTGGTCTGAAAGGCGATGCCATCGATCACCCCGATGATGTCGGCGATCTTGCGCGAGCTGTCGGTGATCTGCTGCATGCTGTGGACCACCTGGCCCACCACTTCACCACCCCGGGCTGCGGCCTGTGCGGCAGTGCCCGCCAACTGATTGGCCTGGCGCGCGGTGTCGGCCGACTGGCTGACGGTGGCGGTCAACTGCTCCATGCTGGCGGCGGTTTCTTCGAGGTTGGAAGCGGTTTGTTCCGTGCGTGCCGACAGGTCCTGGTTGCCGTTGGCGATCTCGATAGATGCGGCTGATACCGAATTGACGCCCACCCGCACATCGCTGACCACGCCCCGCAACCGCGCGGACATGGCAGACAGCGAACGCAGCATGTGGCCAAACTCGTCCTTGCGGGTGGATTGCAAGTCGCTCGTCAGATCGCCTGCGGCAATGGCGTCCAGCGCCACAACAGCTTCGTTCAGCGGCTGGGTGATGGAACGCACCAGCCTCCAGGCCAGCAGCACGATCACAAAAATGAGCACGGCCGAGGCAACCAGGCCCTGGATGGCATAGGACACACGCCGCTGCAGCGCCTCGGCGCGGATCTGCTCGCGGCGCTGCTGCAAGATCGTGACAAAGTCGTCCTGCGCCTTGAGGTAGCGGGCGACCATCGGGGTGAACTCTTCGTCGGCGTATCGCTGGGTGGCAGCGGCGTCGCCCATGGCCTTGATCTCTGCCGTTTTTGCGGTCGAACCGAGCACCAGTTTCCGCTCAGCCAGCACCTTGTCGAGTGCCGCCTTTTCCGCAGGCGACGTCGCACTGGCAATGATGCCTTCCTGAATCTTGTTGATATTGCCAATGATCTGCTTGACCCGCGTGTCATATTGCTGGGCGAGCGCGGTGTCGGTCGTGAGTGCACCACCCATCACCATGTTGACGGCTGTTTCCGTGGCGCCGCGCCAGCGTATGGCAGTTGCTACGCGGTCATCAATGTGGACGACTTCTTCGAGCGCGGCCGACATGGAAGTATTGGCCCGGTATTGCTGGAACCCGGAGATCGCCATCATGGCCACCATGAGCAGGATGAACGCACCCCACAGCTTGCGGGACACCCGGATATTGTCGAATTGCATGGTTTGATTCCTTGTGGTTTGCGGACACTCTCATGTTCGGCACATCCGGTGCCAGAAACAATCGATTACATCAACATCAATGGAGTAGCCTACGCCAGCAGCAGGGGTAGTAGCGCCCTCGCCTCACAGGGACAAACCCGTAGAATGGTTTGGTGACCACTTACCTGAACGCCGACCTGCATTGCCACTCCGTGGTTTCCGACGGGACTTTGTCGCCCGAAGAACTGGCGGCACGCGCCAAAGCCAACGGGGTCGAGCTGTGGGCCCTGACCGACCATGACGAGATCGGTGGTCAGCACCGCGCCGCGGCTGCGGCCCGTGCGCAGGGCATGGCCTACCTCACGGGTGTCGAAATTTCGGTGACGTTTGCCGACACCACCGTGCACATCGTCGGCCTGGGGTTTGACCCCGACAACACCCAGCTGGCCGAAGGCCTGGCCGCCACCCGCGGCGGGCGCGGCGAACGCGCCAAAGACATGGCCGAGCAGCTGGCCCAGGTGGGCATCAAGGGCGCCTATGAAGGCGCCCTGAAGTTTGTGGGCAACCCGGCGCTCATCTCGCGCACCCACTTTGCGCGGTTTCTGGTGGAAACCGGCGTGTGCAAAGAGACGTCCGAGGTGTTTCGCAAATACCTCACCGAAGGCAAACCCGGCTACGTGCCCCACCGCTGGGCGTCCCTGGGCGACGCGGTGCGCTGGATTACCCAAGCGGGCGGCATGGCCGTGATTGCCCACCCCGCACGGTACAAGTTCAGTGCCAACGAAGAATTTGCGCTGTTTTCAGAGTTCAAGACGCACGGCGGGCGCGGCGTGGAGGTGGTGACCGGCAGCCACAGCGCCGCCGAATACGTGACCTACGCAGCCATGGCCAAAGAGTTCGACCTGGCCGCCTCGCGCGGCAGCGACTTTCACAGCCCCGACGAATCGCACACCGACCTGGGCACCCTGCCGCTGTTGCCCGGCGCGCTGACTCCCGTTTGGGAGCTTCTGTCCAACCGGGTCCAGCCCGCGCACTGACCGCGTTCGTTCGTCCTTTTCAGCGATTGCCATGGCCCAGTATTTCGAAGTTCACCCCGACAACCCGCAACCGCGCCTGCTCAAGCAAGGCGCCATGCTGCTGCAAAAAGGCGGCATCCTGGCCGTGCCCACCGATTCGAGCTACGCGCTGGTGTGCCACCTGGACGACAAGGATGCGGTGGACCGCATGCGCCGCATCCGCCAGGTGGACGACAAGCACCACCTCACGCTGTTGTGCCGTGATCTGTCGGAGCTGGCCAATTACGCGCGTGTGGACAACCGCCAATACCGGCTGCTCAAGCTGGGTACGCCGGGGCCTTACACCTTCATCCTTGAAGCGACCAAGGAAGTGCCGCGCCGCGTAAGCCACCCGTCCCGCAAGACCATCGGCCTGCGCGTTCCCGACCGCAAGGGCCTGCAGCTGCTGCTGGAGCTGCACGGCGCCCCGTTGCTGGCCACCACGCTGATCCCTGCAGGCGAGACCGAGCCCCTGAACGACCCGCAGGAGATCCGCAACCGCTACGAGAAACTGCTGGACGCCATCGTGGACGCAGGCGCCTGCCCGCTGGAGCCCACCACCGTGATCGACCTGACACCGATGGGTGCAGGTGGCGAGCCCGAAGTGGTGCGCGAAGGCCGCGGCAGTCTGCAGGCGCTGGGGCTTTGAGCCCCTTGAAGAATTCAAGCCAAATCACCCTCCAGCGCATATCCAATAAGCGCTGGCAGCTCTCATTTTTGCAGCAATTAATAGCCTGAGACAATCGCCCGGTGGAAAACATCATCCAAACCGTTCTGATCTACGCCCTGCCGGTGTTGTTTGCCATTACCGTGCACGAGGCAGCCCATGGCTACGCCGCGCGCCACTTTGGCGACAACACCGCGTACATGATGGGGCGCATCACCCTCAACCCGCTCAAGCACATCGATCCCATCGGCACCATCCTGATGCCTCTGATGCTGTACTTCGCCACCTCGGGCGCCTTCCTGTTTGGCTATGCCAAGCCGGTGCCCGTCAACTTCGGCAATCTGCGCAACCCCAAAAAACACATGGTGTGGGTGGCGCTGGCCGGGCCGGCGTCCAACTTCGTCCAGGCCATTGGCTGGGCGATCTTGCTGGTGGCGCTGGTGGGCTCGGGCGTGGAAGAACGCTTCTTCATCGAGATGGCCCGCGCGGGTGTGCTGGTCAACCTGGTGATTTGGGCGTTCAACCTGTTTCCGCTGCCGCCGCTGGATGGCGGGCGCATTCTGGTTGGGCTGCTGCCCTGGAAGCAGGCGAACCTGGTTTCGCGCATCGAGCCTTACGGCTTTTTTATCGTGCTGGGCCTGGTGGTGGCCGGGGTGCTGGGGTCGCTGTGGCTGCGCCCGCTGATGTCGCTGGGTTACGGCGCCATCAACCTGCTGCTCACACCGCTTACCGCAATGTTGCGGTAACCCGTTTTCTCCCCTCATTTTTTGCTGACTTCGTCCCATGAGCATCACGCGTTTTCTCACCGGCATCACCACCACGGGCACGCCCCACCTGGGCAACTTTGTAGGGTCCATCCGCCCCTCGGTGGCGGCCAGCCTCACGCCGGGCGTGCAGAGTTTTTACTTTCTGGCCGACTACCACGCGCTCATCAAGTGTGAGGACCCGGTGCGCATCCAGCGCTCCACGCTGGAGATCGCAGCCAGTTGGCTGGCAGCGGGGCTCAACCCTGAGCACGTCACGTTTTACCGCCAGTCGGACATCCCCGAGATTCCCGAGTTGAACTGGCTGCTCAGCTGCGTGACCGGCAAGGGCGTGCTCAACCGTGCCCATGCCTACAAGGCCTCGCAGGACAAGAATGTGGCTGCAGGGCGCGATGCCGACGACGGAGTGACGGCGGGCCTGTTCATGTACCCCGTGCTGATGGGCGCAGACATTTTGATGTTCAAGGCCCACAAAGTGCCCGTGGGCCGCGACCAGATCCAGCACATCGAGATGGCGCGCGACATGGCCGCGAGCTTCAACCACCTGTACGGCGAGCACTTTGTGCTGCCCGAGGCCGCCATCGACGACCATGTGGCCACCTTGCCCGGGCTGGACGGCCGCAAGATGAGCAAGAGCTACGACAACACCATCCCGCTGTTCAGCTCGCGCGATCAGCTCAAAAAACTGATCGGCGGCATCCTGACCGACTCGCGCGCGCCCGGCGAGGCCAAGGACGTGGAAGGCTCCGCCCTGTTCCAGATCTACCAGGCCTTTGCCACGCCGGACGAAACAGCCGCCCTGCGCCAGGCCTATGCCGACGGCATTGCCTGGGGCGATGCCAAGAACACGCTGTTTGAGCGCGTGGACCAGGTGATTGCCCCCATGCGCGCGCAGTACGAAGAACTCATCCACAACCCCGCCCGCATCGAACAAACGCTGCTGGCCGGTGCCGAGCGCGCGCGCACACTGGCTACGCCGTTCATCCGCGAGCTGCGCTCTGCTGTGGGCCTGCGCAGCCTGGTACAGGGTGCCGCAGTTGCCAAGCCTGCAAAGGTGGCCAAGGCAGCGTTGCCGTCGTTCAAGCAGTACCGCGAAGCCGACAACAAGTTCTACTTCAAGCTGGTGGATGCCGATGGCCGCCTGCTGCTGCAAAGCACCGGTTTCGATGCACCCAAAGAAGCAGGCCAGGCCATTGCGCGGTTGCAGCGCGAGGGCTTGAGCGCGCTAGCGGGCCAGCTGGCGCCAGTCGATGGCGTAGCGGATGCCGATGTGGCCGCGGCGCTGAAGGCGCTGGCTGATACTGCAGCTGCCGCCGCCGCTGCATAAATCGCACGCCCTCAGAATACTTCTATTTTGATAGCTTCCAGCGCTTACCAGATAAGCGCTAGAGGCCAAAAACACCACCAATCCAACCCGAGACGCAGGCGTGTCCGCAGCGTGGGCCCACCGTGCCATGCAGCGGTCGGCCGATGTGTGGAACAGCGCGAGGTTCAGGCTTGAGCCCGCGCACAGGTCCACAGGTCCACAGGTCCACAGGTCCACAGGTCCACAGGTGCGCAGGTCCACAGGTGCGCAGAGAGCATGTAAGTCACGAAATTCATGCAACCGGTACCGTGGTGTTTAAACTGGCTCACCCCTTTGGAGACCCCTATGAAAACGCTGATTGCATCCTTCACTGTGCTCGTCGTGCTGGCGGGCTGCAATGCCACCACCTCCCAGCGCCCGTCCGGCCCCATGGCCTCGGGCACTGACCGTACCTTCAGCGTGCCGGTGTATGGGGCCGACACCTCCCCCGCCTACGCAGCCGCCACGCGCGAATGCCAAAAGCTCATTCTGTTTCCCAAGCTCCTGCGCAACGACGGGTCTCGCCTCGTCTTTGAATGCGTGAGCGAAGCGCCAGGCCGCCAGCCCTGACGGTTTTTTTGCCAGCGGTGCGGCAGATCTGACGGGCGTAGCAAGACAAGGCAAGGCACGCCAGCAGGCAACCTGGCAGCCATCAAGAAATGTCGATCTGACAACGCTGCCGCAGAAGCTGCGTGCCAAGGACACGCGATATCGCAAATAATGCGCGTTTGTGTTTTGCCGGGGAGAACCATGCGCATAGCCGCTTTGGACGACGATGCGCTTCAGCTGGATCTGATCAAACAGGCCACCGAGGCGATGGGCCATGTCTGCCACACCCATTTGACGGGCGCAGAACTGCTGCGCACATTGCGCCGCGAAACCTTTGACCTGCTGATCGTGGACTGGCACCTGCCAGACACCTCGGGGCCGGAGGTGGTGCGCTGGGTGCGCAAGAACGTGGCGGCCCAGTTGCCCATTCTGTTTGTCACCAACCGCCAGGAAGAACGCGACATTGTTGAAGGCCTCGAAAGCGGGGCCGACGACTTTATGGTCAAGCCCGTGCGCATCGGCGAACTCAATGCCCGCGTTGCCGCCCTGCTGCGCCGCGCCTACCCCGGGAACGCCGGGGGTGTCATGGAGTTTGGTCGCTACCGGTTTTTGCCTGAGACGCGATCCATTGAAATGGACGGCGTGCCCGTGGAACTGAAGAACCGCGAGTACGACCTGGCGCTGTTCCTGTTCCAGAACATGGGCCGCCTGCTGTCGCGGGACCACCTGAAGGAAATCGTCTGGGGCCAGGTGGCCGAGGTGATGTCCCGCTCGCTGGACACGCACATCTCGCGCCTGCGCACCCTGCTGGACTTGCGCCCCGCCAATGGCTTCATCGTCAGCGCCATCTACGGTGTCGGCTACCGCTTTGAAGCCGTGGACACCCCACCCAAGGCCTGAGAGGCTTAACCCCACCCGGGCGTTAACTTGCCCGCCCTATCGGCAAGACGGAGAAACGACTTGGCTACCACCTACCACCGCGCACCTTGGCCCCTGGGTGCCATCACCGCCTTGACGCTCAGCACGTTGGCAGGCTTGTACAGCACCAGTGCCCATGCCAACCCCGCTGCCACCGATACCGCTGCGCAAGGGGATGAAATCGCCCACACCGTGAAAGACGGCGACACGCTGGAAGGCCTTGCCAAGGCCTACCTGACCGACCCACGCCAGTGGCCGCTGCTGCAGGCCCGCAACAAGGTCGCCAACCCGCGGCGGCTGCAGCCGGGCTCTATCGTGTGGATTCCGGTGCGCCTGCAGCCTGCCGAGTCCGCGACGGTGGAGTTTGTGCATGGCGCAGTCACCGCGCAGGCACGCGCAGGCGATGCCCCTGCACCCGTCGCCAAAGGCGGCAAGCTCGACGAAGGCACCGCACTGCAGGTTGGGCCTGACGGGTTTGTAGCCGTGCGCCTGGCCGACGGCACGGTGGTGCGGGTGCAGGCCCAGTCCGATCTGCAATTGCGACAATTGCGCCGACGCGGCCGCGCAGGCAGCGTGCAGTCGGTGCTGGAGATGCGCAGCGGCGCGCTGGAGTCCACCGTGCCGCCCAGCCCCGAAGCGTTTCGCCGTATGGAAATCCGCACCCCGCTGGCCGTGACCAGCGTGCGGGGTACGCGCTTTAGCGTAGAAATGGCGGAATCGGGCCAGACCACGGCCTCGGTGCTCAACGGGTCAGTGGCGGTGCAATCGCGCAGCAACAACGAAGCCAGCCAGGGGGCCGCTACAGCGCCCACATCCCTTCTGACTCCAGGCCAGGGCCTGGCCGTGGCCACGGACGGCACCGTGGGCGCCCCGCGTGCCTTGCTGGCTGCGCCCGACACATCCGGTGTACCCGCCACGTTGGGGGACGCCAGCCTTCTGGCCATCAACATCCCCGCACTACCGGGTGCGGCACGCTATGTGGCGCAGGTGGCCCAAGACGCCGACTTCACGCAGGTGCTGCGCCATGGCAGCTTTGCCACCGGCCAGTTGCGCTGGAAGGCGCTGGACGATGGGCGCTACTACCTGTCGGTGCGCGCTGTGGACGACGCGGGCATTGCGGGCGTACCCGCTGTTCAGCCGATTGTGATCAAAACCCGGCCTATAGCGCCGCTGCATCAGCAGCCCGCACCCGGTGCGGTCGTGGCCACCGGTTCGGGCGAATTGCAATGCACGCAGGTGCCCGGCGTGCGCTGGTACCGCGTGCAGGTGGCGATCGAGGCCGAGTTCCGCGCGCCCGTCAAAGACGAGCAGCGCCTGTCTGAATGCCGCCTGTCCCTCGCCAGCCTGCCCGCAGGCGCGTACTTCTGGCGCATGGCCAGCCTGCTGGAGATGCCGGACGGCCAGGGCGACCAGGGGCCTTTCGCGCCCGCGCAGGCCTTTACGGTGGCTGATCGCCCACCCACCCTGTCGGCCCAGTCGCTGCAAGCACAGGACGGCGACACCACGGTGCGCCTGCACTGGCCCGCGCAACCCGGCCAGCGCTTTCGCCTGCAACTGGCCAGTGCCAGTGATGAAGCCTTTGACAAGGTCACGCTGGACACCCAGCTGGACAGCCCCTCGTGGACTGCCAGCAACCTGCCCGCTGGCGATTACCTGGTACGCATCCAGGTGCTCGACCCCTCGGGCCTTCAAGGTGACTTCTCGCCTCCGCGCAAGATCCGCGTGGGCTCGGGCATCAGCACGGGCAGCGGGCTGCCGGTGTCTACGTCCAGCGGCCAGCCGGTGGGGCGCCCTTGAGCGGTTGCGCAAGGACAAGACCCCACCGGGGACTTGATAGCCATACCGCCCCTTTGATGGCGCGGAGTCCGCAGGCACCAAGCGCTACGCCCCGACCCCTGCGGCAACCTCTGCCACCGGGCACCCCATGCCGATGACGGTTGCGCGCACCCGGGGACAGCGGCGGAGGCTGGAGTGGGCGCTGCTGACCATCGCCCTGCTGGGGCTGGTGGCCTGGCTCAGCACTGGGGCCAGCCTGGGCCGGGTGAACCATCTGGTGCAAGACGTCGGGCTGCGCCTTGTATCGCGCCCTGCACACCCGGACATCGTCATCGTGGCCATTGACGACCGCAGCATTGCCGCCATTGGCCGTTGGCCCTGGCGCCGCGCCCTGCATGCCGAGCTGGTCAACCGGATCTCTGCCCAGAACCCAAGCGTCATCGGCCTGGACGTTTTGTTCAACGAAGAGGACCTGGACTACCCCGCCGACGATGTGTTGCTGGCCAACGCCATTGAGCGCAGCGGCCGCGTGGTGTTGCCGGTGCTGCGGCGCGGCTACGGCTCTACCAGCAACGCCGCCGAGCTGCCCTGGCCCGCATTTGCCGGCGCAGCGGCCGGGCTGGGCCATGTGCATGTGGCGCCCGACAACGACGGCGTGGTGCGCAGCCTGTACCTGCACGAAGGGCCAGCGGCCGCACCCTGGCCCCACTTCAGCACTGCCATGCAATGTGTGGCCAACGGCAAGGCAGCTGAGTGTTCAGCCGCGCGCGCTCGCGCGTCTGCCAAACCTTCCGAAGGTGGTCCCTGGCAGCGCACCGACCACACGCTGATCGCCTATGCAGGCGGGCCTTCGCACTTCGCCACCTATTCCTATATTGACGTGCTGCGCGGCAAGGTGCCTGCGGATGCATTCTTGGGCAAATACGTGCTGGTGGGCGCGGCGGCGTCGGGGCTGGGCGACATGTTTGCCACGCCGGTCAGCCGCCAATCGCGCCTGATGCCGGGAGTGGAGGTGGTGGGCCATGTGCTGGACGCGCGTTTGTCGGGCGTGCAGATACAGCCCGCAACGCCCGCGCTCAATCTGCTGTTCAACCTGCTGCCAGTGGCCTGCGCGCTGCTGGCGCTATTGCTGCTGGGCCCGTTTGTAGCACTGCTCACCAGTGCAGGGCTGGGGGCAGCCACGTTGCTGCTCAGTGCGGCCTTGCCACTGTGGACAGGTTCGCAGTTTGCGCCCGCTGCCGCGCTAGTGGGGTTGGCGCTGGCGTACCCGTTGTGGAGCTGGCGGCGCCTGAGCGCTGCGGCGCATTTTCTGCGGCTGGAGATGGATCGGCTGCAGCAGGATGGCCTGTCGATGCGGCTGCGGGAGCGCCCCGGGGACACCACCGATTTTCTGGAACGGCGCATCAACGCGGTAGAACGTGCGTCGCGCCAGCTGCGCGATCTGCACCATTTTGTGAGCCAAAGCCTGCAGCAGCTACCGTCGCCCACCTTGGTGTGCGACCCAGACGGCCGCATCCTGCTGACCAACAAGGCCGCGCGCCTGCATGTGGGCGGCGACGCCGAAGTATCCCTGCAGGGCCTGTCGGCGGTCGAACTGCTACGCAACCTGGTGCAGACCGGCACCAATCTACCCCTGATCACCCAAGACAAGCTGCACAGCGGCTGCATGCCCGAACAAAGCGAGGGCCGCGATGCGCAAGGCCGCAGCATGCTCGTGCAATGCAAGCCCTTCACCGACCTGGCGCAAGCGGGCTGGCTGCTGACCCTGGTGGACATCACCGACATGCGCCGCGCGCTGGAGCAGCGCGACCAGGCGATGAACTTCATCTCGCACGACATCCGCGCGCCCAATGCATCCATCCTTACCCTGCTGGAAATGCAGCGCGCCTACCCGGGCCGCATGCCCGCCGAAGAGTTGATGCAGCGCATCGAACGCTACGCACAGACCTCCCTGGGCATGGCCGAGAACTTCGTCAAACTGGCCAGCGCACAGTCGCAGGAATACCGCATGGCCCCGCTGGACCTGGTGGCGGTGCTGGCCGAAACCGTGGACGACGCATGGGCCCTGGCCCGCGAAGGCGACGTGGAGGTAACCATCACCACCACGCCAGACACTGCGCCCAGCCTGGGCGACCGCGCCTTGCTGTGCCGCGCGCTGGCCAACGTGCTGAACAACGCCGTGAAGTTCAGCCCTGCGGGTGGCAAAGTGCAGTGCGCTATCTCGCAACGCGGCCGCCAGTGGGTGGTGTCGGTACGCGACCAGGGACCAGGCATCGCCCCCGAACTGCAAGGCCAGTTGTTTGCGCCCTTCCAGCGCCTGCACGACCGCAGCCACCCTGCCATCGGCGGTGTGGGCCTGGGGCTGGCGCTGGTGCACACCGTGGTGCAGCGCCATGGCGGGACGCTGGAGGTGGACAGCGATGTGGGCCAGGGCGCCGAGTTTCGGCTGGTGCTGCCGACGCGGCTGGGTAGCCAGGAGGCTTGAACGTCGTCACAGCACTGCACCGTGTAACTGCGATCTACACCAATTGACGGAATCCCGACGCATTCATCCGTCGCCCTAAAGAAAAAGGCCCTGTGCTACTGATTAGATAGCTACAGGGCCTTGATGCTGGCGGAGAGGGTGGGATTCGAACCCACGGTAGTATTGCTACTACGCCTGATTTCGAGTCAGGTACATTCGACCACTCTGCCACCTCTCCTGTGTGTCGAAGCCTGCAATTATAGCAAGTTTCAGATGCCGGATTTCTTCCGCTTCCAACGCATACCTTTTCCGGCGGGCAACCAATCCGTCAATACAGCGGCGCTGCCAGCTTCACCACGTACAAGGTGTTCGCGTCCACCTTGCCGTTGCCCAGCACCTTCTGGCGCACGCCGCCGCTGCCGTTGGGCTCGATCGCAAAGTCGTCATCGTTGACGATGCCCACGCGGTTGGCGTCGATGACCCACAGGCCTTCCATCTTGTCGTGCGGGTAGGCCATTTCCTTGACGACGTCGTACACCAACGTTTTGGCCGCTGGTTGAATGCCCACGTCAGCCAGGGCCGCCCAGCCGGCCGCGAACTGAGGCCTTGGTTAGGCTGATCGGTGAGGAGGGCAAGCTCGGCTACCATTCGACTGAACAGCGGTCACTCCTCGCAAGCGCGAAGATTTTCGGACTACAGACTAGCCAAACAAGTCTGGGGCTGCTCGAACCATCCAAGGTCGCAAGGAGGGAAAACGATGACCGAAGTCAGCGAAATAAACTGGTTGGATTTATTGAATCCGGCTGTCACGCTAGTCGCAGGCTTAATTGCGCTATGGGTGTATCGGCTCAACAAAAAACACCAGCAGCAAGATGCCGCGATTTTGATCGTCATGGACATTCGCCGAGCGGAACAGGCCGCAAGGAGCTTGATAGAAAAAGGCAGCATTGATAGATTGATGAAGCCCTTTCCTACTTCGGCAAACTGGGCGAAGGGCAAACATCTGTTCGCCCGGACGCTTGTAGTGGATGACTTGGCTCTGATCGACAGGTTCTTCGATGGCTGTGAAGAGATTGAGTCCGCACGTCTGAGCATGCTGACTCTGTTTCAAACGACGCTACTTGCCAAAGCGACCGCCGCACAAGAACAGCTCATTGAACTATCAAAAATTGCAGACGAAACTGAGCGCACTCGCCAGCATGACGCAGTTGTTGCAGCATCTAAGGCTGCGGGTTACTACTTCGACGCCGACGAACCTAAAGAACGCGTTGCGAAAGTACTCCAGGGTATGGGGAGGCCATCAATTTCGGTAGGTTTCAGTAAGCTCATCCAGATTGCGAAGATTAGCTAGGGTGGACCATTGGTCCGAGGCGAGTGATGTTTTTAACCATCAACGCCATTTTGGCAAGCCGGGCAACGAGGTGTCGAATCCCGCTGACTACTGATCCAGCGGGGGGCGGATATAGGTGGTATCCAACAAAAGGGCTGCCCGCCGCACGCCCAAGCAACGTGGGCCACCCACGATGGAAGAAAATATGATGAAAACAGGCTCTATCGCTTACTAGTAAAGCGCTAGCAGCTATCATTTATATAGCTCAAACCTCAACATGAACCCTGTAAAAAACAATGGGCCCTCGGGCCCATTGTTTTGTGTCAGTGCCAGATTGCTTCCAGCGGGCAGTGTCTACGACTACGCCGCCGCCAGCACCGCCACGCCACCCATGTAAGGCCGCAGCAATTCGGGAATCGTTACGCTGCCGTCGGCGTTCTGAAAATTCTCCAGCACCGCCACCAGCGTGCGCCCCACGGCCAGGCCCGATCCGTTCAGCGTGTGCAGCAATTCGTTTTTGCCTTGCGCGTTCTTGAAGCGGGCTTGCAGACGGCGCGCCTGGAAGGCCTCGCAGTTGCTCACCGAGCTGATCTCGCGGTAGGTGTTCTGCGCGGGCAGCCATACTTCCAGGTCGTAAGTTTTGGCGGCGCCAAATCCCATGTCGCCGGTGCACAGGCTCATCACGCGGTAAGGCAGGCCCAGCTTTTGCAACACGGCTTCGGCGTGGCCGGTCATTTCTTCCAGCGCTTCATAGCTCTTCTCGGGGTGCACGATTTGCACCATTTCGACCTTGTCGAACTGGTGCTGGCGGATCAAGCCCCGAATGTCACGCCCGCCGCTGCCCGCTTCAGAGCGGAAGCACGGCGTGTGTGCGGTCAGCTTGATGGGCAGGTCGGCCTCTGGCGTGACCACATCGCGCACGAAGTTGGTCAGGGGCACTTCGCTGGTGGGGATGAGGTACAGCGCGGTGTTGTCAGGCACAGCCTCACCATCCTGGCCGCCCTTTTTGGCGGCGAACAAGTCGCCTTCAAACTTGGGTAATTGGCCCGTGCCTTTGAGCGAATCGGCGTTCACCGCATAGGGCACATAGCACTCGGTATAACCGTGCTCGGTGGTTTGCACGTCCAGCATGAACTGCGCCAGGGCGCGGTGCAGGCGGGCGATCTGGCCCTTCATGACCGTAAAACGCGAGCCCGACAGCTTGGTGCCCATTTCAAAATCAAGGCCCAGCGGGGTACCCACATCCACGTGGTCTTTGATGTCGAAAGCAAACGTGGCAGGCGTTCCCCAGCGGCGCACTTCGACGTTGCCCGATTCATCGGCGCCCACAGGCACAGATGCGTGTGGCAGGTTGGGCACGGCCACCAGCATCGCCAGCAGTTCGGCTTGAATTTGTTCAAGGCGGGCGGCGGATTGCTCCAGCTCTGCCTTGCCTGCAGCCACCTGCGCCTTGACGGCTTCGGCGCCGTCCTTGTCGCCCCTGCTCATCAGCATGCCGACCTGTTTGGACAGCTGGTTGCGCTGGGCCTGCAGCTCCTCAGTGCGGGATTGCAGTGTTTTGCGCTCTGTTTCCAGGGACTGGAACGCGGTGACGTCCAGAAAGGCCTGGGGCTTTTTGCGGGTTTCCAGACGCGCGATGGCGGTGTCGAGGTCTTTGCGGAGAAGAAGGATGTCAAGCATGGCTGGATTTTAAAGGGGTGGTCGGCCTGGGCTCAGGCGAGGTTTGCCGGGTCGAAATTGGCGCCGCAAAGAATGAGGGCCACCGTTTCCTGCGGCTGGGGCTTGTAGGCGCCCGTCTGCAAGGCCGCCAGGCCCAGCGCCGCAGCGGGCTCCACGGCCAGTTTCAGTTCCTTCCACAGCCACAGCTGCGCGGCGCGAATGGCGTCGTCGGGCAACAGCAGCGCATCGTGCACGTGGCGCTGACTCACCTCCCAGCCGATGGCGCCGATACGGCGGGCGCCCAGTGAATCAGCGGCCACGCCGCCGACTTCGACGTCGACTGGGTGGCCTGCAGCACGTGCGGCGTGCAGCGTGGGCGCGCGCTCAGGCTCCAGGGCGACCACATGGGCACGGCTCTCCACCCACGCAGCCACGCCGCCGATGAGGCCCCCACCGCCCACACTGACCAGTACGGTGTCGGGCAGGCGGCCACCCTGCTCTTCCATCTCGAGCGCCAGGGTTCCTGCGCCGGCCACCACCTCGGGCTGGTCGTAGGCGTGGGCCTGCAAGGCGCCGGTGTGTGCTTGGCGTGCCACGCAGGCTTCAAACGCCTGGGAATACGCCGCGCCCGTCACCACCACCTCGGCGCCCAGGGCGCGCAGGCGGGCGCGCTTGGCTTCGGGCGACACCTCGGGCACAAACACCTCGCAGCGCACGCCCAGTGCCTTGGCGGCGGCCGCCACGGCAATTCCGGCGTTGCCGCCGGACGCAATGATCACGCCGCTGTCGGGCACCGGGTTGGCCAGCAGGCGGTACAACATGCCGCGGGCCTTGAAGCTGCCGCCCACCTGCAAGTGCTCCAGCTTGATCCAGACCTCGCCGCAGTCCACGCCCAGCGACTTGCCGGACACGCGCATCAGCGGCGTGGTGCGCAGAAAATCAGGCTGGTCGGCCAGTTGGCGGCGGGCGGCGGCGATGGCGGCGCGGTCGATCATGCAGGGGCTCCGGTGAGGCAAAGGGGGGCAGTGTAGGGGCAGCCGCAACATGCAGACACAACGCTGACTGCACGCGCGCCGAGCAACTGCCGATAACATGGCCAGTGCAGTTCCTTGCCACCGCCTTTGCCACCGTCCTTTGCGGGCCTGCCCCCAGGAGAAAAGCATGTTCTTTGTGTTCGGCCCCTCAGGCCAGATGTACCGGGGCGGGCCCGAAAATCTGACGCGCATTTCTGCGGTGCGCAACGTGCAGCGCCCACAGGCGCTGCGCACACGCGCGATGGATGTGTCCGGCGATCCCGCCCCCACCTTCCGCATGCCGAACAACCCTGCTGCCGCCGACCCCACCAGCGCCGCGCCTGCGGCTGTCGTCAATCTGCGCATGCAGGACGCGGTGAGTGCCTACGCCCAGACCGAACAGGGCCCGCAGACCGCCCGCCAGCCGTTGACCAAGGTGAGCGACGTGATGACCACCGATGCCCTGAGCGTGCCGCCCGATGTGCGGGTGAACGACGCCTGGCAAACCCTGGCTGAACACCAGGTGGCGCAGGCGCCCGTGGTGGATGCGCTGGGCCGCGTGACTGGCCTTCTGCTGCGGGCCGACATGGCGCCGCTGGACCTGCTGCCCGAGCCCGGCGCCGTCAAGCAGGCCATTGACCTCGCGCGCCGCCCGGTGTTTGAAGTGATGGTGAGCCCCGTGCCCACCGTGGCCGCCGACACCGAGCTGCGCCGCGTGGCGGCGGTGCTGCTAGAGACCGGCCTGCCCGGCCTGCCGGTGACGGACGAGGCGGGCGTGTTGTCAGGCTTTATCTCGCGCACCGACATCCTGCGCGCGGTGGCGGCCGACCCGCCGCTGGATTTGTGGAGCGGGCCTGCGATGGCGCTGTAGGCGGCTGACCGGCTTTCCGCCAAAAATATGATTCAAAATGGCCTCTAGCGCTTATCCATCAAGCGCTGGTAGCTATCAAATCAGAAGTATTTCTGCGCCACAGGTTGCGCCCGTGGCCATCAATGCCGGGCAGGCCCTGTCTCTGGCGTGCGCTCGGTGATGGTCAAGCCGGTCGTGGCATCGATCTTGAGCCCCTTGGGCAGCGGGAACTTGATGGTTTCCTCGATGCCCGCCATGGTGCGTACCGACACCGCGCCCAGCGCCTTGATGCGGTCGATGACCTGCTGCACCAGGATTTCTGGCGCTGAGGCACCGGCGGTCAGGCCGACGCGGGCAGTGCCGTCAAACCACTCGCCGCGCAGCTCGTCGGCACTGTCCACCATGTAGGCGGTGGTGCCCAGCTTGGCCGCTAGTTCGCGCAAGCGGTTGCTGTTGGAGCTGGTGGGGCTGCCCACCACAATCACCACGTCCACCTGCGGGCTCAGCACCTTGACGGCGTCCTGCCGGTTTTGGGTGGCATAGCAGATGTCCTGCTGCTTGGGCTCTCGCACGGTGGGAAAGCGCGCGCGCACGGCGGCAGAGATTTCGGCCGCGTCGTCCACGCTCAGCGTGGTTTGCGTAACCACCGCCAGCTTGGCGGTCTGCGCAGGTTGCACGCGGGCCACGTCGGCCACGTCTTCCACCAGGTGGATGCCATGGTCCAGCTGGCCCATGGTGCCTTCCACCTCCGGGTGGCCCTTGTGGCCGATCATGATGAACTCGTAGCCCTCTTTGGCGAGCTTGGCCACTTCGACGTGCACCTTGGTCACCAGCGGGCAGGTGGCATCAAAAATGCTGAAGCCGCGCGCCACGGCCTCCTGCTGCACCGCTTTGCTCACGCCGTGGGCGCTGAAGACCAGCGTGGCGCCGGGGGGCACGTCCGACAGCTCTTCGATAAAGATCGCGCCCTTGGCCTTGAGGTCGTTCACCACGTAGGTGTTGTGCACGATCTCGTGGCGCACGTAGATGGGGGCGCCGAACTTCTGGATGGCGCGTTCGACGATCTCGATGGCGCGGTCCACGCCCGCGCAAAAGCCGCGCGGCTCGGCCAGCAGGATCTCCTGGGGTGCCTGCATCACAGGATTCCGATCAGCTGCACTTCAAACGTCACCGGCTGGCCCGCCAGGGGGTGGTTGAAGTCGAACAACACCGCGCCGTCTTCACGCACCTGCATCACGGCACCTGCGTAGCTGCCCTGCCCGTCAGGCGTGGGGAACTGCACGACGTCGCCCACGTTGTACTTCTCGTCAGGGTCGCCCAGCTCATTCATCAGCTTCTTGGCCACCCACTGCTGCATGTCGGCGTTGCGCTCGCCAAAGGCCTCGCCCGCAGGCAGCTCGAACGTGGTGCGCGTGCCTTCAGTCAGGCCCAGCAGGCGCTGCTCCATGGCGGGCGACAGCTCGCCGGTGCCCAGGGACAAGGTGGCCGGTTTGTCGGTAAACGTGTTGATCACAACCCCCGCTGGACCTGCCAGGCGGTAGTGCAAGGTGAGAAAAGAACCCGGCTGGACGGTAGGAAGGGCGGCGGCGATAGTGGTCATGAGAGTCCCGATAAACTGCCCCGATTGTAGAAAACCGGGCAAAGCCCTACGCTCGTCAGCGCCTGACGGGTGTCAAAGACCCTGCTTCATGCCCCTCAAAGACCTGCCTTCCGACGCCCAGCCCCGCGAAAAACTGCTGGCGCGTGGCCCCGCCGCCCTGGCCGATGCCGAGCTACTGGCCATCTTGCTGCGCACCGGCATTGTGGGCAAAGGCGTGCTGCAGATGGCGCAAGAGCTGCTCGACCCGCCCGGCATCGACCCCACCACAGGCGCCATCACCGGCGGATTTGGCGGCATCGCCGGGTTGCTGCACACCAGCGCAGCCGACCTCACCCGCATCAAGGGCCTGGGCCCCGCCAAACGCGCCGAGCTGGTAGCCGTGCTGGAGCTGGCACGCCGCGCCCTCGCCCAGCAACTGCGCGAGCGCGAGGTGTTCGACTCGGCCGATACGGTCAAGCACTACCTGCAGCTGCACCTGGCGGCCAAAGGCCACGAGGTGTTTGCGGTGCTGTTCCTCGATGCACAAAACCGCCTGCTGGCCATGGAAGAACTGTTTCGCGGCACGCTCACCCAAACCAGCGTGTACCCGCGTGAGGTGGTGCTGCGCGCGCTGCACCACCAAGCCGCCGCCGTGGTGCTGGCCCACAACCACCCCAGCGGCAGCGTGCAGCCCAGCCGCGCCGATGAGGCGCTGACGCAGACCCTCAAGACCACCTTGGCCCTGGTGGACGTGCGCGTGCTGGACCATGTCATCGTGGCGCCAGGACAGGCGCTGTCGATGGCAGAAAAAGGCCTGGTCTGAGACTGAGACTTGGTTTAACCGCCCGCCGATTCCATCCAGATACGTCCCATGCGACCTTTGCCGTCTCTGCCCTTTGCACCATTCCACAAAGCCGTTGCCGCGCTGGGCCTGCTGGTCGCAGCCGCATTGCTGCCTGCCTGCGGCGCCCCGGCCGCGCCACGGTCGCCCGGTGCAGACTCCGCACCAACAGCTCCGTGCCAGGCGCCCTGCCTGCGCCTCATCGGCGACGTGGTGCTGGACCAGCGCCAGGGTTTTGGCGGCACCACCATTGGCGGGCTGTCGGGCATTGACTACGAGGCGGGGCGCGACGAGTACATCCTGATCTCGGACGACCGGTCTGCGGTGGACGACGCGCGTTACTACACCGCGCGCATCCGCTACACCGTCAGCACGCTTGATCGGCCGCAGTTCAACGCCGTCACACCCCTGCGCAACGCTGCGGGCCAGCCTTACGCACCCAGCCGCCGTGCCGTTGCGGGCGTGGCCGTGCCCGACCCAGAGGCCGTGCGCTGGCTGCCAGGCGCTGGCACCTTTCTGTGGACCAGCGAGGGCGACTTTGCGCGCGGCTTTGGGCCCGCGCTGCACACCGCGCGGGCGGCCGACGGCGCACTGCTGCGCGAGCACACGCTGCTTGCGGCCTTTCAACCCGTCAAGGGCGCACGGATAGGCCCGCGCGACAACGCCACGCTGGAGGGCCTGGCCCTGTCGCCCGACGGGCGCACCGCATGGCTGGCCATGGAGGGTCCGTGGCTGCAGGACGGTCCCCGCGCCACGCCCGCCAGTGGCGGTGCCCCCGTGCGTATCACCGCCATCGACGTGCACACGGGCCAGGCACTGCGCCAGGTGGCCTACCAGCCCGACCCCGTGCCCCACAAGAGCCCCATGCCCGGCGGCTACACGACCAACGGCGTGAGCGAGATCCTGGCCGATGGCCCGGACCACCTGCTGGTGCTCGAACGCGCCTACACCCTGGGCGTGGGCAATTCGGTGCGGCTGTACCGCATCAGCGTGCGGCCCAGCGCCGCACCAGGCCACAACACGCTGGATGTGCAGGCGCTGGCGCCAGGCAACCACACGCCCGTGGCCAAAACCCTGGTGGCTGACTTTGCGCAACTGGGCCTCAAGCAGCTGGACAACATCGAAGGCATGACCTGGGGCCCGCACCTGCCCGTCGCAGCAGGCGGTGGGCGGGTGCTGGTATTCGTGAGCGACGACAACTTCAACCCTGCGCAAGCCACCCAGTTCATTGCCGCGGAGTACGTGGAGACGCGGCCCGCGCCATAACGCCGCCCGCCGCCCGCCGTGCGAGCGCCTGCAACCGGGCCGCTGCAATGCCCTGCCTTGGCGGTGCGGCAGCGCACATCGGGTACAACCGGCACGTCATGACACGCCCCATCCGCGCCAAATCATTTGCCGATCTGAAGCCGCTGCGCCAGGCGCTGGCCGACGTCGCCGCGCGCGAGGCACGGCGGGCGCAGGAGCGGCTGGAGGCCGAGCGGCGGGCCCGCGATGAGCAAATGCTGTTTCAGAATTTCGTCGGCCCGGTCAAGGCGCTCAAGGACCGGGGTGACCGGCGCTGGCACACGCCCGCCAAGCCCGAGCCGTTGCCCGTTCAGCACTGGCTGGATGAAGAACGCGTGCTGCTCGAATCCATCAGCGACGACTTTGACGTGAGCACCCTGCTTGACACCGATGACCAGCTGAGCTTTCGGCGCCCCGGCATCGGTGTCGAAGTGACACGCCGCCTGCGCTCGGGCCGCTGGAGCATCCAGCGCCAGCTCGACCTGCACGGCCTGCGCGTTGACGAGGCGCGCGAAGCGCTGGGCGAGTTCATCCGCCACGCCCACAAGGCGGGCATGCGCTGTGTGCGCGTGGTGCACGGCAAGGGGTTGGGATCGCCCGGAAAAAGCCCTGTCCTCAAGGGCCGCGTGCAGCGCTGGCTGGTGCAAAAGAACGAGGTGCTCGCCTTTGTGCAGGCCCGGCCGATGGACGGCGGCGCGGGCGCGCTGGTCGTGCTGCTGCAGCCTGTGTTGCACAGGCAAACCGGCCATTGATGCCGTCCCATGCGGGGTCGACCGTTCGCACTGAGCAGGTCGGAGGGCTTCGACCCACTCCGCCCCGGCGGGATTTGAAAGACCAAAGGCCGAGCATGAATGGCGCCAGGCTGGCGCAGCAAGCACATGTCGCTGCACATGCGGCTTTCCCTTCAAGTAACCGCGTTGTCACAGGTTAAAACCATCTGGGTAACATCACTCCCCTTTTGACCCCCTTCTCACTTGCGCTGCGCGCACCGCTGCCTTCCCGCGTGGCGCTTGCCCGGCGCGGCTTTTTTCTCATCCGAGAACGCCATGAACCCAACACATCCCTCCTTTCTGAGCCGCATCGCCATTGCGATCGGCAGCTTTTTCGCCATCCTGGGCAACGGCCGCCTGGCCTCTGATATCACCCGCCTGCGCGCCGGTGAGGCCCTGGCCGCCGATGTGCCACCCGCCGCCGCCAAAGAAGTGCGCATCGAAGTGCCCGTCGAAAAGATCGTCGAAGTCCGCGTGGAAGTCCCCGTTGAGAAGATCGTAGAGAAGGTCGTCGAAAAAACCGTGACTGTGACCGCGCCCAGCCACACCGCCGCACTGCAGTTGCTGGGCCTGTTGCAGCGCGAAGCCCGCTTTGTGGACTTTGTGCAGGAAGACACCGCCAGCTATACCGACGCCGACATCGGCGCCGCAGCGCGCGTGGTGCACGAAGGCTGCCGCAAAGTGCTGCGCGCGCATTTCACCATTGCCCCCGTGCGCAACGAGGCCGAAGGCAGCCGCGTGACGCTGGCCGCTGGCTTTGACGCGACCGAAGTGCGCCTGACCGGCAACGTGGTCGGCCAGGCCCCGTTCACCGGCACGCTCGGCCACCGTGGCTGGCACGTCACCGACACCCGCCTGCCCCAGCTGACCGACGACAAAGCCGCAGCGGTGCTGGCGCAGGCGGAGGTGGAGCTGTGACCATGGACACCACCAACACTCCGAACACATCCAACACGATAAACACTACAAACTCCATAGCTGCTAGCGCAGGCACAGCAAGCGCTACAGCCCGTTTTAGCTTGGGAATTGACCTGGGCACCACGCACTGCGCGCTGTCGTATGTCGACCGCGCCGCCAGCGACGGCGACAAGGTCGTGCAAGGCGTGCTCGACATTCCCCAGCTCACCGGCCCGGCCAGCATCGAAGCCAAGCCACTGCTGCCCTCGTTTTTGTACCTGCCGCATGAGAGCGAGCTGGCCCCGGGCGACCTGGCCCTGCCCTGGAGCGCAGCGCAAGACTTTGCCGTGGGCGAATTCGCCCGCAGCCGGGGTGCGGCCACGCCCATCCGCCTGGTCAGCAGCGCCAAAAGCTGGCTGTGCCACCCCGGTGTAGACCGCCGCAGCCCGCTGCTGCCCGCCGACGCACCCGCCGAAGTGCAGCGCGTGTCGCCCCTGACCGCGTCGATCCGCTACCTGTCGCACCTGCGCTATGCCTGGGACCAGGCCCACCCCGAGGCGCCGTTTGACGCGCAAGACATCACCGTCACCATCCCCGCATCCTTCGACCCCGCCGCACGCGAGCTGACGGCCGAGGCCTGCCAAGCCGCTGGTTACCAGCGCCTCACCTTGCTCGAAGAACCGCAGGCCGCGCTGTACAGCTGGATCCAGGCCAGCGGCGGCGACTGGCGCAAGCAGGTAAAACATGGCGACGTGCTGCTGGTGGTGGACGTGGGCGGCGGCACCACCGATCTGTCGCTGATCGCCGTGCAGGAGCGTGACGGCCAACTGGAGCTGCAGCGCGTGGCCGTGGGCGAGCACATCCTGCTCGGCGGCGACAACATGGACCTGGCCCTGGCCTACGGCGTGGCACGCAAGCTGGCGGCCGAAGGCAAACAGCTCGACGCCTGGCAGACCCGGGCCCTGGCCCACGGTTGCCGCGCCGCCAAAGAGCAATTGCTGGCCGACGAAACGCGGCAGTCCGTGCCCGACAGCGTTCCGGTGGTCGTGCCCAGCCGGGGCAGCAAGCTCATCGGCGGCAGCATTCGCACCGAAGTCACGCGCGCCGAAGTGCTGGCCTTGCTGGTTGACGGCTTCTTCCCCCCGGTGGCGGTCAGCGACAAACCCGTCACCCGTGCGCGCGGCGCGCTCACGCAACTGGGCCTGCCCTACGCGCAAGACGCAGCCGTCACACGGCACCTGGCCGCTTTCCTGAGCCGCCAGGCCGGTGCCACAGCGCCCATCGACGGCTTGCAAGGCACGCAGCCAACCCCGTCCGGTTCTGGCGCCTCGTTCCTGCACCCCACGGCAATTTTGTTCAACGGCGGCGTGCTCAAGGCACCGCAGATTGAGCAGCGCCTTGTGCAGGTCATCAACGGCTGGCTGGCTGCTGAAGGCGCCGAGCCCGCCCGCCTGCTGGAGGGCGCCAACCTCGATCTGGCCGTGGCCCGCGGCGCCGCCTACTACGGCCACGTGGCGGCCTCAGGCCGTGGCGTGCGCATTCGCGGCGGCACGGCGCAAAGCTACTACGTGGGCGTCGAATCCAACATGCCCGCCATCCCCGGCATGGAGCCACCGCTGTCCGCGCTGTGCCTGGCACCGTTTGGCATGGAAGAAGGCACGGAAGTGGCCCTCGACGCACAAGCCTTTGGCCTGGTCGTGGGCGAACCCGTGCGCCTGCGCTTCTTCGGCTCCAGCGTGCGCCGCACGGACCAGGTCGGCACCCTGCTCGACTTCTGGGGGCCGGAAGAGCTGGTGGAGCTGCAAGAGATTGAAGCCAATTTGCCAGCACAAGCCCGCACTCCCGGCGAGGTCGTGGCCGTCCACCTGCACGCCCGCGTCACCGACATCGGCACGCTGGAACTCAATGCCGTGCCCGTGGGGGGCAGTGAGCGGTGGAAGGTGGAGTTGGATGTGCGGGCCGACGCCTCGGCCACGGATGCAGAACACCCCGCAGAGTGAACCGTTTGCCTGAACCGGCTGCTGCATGACTGCCACGACTCAGACCTCCGACTCCGGCGATGCACGCCATGTCGTCGGCATCGACCTCGGCACCAGCCACACCGTGGTCGCCCATGCGCCGCTGGATGGCAGCGCGGCCATTGCATTGCTGGCCATCCCCCAGCGCACGGCGGCGGGCGAGGTTCAGGCCCAGCCGCTGTTGCCGTCGGTGCGTTACCAGGCGGCGGTCGGCGAGCTGTCGGCCGATGCGCTGGCGCAGCCCTGGCCTGCGCTCGGGGCCACCGACGACGCGCCCGCGCTGGTGGGGTGCTATGCGCGCGACCTGGGTGCCTTGGTGCCGGGCCGCAGCGTGACCAGCGCCAAAAGCTGGTTGTCGCACCCTGGCGTGGACCGCAGCGCGCCCATCCTGCCCTGGGGCGCGCCCGAAGGTGAAGGGGGTGTGGCCAAAATTTCGCCGCTGCTGGTCTCGGCCAGTTACCTTGCCCATGTGCGGGCAGCGTGGGACGCGCAGCACCCTGCGGCGCCATTGGCGCAGCAGCGTGTGGTGCTCACGGTGCCAGCATCTTTCGACGAAGGCGCGCGGGCACTGACGCTCGAAGCCGCGCAGCTGGCCGGTCTGCCCGAGGTGCATTTGCTTGAAGAGCCCAAGGCCGCCTTCCACGACTGGCTGGTGCTGCAGGGCGACCAGGTCAGCGCCGCGCTGCAGGGCTGCGCACAGGTGCTGGTGGTGGACGTGGGCGGCGGCACCACCGACCTGACACTGATCCGCGTTGACCAGATGAGTGCGCCCGATGCCCATAACACCGATGGCGCTCCGGGCGGCCTGCCGACACTGACCCGCACCGGCGTGGGCGAGCATTTGATGCTGGGCGGCGACAACATGGACCTGGCGCTGGCGCATTGGCTGGAGCCACAGTTGGCGGGCGCAGGCCAGCGCCTGCCCGCCGCCCGGTTTGCGCAGCTGGTGCAGCGCTGCCGCGTGGCCAAAGAGCAGTTGCTGACGGCAGATGCGCCCGAGTCCGCCACAGTAACGCTGCTGGGCGCGGGCTCGCAGCTGTTGGCGCAGACGAAATCGGCCACGCTGACGCGCGCGCAGGTGGCGCAGTGCATCGTCGAAGGGTTTTTGCCGCACACGGCCATCACCGACCTGCCCCGGCGGCGGCAAAACGCACTGACCGCTTTTGGCCTGCCCTACCCGGCCGAGGCGGCCATCACGCGGCACCTGGCCGCGTTTCTGGCGCAGCAGCGCGAGGGCGACGATGCCCTGCCCGACACCGTGCTGCTCAACGGCGGCGTCTTCCACGCCCATGCGCTGGCCGAGCGTCTGACGCAGATCTTGTCGGACTGGCGCGGCGCGCCGGTGCGGGTGCTGCACAACCCGCATCCTGACTACGCCGTGGCGCGCGGCGCCGCCGCCCACGGGCTGGCGCGCTGGCAGCAGGAATATGAGCAAAAAATGGCTCTAGCGCTTGGTAAGCAAGCGCTAACAGCTACAAAAAAAGGAGTAACACCGCCGCCCATGCCCACCATTGGCGGCGGCGCCCCGCGCAGCTATCTGCTGGTGCTGCCTTCCGCGCCGAGTGCAGCGGCCGGTACAGCGCCCCAGGGCATCTGCCTGCTGGCGCGCGGCACGCAGGAGGGCGCGCGCGTGGTGCTGTCGGGCCGGCGCTTTGCGCTGCGACTGGGCCAGGCCGTGCGCTTTGCGCTGGTCGCGACCAGCCAGCACCGGGGCCTGTTGCCCGGCCAGATCGTGCCGCTGACGGGCGATGGTTTTGTGGCCCTGCCGCCCCTGGCCGCCGTGCTGCCCCGCCCCGAGGGCAGCCGCCAGTCGCAAGTGGACGTGCTGCTGCACACCACCATGACCGAGGTGGGCACGCTGCAGGTGCGCTGCGTGGCGGTGGATGACGCGGACCAGCAATGGGCGCTGGCCTTTGCGGTGCGCGGCACTTCAAAAAACATAGCTGCCAGCGCATACACAGCAAGCGCTACAGGCCAAAAAGAATTAAAAGACGCTCACTCGCAAACCACGCGCCTGCCCGAGGCCGTGGCCCTGATCGACCGCCTCTTTGGCACGCAGTCGCAGGACGTGACCGCCAAAGAGGTGCGCCAGCTGCGCCCCACGCTGGAGCGCTGGCTGGGCCCGCGCGAGGCCTGGGAGCTGCCGCTGTTGCGCGCTTTGTTCGATGCCCTGCTGGCCCGCGCCAAGCGCCGCCGCCGCAGCGCCGAGCATGAGCGCGTGTGGTTCAACCTGGCCGGCTGGTGCCTGCGCCCCGGCGTGGGCGCCGAGCTGGACGGATGGCGCATGGAGCAGGTCTGGGCGCTGTACGCGCAAGACCTGGCCCACGCCGCCGAGGCCGCCAACCGCACCGAATGGTGGGTTTTCTGGCGCCGCGTGGCGGCGGGCCTGGGCGAAGCGCAACAAATGCTCTTGCTCGAAAACGTGGCGGGCCATATGCAGCGGGCCGTGCAGCGCCACCAGTCCAAAGCCAACCCGCACGGCAGCTACGACGACATGCTGCGCCTGTTTGCCGCTGTCGAGGCCGTGCCCTGGCCATACCGCCAAGAGATGGGCCAGTGGATGCTGCAGCGCCTGCAGCAACCCGGCGAGAGCGTGCAGACCTGGTGGGCCATCGGCCGCCTGTGTGCCCGCATCCCGCTGGCCGCCAATGCCCACCAGACCCTGCCGCCCGAGGCCGTCACCGAGTTTTTGAACGCCACGCTGGCGCAGGACTGGCGCAAGAACGACACAGCCCTGTTCGCCGCCGTGCAAATGGCCCGCATGACCGGCGACCGCGCGCGCGACCTGCCCGATGCACAGCGCGCGCAGGTGCTGGACAAGCTGCGCGCCGCCCACGCGCCCGCGCGCTGGATCGCCCTGGTGGAGCAGGTGCAAGCCATGGATGCGGAGGACGCGAAACGCAGCCTGGGCGACAGCCTGCCGCCGGGGCTGGTACTGGTGGGCTGAGTGCTGCGTGCATTGGCTGAGGCCAAAGACCGAGGCCGACGTCGAGCAAGGCAAGGCGTTGTATGCAGGGCCGTGGCCCCACCCAGTGATCAAAGAAAAAAAGCCTCCAGCGCTTGTCAATCAAGCCCTGGAAGCTCCCTTTTCAGTAGCAGATACGGCCGCTCTTTCCGGCTGTCTGCATGCGTGTCCGTCTGCCCGCTCGCCAGCCCCGTGTCTGCACAAAGCAGGGCCAGTCGACGCACTTACTTGGACAGGTCCACGCCGTATTTCGACGTGCCCTTGCCCGACCCATCATCGGCCGCCAGCAGCGACACATTGGTCAGCTTGGCCGCCTGCGCCGCGCTGAGCGCATTGGCGCCCGAGCTGAATACCACCGGCCCCGCCACCGTGGCCTTGGCAAAGCGCCAACTCTTGGCCGCGCCGTTGGCGGTGCGGGTCACGGCGGGGTTCTTGCGGATGTACTCGATCACCACGTCGCGGTTGGCATCGGGCGAGGCCCAGATGGTGCCGGAGCCGTCGAGCTTGTCGATGAAGCTCTTGCCGCTGGTGGCGCGGTAGTTGTTGGTGGCAATCACAAACTCCTGCGCCACATCGATGGGCTTGCCCAGGTAGGTCAGGTTCTTGATGCGGCTGCCCACGGGCTGGGTCACGTCGATCTCGTACTGCACATCGGCCGTCGTGAACATGTCGAAGTTGTAGCCCGGGAAGGTGCTGATGAGCTGCTGTTCGGTGGTCTTGGCCGGGTCGATCTGGTTGAAGCGCTTGGCAGCAGCCTCCAGCCAGTTCTTGATGTCGCCACCATTCACCTTCACCGCGTACACGGTGTTGGGGTACAGGTACAGATCGGCCGCGTTGTTGATGGCCAGCGGGCCCACGGCCACGTCGGTGTAGTCGGCGCCGCCCTGAAAACCGCTCTTGAACGGAGCACTGACCGACAGCACGGGCAGCTGCGCATACTGCGGCAGGCTGGCCTTGAGGTAGGCGGCCACGTACGCCTGCTGCGCCTGGTTGACGATCTGGATCGCACCCGGGTCGCCCACGTCCGCAAACAACGTGCTCATGCGGAAGTCGGTCTGGCCGATGGGCGTCTTCACGTACTGGATGGCCGCTTGGTGCTGTGTCTCGATCAGCGGGGCAATGGCGGGGTCTGCGTCCACCGTCACCGTGGCGCCTGCGGCGTTCTTGCTCTGGGTGTTGCGCAGCTCGCTCTTGCTGGCGGTCTTGTTGACCACCCACTTGGCACCATCCCACTGCAACGCCAGTTGCACCACGCCCAGGGCCTTGCCCCACGAGCTGGCCATCACAGCAGGCACGCCGTTGATGGTGCCTGCCTTGTGGTCCACGCCAGGCATATTGAAGCTGGGGGTAGCCGCCGTGTCAGGGAACACGCCATGCTGGTGGCCCATCACCATCGCATCGATGCCTGCGACCTTGGACAGGTAAAGGCCGGGGTTCTCCATGGTGGGCGAGTAGGCCGCGCTGTCCATGCCGCCGTGCAGCAGCGCGATCACGATGTCGGCGCCCTTGGCGCGCAGCTCGGGCACATATTTGTTGGCGGCCTCTACCGCGCCTTGGGTGGTCACCTTGCCTTCGAGGTAGCGCTTGTCCCAGTTCATGATGCCCGGCGTGGTGAAGCCGATCACGCCGATCTTGATGGGCAGCTTCACCTCTTTACCGTCCGCGCCCTTGGCGGTCAGCGTGCGCTCCAGTACGGTGTAGGGCTGCACAAGCGGCTTGTTCGTCTTGTTGCTGGTCACATTGGCCAGCACCATCGGAAAGCCCGCACCCGCGCACTTCTTGCCAGCATCCACGCCGTCCACCTCCAAGCCGCCGCCCAGCACCTGGTTCAAGAACGGCAGGCCGTAGTTGAATTCGTGGTTGCCCAAGGTGCCAGCGTCAAAACCCAGCGCGCCCATGGCCTTGTACATCGACAGCTGCTGCGTGCAGCCGATGGGGTTGATGGTGGCCTCGTAGTCGGCCAGCGCGGTGCCCTGGATGGTGTCGCCGTTGTCCACCAGCAGCGTGTTGGCAAACTCTTTGCGGGCAGCGCGCACCAGCGTGGCGGTGCGCTCAAAGCCGTAGCTCTTGTCCTCGGCAAGCTTGAAGTAGTCGTAGCTGCGCACGTTGAAGTGCAGGTCGGTGGTCTCCAGCACGGCCAGCGTGGCCGTGGCGCCCGCGTTGTTGTTGCCGTCGTTGCCACCACCGCAGGCCGCCAGCGAAGCGGCCAGTGCCACCATGCCCAATGCGGCAACGCGGCGCGACAGGTGCGGAGAAAAAACCGAGTGAGTTGGAGTGCGCTCAGACATGGACAGTCCCTGGATGAAACAAGGGATCGAGTGTCTGGCGGGGGTTTGACAGGGGTGTGACGTGGCGCTGGGACGTCAGGGAGTCACAGAGTCACGGAATCAGGCGATGCGACGCACTCTCATGCAACAGGTCTCCCAGAAACTGCGCCTGTTCCTCTTCTTCCACAAAGTCGGGCACCACAAAGCCTGCTGGCGTGCGTTTGCCATCGACACCCACGCGGTAGACCTGCCACTGTGCGCCCTCGCGCCGTGCGTGTGGGCTGGGCGAATGACTGGGGGGAACTCACGCGGTCTTGCCCCTGAACGAAACGGTGGGGCTCGCCGCGAACGCTGCCGCAGTTGCCGCAGTTGCCGCGGTGATGAACAGGGCCTGACATGGGCACGTTGACCCTCCCTCAGGTGAATCGCGCAAACGGGTCCACCAGTGACGCGATGGTGGTGGCACCTGGCGCTGCAGCGCCGCCTTCGCGCCGCAGGGGTTCGGGCCCGGCAGCCACGGGAACCGCAGGCAGGGGTTGCATGCGGCGGCCATAAACGCGCTGCACCCTGTCTTCAAGCGTGGGGTGGGTGTCCAGCCAGCGCTCCATGCGACTGCCACCGTCCACATCCACCAGCAGCATGTGCTGCACGGCCGGATGGGCGAGGCCCGTGTGGACGGGGTTCTCGGCATACCCGGCCGGGGTGTCGCGGCGCTGGGCCATGACCTTGCGCAGCACACCGCCCAGGCCGTCCTTGCTGCGTGTCCATTGCACGGCGCGCGCATCGGCCAGGTATTCACGCTGGCGCGACACGGCGGCCTTGAGCATGCGGCCCGTGAGCCAGCCCGCAAACCCCGCCACCATGATGGCCGAGCCAAACCACCAGGCCAGACCGCGCCGCTCGCGCATCGAGTCGCCAAAGTTGTAGACCAGCTCCAACCCGAACACCATGCCCGCCAGCCGCATCTTCAGGCGCGTGTCGCCCTCGTGCAGATGGCTCAGCTCGTGCGCCACCATGCCCTGCATTTCTTCGCGGTTGAGGTAATCCAGCGCGCCCTGCGTGACAGCGACCACGGCGTCGCTCTCGTCCCAACCTGCGGCAAACGCGTTGATGGCGTCGGTGCGCGGCATGACCATGACCTGGGGGCGCGGCATGTGCGCGGCAATGCACAGCTCATCGACGATGTTGGACAGCCGCTGCTCGGCGTGCGACAGCGATGGCCGCAGCTCGCGCGCACCCACGCGGCGCGCCAGCTTGACGCCGCCCGCGCGCAGGTTGGACGTCTCCACCCACCAGCCACCCAGCACCAGCAGCAGCGACACGCCTACATTGGCCGCCAAAAAACCTTGGGGGAAGTCCAGATGCACCGGCAACACCGCCGCCATCAGCAGCCAGGCCAGCGCCAGCGCTGCATGCACGGCCACCACCAGCACGACAACCGCCATGGCAAAACCCAGCAGCAAGCGGCGTGTCTCGCTGCGCGCGTTGGTCTGGTGGTCCCAAAATTTCATGGTGTTGGCGCCCTTTCAGGCCGCTCAGAACTTCACCTGGGGCGCTGCCCGCTCTTCCTCGTTGCGTGTGGATTCGAGCATGGGCACGATGGGAAAACCCATCAGGCGCGCCACGATCAGGTCCGGGAACTGCGCGGCCTTGTCGTTGAACTCCAGCGCCTGATCGTTGTAGGCCTGGCGTGCAAAGCCCAGGCGGTTTTCGGTGCTGGTGAGTTCTTCGGACAGTGACTGCATGGTGGCGTCGGCCTTGAGGTCGGGATACGCCTCGGCCACCACCATCAAGCGGCCCAAGCTGCCACCCAGCACGCCCTCAGCCGCAGCCAGCGCGCCCATGGCGCTGGCGCTTTCGGGGCTGGCGCGCACGGCGGCGGCAGCGCCCTGGGCCTGGCCCCGGGCCTTGATGACGGCTTCGAGCGTGGCAGCTTCGTGCGCCAGATAGCCGCGCGCCACCTCCACCAGGTTAGGGATCAGGTCATACCGGCGCTTGAGCTGCACGTCGATCTGGCCAAACGCGTTGGCGATGCGGTTGCGCAGTTGCACCAGCCGGTTGTACACGGTGACGGCCCAGACCAACGCGACCACCACCACACCCAGAACGATCCAAGCGGTTGTTGACATACCCTCACCTCCCTTGTTGTGAATTGATTGGATGAATGGGCGCATCTTAGTGGCAGTTGTGCCGCGCATTCATACATTTCAACGGGTGGTTTTTTCAGGAAAAAATGCTTCTAGCGCTTATTGAATATGGGCAATCAGCTATCAATAAAGTAGCAACTCGCTTCTACTGGCGCAGACCGAGCGAGTGCGCCCGTGGATCTGGCTTTGCCAGTCCACCGGGTGCGTCCCCCTTCAGGGGGAAGGCGCCGGAGGCGACTCAGGGGGTATTTCTATTCCTCATCCAGTCGGCCGTGCCCATGAAGCTGTCCTTCAGCCGTGCGCGCAGGTCCGGCGGTACTCCGGTTTCGCCCATGGCCTGGTCCATGCAGGCCACCCACTGGTCGCGCTCCTTGATGCCGATGGCAAAGGGCATGTGCCGCGCGCGCAGGCGCGGGTGGCCGAACTGGTCGGTGTAGTACGAGGGGCCACCGAGCCAGCCGCACAAAAACATAAAGAGCTTTTGCCGCGCCTGGGCCAGTTCGCTGCCGTGGGCGGCGCGCAGTTCGGCGTAGCCGGGTTCCAGGTCCATCAGGTCATAAAAGCGCTCGACCAGCGCGCGCACGCGGCTTTCGCCGCCGATCCATTCGAAGGGGATGACGGCGGCGGCGGGTTCGTCGCCACTACCACCAGGTTGAGAAGAAACGTCAGAATTCATATAAAAATAGGCTCTAGCGCTTATCCATCAAGCGCTAGCAGCTATCAAAAACATATCAGTAGGGCAACTTTGTAATAGCAACGGCTCCAGGCACCGATTACTCAGCCGAGCGCCGCAGCGTGTCGACCACCGGGCGCAGCAGCACCTCGCGCAGCCCCCACCATCCGGCCGCCAGCGCGAGCACCGCGCCTGCCACGGCACCGCCCAGCGGCACCCAGGGCGACGCCGTCCAGGTGAAGTCAAACACAAAGCGTGCCAAGGCCCAGCCCACACCCACCGCCACCGCGCTGGCCAGAAAGCCTGCCAGCAGGCCCACACCCACCAGCTCGGCGCGCTGCACCTGGCGCAGCAGGCTGGCCCGGGCACCAACGGCGCGCATGATGGCGTATTCGCGGGCGCGCTCCTCGCGCGTGGCGGTGACGGCGGCAAACAGCACCACCAGGCCTGCGGCCAGCGTAAAAGCGAACAGGAATTCGACCGCGCGGATCACCTGCTCCAGCACGCGCTGCACTTGGGCAATGGTGGCGCCCATGTCCACGTTGGTGATGTTGGGGAATTGGCGCACCAGTGCGTTGTCAAACCCATTGGTTTCGGGCGCGCGGTAGGCGGCAAGGTAAGTGACGGGCACGTCCTTGACGGTAGCCACCGGGTACATCACGAAGAAGTTGGCGCGCATCGAACCCCAGTCCACCTTGCGCAGGCTGGTGATACGGGCTTCGTTCTGCACACCGCCCATATCGAACTGCAGGCGGTCACCCAACTTCAGGCCCAGGGTCTCGGCAATGCCGTCTTCAACGCTGATGGCGCCCTCTTCGCCTGGCGTCCAGGCACCGGCCACCACCTGGTTGTGCGGCGGCGCCTCCACCGCGTTGGAGAGGTTAAATTCGCGGTCTACTAGGCGCTTGGCACGGTCTTCGGTGTAGTCGTCAGGGCCCACCGTCTTGCCGTTCACAGCAATCAACCGGCCGCGGATCATGGGGTACCAGTCGTAGTTGGCCACGCCGCCATCTTTGAGCTGTTGCTGAAAGGCGTCTGCCTGGTCGGGCATCACGTTGATCACAAAGCGGTTGGGCGCATCGGGCGGTGTGGCGTTGCGCCAGCTGCTGATCAGGTCGGTGCGCAGCAGCACCAGCAGCACCAGCGCCAGCAAGCCCACGGCCAGGCTGCTGACCTGCACCACGGCGTAGGCCGGGCGCGCAGAGATCTGCCGTGTGGCGAGCACCAGCCAGCGCGGTGCGGTGGCCTCGTTCACGCTTTTGCGCAGCAGCTTCACAGCCACCCACGACAGCCCTGCAAACAGCGCCACGGCGCCTGCAAAGCCGCCCACGGCGATCAGGCCCAGCAGCACGTCGCTGCTGACGGCCAGCAGCAGGGCCGCAAACCCGGCAATGCCCACGCCCAGCACCGCCAGCGACGCCGGCTTGAGCCCGCCCACGTCACGCCTAATGACTCGCAGTGGCGGCACCTGGGCCAGTTGCAGCACCGGCGGCAAACCGAACGCGAACAGCAGCGTCAGCCCCATGCCCAGGCCAAACGCCACCGGCCACAGGCTGGCCGCAGGCAGGGCCGATTCGACCAGCCCCGCCAGCAGCAACACAAACACGTAGTGCACCAGATAACCCACCAGCACCCCCAGCGCGCTGGCAAACAGGCCAATCAGCGCGAACTCGGTGGTGTAGGCGCCCGCAATGGTGCGCTGGCTCTGGCCCAGTACGCGCAGCATGGCCGAGGCATCGAGGTGATCTGCTGCGAAACCGCGCGCCGCCAGGGCCACGGCGACAGCAGAAAGCAGCGCGGCCAGCAGTGCCACCAGGCTCAAGAACTTCTGGGCGCGGTCCAGCGTCTGGCGCATCTCGGGGCGGCCGCTTTCCAGTGACTCCAGACGTACGCCGTGCACCTCGGGCTTTTTCAGCTCCGCCACGGCCCAGTCGTTAAAGGCCTTGACGGCGGGAGGCGTGCCGATCACCGCAAACCGGTACGTGAGGCGGCTGGCGGGCTGCACGAGGCCGGTGGCGGGCAGGTCGGCCTCGTTGACCATGACGCGCGGCGCAAAGCTCATGAAGCCTGCACCACGGTCAGGCTCGATGACGATGATGCGTGCGATGCGCAGTTGCGCGTCGCCCAGCAGCAGCATGTCGCCCATGGCGAGGTTCAGCGATTCGAGCAGAGGCGCATCCACCCACACCTCGCCACGCGCCGGGATGTCGCGCGTGGGCTGGTCCAGCGCCCCGGGCGCATCGGCCACTTTAAGACTGCCGCGTAGCGGGTAACCAGGCTGCACGCTTTTGAGCGCCACCAGCTTGCTGGCGCCGCCTTGCGCGTCGCTGGCCCGGCCCATGGTGGGAAAGCCCAGCGTGGTCACCGTCTGCAGACCCAAGGCCTGGGCACGTTCCACAAAAGTAGCGGGCGTGGGGTTGTCGCTGGCCACCACGGCGTCGCCGCCCAGCAGTTGCAGGGCGTCGCGCTGCAGGCCACCCTGCAGGCGGTCGGCAAAAAACCCGACCGAAGTGAGCGCGGCCACCGCAAGGGTGACCGCAACAATGAGCAAGCGCAGCTCGCCCGCGCGCAGGTCACGCGCCAGGGTGCGCCAGCCAAGGCGTAGAAAAGACAGATTCATGGCTTGGACCTTAGCGCAAACCGAACGGGCTGACAGGCCGTGGGGAGTTTCCAGGGGCCTGTCGGACTTAAAACCTGTTCAAGATCTTTTGGGGGTTGCACAAGGACCTTGCCCGAGGGGTTGGAGTGAAATCGGACGGCTGGACTCCATTGCGACCCCCGAAAAGATATTGAACGGGTTCTCGGAGCGTCGATGCAAAAATGGGGCCCAGCGAGGACAGTTCGTGCTGTATTCGCAGCCGACGATGTCTAGGTCCGACACGCTCCTCGCCTATCTGGCGCTGACTGCCACGGGCACGCCTTCCGCCATGGTGGTTGCAAGACGTTCCTCCAACGCCTGCAAAACAGGCGCAATCTGCGTGCCCACGCGGATCTGTGGGTTAGAGAAACCATCGGCCTTGCCCGCTTCGACTTCGCGCTGGGCGATCAGGGGCACAGCCTTTTCAAAGGCCTGGCTGAACGAATGGGTCTGGCGCAGTTGTTCGTTGAATACCGCGCGGCCAAAAAAGGTGAGCTCGGAGCGTGTGCCGCAGCCGTACGAAGTGTGTGTGGCGTCGGCCGCCGTCATGATGAGGGTGCTGTCGGTGGCCAGGGGTTCGATCCAGCCGCCCGAATAGCAGGCCGACACGGCAATCACCCGGTTGCGGATGCCCGACTCGTCCAGTGCGGCACGCAGCATCTCGGGGGTGGCGGGCGGCACCTGCAGCGGCCAATGTGCGGCGGCCAGCTCGTGGTTGCGTGCGCCGTGCGAGGTCATGTAGATGACCAGCACGTCGGCGTCGCGGTCCATGCGCTGGGCCAGGCCTGCAATGGCACGCTGCAGGTTTTGAGGTGTCGCCCAGGCGTGGGTGGCGGCGGTGTCGGCATGGTTGAGCAGGTGGATCACCCGGCCCTGCGCGTCAAAACGCTCTTGCAGCAAGGTGCTGACCATGGTGCTTTCGCGGCGAAACACTTCTTCGCCTGCATAGGGCGCAAACACCAGGCCATACACATCGGCAACGCCGGGGCGTTCGGGCGCCAGGGCCTGAAGTTGCTGCGGGAGCAAGGGCTGCTGTGCCTCGAACACCGTTTGCGTGAGGGTGAGCCGGACCGGCTCGGCTGCCGGGTCACCAGAATCGCCCGAGGCTGCAGCCAGCGCCTGGGCCGCTTCGGCATCGAACTCCCACGGGCGATCCGGAAACTGCCAGGTGCCCAGGGCGATCACACCGATCAACCCCGCGGCACACACCGTGGTGCGGGCTGACGAGCGGATGAAGCGCGCGCTGACCACTACCAGTGCGGCAATGATCCAGACCGTTAGCGCGCCATAGATAACCCAGAGAACCATGCTGGCCACATCACCGGCCCACAGTGACGGCTTGTGCGCCACCGATGCCAAGAGCCCGTACATCGCCAAGGTCGGCAGCAGCGGTGCCCACGAAGACAGGGCATACCATGCCGCAAGTCCGCCCGTCGGTGCCCGCTCATCGTCCGCAGGCCGCGCCTGTGCAGGCGCCATGGCCCACCAGCCAAGCCACAGAATCAACAGCCCGCTCCACAGCGACATGAGCCACCCGCGCGGGTTGAACTGAGCGGGGCCTGCGACCTCCAGCCGCGCCATGCCCAGCAGCAGCGCGGTGCCCGCCATCACCAGCACGATCAGCTGCCAGGGCGTCGGTGTGCTGGCTCCAGTGCGGGGTCGATAGAAAAACGTGGCCCGCAGACCTTCGACCAGCCAGCGGACCAACGGCAGACGCGTGGGGACGGCCGTTGTCGCCTGGTGCAGCGACTGGGCAGGCTGCGGCAGCCCGGGATGCCCATCCAGGGGGATTTCTATCTTGGCGAACTCAGGGCCCCATTGGCTGGGGAGCGTGTCGGCCCAGGCGCTCTTTTTCTCGGCGTGCAGGTCTTTCATGCGCGCATCATGCCATTGTGGCGTGACCGCGCTGCAGGCCGAAGGCTGTCCGTTGGCAGACTACACGGCAGTATTGGTCGTCGCAGCCGGGGCCACCGATGGCGGTGTCGCCAATTCCGGCTGCAGCACCAAGCGATGCTCGCCGCTGTAGCAGACAAACCGCCGGTTGGTGGCGCGCCCAATGGCACACAGCCCCAGTTGCTGCGCCACTGCGTGGCCCATCTGAGTCATGCCGCTGCGCGACACCACAATGGGAACACCCATCTGCGCGGATTTAATGACCATCTCGCTGGTGAGCCGGCCGGTTGTGTAGAAAACCTTGTCTCCGCCAGACATGGGAACGTGGGCGCCGTGAGGAGGAATCGCTTCGGCGCCGACGGCCCGCGACTCCTGCGAATACCCGGAATGCGGAGCCTCGGAGTCCGCCAGGTCGGGTTCAACTGACTCGGGATTCATCCACATCCAGCCCGCAATGGTGTCGATGGCGTTGTGGCGCCCAACGTCTTCCACAAAAATTAGCAGGTCCTCGCCCCGGAACAGCGCGCAGCCATGCACAGAGCCCGCCGACTTGTAGGTGGTTTCCTTGAGCCGTATGGCGTTCACGATGCCGTACAACTGGGCCTGCGTCAGGCGCGCATCGGGCAATGCGATGCGGTCTACCTCGTCCATCAGCCCACCAAACACACTGCCCTGCCCGCAGCCCGTGGTCACCACCTTGCTGGCCGTGCGCTCTTCAATCCGGGCAATGCCATGGCGTGTGCGTACGGCGGCAGCATGCACCTCCCAATCGACGGTGATGGATTCAATGTCAAACACCGACTCCACCAAACGCTGGTTGCGCAGGTAGCCCAGCACCAGCAGTTCAGGCTGTGCGCCCAGGGTCATGAGCGTGACCAGTTCACGCTTGTCCACATAGACGGTGAGGGGCCGCTCGGCGGGGATCTGCACCTGCTCGCGTTCTCCGCGCTCGTTGACCACATCGACGGAATGCGTGAGCGGCGCCTGCGCCTGTGTGAGGCGGGGCCAGCCGGGGGATGCGAAAGCGGGAGCAGTTCGGGAAGTCATGGGTCAAATGTACGCACTGCGTTGTCCAGCCACTGGTGGCACGACATTGGGGTGTCTACGGACAGGGTTACGAGATGGCGGTTACAAACAATGTAAACAATCTGCTGGCGCCACGTTGCCCATCGCCAACGAAAAAGCCGCACCACGGTCTGTGGTGCGGCCTGCGTAAAGAGAGCGCTGATCCAGCGGTTACTACGGATGCTGCAATCAGGACTTGGGGGCTGATGCCGCCCCCGCCGCCGCAGGTGCCTGGGGAACCTGGGTGTTAGGTGGGCTGCTGGCCGTACCCGGTGGCGAATGAGCGCCTGCGGCTTCGATCGGCTTGGCAACAGGGGGCGTGTATGCGAATGGCCCTGGATCGGTGCAACCCGTGCCCGCTGCAGTGGCGGGTTTGGCCGACGGCGTGGTCTTGCGATAGTGCGCGGCAACCTTGTCTTGCGACAGGCAGAGCTTGAAGTTGTCGACCTTGCCTGCCCATGCCGATTTGGCTGCTGCTTCGGCCGCTTTGGCCGCAGCCTCAGGGGTTGGCGGTGGCAACTTGGCCGACGCCAAAGTGCAGACACAGGTGGCGCACAGAGCCACCAAGGTTTTACGTGCGAGGAATGTCATCGTCATGGGGAGCCTCATGCCTGAACGGGCTTGCCTGCAACGGCCTCGCCTGCAGGGGGCGTAGCGCTGCGCTGTTGGGGGATCTTGCCAGCCTGGATGTCGTCATACCAGAGTTCGTGGTGCTCTTTGGCCCAACCCTCGCTGACATAACCAGTGCGCATGGCCTTGTAGGCGCCGCGCATACCCACGGTGCCCATGTAGATATGGCCGCAGATCAGCGCCATCATCCAGATCGCGAGCGTGGCGTGCACCATGTGGGCAATCTGCATGTCGCTGCGCACATCGCCAAAACCGGGAATCAGCTTGTCGAGCACGAGGCCAGACACCACCACAAAGACGCCCGGGATCGTGATGCCCCACCAGAACAGGCCCTTTTCACCCGCGTTGAAGCGGTGCGAGGGGACTTGGTGGTGATCACCACGGCCAAACATGCCGCCGCCCTTGGCCAACCACACAAAGTCCGCCCGGTTGGCGATGTTGTCCTTGATGAAGGTGAGGATGATCACCAGCAGCGACACGGCAAACAGCGGGCCCACGAAGTTGTGCACGTTCTTGAGCGCATAAGTGAGCCAGCCGAACAGCGTGCTGCCCATGATGGGCAGCAGGAAGAACTTGCCGAACGCCATCACAATGCCCGAAATGGCCAGGGTGATGAACGCAAAGGCGTTGGACCAGTGGGCCGCACGTTCAAATGGCGTGAAGCGTTCGATGCGGCGTGGACCCACTCCGTCAGAATGTTCCTGGCCCATGGGGCCCTTCACAAAATAGAAGATAGCCAATGCCAGCAACACGATGGCAAACAACGCCGCGCCGTACGGAATGATCCAGTTGTTGCGCACCTGCCGCCACGCCTCACCCGCGTTGGTCACGCGGGAGCCGGGGTACTGCACAAAAGGCTGGATCAGGTTGCCCGCTTCAGGCGCCTGGCTTTGGGGCAGACTGCTGTAGCCCGTCACCCCCTGGCCCACTTGGCGCCACATGGGCGCGTTGTTGCCGGGCTGCACCTTGGCGCGTTCGCCGTTGGTCTGCTCTGCGTACTTGGGGTCGGCGCTGGCGTCCGGCTTGACCTCAAAAATGTTCTGGCTTTGAATGCCCCCCGGCGCAGCAGCGGGCGCTGGGGCAGCAGTGCCTGCTCGCGCTGCCGCATCCGGGACCGCAGGTGCCTGCGCTTGGGCAGGCACCCATGCCAAGCCTGCCACCAAGGCCAAGGACCACACGATGTGTTTCATGGTGGACCTCACTTGGATGATGGAGTGCGGGTGTATTCGTTCTGACCGTACTGCTGGCGCGCCTTCAACTGGGCTTCCCAGCTGGTCTTGTCACCAGCCGTCCAGCCGGACTGCATGAAGTTGCTGCCGGTGCCGGCGTAAGGCGCCGCATCGCTGCGGATGCCCGCGCCAGTCTGTGGATGCTCTCCGCAAGCCGTCAGCGCGGTCAATGCGAAAGCGGTAGCGAGGATGAGGTGAAGACGCTTCATCATGACTTGGCTCCTGCAGGCTGACCCGCTTGTTGCGAGCCGTAGGCAGTACCCCAGCCCCACACTTCGGCGCCCTTGCCACGCTGCACGACACGGTTGCGGAAGATGTCCGCCACCACATCGCCATCACCAGCCAGCAGTGCCTTGGTAGAGCACATTTCTGCGCAGGCGGGCAGCTTGCCCTCGGCCAGGCGGTTACGCCCGTATTTTTCAAACTCGGACTGGCTGCCATGCGCCTCAGGGCCACCCGCACAGAACGTGCACTTGTCCATCTTGCCGCGCACACCAAACGTGCCCGAAGATGGGAACTGGGGCGCGCCAAATGGGCAGGCGTAGCTGCAGTAGCCGCAGCCAATGCACACGTCTTTGTCATGCAGTACCACACCCTCTTCGGTGCGGTAAAAGCAGTTGACGGGGCAAACGGCCATGCAGGGTGCATCACTGCAGTGCATGCAAGCCACGGAGATGGACTTCTCGCCGGGTACACCGTCGTTGAGCGTGACCACGCGGCGGCGGTTTACGCCCCACGGTACTTCATGCTCGTTCTTGCAAGCCGTCACGCAGCCGTTGCATTCGATGCAGCGCTCTGCATCGCAGATAAATTTCATTCGTGCCATTGCCGTCTCCTTACGCGCGTTCCACGTTGCAGATCGTGGTTTTGGTTTCTTGCATCATGGTCACGCTGTCGTAGCCATAGGTGGTTGCAGTGTTCACAGCCTCGCCGCGCACCACGGGTGCTGCGCCCTTGGGGTAGTGCGCCAGCATGTCCACGCCCTGCCAGTGGCCCGAGAAGTGAAACGGCATCCACACTGTGTCTGGTGCCACACGCTCGGTGACCAGAGCCTGCACATTGAGGCGTGCGCCGGTAGGAGAACTCAGCCACACACGCTCGCCATTGCGGATGCCGCGGTCGGCTGCCGTCTTGGGGTTGATTTCGACAAACGACTCTTGCTGCAGCTCGGCCAGCCAGGGGTTGGAGCGGGTTTCCTCGCCACCACCTTCGTACTCGACCAGTCGGCCAGAAGTCAGGATGAGCGGGAACTTTTCCTGCACCTTGTCCGCAATGTTTTTGTCCTGCACGCTCTTGTAAAGCGTGGGAAGACGCCAGAACGCCTTTTTGTCATCGTGCGTGGGGTACTTGGCCATGAGATCAGGCCGTGTGCCATATAGCGGCTCGCGGTGCTGCGGAATGGCATCAGGGAAGTTCCACACCACCGCGCGGGCCTTGGCGTTACCGAACGGATGGCAACCATGCTTCATCGTCACGCGGATGATCGCGCCCGTGGGATCGGTCTTCCAGTTCTTGCCTTCGGCTTTGGCTTTCTCGGCGTCGCTCAGGTCGTCCCACCAACCCAGTTTCTTGAGCAGCACGTGGTCGAACTCAGGGTAGCCCGTGGTGATCTCGCTACCCACGGAGTGCGAGCCGTCTTCTGCCAGCAGGTTCTGACCGTCCTTTTCCACACCGAAATTGGCGCGGAAGTTACCGCCGCCTTCCATCACGTGTTTGGAGGTGTCGTACAGGTTGGGCGAACCGGGGTGCTTGAGCTCGGGCGTGCCGTAGCAGGGCCATGGCAGACCGAAATAGTCACCGCCAAAGTCGTAGCCGGTTTCCTTGTCCTTGCCGCCCTTGGACTTCAGGGTCTTCACATCGAACAGGTGCATGTTCCGCATGTGGGCCTTCAGGCGCTCAGGGCTCTGGCCGGTGTAGCCAATGGTCCAGACCGACTTATTGATTTCGCGCAGGATGTCTTCGACCACGGGCTCGTCCATGCCCTTGACCTTCTGCATCTTGTAGTTCTTGGACAGCTCGGCCGCGAAGCCCAGCTTTTCAGCGAACTGGTGCATGATCATGTGGTCCGAGCGGCTCTCCCACAGCGGCTCGATCACCTTCTCACGCCACTGGATGGAGCGGTTGGATGCCGTGCAAGAACCACTGGTCTCGAACTGCGTGGCCGCGGGCAGCAGGTACACGGCACGGTTGGGGTTCAGGTCTTCGGCCTTGCCTGGCATGGCGGCCATGGCCGCCGTGGCTGATGGGTAAGGGTCCACCACGACCAGCAAATCCAGCTTGTCCATGGCGCGCTTCATTTCGAGGCCACGGGTTTGCGAGTTGGGCGCATGTCCCCAGAAGAACACGCCGCGCAGGTTGGAATCCTGGTCGATCAGCTCATTGTTTTCCAGCACGCCATCGATCCAGCGCGACACGGTGATGCCGCTCTTGGTCATCATTGCGGGCGATGCGTACTGCTTTTTGATCCACTCAAAATCGACACCCCACACGGCGGCAAAGTGCTTCCACGAGCCTTCGGCCAGGCCGTAGTAGCCGGGCAGCGAATCTGGGTTGGGACCCACATCGGTGGCGCCTTGCACGTTGTCATGGCCGCGGAAGATGTTGGTGCCGCCACCGGTCTTGCCCACATTGCCCAGCGCCAGTTGCAGGATGCACGACGCACGCACAATGGCGTTGCCGATGGTGTGCTGCGTCTGCCCCATGCACCACACGATGGTGCCGGGGTTGTTGTCGTGCAACATTTTGGCGACCTTGAACACCTGCGCTTCTGGAACACCGCAGGCCTCTTCGACCTTGTCGGGGGTCCACTTGGCCAGCACTTCGTCGCGCACCTTCTCCATGCCGTAGACACGGTCGTTGATGTACTTCTTGTCTTCCCAGCCGTTCTTGAAGATGTGATACAGCACGCCGAACAGGAAGGGGATGTCGGTGCCGGAGCGAATGCGCACGAACTCGTCAGCCTTGGCAGCCGTGCGGGTAAAGCGCGGGTCCACCACAATCATCTTGCAGCCGGTTTCCTTGGCGTGCAGCATGTGCAGCATGCTCACGGGGTGTGCCTCTGCCGCGTTCGAGCCAATGTACAGGGCGACCTTGCTGTTTTGCATGTCGTTGTACGAATTGGTCATGGCGCCATAGCCCCATGTGTTGGCCACACCCGCCACGGTGGTCGAGTGGCAGATGCGTGCCTGGTGGTCGCAGTTGTTGGTGCCCCAGAAGCTTACAAACTTGCGCAGCAGGTAGGCCTGCTCGTTGTTGTGCTTGGACGAGCCCACAAAATACACGCTGTCGGGGCCACTGGCCTTGCGAAGCTCTTGCATCTTGGCGGTGATTTCATTCAGCGCCGTGTCCCAGCTGATTCGTTCGTACTTGCCGTTGACCAGCTTCATGGGGTAGCGCAGGCGGTATTCGCCGTGGCCGTGTTCGCGCAATGCCGCGCCCTTGGCGCAGTGGGCGCCCAGGTTGATGGGCGAGTCAAACACGGGCTCTTGCCGCACCCAAACGCCGTTTTCGACAATGGCATCCACTGCACAACCCACCGAACAGTGGGTGCAAATCGTGCGGCGCACTTCGATCTTGCTGTCGCCGATAGCGACCTTGGCGCCTTCGGCAGCGTTTGATTTTTTGACCAGCGTGAGCTGCGATGCCGCAATACCGACACCGACGCCCAGACCGGAGCGGCGCAGGAACGAGCGCCGGTCCATGGTGGGCAGCGCCTGCGACAGGCCGCGACGCAGGCTGTGCACAAAAGGAGAGGCAGACGACGATGCGTTCTGCACCTCGTGGGAGGACTTCTTGGTTAACAACATGGCACGCCCCGCGGTCAGAGTTGGGTGGTCTTGTAGTACTGCTTCACGTGCGCAGACAGGTGGTAGCCACCGCCTTTTTCTGGCGCAACGCGAGCGGGTTCAGACACGACGGCATCTGACGGAGCTACATGGGGGAGAGCCACAACGGCTGCTGCTGCAGCCCCTACGGTGGCGGCGCCGGAAAAAAAACTCCGGCGGGACGAATTTGGCTGGCGGTTCTGCATGCGTGTCTCCAGAATGGCTGGCAGCTATGAAACGGATTTCATACAGTCTATGTCAGTGTGTAAAACCCTGCAATCGAGCTTTACACCACCCACTAACTCACTCATCTTTTATAGCGTCCGCATCAGGGTTTGTGCGGACACCAGACTCACTCCAACATGTCGAAGCCCTGGGCCTCCACCGACACGAAAGCCCGCGTGAACTGGGCCACTGCGGCATAAAAGCGTGCTTGCGGGTGCGCGCCCAGTGCATCGCACAACCGCAAAACCCAAGGCTGCAGGTGCGTTGCAAAAAAGTCGCGCTGGGATGTCAGGTTGCAGACAGCAACGTCATCCCCGGCAATCAGGTAGCGCATCACCTCGCACAGGTAAGCCACATGGTCCTCGGTCTCTGACATGGCATCGTCGCGCGCAAGGCCCAGGCCGTCCAGATCGGTGCGCAGGCGAGCAAGGGGCTTCTCGTTCAAAAAGCCGCTCAGATAGTGCGACCCATACAGGTACACCTCGGGCTTGCCCACACCGCCAAACAGACGATCGAACTCCAGCGCAATCGCGGCATCGCTCAGTTCGCGGCTTGTGCCGACCAGCACTTGCCAGGGCTCTTGCAAAAACGCGCCATCGGCCGGGGCCTCCGTCACTGCCACGCGCAATGCGGACAACAGCTCCGCGCTGGGCACCGCGTAGTAAAGCTGCGACAGCAGACCATAGAGCTCGGCGCGCGCGGTTTCCTCGTCCAGGGCAGAGCTGGTGGGCGGTCCGGCAGACATCAGGGAAGGGTTGGCGCTCACAGGTCCGTCACTTTCGTTTCGCTTTGGGAGGAATACAGGTCGATCACGCGGCAGTCACTGCACATCTTCAGACGCTCCAGCGCCTCACCCTGGAACATGGCGTGGCCAGACAACTTGCCCAGCATGGCCTCGATGGCTTTGACCGTGCCAAACGGCTTGCTGCAACGCACACAGGCCCAGGGCTTGGCCTCGTTGAGCACGCGCAGTTGCGCACGCTCCGGCGCCAGCAGCAAACGCGGTTGCAGGGTGATGGCGTCTTCCGGGCAGGTGGTGGAGCACAGGCCACACTGCACGCAATTCTTTTCGATGAAGCGCAGCTGCGGCATCTGCGGGTTGTCCTGCAGGGCGCTGGCGGGGCAGGCGCTCACGCAGCTCAGGCACAGGGTGCAGCGGTCCTTGTTGACCTCAATCGTGCCCAGGGGCGACCCCACAGCGGGCAGGGCAATGGCCTCGGGCCGCTCAGCCACAGGCATCGGGGCCTGCTCGATGAGGTGGTCGAGCGCCATCTCCAGCGTGCTGCGCTTTTCCTGCGCCACGGCAAACCGTGCGGCCACGGCCGGGGTCTTCTGGCGGGTCTGGCCCAGGGTCTGCAATGCAGCGTCCAGGTCCGTCGGGTTCGATGCCCGCACCAGCTGCACATGCGTGCCCGTATAGCCCAGGCCACGCAAGAGACTCTGAGCCACATCCATCTGCGCCTGCAGGCCATCGAGGTACTGCGGCGCTTCTTCATTTGTCGTCAGCAATACCACCTGCGAAGCCCCATAGGCGATGGCGCTGAGCCACAGGTCCACCCCGGTACTGGCCGTGTGCCACAGCGCCACCGGGATCACATTGGCGGGCACGCCACGCGCCAGTTTCAGCTGGGCGGCGCGGCCCAGTTCCTCCACCAGCGCCTGACCGCGTTCCTGGCTGTGCAGCAGCAGCACGGCATCCTTGCCGCCCGCAGCGGTGTAAGTGGACAACAGCGTCTTGAGCTTGGTGCCCTGCTCGGATGCGCTGGGGTAGGCATAGGTGAGTGCTCCCGTGGGGCACACGGTGGTACAGGCACCGCAGCCCACACACAGGTTGGGGTTCACCTTGATTTGTTGGCGGCTCTTGTCGCTGCTGACTGCCTCGGCCGAGCAGATGTCCACACAGGCGTTGCAGCCCACGGTTTCGTTGCGGCTGTGCGCGCAAAGCTTTTGCTTGTAGACAAAAAACTTGGGTTTCTCAAACTCGCCCACCAGCTCGCGCAGCTTCAGCAGCGTGGCCATATTGACCCCATCACTACGCCCGTCCCAGCGCAGGTAGCCCTGCGGCAGCGCATGCTGCAGGAAGGTGGGTGTGGCGGTGGGTGAGCGCAGGTCCAGCACCAGGTCAAAGCGGTCGGTCTGCGCAGCAGCATCGCGCGTGAAGTCAATGGCACCGGCCACCTGGCACACCTTCACACAGTCGCGGTGCGAACTGCAGGCCGCCATGTCGATCTGGTAATCCAGCCCAATCGCGTTCTCGGGGCATGCTGCCACGCAGGCGTTGCAGCGTGTGCACAGGTCCAGGTCAATGGGGTTGTCGGCCTTCCACTGCAGCTCAAACGCGCCCAGCCAGCCGGCAAGACCCGTGATGCGCCCGCCCAACACCGGAAAACGCCGGGCCTGCGCACCGCCCGCATTGCCGGGGCCTTGGGTGAAAAGCGTCACATCCAGCACATCGGACACCAGCGCAGCAGCCTGCTCGGCCTGGTCCAGCGGCCCAATGATGAGCAAGCGGCCGGTGCTTTTGTAGGTGACCGTGGGCACGGGCTGCGGCTCGGGCAAATGCGCAGCTGCCAGCAGGGCAGCGATCTTTGGGCTGGCTTTGTCAGAGTCGCGGCTCCAGCCACCGGTTTCGCGGATGTTCACGAACCGGATGGGGGACACCGCACCTTCGGTCTGTTGGCCCAGGTCGGCAAAAAGGCGCTGCTCTTGTGTGCAGGCCACCACCACCTGATCGCCCGACCGGATGGCGTTTTGATAAGCCCCCGCATCGCGCCGACACAGGGTGGAGTGGAGGGTCAGGTCTTCATGCAGTGCCGCGCCCAACGCCTTGGCGTTGAGGGGCATCGTCTGGTTGCAGTCGCAGATGAGCGTCGTGGTCATGTTCTGTGTGGCTGGCTGGCATGGCAACCGCATCCCCTGGGGTGCCGGTAACCAGCGCAAGCTCGCTGGAGGGGTCGCTAGGAATAGCGTTGCATACCCCGGACTGTGCCACGTCTGAAGGGGTTTCTTCCTCCGCATCATCCCGAGGCTGAGCGGCGGCAGGGGCTATTGGGGCTGCTGCTGCGTCCGTGCCTGCAGGAGCCTCAGCGACCACGCCCTCCAAAGGTGTATCGGGCGCCGCATCGGTTTCGGCCTTCTTTTCATGGTCAAAGAAGCCCATGGCGTGGGCGCTGGCCATTTTGCGCAGCATGCCCTCGGGCAGCGGGTCAGGCTGGGTGTAGTCGCCGATGTAGATATCCAGGCCATCCATCACATTGAAGTGTGGGTCAGCAAAGAGCTTCTTCATGGCCAGGTTGCGCACCTCGGGCGATACATCGCGGGCCACAAAGGCTTTGAAGTCTGACGCGGGCGTAAGCGCCTGGGCATCGGCCAGCGTGGGCGGCGGCGGGGCTTCGCTGGCAGGCGCAGCGCGTTCCGCTTCGGCAGGGGCTGCACCAGCAGGCACAGCCGACGCGGGCTGCGGTGCCAAAGCAGCGGCTGACGGCACTGACGGCGCGGGTGGCGGCGGCTCCTCCAACGGCTTGCCCTCGCGCACCTCCTGCTTGCGGCGCGACCAGCGGCCCAAAAACCCGTCAGCCATGGCCGCCCCCTCCACCGCGTGTTTTTTCAGTGGAAACGGATGCGGGGTTGCCAAACCGGTCCTGCAGCGAGCGGAAGCTGTCAGGCCGCTTGCGGCGCTTGGGTTCGGGTTGGTAGTGCTCGGCCACAAAAGCGCGCAGGGCCTCGACCACCTCGGGCGCTGCAGGCACTTGTTCCACGGTTTCCTGGGCATCCAGCCAGCGTCCGGCATCGTGGTAGCTCAGGCTCACAGCCAGGGGGCGGGCCAGCGGGATCTCGCCGGTGCCGGGGTCCTCATCGCGGCGCCACATCACAAACCAGCAGGGTGCGGGCGAAGTGAGATTGAGGTGGTAGCCCTCGGCGTCGTCGCGGAACAGCTCTGCCCTGAACCCCGGGAACAGCCAGCGCTGCTCACGGTCGTCCTGAATGAGCTGGCGCGGCTCGGTGCCAAAGGCGGGCTCGTTGATCACCACTTCGGCCAGCGACCAGCGCCAGGGCTGCCAGCGGTTGTCGATGTGCTCGCACCGCATGATCACGGCAACGTCGGTGTAGGGGCGCTCAGTCATGGGCGCAGACTTTACCCCGGCGCAAAGCCACCAGCAGCTTTGTCCGTAAAGCCCCTCTGCGCACGGTCAGCTTGCAGCCCCCTCCAGCACCTCCACCGCCACCGCGCAGTACTTGAACTCCGGGATCTTGCCGAACGGGTCCAGTGCCGCGTTGGTCAGCAGATTGGCGGCCGCCTCCACATACGCAAAGGGCATGAACACGGTGCCTCGCGGCGTGCCGTCGTCGCGGCGCACGCGCACCTGCAGCATGCCGCGCCGCGAGCGAATGCCCACCAGCGCCCCGGGCTGCACGCCCAGCCGGTCCAGTTCGTCGCCATGCAGCGACGCGGTGGCCATGGGCTCGATGGCGTCCAGCACCGTGCTGCGCCGCGTCATGCTGCCGGTGTGCCAGTGCTCCAGTTGGCGGCCGGTGATGAGCACCAGCGGGTACTCTGAGTCGGGCTTTTCCGCCGCCGGGATCACGCTGGCGGGCACCAGTTGCAGGCGGCCCGTGGGGGTGGGGAATTTTTCGGTGAAGACGATGGGCTGGCCGGGGTGGCCCTCTGTGAGGCACGGGTAGGTCACGCTCGAATCGCGCTCCAGCCGGTCCCAGGTGATGCCTTCAATGCTGGCGTGCATCGCCTGGCGCATTTCGTCGTACACGGCAGCTACGCCCGACTCTTCCCCCTCGTAGTTCCAATCCAGCCCCATCCGTCGAGCCAGTTGCTGAATGATCCACAGGTCCGGCTGCGCATCGCCCGGCGGGTTCAAGGCGCGGCGGCCCATCTGCACCATGCGGTCGGTATTGCTGGCGGTGCCGGTCTTCTCGGGCCAGGCGCTGGCGGGCAGCACCACATCGGCCAGCCAGGCAGTTTCGGTCAGGAAGATGTCTTGCACCACCAAGTGCGACAGGCTGGCCAGCGCGTGGCGCGCGTGGTTCAGGTCGGGGTCGCTCATGGCGGGGTTCTCGCCCATGATGTACATGCCACGCACCTTGTGCGGGTCGCTGTCGGGCGCCAGGGCCTTGTGCATGATCTCGACGACCGTGTAGCCGGGCGCTTCATCGAGCTTGGTGCCCCAGAAGTCTTCGAACCACGCATGCGCCCCGGCGTTGTCCACGCGCTGGTAGTTGGGGAACATCATGGGGATCAGCCCCGCGTCGCTCGCGCCCTGCACGTTGTTCTGGCCGCGCAGCGGGTGCAGGCCCGAGCCGGGCTTGCCGATCTGGCCGGTGATGGCGCACAGCGCGATCAGGCAGCGCGCGTTGTCGGTGCCATGCACGTGCTGGCTCACGCCCATTCCCCAGAGGATCATCGATGCCTTGGCCTGCGCAAACGCACGCGCCACCTCGCGCAGCGTCTCGGCTGGGATGCCACACACGGGGGCCATGGCCTCGGGGCTGCAGCCCATCACGTTGGCCTTGAGCGCCTCGAAGTTGTTGGCGCGGTCGCGGATGAAGGTTTCATGAACCAGGCCTTCGTCGATCACCGTGTGGATCAGCGCGTTGAGCATGGCCACGTCGGTGTCGGCCTTGAACTGCAGCGTGCGCCACGCATGGCGGCCAATGTCGGTGATGCGCGGGTCGGCCAGCACAATTTTGGCGCCACGCTTCGCGGCGTTCTTCATCCACGTGGCCGCCACCGGGTGGTTGGCCGTGGGGTTGGAGCCGATCACGAAGATCAACTCGGCATGCTCCACATCGTGCACCGGGTTGCTCACCGCGCCGGACCCCACACCTTCAAGCAGCGCAGCGACGCTGGAGGCGTGGCACAGCCGGGTGCAATGGTCCACGTTGTTGCTGCCAAAGCCTGTGCGCACCAGCTTCTGGAACAGGTAGGCCTCTTCGTTGCTGCCCTTGGCCGAGCCAAAGCCCGCCAGCGCCTTGGGGCCGTGCGTGTCGCGCAGGTTTTTGAGTGTGCCCGCCGCCAGGTCGAGCGCCTCGTCCCAGGTCGCCTCGCGGAAGGTGTCGCGCCAGTCGGCGCCGTAGGGCCGCACCTCCTTGGGCACGCCGGGCTTGCGGATCAAAGGCACCGTCAGCCGGTCGGGGTGGTGGGCGTAGTCGAAACCGAAGCGCCCTTTCACGCACAGGCGGCCGTGGTTGGCCGGGCCGTCGCGGCCTTCGACGCTGATGATTTTTTCATCGCGCACGTTGTAGGTGATGAGGCAGCCCACGCCGCAGAACGGGCAGACCGAATCGACCTTGCGGTCCACCTTTTGCGAGCCGATGTGTGTCTTGGGGCTGAGCGCGCCCGTGGGGCAGGCCTGTACACATTCGCCGCAGGCCACGCAGGTGCTCTCTGCCATGGGGTCGTCCAGGTCGAAGACGATCTTGCTGTCGGCCCCGCGCAGCGCGTAGCCGATCACGTCGTTGACCTGCTCTTCGCGGCAGGCGCGCACGCAGCGATTGCACTGGATGCAGGCATCCAGATTCACGGCCATGGCCGGGTGGCTCAGGTCGGGCGCGGGCTGCTCGCGGCGCAGGGCCTGGAGCGCGGGGCGCACGGCCACGCCCAGGCGGTCGGCCCACTCGCTCAACTCGCCGTGCTGGCCTATCGTTTCAGCAGTTTTTGAATCAAATTGGCCGCTAGCGCTTGATGGACAATCGCTACCAGCTATCAATTCAGGAGTATTGGCCTTTTGGTCGTTCCACTTGTAGCCCGCATCCGGCATGTCGGACAGCAGCATCTCCACCACCATCTGCTGGCTTTTGCGGGCACGCGGGCTGGACGCCTGCACCTTCATGCCTTCTGTCGGGGCGCGGCAGCAGCTGGGCGCCAACGTGCGCTCGCCCGCGATCTCGACCACGCAGGCGCGGCAGTTGCCGTCGGGGCGCAGGCCGTCGGTGTAGCAAAGGTGCGGGATGTCCACACCGTGACGCTGCGCGGCTTTGAGGATGGTTTCGCCGGGGAGCGCGGTGACGGGCTGGCCGTCCAGCTCGAACGCCACGCCGGCCTGCACAGCGGTAGAAGTCAACACGGCGCTCATGGCTTCACCCCGGTAGGCAACTGTTCGGTCAGGGGGCTGTTGCGCGGCTTGGGCAAATCGCCCGGCCACGGCCCCTCCCCCACCTCGTGCGGAAAGTATTTGTGGATGCAGCGAATGGGGTTGGGCGCCGCCTGGCCCAGGCCGCAGATGGACGCGTCGGCCATCACCTGCGCTAGGTCGTCCAGCAGCTCTTCGTCCCACAGCGGCGCTTCCATCAGCGTGGCCGCTTTGGCCGTGCCCACGCGGCAAGGCGTGCACTGGCCGCAGCTTTCGTGTTCAAAAAATCGCATCACATTCAGCGCCGCATCGCGCGCCCGGTCGTGCTGGCTGAGCACGATGACGGCGGCGGAGCCGATGAAGCAGCCGTAGGGCTGCAGGGTGTCGAAGTCGAGCGGGATGTTGTTGAGGCTGGCGGGCAATATGCCGCCCGATGCGCCGCCAGGCAGGTAGGCGTAGAGCTGGTGGCCATCCAGCATGCCGCCGCAGTATTCGTCGATGAGTTCTTGCACCGTGATGCCTGCGGGAGCGAGCTTGACGCCCGGGTGCTTCACGCGCCCGCTCACGCTGAAACTGCGCAGCCCCTTGCGGCCGTTGCGGCCAAAGCTGGCAAACCACTGCGGGCCGCGTTCGATGATGTCACGCACCCAGTACAACGTCTCGAAGTTGTGCTCCAGCGTGGGCCGGCCGAACAGGCCCACCTGCGCGATGTAAGGCGGGCGCATGCGGGGCTCGCCGCGTTTGCCTTCGATGCTCTCGATCATGGCCGACTCTTCGCCGCAGATGTAGGCGCCTGCGCCGCGCCGCAGCTCGATGTGCGGCAGGGGGCATGGGGGCTCAGCGCGCAGGTCGTCGAGCGCCGCTTGCAGCAGCGCGCGGCAGCCGTGGTATTCGTCGCGCAGGTAGATATAGACGGCCTCGGTGCCCACCACCTGGGCAGCTATGAGCACGCCTTCCAGAAAGCGGTGCGGGTCGCGCTCCAGGTACGTACGGTCTTTGAAGGTGCCGGGCTCGCCTTCGTCAATGTTGACGGCCATCAGACGCGGCGCGGGCTGGTCGCGCACGATGCGCCACTTTCGCCCGGCCGGAAAGCCCGCGCCGCCCAGGCCGCGCAGTCCCGAGTTTTCCATGGCCGCGAGCACCGCCTCGGCATCCATTTCGCCATTAACCAACGCGGCGGCGGTCTGGTAGCCACCGTGCGCACGGTAGGTGGCCAGGTCCGTATGGGCGGGGCTGATCCCATCCGGCTGCGCGGGCACGCTTTGCTCTGCCAGCCCGGAAATATCAAAATTGATAGCTGCTAGCGCTTGTGGATGAAGCGCTAGAGACCGATTTGGCTTCAAACTGACCGTTTCCAGCAATGTATCCACCGTGGCGTGTGGCACTGGGCACTGGTGCACCACCGCCACGGGCGCTTGTTCGCAGCGGCCCACGCAGGGCACCGCCACCACCTGCACATCGCCCTGCCCGGCCGCGCGCAGGCGCTCGGGCAGCATGGCCAGCAGTTCGTGTGCACCGGCCAGGCTGCAGCTCAGGCTGTCGCACACGCGCAGCACCAGGCGCGGGGCCAGGGCGTCATCACCGCGCACTATCTCGAAGTGGTGATAGAAACTCGCCACCTCATAGACCTCGGCCATGGGCAGATTCATCTGTTTGGCCAGCGCCACCAGATGCCGGTCGCGCAGCACGCCGAAGTGGTCGTTCAGGCGGTGCAGATATTCAATGAGCAGGTCCCGCCGAAAGCCCTCGGCCGGGCGCGGGCCCAGCAACTGCGCCACATCGGCCATCGCTGCGTCCTCGGGCTGGCGGCCCTTGAGGCGGCTTTTGCGGCGGATGCGCTCGCGCATGTCGTTGACCGACACGGCGGCCACGGTGGGGGCTTCGGTAAGGGGCATGGGGCGGGTGCGTGGGGGCGTTGTTTTGTATGAAGGCGCCTGCATAAGCCCGGCGCGCCGCCGCAGTGTCAGGCACGGCCGCAGAGCACGTCAAATTGCGGATGCACATGGGGCGATCACAAAAACAAATGAAACGACGGAAAAGTCTGCGCCGCGTAAATGAGCGTCAGCGCCCGGCCGACGTCTTTGGCCGTCAACCCGCAGCCAACAACCCGCTGTGCGCCGTGGCGTGTCGCAGCCAGTCCGCGTCTTGTGCCAGCGCCAGCGCCGCATCCAGTGCCCGCGTGGGCTGCACATGCCTGTGCGACATGAAACCAATGGGGGTGGTCAGCACGGGGCCGATGAGGGGCAGCGCCTGGATCCCGTCATGCCCGCGCACCGCATCCACCAGCGCGCCCGGTAAAACGCTGCACAGCTCGCCCGCCACCACGCTCAGCGCCAGGGTCAGCACCGAATCGGTTTCCATGGCCGGCAACACCGTGGCACCTGCGCTGCGAAAGGCGCCATCGACCAGGCTGCGGTTGTGCATCTCGGGGGTGAGCAGGCACAGCGGCAGGCGCGCGGCGTCGGCCCACTGCATGGGCGCACCGATCCGCAGGCCGCGCGTTGTGGCCCCAGGGGCGCGGCGCAGCACAAAGTAATGCTCCACATACTGCGGCCAGGCCTTGAGCTGCCCGCCACGCGAGGGCATGCGCTCGGTGTAGCCCAGGGCCAGGTCCAGCGAAATGTTCTCCAGCCCCGCCTCCAGCGCCTGCGAGCTCATCGACAGCGCCACCGGCACGATGCCCGGGTGCCGTGCCTGCAACTGCGCCGCAAACCGCGCCAGGATGGGCATGGCCGTGGGCACGGCGGCGAGGCGCAGGGTGCCGCGCGGGTGAGCGGCGTCGCTTAAGAGGTCCTGTTGCAGCACCTGGTGTTCATGCAGCATGCGCTGGGCCGTGGCCAGCACGCGCTCGCCCTCGGGCGTAAAGCCCTCAAAGCTGCGGCCCCGGCGCACCACCACCACGCCAAATTCCTTTTCCAGCGCCCGCAAAGCGTTGGACAGCGCAGGCTGCGTGATGTGGCAGGCCTGCGCGGCACGGCCAAAGTGCCGGTGCTCGTGCAGCGCCACCAGGTAGCGCAGGGAGGCGAGCAGGTTCATGGGGTCGCGCCCTGCCTCAGAGCGGAATGCCACATCAGGCGCTCCCCCTGGGCAATTGGGCAAGCGCCCCTTGCACAATTCGTCCGCTCATGATTTTTTAGCTATTTTGGCCTCTAGCGCTTATCCATCAAGCGCTGATAGCTATATTTTTAATAGCAAATCAGGTTTTGCACCTACTAGGTGTTCTTGCTGATCGAGATCGTCGGGAACTTGCTCGAAAAATCTTTCGCCTGCTGCGCAATCTTCACCGCCACGTCGCGCGCCACCTTCTTGTAGATCTTGGCCACGTCGCCGTCCGGGTCGGCCACCACGGTGGGCTTGCCGCTGTCGGCCTGCAGGCGGATGCTCATGTCCAGCGGCAGCGCGCCCAGGTAGTCCATGTTGTATTCGGCCGCCATCTTCTTGCCGCCGTCGGCGCCGAAGATGTGCTCGACCTGGCCGCAGTTGCTGCACACATGCACCGCCATGTTCTCGACGATGCCCAGGATGGGCACGCCCACCTTCTCGAACATCTTGATGCCTTTCTTGGCGTCCAGCAGCGCGATGTCCTGCGGCGTGGTGACGATGACCGCGCCGGTCATGGGCACGCGCTGGCTCAGGGTGAGCTGGATGTCGCCGGTGCCGGGGGGCATGTCGATGATGAGGTAGTCGAGGTCCTTCCAGTTGGTCTGGCGCAAGAGCTGCTCCAGCGCCTGGGTGGCCATGGGGCCGCGCCAGATCATGGCTTCGTCCTGGTCCACCAGGAAGCCGATGGACATGACCTGCACGCCGTAGTTTTCCAGCGGCTCCATGGTCTTGCCGTCGTCGCT
>NZ_JBKBXG010000028.1:0-57261 GCF_046314175.1 Acidovorax sp. | reverse complement strand
AGTTGCCCGCCTGGTGCCACTTGCCGGTGGATCCCCAGGCCGTATCGCACGATGAGTTCAAGCGCTTGACCCAGCAAGCCCGTGTGATGGTGCGCACGGGTGAGTGCACGCCCTATGCCAACGTGATCCTGGTGGCGGGCGTCACGTTCTGACACAGCCTGGGCGGCCAGGCTGCGGGTTTTGGAGGACTTCGGGCAGGTGCGACCTGCGGTACGCTGCGCAGCAGCCCACGGCGCGGCGTTAAAGCCCGCCACCGAAGCCCCGAATTCCTGCCCCCATGCCCACCACAGCGCCCCACGATCTCCTGCCCCCTGAAATCACCGTTCTCGAACGCGGCTGGCTCTCGGCCAACAACATCCTCTTCATCGGCCAGCACGACACGGCCATCGTGGACACCGGCTACTGCAGCCATGCCGATCAGACTGTGGCCCTGGTGCACGGCGCGTTGGCTGGCCGCGCGCTGGACCGTGTGCTCAACACCCATCTGCACAGCGATCACTGCGGCGGCAATGCCGCGCTACAAAAGGCCTGGCCCGGCGTGCTCACGGCCATTCCACCCGGCCAGGCCGACCATGTGCGCCAGTGGGATGCCTACGCGCTGAGCTACACCCCGACGGGCCAGGAATGCCCACCCTTTCGGGCCGATACGCTGCTCATGCCCGACTCCTGCGTACTGCTGGGCGACAAGCCCTGGCAGGTGCATGCCGCGCCGGGGCACGATCCGCATTCGGTGGTTTTGTTCGAGCCCCAGGGCCGTGTGCTGATCTCGGCCGATGCGCTGTGGGAAAACGGCTTTGGCGTGGTGTTTCCCGAGCTGGAAGGCGATGACGCTTTTGCCGAAGTCGCGGCCACGCTGGATGTGATCGAGAAGCTGTCGCCCCAGGTCGTCATCCCCGGCCACGGCCCCGTGTTTGCCGACGCCCCGCGCGCCATCGACGGCGCACGCCGCCGTCTGGACGGCTTCGTGCGCAATCCGACCAAACACGCGCTGTATGCGGCCAAGGTGCTGCTGAAATACAAGCTGCTGGAGTGGCAGCAGATCAGCATGGCCGACCTCACTGCCTGGGCCCAGGCCACGCCCTACTTCGGCATGCTGCGCGAAACGCATTTTGGAGATCAGGATGAGGACGCGTGGCTGCAGAGCCTCGCGGATGACCTACTGCGGTCTGGCGCAGCGTTGCGTCAGGGGGAGATGCTGCACAACGTGTGATTTGGATTGCGGCGTCTGGGGCAGCTTAGGGCCCTGAGCAGCCGGTGGACGAAACTACCCCAAAGCTGCCGTTGATTCACTACCCACTGGCTTGCAATCCGAACCGCGCTGTCTAGGTGTCCAGTGCCTGCCGACTGGCAAGCTATAGTTTGCTGAGTTGATGCTTGCCGGGTTTGGCGGAAATTTCATGCCTGTGCTTTTGAACAGAGCACTGACCGCAAGCTCGAGCTGGAAGCCACTTTCAGGAGGAATCAATGTCCAGAACATCCCGCACGGTCCAGTTTATCCCGCACGTTTTGCGGGATACATCACGTTGAAAATAATGGATCTCTCGCCCGTAGTCGCTTGGTCGATTCCTTTGTTTGGATTGTTCCTGGCCGGTATGTTCGGCAGGAGCCGGGCGAAATCAGGTGCGACCTCAATCTGGGGCGCCGCCTTCTGTGTAGCCTTGGTTCTGGGGTTCGTTCTGATGTTCGTGCAAGTTGCCTTGCATAGCACCTGTGTCGAGATCAAGGCTTGCATATACCGAGGTGACGGCAATATGAGTTACTGGTTTCAGTCGTTCTTCGCGATCCCACTCTATTGGCTGGTCTCGGGCAGCGTTTGGCAGATGAAGCAATGAATATGATTTTTAACAGGATGCTCGGCACGGACACGCCGCATCAGATAGCCGCTTCGCGGTGCTTGCTGCGTGCCGGGCAGCTTTGACGTTGAGCGTCCCCATTCATTTGCCGGTGACCGACTGCTTCTGGCCGGGAACGGGCAGCGGGTCTTCACACCTGCCCAGCAACCCACAACCGCCCCATCAATGCTTGAACTGCTTGTCGCACCCCGTCACGTGGTTCTTGCTGCTGGACATGCACTGATAAAACGACTTCTTGTTGCCCGATGCGCCCTGGCAGTCTGAGACGCTGTATTTGCCCTTGGCTTCGCGGATCTTGGGCGCCGTGCTGTCGAAAGCTGCTTGGGTCATGTAGCCGTCGCGCACGTTTTTCTGGCCCACTTCCAGCATCAGGTCGGCCTGGTATTTGATGTTGTCCACGGCCGTAGCGCAGTTGAGCGGAGCCTGCTTGCTGTCTACCTTGCCCAGCGAGTCCTTGAGGGCCTCGCCGAATTCCGCCACGTCTTTTGGAATCTTCTTGGTGCCGTCAGGGTTGTACTCGGTGGCACCGGCGGACTTGCCCGCCGTGCTGCCCTTGCTGCCTGCACTGCCTGCACCACCACTGGTGCCGTTGTTGCTCTGCAGCTTCATCGGCTCGGCGTCTTGCTTGGCAGGGGGCGGCTGCGATCCGTAATGGGTCTTGCCGTTCTCATCCACCCATTTGTAGACCGGCTGCGCATGCGCCGCCGTGCCAAAAACCATCATCACGGTGGCCAGAGCCACCCAACCCAGCTTTCTCATGGCTTCCCTTCCATTTATAGATAAAAACGGGCTCTAGCGCTTACCCAATAAGCGCTGATAGCTCTTCTATTTATAGCAAACCACACTTATCGATCAAGGCAGATCCTTGTTCACCTCCGGCGCGGCAACATCGCGCGGGCCGATGGTGCCCAGGCGGCTTTTGAGCGACTGCGGCTGGCCCGTGAGCATGGCGGCGTAGTTGGTGGTGTTGGCGAGGACCTTCTTCACGTAGTCGCGCGTTTCGGAAAAGGGCACGTTCTCGGCCCAGATGGCGGCGTCCAGCACCGGGCCGTTGCGCCAGTTGCGCGGGCGCCCGGGGCCTGCGTTGTAGGCGGCGGCGGCCATGGGCATGGAGCCCGCAAAGTCGTCCAGCGCCAGCTTGAGGTAGGCCGTGCCGATGGTGATGTTGGTGTCGCGGTCGTTGATCTGGTCGGCAGTGAAACCGTTCAGACCGATCTTTTTGGCCGTCCAGCGAGCGGTGGCAGGCATCACCTGCATCAGGCCCGATGCGCCCACATGCGAGCGCGCGTCCATGATGAAGCGGCTTTCCTGGCGGATAAGGCCATAGACGTAGGCGGGGTCCAGGCCGATGCCTTGGGCGCGCTCCACGACCGCGTTGCGGAAGGGAGTGGGAAAGCGCTGGCTGGTCTCGATGAAACCCTTGGTGCGCTCGCTGGTGTTGATGCAGCGGTCCCACACCTCGCGCTGGCACGCAAAGTCGGCAGCGGCCAGCAGTTCGCGGTCGGGCATGCCGCCGCTTTGGTGCAGGTTGGTGGTGTAGTTCCACTCGCGCACGCCCTCGGTGCGCAGGCCCAGCAGGATGGCGTACAGGGCGCGGTTCAAGCCTGGGTTGGCGCGGGCGGCAGCTTTTTCTTCGGCTGTCAGCGGCGCAGGGGCCGGGGGCGTGGTGATGCGCTGGCCCAGCTCCTCCAGCGCCAGCATCTCGTAAAAGCCGCGGGTGCTGGCGATGGCTTCCAGCAACTGGCGGGCTTCGGCGCGGTCGGTATCGCTGGGCTTGCCTGCCAGCAGCGAGCGGGCCTTCCAGTACGCCCAGGTGCTGTCCTGGCGGGCGTCGGCGCTCATGGCGTCCACGGCTTTGCCCACGGCCTTCCACTGGCCTGCGCGCAATGCAGCGCGCACCTTCCAGCCCAGCAGGTCGTCGTTCAGGTCGCTGTCTTTGGTCACGTTGGCAAAGTAGCCTGCAGCGTTGCCCGACAGCTTTTGGGCCGCGGCCTTGCCGATCACGCCCCAGGCCCAGTTGCGCTCTTCGGGCGTGAGGTGCACGCTCCATTTGCTGTCGAGCTGCTGCGCAGCGCCGTCCGGGTCGCCGCCCGCCAGTTTGATCAGGGCCAGCAACACCAGCTCCTGGCGGGCGTTGCCGCGTGCGGTGGCTCGTGACAGAAGGAATTTGGTGGGCGCGTCCAGCACTTCCTTGAGCTGCGGCAGCGAGTCGGGCGAGACGATCTCCACCGCGTTGCGCACCACGCGCGGCCGGTTGGCCTCCACGCCCAGGCGCGCCTTGCGCCAGATGTCGAGCGCCGTGAGCTTTTTGTAACCGTAGAGTTCACCCGCCGCGTGGGTGCAGCCGTCATCGGCATCGCGGATGGCATACCAGTTGCTGCGGACGTCGTCGGCGACGGTGGCGGGCGCTTTGCCCTTGATCTGGTCGATGAGCAAGGCGTAGCAGCGCACCTCGCGGTCGTCCGACATGCGGTAGCTGGGGTGCTGCTCCGCAAATTGCGCCCAGTTGCGGCGCTGGCCCAGCAGCAGCAGCCAGTCGTTGCGCATGCGGTCTTCTTGGTAGCTGCCAGCGTAGCGTTGCATGAACGACTGGATTTCTGCGGGTTGGGCCTCGCCCAGGCGGGCTTTGAGCTCCCAGTAGGCGGCCCAAGGCTCCAGCGCATGGCCGCGTGCGGCGGGCAGAAGCTGCGCGAGCTTGTTGCGATCGCCCTTGCGAAACGCCTGCTGCATCTCCAGCAGGGTATCGTCACCCTTGTTTTGCGCCTGGACAAGGGGCGCAGCGGTAGCCAGCAAGGCGCTGGCGACAAGCGGTGTCAGAATTCGAAACAATTGCATGGGGGAATTATCTGATGGACAAAGCAGCCCTTCGGCGCGCGTTGATAGAAGAACGCCTCAACTTGCCTGATCGCCTACAGCGATCCGACCTGTTACAGCAGGTGATGCGCATCTGGCTGGTGAACCGGCCGGACACCGTGATCGGCGCCTATTGGCCCATCAAGGGCGAGTTTGACCCCCTGCCCGCCCTGCACCGCTGGAAGGAAGACGGCGAGCTGCTGGACGAACCCCAACGCCGCCGCATCGGCCTGCCGGTGGTCAACAAGGTGCACAAAACGCTGACCTTCCACGCCTGGCACCCCGGCTGCCTCATGGAAGAAGACGCCTACGGCATCCCCAAGCCGAAAGACACCGAAGTCATTGTGCCCACGCTGCTGTTTGTGCCTTGCGTGGGCTACGCGCCCGGCGGCTATCGGCTGGGCTACGGCGGTGGTTTTTATGACCGCACACTGGCCACGCTGCAGCCCAAGCCTTTTACGGTGGGGCTGGGTTTCACCCATGGCTATCTGGATGACTTTGAGCCGGAAGAGTTTGACCTGCCGCTCGATGGCATCTTGAACGACAACGGCTTGGTCTGGCCTGTATAGGAAGCCCCCCTGAGCGGCTGCGCCGCTTCCCCCGCAGGGGGACGCCACCAGTGGCCTGGCAAAGCCAGTTCCACGGTGGCACTGGTATTGGGGCCGCGCCTGTTTCCAAGCGCGTAGCCACTGGCAGTGCCTGCTGGTGCCCCGCAGCCTGCGCGGGTACTGTATTGATGCCCACGCGGCATCAAACAGCGTGCCAATGAGCATTGGCGAAAGGCAGGGCCGGGGGTAGCATCCGGGCTTCGTTCCAGCCACATTTTTCACCCATGCTCAAGCTCTACATCGGCAACAAGAACTACTCCTCCTGGTCCATGCGCCCCTGGGTGCTGCTCAAGCAGGCGGGCATCGTGTTTGAGGAAGTGCGGGTGCGCTTCGACAGTTTTGATGCCGATTCGGAGTTCAAGCGTGTGATGGCCCCCGTGAGCCCCACCGGCAAGGTGCCCGTGCTGGTGGATGGCGACCTGGTGGTTTGGGACACCCTGGCCATTGCCGAATATGTGGCCGAAACCCACCTTGGCAAAAACCTCTGGCCCGCAGACGCCAAAGCCCGCGCACGCGCACGCAGCGTCTGCGCCGAAATGCACAGCGGTTTCAGCGCCCTGCGCGGCAACTGCCCCATGAACATTGAGGCGAATCTGGCCGATGCCGGTGCGCTGATCTGGCGCGACCAGGCGGGTGTGCGCGCCGACGTGCAGCGCCTGGTGGACATGTGGAGCGCGCTGCTGCAGGAGCACGGTGGGCCGATGCTCTTTGGCGAGTTCACCATCGCCGACGCCTACTTTGCCCCCGTGTGCATGCGCCTGCACACCTACGCACTGCCCTTGCCGCCCCACATCGCCAACTACGTTCAGCGCGTGCGCGCATTGCCCGGCGTGAAAGCCTGGATCGATGAGGCCCTGGCCGAAAAGGACTTTCTGGACTTCGAAGAGCCCTACCGCCTGCGCCACACAGAAGGCTGAGCACCACCATGGCCGTCACCATCTACCTGCGCTACGTGCTCAACACCAGCAAGCTCAAAGAGTTTGAACACTACGGAAAACTGTGGATACCGCTGGTCGAAAAATTCGGCGGCCAACACCACGGCTACTTCATGCCCAGCGAGGGCGCCAACAACATTGCGCTAGCGCTGTTCACGTTTGAAAGCCTCGCGGCCTACGAGCGCTACCGCGAAGCGTCGATGCAGGACACGGAGTGCCAGGCAGCGTTCCGCTATGCCGAGGAGACGGGGTGCATCGTGAGTTATGAGCGGAGTTTTTTCAGGCCGGTGTTTGGCTGAACGGAACCTCAGCACGAGGGCGACGGGTACTCCCACTGGTTGTTGAATGCATTGAACTTGGGGCTGACCTGCACCCGCATACGGCAACCGTTGGCATAGGCGACTACGCAGCTACCGTTGGTGCAAGATGACTGACACGAAAGAGAACTTGTCTTTGGCCTGCAATCCGAAGTGCTAATCGGTTGCTCTGCAGGTGCAGCGGCGCGCGGCTCAGTCTTAGCAGGGGTCTTTGCTGCAGGCTTGATGGCGGTTGGCTTCCACGTCAGGGTTTTGGTGGGCAATGGCGTATTGACCTGCCATCCACTGGACAAAGCCTGTGCTTCCTCCAATTGCTTGGGCGATAGCTGCTCAGCCACTCGCGCCCGATTGTTCGGCGCCTTGTCGTTGCCCTGGGCAGCAGCCAAGTTGAACAGCGCATATGCGATTACAGGATTGGCAGCTACTCCGCTGCCCTCTTCATACATCACGCCCAAGTTATTCTGGGCATTGCTACTGCCTTGTTCTGCGGCCAGGCGATACCAGCGTATGGCTTCAGCAACGTCCTGGGGAACTCCTTTCCCGTTCGCATAGTTCACGCCCACATTGAACTGTGCCAAAGCATTGCCCTGCTCCGCAGCCTTGCGATACCAACGGACAGCCTCGGCGGCATCCTGCGGCACACCACGACCTTGGACAAACATAAAGCCCAAACTGTTTTGAGCATCGGCATGGTTCTGCTCAGCAGCTTTGCGGTACCACTTGACCGCCTCTGCGTCATCGCGTGCAACGCCTGTGCCATTGGAATAAGCGTCTCCCAGATTGTCCTGCGCATTCGATAGCCCCTGGTCGGCTGCTTTGCGGTACCAGTCGATGGCTTGGCGCATGTCCTGCTTCACACCCCTACCGTCGGCATACATGACCCCCAGCATGTTTTGCGCCCATGCATATCCACGCACAGCGCCCTTGCGATAAAGGCTGACCGCCTCCTGATCACTCTGGGCCACGCCGTTCCCATTCAGATACATGCGCCCCAAACTGAACTGCGCCGCCATGTCGCCCAGTTCAGTCGCTTTGCGGTACCAGTCCACTGCGGCTTTGTAGTCTTGCTGAACACCGTGCCCGTACTCGTGCATTTCGCCCAGTCGATTCAGCGCGGGAGGATAGTTGTGCGCTGCAGCGCGGCGATACCAAGTCATCGCCTCTGCGTACTCCTTCTCACGTTCGTGGACTTCCGCCAAAAGCATCATCGCGCGATAGTGCTCCTGCTCTGCTGCCTTGCGGTACCAAGCAATCGCTTGCGCCCGGCTTTGGGGAACACCTGTACCTTGGAGGTACATCCCCGCCAAGTTCACTTGTGCATCATCCAGCCCAGCGTCTGCAGCCTTGCGAAACCAGATGGCCGCTTCGCGATCATCTTTGGGCACACCTTGCCCGTTGGAGTAAGCCAGACCCAGATTGTTTTGCGCCCTGGAATTACCTTGGTCAGCGGACTTTCGGTACCACTGGGCAGCTTCACGCGCATCTTTGGCGACACCTTGCCCCTGGGCATACAACACAGCCAAAGTATTCTGCCCCACTGCATCGCCCTGCTCTGCCGACTTGCGCGCCCAAACGGCTGCCTGGGCATGGTCCAGTGTCACACCATTTCCTAACAAGTACATCCGCGACAAACTTGACTGCGCCCCCGAATGCCCTTGATCTGCAGCCTTGCGATACCAACCGAACGCAGACTTTGCATCCCGCGCAACGCCCTGGCCGTTTTGATACATCACGCCCAGTGCATATTGCGAGCGAGCATCACCTTGCTCGGCAGACACCTGAAATTCAGCCACGGCTGCAGCGTAGTCCTGTTTCTCGTGCGCAGCAGCGCCTTTTTCAAAGTCGGCCCATGCCGATGGCATGCAGCCCAAGACTGCCAAGCAAATGAAGATGGAGCGGGTAATCGCTGATCGAAGCAACCTCACAACAACTCCACTCAAGGCCTGGACGCTGGCTGACTGGCCGCGTTAGCAGGGGTGGAAGCCTCTGACTGAATCGGACGATACACACACATGACCGCGCCTTCAGTGAGCGCAATCGCGTAACGCACGTCGCAGTTCACTGCAGCAAAGATCACAGGCAATTGGGCATTGCCCCAGTTACGAGGCAGAAATACGACCTTCTGACCCGGTTTGCAAGCTGCAGCCACCACATCACGTTGCCACTCGCTGACTTCGCAAAGCTGCTGTTGTTGAATATCCGCCTCTTTAGGCGAACTGGACTTTGCAGTTTCGGCTGCGGGCTGGTTACACCCCGCTGTGATAAGAAGCGCCACTGATGCGGCGGCGAATGCGACAGGATTTCGGAAAACTGGAAGCTTCACGGTGGCAGAGGTCGATTTTTGACATTTGTTAACAGTGTTGCAAATTGTATCCAGCAAAGCACGGCCTTTTTCGCAAGGAACGCGGAAGCCATGCAACTGCGAACGGCTACCGAAACTGTTTGCGCAAAAACGGCTTATGCCGCGCAATGTGCGCCAGTTGGGCGGGGGCGATGGTGCCGCCCAGGTCTTCCTCTTCCGCGTTGAGTACCTGGTTGGCATAGGCCAGCGCACGGGCCACCACCTCTTCGTCGCTCACGCCCTGCTGCGCGGCCAGGTCCAGCGCCACGCGCTTCATGGCGCGCTGCGACAGCATCCACATGGCGCCAAAGGCATCCCACGCGGCCATCGCCTCTTTGAACTTGTCGCGGTCGGCCAGGATTTCATTGAGCGGCTTGGCCAGGATCTCCTGCAGGTCGTCCACCTGGGCCTTCAGGGCCTCAAACTGCGCCTCGCGCTGCAGGGCTTCGGCGGCGGCGTTGGCCGCTGCGTCGGGCGCCGTGGGCACGGGCACGCTGCCGTCGGGGTTGAGCTGGGCAATGGTGAGGTCGGAGGCAAGGGACATGGTGCCGGGACTATACGGTCCTCGCCCTAAGAGCAGCTAACAAAACTCTTCTGGCGTCGTTACCGCGTCTTGTCGTACTGCCCGTACTGCCCGTACTGCCTGCGACGCAGCGCCTAGCCAGAACCGCTTCGCTGAGTTTTGTTAGCCACTCTAAACTAGCCCGATGCAAATCTACATGGTGGGCGGCGCTGTCCGCGACAAGCTGCTGGGCCGGCCGGTGAATGACCACGACTGGGTGGTGGTGGGCGCCACGCCCGAGCAGATGCTGGAGCTGGGCTACCTGCCCGTGGGCCGCGACTTCCCGGTGTTTTTGCACCCCGAGACACGTGAGGAATACGCGCTGGCGCGCACCGAGCGCAAGAGCGGGCGGGGCTACCGGGGCTTTGTGGTGGAAAGCTCGCCCGATGTGACGCTGGAAGAAGACCTGTCGCGCCGCGATCTTACTATCAATGCAATAGCTACCAGCGCTTACGGGACAAGCGCTGGAGGCATATTTGATCCATATTTTGGCGCCAGGGACATCGAGGCCAAGGTGCTGCGCCATGTGACGGACGCGTTCCGCGAAGACCCGGTGCGCATCCTGCGCGTGGCGCGGTTTGCGGCGCGGTTCACTGATTTCACCGTGGCCCCCGAGACGATGCAACTGATGCGCGAGATGGTGGAGCATGGCGAGGTGGACCACCTGGTGGCAGAGCGCGTGTGGCAGGAGTTGGCGCGTGGGTTGATGGAAGAAAAACCTTCACGCATGTTCGAGGTGCTGCGCGAGTGTGGCGCGCTGGAGGTGCTGCTGCCCGAGGTGGCGCGCCTGTGGGGCGTGCCCCAGCGGGCCGAGTACCACCCCGAGGTGGACACGGGCGTTCATCTGATGATGGTGCTGGACATGTCAGCCAGGCTGCAGGCGCCGCTCACTGTGCGGTTTGCCTGCCTGGCGCACGACCTGGGCAAGGGCACCACGGCCGCCGATGTGCTACCGCGCCACATCGGGCACGAAGAGCGCAGTGCCGACTTGCTGAAAGATGTGGCGGAGCGCTTGCGTGTGCCCGTGGACTGCCGCGAGACCGCCGATGTGGTGGCGCGAGAACACGGCCACATCCACCGCAGCACCGAGCTGTCGGCCGCCGCCCTGGTGCGCCTGCTGGAGCGCTGCGACGCCATCCGCAAGCCCGAGCGTTTTGCCGACATCCTGCTGGCGTGTGAATGCGATGCGCGCGGGCGGCTGGGGTTTGAAGAGTCGGCCTACCCGCAGCGTCCCCGCCTGATGGCCGTATTGGGTGCCGTGCAGGCGGTGGTCACCAGGGACATTGCAGCGCAGGCTGCCGCCAAGGGTGTGAGCGGCCCGCAGGTGGGTGCGTTGATTCACCAGGCGCGGGTGGAAGCGGTGGCGCAGTGGCTCCGTAGCGATGCTGCGGCATGACCTGCGCACGAGGGCGCCTGGTGCATTGAACCGGCTTTAGCAGCTCAGGCGTGCCAGCGGTCCGTCAAAAGGCATAGGCAACCGCCAAGACACCGTTCACGCCTGCCCGGTCGCGCACGATGGGACTGCTGGCGGCATCGCCCTGGAGGCGGCTGTAGGACAGCGCTGCGGTCGCCGATGCGCGCGGTGTGATTGCATAGGTGGCGGACACCGACACACGCACGTCCCGCACCCCTGCGCTGGCCGTGTAGATGCTGCGGCCACTGCGGGCGGCCTGGGCAGCATCGACGCCGAAATACGTCTGCGTGTAATCGGCATTGGCCCAGGTGGCCGCCACACCCGCTCCCATGCGCCAAGCCGGGGCCACTTGCGCCGTAAGTCCCGCACCCAGATCCAGCAGCAGGCCGTTGCGCCCCTGACCTGCGCCATAGCGCAGCGACGAGGTCAAAAACGTGTTGGCCGTAGGCTGCAGGTTGTAAAACGCACCGAGCTCCGGACGCACATCGACGTCGCCCAGACCACGCAGAACCTCCGAGCGGCTTTCATCGCGACCGAAGTCAGCCGTCAGGCGCACACCGTACTGCACACCCGGCTGGCGCGAGAAGTTGTAGCCCACACCATTGGTGGTACCGGCAAACCAGCCATTGGCCCAGCGGTAGTCAATGGCCGGATAGGCACGCGTGCGGCGCTCGTCCGACCCCATGTATCGGTGGCCGGCCACCACCGCCAACCCCACCGTTCCGCCATCGCGGTCAGCTGCGGCGCCGTACAGACGCACGGCGTCAAACGCCTGGGCACGCGCTCCGAAAGACAGCCCGGCTCCGAGAGCGGTGGTGGTCAGCAAGATGGCGATACGGACCGCAGGGGAATGTGCGAGCACGGCAGAGCGCATGATCAACTCCTATACATGGTGGTTGCAAAGTGACTGAATAGTATATTTTTAATACAACCCAGTCAAAACCCGGGGCCGTTCGAGGGGGAAGCGCCGCAGGGCAGCAGGCGCCCCTACCGCACAGGCACACACCAACACCATGGCGCCGGCGCTTCACGAGTCGCTGTGCTGGACGCTGGGATGGGTCTTTCGCACACACAGAAAGAAAACGCGCCCACGCCTGACGGACACCGCGCCTGCGCCCTTCACCAGCGCAGCAGACGCGGCCCTAGCACCGCCCCCAGCGCCGTCGGAATGGCCATGCCCGCCACATACCAGACCGCCAAAAACGGTGAGGCCATCTCGGGGCAATGCAGGGCGTACACCAACGCGCCCAGCGCACCGGCCAGCAAACCGGCACCCGCGCCCGCCCAGGCCAGCCGTGTGGGCGCAGCGCCCTTGAGCGCCCAGAAACCCGCAACAAACGCTGGCACCGACAGCGCCGCGATATTGAACGGGCAGGTGCGCCACGTGCTGCCCAGGATGAGAGGCATGCGCTCTGCGGCAGACACCTGCGACAGGGCGATCAGCGCCATGGCCCACAGCACTACTGGCGGCACGGCCAGCCACAGCGCTGCTTGCCCCACCGCCATGCCCGGGCGGGCCATGCGGCGCAGTAGCGCCAACCCGCCAGCGGCCAACGCGGCGGCAAACACCAGCTTGCCCCAGAACATGGGCACTGCCATGGTCGCCAGCAGGTCGGGGCGCAGGCCGAACATTGCCAGCATCAGCACCCCGGCACCTGCAATGCCTGCAGCGGTGGCGACGGCAAAACGCTGCTCAATCGCCGTGGTCTGCACGGGCCGGTCATCTGCAGCCAGCAGGTGGATCAATTCATCGGTTTTCATGTCATTCCTTGTGGGACTTGCGCAAATCAGGGTGCAACAGCGACCCGTCTACTTGACCAGGTGATTTGCTTGAACCATTTTTTGCGTAAGTCATATCTCTGATCTTGGCGGCCAGGGCCTTGAGGCCCCGGTGCACGCCGACTTTGACGGCCGACTCCGACAGCCCCGTAAGACGCGCCGTCTCGACCACCGACAAACCCTCCAGCTTCATGTACTCAATCGGCAGACGCTGCTTGTCGGGCAAGGTGCGCAGCAACTGCCCCAGGTCGCGCCGGGCCTCGGCGGCCTCGCTGTCGCTGCTGGCGAACAATTCGTCCGCTTCGTCCAGCGGGTCGTTGCGCCCTTCTTTCACCGCATGCGAGCGCAGCCAGTCGATGAGCTTGTAGCGCGCAATCGCATGCGCCCAGGCCGTTACCGGCATTTCGGGCCGGTAGGTGTGGCGCTGGTTGTGCACCGCCAGCAGGGTTTCCTGCACCAGGTCCTCCACTTCATCGGGCCGCTGCGCAAGGCGGCGGCGCAAGAAGGCACGCAGATGCGCGCTCAGCTCTTTTAGAAAGCGCTGGTAAGCGGCTGCGTCGGCGTTCAGGCCCTGCAGCAGCAAACCGCGCAGCCGTTCTTCTATCTCCATGGCGTCTCCCTGGGGGAATTCGGGTCAAAGTGCCTGTGGGTTACATCGCTGGCGAAATAAATGTGGCGCAACAATTTTTTTCGATACGGTGTAACCAGCCCGGCGGGCTGCGCGAATTACAACGCAGATCGGGTAGTTTGGAGCAGCCACAGCGCAGGCTCCCGGTCGGTTTCAACCCTCATCACTTTTTTGGAGAACTTCGCCATGACCACTCGTACCCTCAGCATCGGTGCCCTCGCTCTTGCCGCCCTCGCATCCAGCGCAGCCATCGCTCTAACCAAGCCCGCCGAAGCCGCCAAGCCTGCCATGGAGAAGTGCTACGGTGTCTCGATGGCTGGCAAGAACGACTGCGCCGCCGGCCCAGGCACCACCTGCGCGGGCTCTTCCAAGGTGGACTACCAGGGCAATGCCTGGAAGTTTGTGCCCGCAGGCACCTGTGTGTCGATCAAGACGCCCAAGGGCACGGGGTCGCTGACGCCTGTCAAGGCCTGAGAGGCTGAGAGTCGACTACGTTTATCCATGCCCGCCTAGCGCCATGACGCCGCTCCCTCTCACTGCAGGCCTGGGCCTCAAGCCCCAACACTACGACGAGGCGTTGCACTGCACCGCCCCCGGCCTGTGGTGGGAGGTGCACCCCGAAAACTATCTGGCCGACGGCGGCCCCCGCCTGGCCTGGCTGGAAGCCATTCGGGGCCAGCACCCGGTTGCCTTGCACGGCGTGTCCCTGTCACTGGCCGCCGACGCCCCGCCGGATGAAGCCCATCTGGCCCGCCTGGCAGCGCTGGCGCGACGCATCGAGCCGGTGCTCGTCTCCGAACATCTGGCTTGGTCCACCTGGCGAGGGCAGTACCTGCCCGACCTGCTGCCGTTTCCACGCACGCACGCGGCCCTGCAGCGCATCGCCGACAACATCGCGCGCACGCAGGATGCGTTGCAGCGCCCCATCGCCATCGAGAACCCCACGCACTACCTGCACATCGACGGCCACGACTGGGCCGAAACCGATTTTCTGGCCGAGCTGGTGCAACGCACCGGCTGCAGCCTGCTGCTGGACATTAACAACGTCTACATCAGCGCGAACAATATGGGCTTCAGCGCCCAGGCGTACCTGGATGCGTTTCCGTTGCACGCGGTGGCCGAGATCCACATGGCGGGCCACCACGCAGACCCGGTGCACGGCAACGCCCTGCTCATCGACAGCCATGACGCCACCGTTGCCCCTGCGGTGTGGGCGCTTTACGAGCGTGTGATTGCACGCACGGGGCCAATTCCCACACTGATCGAGCGCGATGACAAGCTGCCCAGCCTCAACGAACTACTGGCCGAGCGAGACCAGGCACACCGGGTGCTGGCTTCTGCCACGCACGAGGAGGCCATGTGCAGCTGAACACCTTTCAGGATGGATTTTCGGCGTCCCTTTTGGGCGACTGCACGACAGCTGAACTGAGCCCTGCGTGGCTCACATCGCTGCAAGCCCAGCCCGGGTTTGCCGTGTATCGCAACACCGTGCTCAAGGCCTGCATGGACGCACTGCAGGCCAATTACCCATCGGTGTGCCAGCTGGTGGGCGACGAATGGTTTCGCGGCGTGGCTGCCGTCTACGCCCGCGCTCACCCACCCACCGACGGACGGTTGATGGACTACGGCGCCGGTTTTGCCGATTTTTTGCAGGCCTTTGGTCCTGCTGCTGAACTACCCTATCTGCCCGCCGTAGCGCAGCTGGACCGGTACTGGACGGAATGCCACCTGGCCGCGGACGCGCATGCCGCGACCGCAGACTGGCTGGCCGCGCAACCGGCTGATGCGCTGGCCACCCTGCACCTGAAGCCCCACCCCTCAGCGCGCTGGGCATGGTGTGCAGAGCACCCGGCGTATGCACTTTGGGCCGCGCAGCGCGAGGGCCTGGAAAGCCATGAAGGCATGCCTTGGCAAGGCGACGGCGGCCTGCTGACGCGACCGCAAGGCGCTGTGGTGTGGTGCCCGCTGACGCAGGCGGGTGCTATGTTTCTGGACGCCTGTTCCCGTGGCGCATGCCTGGAAGACGCCGCTACCGAAACGCTGACAAACGCACCCACCACCGACTTCGCAGCGCTGCTGGGGCAACTGCTCCAGATGGGCGCCCTGACCCCATTCACAAAAATCACCCAGGCTGAGGAGGCCGCATGAACCCCGCCCCGCACCCAACCACCCTCACCCACGCAAAAGGTCCGCGCGCGGTGCTGGCAAGCGTGGCCGATATCACGGCAATGTGTACCCCGCATTCGCTGCTGGCCCTGGTCAACCGTGTCGCCATTGCCGGCATCTTCTGGCTGTCAGCCCGCACCAAAGTGGATGGCTGGTTCACCGTATCCGACAGCGCCTATGCCCTGTTCCGGGAGGAGTACAAGCTGCCCCTGCTGCCCCCCGAGCTGGCCGCGCAGATGGCAACGGTGGCGGAGCATGTGTTCCCCATCCTGCTGGTGCTGGGCCTGTTCACGCGCCTGTCCGCCCTGGCACTGCTGGGCATGACGCTGGTGATCCAGCTATTTGTCTACCCCGATGCGTGGCCCACGCACCTGTCGTGGGCGGGGCTGATGCTGTACCTGGCGGGGCGCGGCGCAGGCAACGTGTCGCTGGACCGGGTACTGGGTATCCGCTGAAAGAAGCGCGCCTCGGCGCTTGCCTCAGCCCGCCGCAGTACGCACCCAGCGCACGATGTCTGCCGCACCCAGGGCGCCCGAGATGCGAACCACCTCGCCGCCCTGCCGAAAAAGAATCATGGTGGGAATGCTGCGGATGGCATAACGCGCCGCAATGGCCTGCTGGGCCTCGGTATTGAGCTTGGCCACGCGCACATGCGGCTCCAGTTCGCGGGCGGCTTGCGCAAACGCAGGCGCCATCTGCAGGCAAGGCCCGCACCAAGGCGCCCAGAAGTCCACCAGCACCGGAATCTGACTGCGACCCACATGGCGGTCGAAGGAGTTGCCATCCAGCTCCAGCGGCGCGCCTGCAAAAAGAGGTTGGTGGCACTTGCCGCAGTCAGGCGCATTGCCCAGGTCCGCAAGCTGCACGCGATTGGTGGTGTGGCAATGCGGGCAAACGATGTGGGGAGCTTCGGTCATGGGTCCGGAGAAAGTGGGTGGTGGTGCGCTCGGCACGCGGTAAGGTTCTTCTCTCACTATGCGGCCAAAACCGAGTGTTTCAAGGTGCATTCGCAGTGGTTCCAAACCATCCAGCTTTAACGCGGCCGGCGTCTATCGGACACTTCTTCTCCGAACAAAAAAATACAAAAACCCGCGCGAATACCAGACTTGAAACACCCTTCCACTGAATCCCGCCTTGCGCAATCTGCTATGGTTTTACCTATGCAGCTGCTCCCCTTACTGACAACTGCCCACGCGCTTTTCCTCGATTTCGATGGCACTCTCACAGAGATGGCGCCGCGCCCCGAGGCGGTGCGTGTCGCGTCTGGACTGGTGCCCACGCTGAGTGCACTGCACACCCAACTGGGAGGTGCACTCGCCATCGTGACGGGACGGCGCGAGGCGGACATTGATATCTTTCTGGCGCCCCTCCGGTTGCCACTGGCCAGCGAACACGGCGCCCAATACCGACTCACGGACACGTCCTACCCGTCGATTGCACAGCCAGACCTGGAACCGGTTCTGCGTGCCGTTCAAGAGCTGGTGACACTTCACCCCGGCCTGCTGATGGAGCCCAAGCGTTCCAGCGTCGCGTTGCACTACCGCATGGCACCCCATCTGGAAGACCTGTGCCGCCAGGCACTGGTGTGCGCGATGCAAGGCGTGGACGGCGTGGAGCTGCTGCCCGGCAAATGCGTGTTTGAAGTCAAGCCGCGTGGCACCAACAAGGGCCAGGCCATCACCGACTTCATGACCCAGGCACCGTTTGCGGGGCGCATCCCGGTGTTTGTGGGTGACGATGTCACTGACGAGGCAGGCTTTGCCGCGGTGCAGGCGCTGGGCGGGTGGGGCATCAAGGTGGGCGAGGGCCCGACCATGGCGCAACACCGCTGCATGACCCCTGCTGCGCTGCGCGGCTGGTTGTCGGCCGCACGCACCCACTGGAACCACCCCCACCAGGAACGCCAACCATGAACACTGCCGCCTTTGAGCCCCAGACGGGCTCCCTGAACCTGGGCGCAATCGGCAACTGCGCCATCAGCGCACTCATCGACAACCACGCCCGCATGGTGTGGTGCTGCTTGCCCCGTTTTGATGGCGACCCGGTGTTCAACGCCCTGCTGCAACCGGGCGACGAAGGTAGCCACTTCGCCATCGAAATCGAAGACCTCGCGTCAGCCCACCAGTGGTACGAGCCCAACACGGCCATTTTGCGCACGCAGCTGTTCGACAAGACCGGGCATGGGGTGGAGATCACCGACTTTGCGCCGCGCTTTTACAGCCGGTCACGCTTTTTTCGTCCCATGACGCTCGTACGCCGGGTGCGACCTATTCAAGGTGCTCCGCGCATCCGTGTGGCGCTCAAGGTGCGCTACGACTGGGGTCAGAGCGAGCCACGCATCACGCGGGGCAGCAACCACATCCGCTATGTGGGCGAGCACATGACGCTCCGCCTGTCCACCGATGCACCGGTGTCGCATGTGCTGTCGGGTCAGTCCTTTGTACTGACCGGCGAGCACAACTTTCTGCTGGGCGCCGACGAGACCCTGCACGACGGCATTGCCGACACGGCGCGACTGTTCGAGCAGGAAACCACCACCTACTGGCGTGGCTGGAGCCGTGCGCTGGCCGTGCCGCTGGAATGGCAAGAGGCCGTCATCCGCGCAGCCATCACGCTCAAGCTGTCGCTGTACGAAGACACCGGTGCCATCGTGGCCGCCATGACCACCAGCATCCCTGAGTCCGCCCACAGCGGCCGCAACTGGGACTACCGCTACTGCTGGCTGCGTGACGCGTTCTTTGTGGTGCGGGCGCTCAACAGCATCTCTGAAGTGGGCACCATGGAGGACTACCTGCGCTGGCTGAGCAACGTGGTAATGGATGCAGGCGATGGCCACATCCAGCCGCTGTATGGCATTGGCCTGGAGCGCGAACTGCCCGAAATCATGATGCCGCAGCTCGCTGGCTACCGCGGCATGGGCCCCGTGCGCGTGGGCAACCAGGCGGCCGAGCATTTTCAGCACGACGTGTACGGCAACATCGTACTGGGGGCCGCACAGGCGTTCCATGACCACCGCCTGCTGCACTGCGCGGGCCTGGCCGAGTTCACCCGGCTGGAGCAGGTGGGGGAGCAGGCCGTGCGGGTGTACGGCCAGCCCGACGCAGGGATGTGGGAGCTGCGCACGCGCGCCCGGGTGCACACCTCGTCAGCGCTGATGAGCTGGGCCGCCTGCGACCGCCTGGCCAAGATTGCCAGTGCCCTGCAACTGCCCGACCGCGCCACCTACTGGAGCGACCATGCCGACCGCATGCGCGCCGAGATTCTGGAAAAGTCGTGGTGCGAATCACGCCAGGCGTTTGCCGAGAGTTTTGGCGGCCACGAGCTGGATGCCAGCGTGTTGCTGATGGCAGAGGTGGGCCTGATCGACCCACGCGACCCGCGCTTTGTCAGCACGGTAGAGGCCATGGAAAAGAGCCTGTGCGATGGCCCCTACATGCGCCGCTACGAGGCCGCAGACGATTTCGGAAAACCCGAAACCGCATTCAACATCTGCACGTTCTGGCGCATTGATGCGCTGGCCCGCATCGGCCGCAAGGCCGAGGCACGCGCCATTTTTGAAACCATGCTGGCCGCCCGCAACCCGCTCGGCCTGCTGTCGGAAGACACGCACCCCGAAACCCGCGAGATGTGGGGCAACTTCCCGCAGACCTATTCAATGGTCGGTGTAATCAACGCTGCCGTGCGCCTTTCAGCCCCGTGGGACACAGTGATTTGAGGCGGTGTCTGACAGCTCGCCACACCCTGTTACAAGGATGATTCCTGGATGAGCAGATTAGTCGTTATCTCCAACCGCGTCGCAGACCCCCGCAAACCAGCCGCAGGCGGACTCGCGGTGGCCCTGGGTGAAGCCCTGAACCAGACCGGAGGCCTGTGGTTTGGCTGGAGTGGCACCGTGGTGGAGGACGGCACGCCGGGCGAAGGCGACCTGCACGCGCGCAACGCCGGTGCTGTGACCCTGGCGACGGTGGACCTGTGCCGTGAAGACCACGACACCTACTACCAGGGCTACAGCAACAGCGTGCTGTGGCCGGTGTTCCATTACCGGCTGGACCTGGCCGACTTCAACGCGGGCTACATTGCGGGCTACCGCCGGGTCAACCAGATGTTTGCCCGCAAGCTGCTGCCGCTGCTGCGTGACGACGACATCATCTGGGTGCACGACTACCACCTGATCCCGCTGGCGGCCGAGCTGCGCGCCATGGGCTGCAAGCAGCGCATTGGTTTCTTCTTGCACATCCCCATGCCACCGCCGCTCATCATGGCCGCCATCCCGCAGCATGAGTGGCTGATGCGGTCCCTGTTTGCCTACGACCTGGTGGGCCTGCAGAGCGAAGCGGACGTATCGCACTTCAAGCGCTATGTGCGCAATGAGGGCAGCGCCGAAGAACTGGACGAGCGGCGCGTGCGCGCGTTCGGGGCCACGGTGGTGGTGCAGTCGTTTCCCATCGGCATTGACGTGGACGAGTTCACCCGGCTCACCCACGCCGCCGACGCGGTGGAAACCTACGAGAACATGCGCGCCGAGTATTCACGGCGCAGGCTGCTGCTGGGCATTGACCGGCTCGACTACTCCAAGGGCATCCCGCAACGGGTGCGGGCCTTTCGCGAGCTGCTGGACCGCTACCCGGAGAACCGGGACAGCGCCACGCTGATCATGATCGCCTCGCCCACCCGCGATGACGTGAACGCCTATGGCGACCTGCGCCAGGAGCTGGAAGGGCTGTGCGGCGCCATCAACGGCGACTATGGCGAGCTGGACTGGATGCCCGTGCGCTACATCCACCGCATGGTGGCGCGCAAGCGCGTGCCGGGCCTGTGCCGCGCTGCCGCAGTGGGCCTGGTCACGCCACTGCGTGACGGCATGAACCTGGTCGCCAAGGAATACGTAGTGGCGCAAGACCCGGACGACCCCGGTGTGCTGGTGCTGTCGCGCTTTGCAGGGGCTGCCGAGCAGCTGAAAGAAGCATTGCTGGTCAACCCCTACGACACCCAGGGCATGGCGGACAGCATTCAACAAGCACTGCAGATGCCACTGGTAGAGCGGCAGGCCCGCCACCAAAAACTGATGGCCCGCATCCGCCAGCACGATGTGCACTGGTGGCGCAACACGTTCCTGAGCGCGCTGCAAGCGGCTGGCGAATAAAACGGCGGCTCAGCCAACCCAGCGGCTCAGAGCCATTTCACCAGCAGGCTGACCACAAAGCTCAGCAGCAGCGTGGACGCGAGCGGCACATCCCAGTCCCGCCCCAGCCACCGAAACCGCAGGTCGCCCGGCAACCGTCCGAACCCCATGCGCCGCAGAACGGGTGACAGCCAGCTGATGAACATCAGGGCCAGGAAGATGACGAGGAACCAGCGGATCATGGTGGGAACATCACAACCGGTGGGAACGGTCGCCGTGCACAAACCCCACAGGCTCCCACGCCTCCCCCGCCCCGAGAGCGAGCACCTTGAACAGCTCGCCCATCTCGTGCTCCATGATCAATTTGGCCGCTATCGCCCGTCCCGCCTGCGGCAGCAGCTCCATTTTTGGTAGCAATCCGCAGTTGATGAGAAAGTGCGCCTGCGTGGTGTAACCCAGCACATTCAGGCCCGCATCCTGCGCGGCCAGCGCCATGGCGGTGAAGTTGACGTGGGCGGTAATGTCTTTGAGCCCTACTTCCACCAGCGGGTCACCATCGGCCAGGTGGCCCTGGTGGCACATCACCGTGCCCATGTGGCGCTGGGGGTGGTAGTACTCGCCCTCGCCAAAACCGTAATCCAGCAAAAAGGCGGCGCCACGCGTGAGCCGGTCGGCCAAGGTACGGACAAAACCTTCGCCCTGGGCGTGGATTTCGGTCAGGTAGTCCTGCGGGCCTTCGATGTCAATGGGCGGGCGCAGATCGGTGGGGCGGTCGGCCCAGGCAAAGCTACCGTCCTCGGCCACCACCACGCCGCGCTCATGCCACACCCCATGCTCATGGCCCCCATGGCGGGCGAGCATTTGCACGGGCATGGCGTCGAGCACCTCGTTGCCCACCACCACGCCGCTGAACTTATCGGGCAGGGCATCCACCCAGCGCAGCTTGTGCGCATGGGCCACCAGCTTGGCCTGCTGGCGCGCGCGCAGGCTGCCCGACAGGTCGACGATGGTGTAGCGCTGCACCTGGTCGCCCAGCGCATCGAGCAACTGCAGCGCCAGCGCTCCAGAGCCCGCGCCAAACTCCCAGACCTCGTCGGTGCCGGTGCGCGCCAGGGCCTCGCCGACCTGCACGGCCAGCGTCTGGCCGAACAGGGGCGTCATCTCAGGCGCGGTCACGAAGTCGCTGCCAGACTCAGGCATGGCGCCGAACTTGGTGGAGTCGTTGGCGTAGTAGCCTAGGCCGGGCGTGTACAGGACCAGGGCCATGAAGCGGTCAAAACCCAGCCATCCGCCCTCGGCGGCAATGGCCTGGGTGATGTGCTGGTGCAGGGCGGTCGTTAAACTGTCGGGTCTTTGGGTCACGGCCCGCATTGTCTCCCACCCCCTATGACCCCACCCACCCCACCACGTACCGTTTTGGTCACTGGCGCCGCCAAGCGCCTGGGCCGCAGCATTGCGCTGGCGTTGGCAGCGGGCGGCTGGCAGGTGGCGGTGCACTATCGATCCTCCGAGCAGGATGCTATCGATACCGTAGCCGCTTGCGCAGCACTGACAAGCGCTAGTGCCCATTTTGATGCTGATTTTGAGGACGAGACCGCCGTCCGTGGCCTGTTGCCCCGTGTGGTGGCGCACTTTGGCCGCGTGGATGCCGTGGTCAACAGCGCATCCTTGTTCGAGCATGACAACGCCGCCACCTTTGGCTTTACCGCGCTCGAAAAACACCTGCGCAGCAACACCGCCGCCCCCGTGCTGCTGGCCCAAGCGCTGCACCAGCATGTGGCCGACCGCGTTGCCCAGGGCGAGGCCGATGCGCAAGGCGCCGTCGTCAACCTGCTGGACCAGAAGCTCTGGAACCAGAACCCCGATTTTGTGAGCTACACGCTCTCCAAGGCCGCGCTCGAAGCCGCGGGCACCATGCTGGCCATCGCACTGGCGCCGCGCGTGCGCGTGGTGGGCGTGGCCCCGGGCCTCACGCTGACCAGCCACATGCTCAGCGACGAAAAATTTGCCCAGCTGCACGCACTGAGTCCACTGGGCCGCTCGTCCACCCCCGAGGACGTGGCGAGCGCGGTGAAGTTTGCGCTGGAAAACCGGTCCATCACCGGCACCACGCTGCTGGTCGATGGTGGCCAGCACCTGATGAAGTTTGACCGCGATTTCTCTTTGATGTGAGCGCACGCTCACTCCAGGACCTATTCATGACCACCGCTGCAGGCACCCAGATTCTTACACTCACCGGTTTGCGCTTTGACGCCAACCTGGGCATCCTTGACCACGAAAAGACCGCCCCCCAGCCCATCCAGGTCGATGCCGAACTGAGCCTGGGTGTGCAGCCGCTGGCCCCGCGCGACGACGACATCGGCCATGTGCTGGACTACCGGCGTGTGCGCCAGATCATCATCGACGAATGCACCGCAGAGCGTGTGAACCTGCTGGAGAGCCTGATCGGCAAGCTGGCCAACCGCCTCATGCAACTGCCCGGCGTGCGGGGCGTGCGGGTGAAGATTGCCAAACTCGAAATTTTTGACGACTGCGAAGTGGCCATTCGCATCGAGACAGGACAGTGGTGACCCCATGAGCGCAGTATTGAACGAAGCCCCAGCCTCCGCCCCATCCACTGGCTGGACGGAGGAAAGCACCGAAGCCACCAGCGGCGCCGCCCGCATGAAGATCGAGCGCGAAACCCACAAGCTCGAAAAGCGCCTGTGCCGCGAGGTCGGCAAGGCCATCGTCGACTTCAACATGATCGAAGAAGGCGACAAGGTGATGGTGTGCATGTCCGGCGGCAAAGACAGCTATGCGCTGCTGGACATCCTGCTCAAGCTCAAGGCCCGCGCGCCCATCCACTTTGACCTGGTGGCCGTGAACCTGGACCAGAAGCAGCCGGGCTTCCCCGAGCATGTGCTGCCCGAGTACCTGGCCAGCACCGGCGTGCCGTTCCACATCGAGAACGAAGACACCTACAGCATCGTCAAGAAGCTGATCCCCGAGGGCAAGACCACCTGCAGCCTGTGCAGCCGCTTGCGCCGGGGCATTTTGTACCGCGTGGCCGATGAGCTGGGCTGCACCAAGATCGCGCTGGGCCACCACCGCGACGACATCCTGCAGACGCTTCTGCTCAACATGTTCTTTGGCGGCAAGATGAAGAGCATGCCGCCCAAGCTGGTGAGCGACGACGGCAAACATGTGGTGATCCGCCCGCTGGCCTACGTGGCCGAGAAGGACACCACCCGCTGGGCTGCGCACCGCAACTTCCCCATCATTCCTTGCAACCTGTGCGGCAGCCAGGAGAACCTGCAGCGCAAGCAGGTGGGCGAGATGCTGCGCGAGTGGGAAAAGCGGTTCCCCGGCCGCGTGGAGAACATGTTCAACGCACTGCAGAAAGTGGTGCCCTCGCACTTGCTGGACGGCAGCCTGTTCGACTTCAAGAACGCCAAGGCCACGGGCGTCGCCAGCGAAGACGGCGACAAGGCGTTTGACAAGGAAGAGTTTGTGGCGCCCGCGCCTTCGTTACCAGGTGTTCAGGTGGTGCAGTTGTCGTGAACCTCGTGCGGCCGCGGGCACTCCCACAGCCTTTGCCACCTGCGTGCAGGATGGCCTGCTGACACCGACTGAGGAGCCACTGCCATGACCCGACTGACCACACCGCGCCGCTGGACGGCCGCCCTGCTGCTGAGCCTGGCCACCGCCCTGCTGGCAGGCTGCAGCACCACCCGCATCGTCGACGGGCGGGTGCAGAGTTTTTCGACACTGAATGCGCTGCCCAGCCCCGCCACCTACCGGCTGGAACGCCTGCCGTCGCAGCAAACCCCGTCGTTCGACCCCATCGCCCAGCTCGCAGAACAATCTCTGGCCCGCGCGGGCCTACAGCGCGTTGAAGCGAACCCCCGTCTGCTGGTGCAGATCGGCGTGCAGGCTGACAACGTGCCGCGCGCAGACCCGTGGGCCTACCCGTATGGGCCGTACGGGTTCTACGGCCCTTCGCCTTGGGCATTTAGCGGTGGGTTTGGTGGTGGTTGGCACGGCCGGGGTTGGGGCGTGGGCGGCATCTGGCGCATGGGTGAACCCACGCCGCTGCACCGCCGCGCCGTCAGCCTGGTCATGCGCGATGCCCAGACCCAGGCCGTGGTGTATGAGACTTCGGCCGTGCACGAGGACGTGTGGGTGAGCGACCCCGCCGTGTACGGCGTGCTGCTGGACGCAGCACTACAAGGCTTCCCCCAGCCGCCGCAAGGCCCGCGGCAGGTGCGCCTGCCCTTCACACCCGAAACGGCTGGAACGCCAGCGCACTCCCCCGCCCAGCCGGGGGTGGTGGTGCCTGCACCTGCTGCACCGGCCCGCTGATTCAACCGCTGAACCTGTCACCCAACTGCATGCACGCTACCCGCATCGTTGCCATCCGCCACGGCGAAACCGCCTGGAACGTGGACACCCGCATCCAGGGACATCTGGACATTCCCCTCAACGACACGGGCCTGTGGCAGGCCGATCAGGTCGCACAAGCGCTGGCGGGTGAGCCGATTGCCGCCATCTACACCAGCGACCTCCAGCGCGCCCACGTCACGGCGCAGGCCGTGGCACGCACCACGGGCGCGCCGTTGGTGACTGAAGTCGATCTGCGCGAGCGCAGCTTTGGTCACTTTCAGGGCCGCACGTTTGCCGAGATCGAGGCCGAACTGCCCGAAGACGCGCTGCGCTGGCGCAAGCGCGACCCGCACTACACCCCCGAGGGCGGCGAGTCGCTGGTCACGCTGCGCGAGCGCATCGAACGCATCGTCACCACCCTGGCGCAGCAGCACGTGGGCGAACAAGTGGTGATGGTGGCGCACGGCGGCGTGCTGGATGTGCTGTACCGCCTGGCCACGCGCCAGGACATCCAGGCGCCGCGCACCTGGCAGCTCGCCAACGCCGCCATCAACCGCCTGCTGTGGACACCTGACGGCCTCACGCTGGTGGGCTGGGCGGACACCAACCACCTGGACAACAACGCAGCGCGCGATGAAACCCATTCCTGAAGCACTTGCGGCCTGTATTGGCCAACGGGTGGACCTGATCGACACCCCCGCCTTGGTGGTGGACCTGGACGCCATGGACCGCAACATCCAGCGCATGGCCGACTTTGCGCGCAAGCACCAGGTGCGCTGGCGACCGCATGCCAAGCTGCACAAAAGCGCCGAAATCGCCCTGCTTCAACAGCGCGCGGGTGCCCAGGGCGTGTGCGTGCAAAAGGTGGCCGAGGCCGAGGTGCTGGCGGCCGGGGGCGTGGATGACATCACCATCACCAACCAGGTCATTGCCATGCCCAAACTGCACCGCGTGGCGCGGCTGGCCGCCCAGCTGGCGGCACGCGGCGGGCGCCTGGGCGTGGCGGTGGACCACGCCGAAGGCATCGAGCGCCTGACGGAGGCCATGGCGCAATTCGGCAGCGACGCGGGCATTGACGTGCTGGTAGAGATTGACGTGGGCCAGGGCCGCTGCGGCGTGCCCCCGGGAGAGGCGGCCGTACCCCTGGCGCAGGCCGTGGTGCGCAGCCCCCGCCTGCGGTTCGCGGGTCTGCAGGCCTACCATGGCCGGGCGCAGCACATGGCGAGCACCGTGGGCCGCAAAGAGGCCATCGCACAGGTCGTGCGCGCAGCCATCCACACGCGGCAGCTGATTGAGGAGGCGGGCATCACCGTGCCGCTGATCACCGGCTCGGGCACCGGCACGCTGGTGCACGAAGCCGCCAGCGGCGTGTTCGGCGAGCTGCAGGCGGGCTCGTTTTTGTTCATGGATGCCGACTACGCGCGCAACGAGCGCGAACCGGCGCAACCGGCGTTTGAACACGCGCTGTTCGTCAAAACCCAGGTGGTGTCGGTGCGCGACACCCATGTGGTGTGCGACGCGGGCCACAAAAGCCACGCCATCGACTCGGGCCTGCCCACAGTGGCCCTGCTGCCCGCCGACCGCGCACTGCGCTACGCCAACGGCGGCGACGAACACGGTCTGATCTACGCCGACAGCCCCAAGGCGCGCCTGCCTGCGCTGGGCCGCATGCTGTGGCTCATTCCCGGCCACTGCGACCCGACGGTGAACCTGCACGACTTTCTGATCGGCGTGCGTGGCGGGCTGGCCATGGGCACGGTGGAGCGCATCATCAGGGTTGATGCCAGAGGCGCGCTGACCTGATTGGGGCAAGAATCGGCGGACACTTTGGTGTCCTCCATGAGCCCCAGCCAGATCATCGTCCTTGCCACCCCCGTCTTCTTTGTACTGATCGCCATTGAGCTGGCGGTGGGCTACAAGCGCCAGCGCAATACCTACCGGCTGGCCGATGCGGTCAGCAGCATCAGTCTGGGCATGCTGAGCCAGACCAGCGCCGTGTTCACCCGGCTGCTGCGTATCGGCATCTACACCGCCCTGTTCGAGCACGTGGCCCTGTGGCGCAACGATGCGTTCTGGACCAGCCTGCCCGGCTGGCTGCTGGCGCTGGTGTTCTACGATTTTTGCTACTACTGGCTGCACCGCATGGGGCATGAGTCGGCCGTGTTGTGGGCTGCGCATGCGGTGCACCACCAGAGCCAGGACTACAACTTGAGTACCGCGCTGCGCCAGACCAGCTCGGGCGCGCTGCTGGGCTGGGTGTTCTATGTGCCCATGGCGCTGGCAGGCGTGCCGCCGCTGGTGTTTGCGGTGGTGGCACTTGTCGATCTGCTCTACCAGTTCTGGGTGCATACCGAACAGGTGGGGCGCCTGGGGTGGTTTGACCGCTGGTTCTGCAGCCCCAGCAACCACCGTGTGCATCACGCGGTGAATGATGCGTACCTGGACAAGAACTATGGCGGCATCCTGATTATTTGGGACCGCCTCTTCGGCACCTTCAAGGACGAAGATGACAAGGAAAAGTGCGTGTACGGCACGCGCGGCCTGCTCAACAGTTGGGACCCGCTGTGGGCCAACACCCAGGTGTATGCGGGGCTGGCGCATGACAGCTGGCACGCGCGCAGCTGGGCGGACAAGCTCAGGGTGTGGGTCAAGCCGCCGGGCTGGCGGCCTGCCGATGTGGCTGAGCGGTTTCCCAAGCCCGCCTTCAGCATGGCGCAGATGCAGCCTTACCACCCACCCATGTCGCGCGCCGTGCAGTGGTTTGCGCTGGTGCAGTTTGGGGCGCTGCTGGCGGGGGTGGCGGCATTTTTGTGGCGCGCCGATGCGGCGCCGCTGGCCCACAGCGCCATCTGGTTTGCGGTGCTGCTGGTCAGCCAATGGGCGCTGGGCGCGGTGATGCAGGGACGCATCGGCATGTTGATGGCGCTGATGCTGCAAAGCGGCGCGCTGGCCACCGCCACCAGCGCGCTGGGGTTCTTGGAATGGCACTGGTTGTTCAAGCCGCTGACGATGGCTTTTGCTATTATTTCGGTAGCTGCTAGCGCTTACCCATCAAGCGCCAGATGCCAATTTGGCTCTAAAAATCTGTTTCTTCTTGCTGCTGCATTGGGCGGATCGCTGGCGGGGGATGTGTTTCTCATGTTCCAGGGCTTCTTCATCCCGGGCCTGGTGAGTTTTCTGGTGGCGCATCTGTTTTATGTGGCGCTGTTCAAAAGCGGGCAGGCGTGGTTTGCGCACCGGGGTGCGCTGGCCGCCACGTTGGGCATTGGCATGGCGATGTACGCATTTTTATGCGCCGGCGGTTTGCCGCCCGCGCTGCGCGCGCCGGTGGCTGCCTATGTGCTGGTGATTGCGCTCATGGCCGCCCAGGCCATCGGCCGCGCTACAACACTGCGCGATGCGCCATCGTTACTGGTTGCGGTTGGCGCTGGGTTTTTCATGCTCAGCGACTCGCTGCTGGCCACCAACCGCTTTGTGACGCCCCTGCCGATGGCACAGGTGTGGGTGCTGTCTACCTACTACGCGGCGCAGGTGCTGATCGTCTGGGGCATGCTGCGGGGCATGGCGCGGATACCGGGCGATGCGAAGGCTGTGGCGCCGGTCGAAGCGGGCCGCGCTGCGCACGCGGCCAATTGCTACACCGGCGCTGACGGGCTGGTTTCCACCGCGCCGCCCGGGCTGTGAAGCAGCAGGCCACAAAGCGAAAAAACAAGCCAAAATAGCCTCTAGCGCTTGATATATAAGCGCTAACAGCTATCAAATCAGAAGCACTACGATTCTTTGCACGCGGAGGCACCCCACCGCGCGCACCTTACCGCTTCAGCGCCGGCAACGCGGTGGGCACCGGCTCCACACCCGCAGCAATCGGCTCGTCGCGCGCAATGCGCCCGTCGATCAGCTCCACCAGCCGGTCGCAGCGTGCGGCCAGGCGCGGGTCGTGCGTGACCACGACAAAACTCGTGCCCCGCTCGGCGTGAATGCGGCGCAGCAGGGCAAACACTTCGGCCGACGAGGCGGTGTCGAGGTTGCCCGTGGGTTCGTCGGCCAGCACCAGCGGCGGGTTCATGACCAGCGCGCGCGCTATGGCCACGCGCTGCTGCATGCCGCCCGACAGCTCTGCCGGGCGCTTGTCCATGGCTTGGGCCAGGCCCACGGCGTCCAGCAGGCTGCGCGCGTGATCGCGGCTAGCGGCACTGACGCGGCCTTCGGCCATGAGGGCCGGTAGCGTCACGTTCTCCAGCGCCGAGAACGCGGGCAGCAGGTGGTGGAACTGAAAGACAAACCCCAGGGTGCTGCGCCGGCGCAGGGTCAGCGCGGCATCGTCCAGGTCCTGCACCGCCTCGCCGTCCAGCAGATAGTTGCCAGTCGTCATGCGTTCGAGCAGACCCAGGATGTTGAGCAGCGTGCTTTTGCCCGAGCCCGAAGGCCCCATCAGCGCGATGAACTCGCCCCGGCGCACTTGCAGGTTGATGCCGTGCAGCACCTCGGCCTCGCTGGAGCGGCCCAGGTTGTAGCTCTTGCGCACGGCATCGAGCACGATCAGTTCGGGGGCGGCTGCGGCGTTCATCACATCCTGATGGCTTGCGCCGGGTCCAGCGCCGCTGCGCGCCGCGCGGGCGCCACGGCCGCCAGCACGCCGCACACCGAGGCAATCAGCGCAATCTGCAACGCCATGGCGGGCGCCAGGGTGATCGAAAACAGCGGCATGCCATCCGAGCCGCGCACAAAGTGGGTAAACACCCAGATCAGCGCCACCGCCAGCAGCAGGCCCAGCACCGAGCCCAGTGCCCCCACCACGGCGCCCTGCACCAAAAACACACGCAGCACCTGGCCCCGCGTGGCGCCCATGGCGCGCAAGATGCCGATCTCCCGGCCCTTTTGCACCACCGAGACCACCAGCACGCTGGCAATGCCCAGCACCACCACCGCCAACACCACGCCCCGGATGATGGAGGTGCTGATGGACTGCGCATTGAGTGCTGACACCAGCTGGGCATTGCTCTCTTGCCAGCTCTCGATCTTGTAGGGGAACTGCGTTTGCAACGCACGCGCCAGGGTCTGAGCCACCCACACGTCCTTCAAGGTCAGATCGAGCTGGCTGGCACCCCCCGGCAGCGCCAGCAGGCTTTGCGCTGCGCGCAACGGCACGATCACGGTGCGGCGGTTCAGGTCCTTCACGCCCAGGTCCACCAGGGCGGTGACGCGCACCGAATCACTCACCGTGCCGCCCGCGCCGCTGGTCTGCACCGTGAGGCGGTCTCCCACGCGCACGCCCAGGTCAGAGGCCAGCTCGCGCCCCACGATGGCCTCGCCCGGTGACAACCGCGCCGTGCCACTGACCACCTTGGAGCGCAGCCCCACCACGCGGTCATAGCGGTCCAGGTCCACGCCCATCAGGGCAATGGCCTGCGATGCCTCGCCGCGCAGCGCCAAGCCTGAGCCGGACACCATGGGCGACACCCCGGCGACTTCGGGCAAGCGCTCCAGCAGCGGCACCAGCGCCTGCCAGTTGGCCACGGACCGCAGGCGCTGGGCGCGCGGTTGGGTTTCGGTCAGCGCGGCAGTGCCGGGCAAGGCAGGGGCTGCCGGTATGACCAGGTCGTCCGGCGCCCGCAGGGTGATGTGCGCCTGGGCGCCCAGTGTTTTGGCCAGGGTGTTCGATTGCAGCCCGCTGATCAGCGACGAGATGTAGGCAATGACCGCCACACCTGCCGCCACGCCCACGATGATGAGCACGGTCTGCATGCGCCCCTCGCGCAAAAAGCGCAGCGCCACACGCAACTCAAACCCGGGCCAGATCCGCATGACAGCGCGCTCAGCGGCCCATGGCGTTGGTCAGGGCAGCGCCTGCATCGGCACCCGGCCCTTTGCCCCGAGAAGAGGGTCCGGGTGCCGCCACGCCTGCACTCCACTCCACCGTGCGGGCACGCACGCGGTCGCCCGCCTGCACGGCGCCACCACGCAGCACGGTGTCGCCCTCAGCCAGACCGTCCAGTACCTCCACTGCGTCCAGTGTGCGCAGCCCCAGCCGCACGGGGCGGGTCTGGGCGCGCCCCTCTTGCAGCACCAGCACCGTCGCCTGGTCGCCCTCCACCGGGCCGCGCAGAGCCGCCTGGGGCAGTACCAGGGCACGCTCGCGCCGCGCGGTCTCTACCTCTACCGACAAGGTCATGTCCTCGCGCAGATAGGCAGGCGCCTGCTGCTCCAGCGCAAATTTCACCTCGATGGCGCCGCGCTGGGCATCCACCGAGGGGGCGATGGTGAGCACACGCGCTGCAAAGCGCTGGCCTGCAAAGGCATCGGCCACCACCGAGGCCTTTTGGCCCGGCAGCAACTGGTCCAGAAAACGTTCGTCCACCTGGGCCACCAGCTGGGTGGGCCCGGCCAGCGCCAGGCTGAGCAAGGCCTTGCCAGGCTGCACGATCTGCCCGGGCTCGACGTCGCGCACCAGCACGCGGGCATCGGCCGGGGCCACCAGCGTGGTCTGTGCCAGGCGGGCCTGGGCTGCCATCGTGGCCGCCTGGGCCACTACCAGCTGCGCCTGTGCCTGGACTACATCGGTGCCGGCGTCGGCGTTGGCCTGGACCTGCGCCTGCGCGCTCAACTGCTGCGCCCGGGCCACATCGACGGCGCGCTGCGCCTCATCGAGCTGCGCGGCGCTGTAGAACCCCTGGGCCACCAGCTGCCGCACCCGCACCAGGCTGGCGCTGGCTGCCAGCACGGTGGCATCGGCCTGCGCGCGCGCTGCCTGTGCAACGCTACGGCCGCTGCTGCGCAGGCCCACCAGGCGAGACTGCGCCTGGCGCTCGGCCGCCACGGCCTGCGCCAGGGCCGCCCGCAGCTCGTCCGACTCCAGCGTCACCAGCACATCCCCCTGGCGCACCTGCGCGCCTTCTGCCACCCGAACGGCGGCCACACGCCCGGTGACCGTGCTGCCCACCTCCACGCGCGACAGCGTGGCCACGCGGGCCGAGAACTGCAGGGTACGCACCAGCGGCGCAAACTGCACCACCACGCCATCCACTTGCGTGCCGCGCAGTGCCAACATGCTGGCACCGACGGCAGCCAGCAACACGACACCCAGCGCCAGGGCCATCCAGCGGCGCTTCACAGGGAACTCCTCAGCGCCATAACGACCCCTTTTATTCTGAAAAAAGCCCCCCCGCAGCCTGCGGGGGAGTGACACCCAGGTGCCGGTAGGCCGCCAGCGTGGCAATGCGCCCGCGCGTTGTGCGCTGCAGATAGCCTTGTTGGATGAGATAGGGCTCGATCACGTCCTCGATGGTGCCGGCCTCTTCGCCAATGCTGGCGGCAATGTTGTCCAGGCCCACGGGGCCGCCGTCAAAACGGTGGATCAACGCCTCCAGCAGCTTGCGGTCCATCACGTCAAAGCCCTGTGGGTCCACATCCAGCATGGCCAGCGCCTTGTCGGCAATGGCTTTGGTGATCCGGCCATCGCCCTTGACCTCGGCGTAATCGCGCACGCGCCGCAGCAGCCGGTTGGCAATGCGCGGCGTGCCGCGCGAGCGCCGCGCCAGCTCAAAGCCGCCCGCTTCGTCCATGGGCGTGCCCAGCAAACCGGCGCTTCGGGTAACGATGCGCGCCAGCTCTTCGGCTGTGTAGAACTCCAGCCGCGCCACGATGCCAAAGCGGTCGCGCAGCGGGTTGGTGAGCATGCCCGCACGTGTGGTGGCGCCGACCAGCGTGAAGGGCTGCAGGTCGAGCTTGATGCTGCGCGCGGCAGGCCCCTCGCCGATCATGATGTCGATCTGGTAGTCCTCCAGCGCGGGGTAGAGAATTTCCTCCACCACAGGCGACAGGCGGTGGATCTCGTCGATGAAAAGAACGTCGTTCTTTTCGAGATTGGTCAGCAGCGCCGCCAGGTCTTTGGGCTTTTCGAGCACAGGGCCACTGGTCTGGCGCAGGTTGACACCCAGCTCGGCCGCAATGATGTGGCTCAGCGTGGTCTTGCCCAGGCCCGGCGGTCCGAACAGCAGCACATGGTCCAGCGCCTCGCCGCGCTTCTTGGCCGCACCGATGAAGATCTCCAGCTGCTCCCGCGCCTTGGCCTGGCCCACGTATTCCTGCAGGAGCTTAGGGCGCAGGGCGCGTTCGATCGCCTCTTCCTGGGGCGATGCGGGGGCTGCTGAGATGACGCGTTTGGTGGGGGCGGGGGCGAAGTCGTCGGTTTGGATGGTCATTCGGTCGGGCAAATGGGACGGCAGTGCCAGCGCTCTACTGAGCGGTCCATGCAAAGTACATAGGACCTTCGTACTGGAAGTCCTTGTGCACCTGGATCACGAAATCACGCTCTGCGGCATTGATAGTGTAGAAATGCGCCCCCGTTTTGGCGTTGTAGAAGCGGTAGATGGGGGACGCGCCATTGCCCGCGCCGGTCTGGGCATACCAACTCACCACCTCGTACTTGAAGTCGGGATAGTTTGTGATGACGAAATCGCGCTCTGCCACGCTGCCGGAGTAGAAGTGCGCACCCGACTTTGCGTTGTAGAAGCGGAATACGGGGTCCTTGCCAGAGCTGGAATCTGCATAGGCATAAAAAGCGATGTTCTCGTACGCAAACTCAGGGAAAGTTTGAACTACAAAATCCCGCTCGGCCGCACTGGCTGTGTAGAAGTGTGCGCCTGTCTTTCCGTTGTAAAACCGGTATACCGCCGTGCGTGCTGCAGAAGCCGCCCCGGGCGCGAGCCAGTTCTTCAGCGCTGCGTTGTATGCCACATCGAGGCGGCCGTAGTAATCCGACGAGGAACGGTTGGTGCAGACGGCGGACCCACCAAACAGAGTGCCCGTCACCCTGCCAGCCCGGAAGACTGCTGAACCGCTGCTGCCACCTTCGGTCGTTCCCTGGCTCCAGGTGACTCGGTAAAAATTGCCGGTGGTACCACTGCAAGAGAACTGTGTAGCAGAAATGGTGGCACAGCTTGACTGCCCGACAACAGTGCCCATGCTCAGCTTGAGGAGGTCACCCCGTGGGTGGTGCAGGCCGATGATTGATGATCCGGCCGAAATAGTCGACACGTCCCAGCCCGCAAACAATGCGCCCGCGGGCGGAGCGTCATTGAGTTGCATAAACGAAATGTCTGTATCTGCGCTGGCATAAAGCAGACGCGCCCCGCCCACTTTCCTGATGGATGAGCTTTGCAAAGAGCCGCTGTTGCAGCTCGATGATCTGAAAAACCAATTCGTCTGCAGCGTCGAAGCCACGGTTTGCTCCGAAATGCAGTGGTTGGCGCTCAGAAAGTACGGGGTGCCGGAAGAATTGGCGTCGTTTAACAGAGTCCCGGTGCACAGAAAAGAAGAGGCCCCCTTCACAAAAACCATGCGTGCTACAGCGTTGCGCTCACTGGCACCATCGTTGTAGCAGGTGGCATCAAGGTTGCACAGGTCTGCATCGCCGATGTCCTTGACCTCTAGCCGCTGGACCGCCGCCAGTTCGTCCTCGCTGGGCAACGATAAATTCTCGAAGATATGTGACAACTGAGGCACCGAAATACGCAGCGCGCTCACCGGCACGCCAGGCGGCAACTCGACCTCCAGCGTTGCCTCGCCTTCGCCTGTGTCGGGGGTCCACCAGGTGCGGGTGGCCTCGCTGCGGTCGCCAGCAGCTTGGTTTCGCTCAATCATCTGCAGAATTTCCTGCCCAGCGACCTGATAGGGTTTGCCCACAGCAGACTGTGCATACACGCGCAGCAGGGCACTACCAGGCAACTGGTCCACCAGCACGCCCAGGCGCACGCCGTAAGCGCCCTTTGCGCTGAAACTGATCGCTGCCACTTTACCGCCCGAAGCAGCATCTTTCCACTGCAACTGCGTCCCGGTAGCAGAAACGCTCTTGGTGGCCTCGACAGCTCGGCCCACGCCCACCAGACGCGGACCGACAGTGGGTGCCGCCTCTGCAATTTTGGCCTGGGCAAGCTCCCCCAGGCTAACAACAGCAGCCCGAGGCGCCGCATCTGCGCTTCGCGACTTGATGCTCGCCACACCCTGGTCCGCACTGGCAGGCTGCACCCAGCGATCCACCTTGGTGACCAGCGGCGCCGGGCTGGATGCGGGTGTGCCGCCTTCCTGGCTGCCGCCACCGCACCCGACCAACAGTGCGGCCACTGCCGCAACGATCCCGCCCCATCGGGCCACAAAACTACGCGTCATTTTTCTTCTCCAGTGCCCATGGCAAGGCGCCTATAAATGTTTGAGAAAGATTCTTCACCCTTGAAAGCCGGGTGGATGCTACTTCGCCAACGCCTTCAACGCCAGCTTAATACCGTCGCTCACACCCACGTCTGGCGGCAATGCCTTAAGCGCCGCCGCCGCCTCCTTGTCGTTGTAACCAAGCGCCAGCAGGGCCTGCAGGATGTCTGCCTGTGCATCGCTGTGCGCAGCGCCCTGGGGGACACCGATGTCCGCGCCCAGCTTGCCCTTGAGTTCCAGCAGCAGCCGCTCGGCCGTCTTCTTGCCGATGCCCGGCACTTTGACCAGGCGCCCGGCCTCCTGCAGCGTGATCGCCTGAGCGAGGTCGCCTACGCCCATGCCGCTCAGCACGGACAACGCGGTGCGCGGCCCCACGCCTGATATCTTGATGAGTTCACGAAACGCCTGCCGCTCGGGCGCGGTAGCAAAGCCATACAGCAGCTGCGCGTCTTCGCGCACGATGAACTGGGTGAGCAGGCTGACCCGCTCGCCCAAGGCTGGCAGGTTGTAAAACGTGCTCATGGGCACATATACCTCGTAGCCAACGCCCTGGCAGTCCACCAGCACCTCCGGGGGGTTCTTCTCCAGCAGGGTGCCGGTCAATTTGCCTATCATGGGTGTCCTTTGTCGGCGGCTGCACAGGGTGCAGCGCCGTTTCCTTGCCGTGTTCTCGATTGCCAAACTGGAATTATCCGCGTGATCCTGCGCCACACCTTCACCCCCCACAACAACACCCGCCTCACCAACCTGTGTGGCCCGGCCGACGCGCACCTGCGCACCATTGAAGTGGCCCTGTCGGTGAGCATTGCGCACCGGCACGAGCAGTTCAAGGTAGACGGCCCCAAGGCCAAGGCCACGCAGGCGATGGAGCTGCTGCAGGCGCTGTACGAGATGGCCGAGCGCCCGATCACCGAGGATTACATCCAGCTGATGCTGGCGGGCGACAGCGAGCTGCTGCAGGCGCCCGACGACGCGATCATTCTCAACACCCGCCGCGCCGATCTGCGCGGGCGCACGCCCACACAGAACCTGTACCTGCAGAACATTGCCTCCCACGACATCACGTTCGGCATCGGCCCCGCCGGCACGGGCAAGACCTATCTGGCGGTGGCCTGTGCGGTGGATGCACTGGAACGCAGTACCGTGCAGCGCATCGTGCTAACCCGCCCCGCAGTCGAAGCAGGCGAACGGCTGGGCTTTTTGCCGGGCGACCTGGCGCAAAAGGTGGACCCGTACCTGCGCCCGCTGTACGACGCGCTGTATGAACTAATGGGCCATGACAAGGTGCAAAAGGCGTTCGAGCGCAATGCGATCGAGATCGCGCCGCTGGCCTTCATGCGCGGGCGCACGCTGAACAATGCGTTTGTGATCCTCGACGAAGCGCAAAACACCACGCCCGAGCAGATGAAGATGTTCCTTACCCGCATCGGCTTTGGCGCGCGCGCCGTCGTCACGGGTGACGTGAGCCAGGTGGACCTGCCCAAAGGCGCGATGAGCGGGCTGGTCGATGCAGAACGCGTGTTGAAGCGCGTCAAAGGCATCGCCATCACCCGCTTTACCAGCGCAGACGTGGTGCGCCACCCGCTGGTCGCGCGCATTGTGGACGCCTACGACGCGCCGCGACGAGCAACACCGGCACGTAGCTGACCCAACCACTCATAAATTAATAGCTACTAGCGCTTATGGATAAAGCGCTAGAAGCCAAAAAGACCAGAAATGTCTCTCCAACAACTGTCTCTGTCACTGCAGTTTGGTCGTTTTGCTGACGCAGCCGCCCACCGCGCCGTACTGCCGCGCCACAAGGTCACGCGCTGGATTCGCCACGCACTTGCCACTGACGCGGAGATCACCGTGCGCATCGTGGGCGCCGAAGAAGGCCAGCAGCTGAACCGCGACTTTCGCAAGAAAGACTACGCGACCAACGTGCTCACCTTCGATTACACCCAGGAGCCCGTGGTGACGGCCGATCTGGTGTTGTGCGCCCCGGTGATCGAACGTGAGGCCCTGGAGCAAAACAAAAGCCTGGAAGAACACTACGCCCACATGCTGGTGCACGGCGCATTGCACGCCCAGGGCTGGGACCACGAAACCAGCACCGCCGATGCCGACGAGATGGAAGCCTATGAGACGGACATCATGAAAGGGCTGGGGTTCGCTGACCCCTACTCCAAGTAAGCACCTGCTTACTCGATAGTCCCTGCTGCGCCTGGGTGCGGGTTGGCGGCCCGCCCCCAAGCTACAGCCCTATTCCTTGCGCTCAATCCGGCGATTGATGCGCAGTGCCACCAGCGTGCACACCACGCCCGACAGCAGGTACAACGACACAGCGCCCAACCCAAACTTGGCGGACAGTGCCAACGCGACCAGTGGGGCAAACCCGGCGCCTACCAGCCAAGCCAAGTCAGCCGACAGCGCCGCCCCGGTGTAGCGGTACTGCGGCGAGAAGTTCGCCGTCACCGTGCCCGACGCCTGCCCGTACGATAGGCCCAGCAGCACAAAGCTCACCAACAGAAAAATGTTGTTGCCCACCTGGCCCGCGCCCAGCAGCCACGGCGTCACCAAGCTGAACGCACCGATAAACAGCGCCATGGTGCCCAGCAGGTTGCGGCGACCCACGCGGTCGGCCAGCCAGCCCGACACCATGATGGCGCCAGCGGCCAGCAACGCGCCGACGATCTGTACGTTCAGCACCTCGGTGATGGACTGCTCGGAATACATAGCGATCCACGACAGCGGAAACACCGTGGCCAGGTGGAACAGCGCAAAACTGGCCAGGGCAGCAAAGGCCCCCAGCAGCACATTGCGGCCCTCATCGCGCATGACGCGGGTCACGCCCACGGGTTGCAGCTCCAATTGCTGCAGCAGCTCAGCGTACGACTGGCCCACCACCAGGCGCAGGCGGGCGAACAGGGCCACTACGTTGATGGCAAACGCCACAAAAAACGGATAGCGCCAGCCCCAGTCCAGAAACTCGGTCACGCTCAGGCTGCTGTATAGGTAGGCAAACAGGCTGGCCGCCAGCACAAACCCGATGGGCGCCCCCAGCTGGCCAATCATGGCAAACCACCCGCGGCGCTCCTTGGGTGCGCTCAGTGCCAAAAGCGACGGCAGGCCGTCCCACGACCCACCCAGCGCCAAGCCTTGACCCACCCGCAAGACGACCAGCGCCACGATGGCGGCGGTGCCCGCAGCGGCATAGCTGGGCAAAAACGCCATGCCCGCCGTGCTGGCCCCGAGCAGGAACAGCGCCAGCGTCAACTTGGTGCCGCGGCCCCAGCGCCGCTGTACAGCCATTGATATGGCAGTACCGAACGGGCGCGCAACAAACGCAACGGAAAAGATGGCAAAAGCCGCCAACGTGCCATCCAACCGCGACAAAAACGGGAACAGCAGCGACGGAAACACCAGCACGCTGGCAATACCGAACACAAAAAAGTCGAAATATTCAGAGGACCGCCCAATGATCACCCCGACCGCGATCTCACCGGGGGTGACATCCTCGTCGGTGTGCGCCCGTGCAAGCGACCCTTCACCCTCAAAACCTGGCGCAGCCAGCGCCGCAGAACCTTGGCCAACCATATTGACATTCCTCAATTGAAAACCTGACCACTGTTCTACCTTGTGCGTCGCACCATCACAAGTGCGCTTTCGCTAACAAAGCGCGTAGGAAAACCCTGATAGCGCCCCTTTTGGGTCCCCCAAAAGCCATGGGATACCCCATGACAGCGCGCAGTCAGCGCCGCAGTCACCTGAAACGCACTTACCCACCCTGAACTGCCCCAAAACCTGCAAAAGTTTGATCTTGGACAAAATGTCCAATCGACAAATTTGTATGGGCTACTACAGTGCGGTGGTCGAGTCATTCGCGTTTACACCTAAAGCGCTTTCAGGCGCGCCCCTAGCATGTACCACATCAAGGAACCCCGCAGGCTCGTCGGGCTTGCAGCAGCCACTGCCCTGTTCGCTGGATTACTCACCGGCTGCAGCAAGGCTGTCGTGCTCAACCCGGCTGGCGATGTCGCCGCCCAGCAAGGCCAGCTGGTCATCACCGCCACGCTACTGATGCTGCTGATCATCGTGCCGGTGATCGCTCTCACTTTGTGGTTTGCGTGGAAATACCGCCAGAACAATGCCGCCAACACCGAGGCCGACTACGACCCCGAGTGGCACCACTCCACAACGCTGGAGCTGGTGATCTGGACCGTGCCGCTGCTCATCATCATCGCCCTGGGCGCCATCACCTGGATCGCCACCCACAAGCTCGACCCCTACCGCCCGCTGGACCGCATTGATGCCCAGCGCCCGGTGCCTGCCCACGTCAAACCCCTGGTGGTGCAAGTGGTCGCAATGGACTGGAAGTGGATGTTCTTCTACCCCGAACAAGGCATTGCCACCGTGAACGAAGTGGCCGCCCCGGTAGACCGCCCCATTTTGTTCAAGCTGACGGCAACCTCCACCATGAACGCGTTCTACGTACCCGACCTGGCCGGCATGATCTACGCCATGCCCGGCATGCAGACCGAGCTGAACGCGGTGATCAACAAGCCCGGCGTGTTCAAGGGCATGTCCTCGCACTACAGCGGTGCGGGCTTCTCGGGCATGACGTTCAAGTTCCATGGACTGAGCGATAGCGACTTTGAACAATGGGTGCAAAAGGCCAAGACCGAAGGCAAGCCTCTGGACAAAGACACCTACCTGAACCTCGTCAAACCCAGCGCACGACACCCCGTGCAGCACTTTGCCTCTGTGGATGAAGGCCTGTACGACAAGGTGCTCAACCGCTGCGTCGAAGATGGAAAAATGTGTATGCACCACATGATGGCCATTGACGCCAGCGGTGGCGACGCCTACGTGCGCGCCGTGGGCCTGAACCTGCCGCAGGACTGGTGCACGGTACAGAACGCCACCCAGGTGGTGGCCGAGCTCGAACTTCGCAACGCACCGGACCCAACGTCCGGCGCCAGCATTCGCCAGTGAGCATTTCCATGTCCTACGAAACAACTTCTCCCGCCCACTGGGCACTGGGTCGCCTCAGCTGGGATGCCATTCCGATGGCACATGACCCCATCATTCTGGCAACCTTCATCGCCGTCTTGCTGGGCGGCATCGCCGTCACGGCGGGAATCACCAGGTTCCGCTTGTGGGGGCCCCTGTGGCGTGACTGGATCTGCAGCATCGACCACAAGAAGATCGGGATCATGTACATGATTCTGGGCATCGTCATGCTGCTGCGCGGCTTTGCCGACGCGGTGATGATGCGCCTGCAGCAGGCCATGGCCTTTGGCGACAACATGGGCTACCTGCCGCCCCACCACTACGACCAGATCTTCACCGCCCACGGCGTGATCATGATCTTTTTCGTGGCCATGCCGCTGGTCACGGGACTGATGAACTACCTTATCCCGCTGCAGATCGGTGCGCGCGACGTGGCCTTTCCCTTCCTTAACAATTTCAGCTTCTGGATGACCACGGCGGGCGCAGTGCTGGTGATGGTGTCACTGTTCCTGGGAGAGTTTTCAACATCAGGCTGGCTGGCGCTCTCCAACCTGGGGTCGCAAAGCGCAAGCACGGGTCTTGACTACTACATCTGGTCATTGCAGATAGCGGGTGTGGGCACCACGCTGTCAGGTATCAACCTGATCGTGACCATCGTCAAGATGCGCGCACCTGGCATGAGCCTGATGAAGATGCCCGTGTTCGTGTGGACCGCGCTGTGCACCAACGCACTCATCGTCGCATCGTTCCCCGTGCTGACGGCCGCGCTGGCACTGATGTCGCTGGACCGTTACGCCGGCACCAACTTCTTCACCAACGAGCTGGGCGGCAACCCCATGCTCTACGTGAACCTGATCTGGATCTGGGGCCACCCAGAGGTTTACATCCTGATCCTGCCCTGCTTTGGCATCTTCTCTGAAGTGGTGGCCACGTTCTGCAAGAAGCGCCTGTTTGGCTACACCTCCATGGTGTACGCCACCGTCGTTATCACCATCCTGTCTTACCTGGTGTGGCTGCACCACTTCTTCACCATGGGCTCTGGCGCCAGCGTGAACACGTTCTTTGGCATCACGACGATGATCATCTCGATCCCCACCGGGGCCAAGATCTTCAACTGGCTGTTCACCATGTACAAGGGCCGCATCCGGTTCGAGTTGCCCATGATGTGGACCGTGGCCTTCATGATTACGTTTGCCATCGGCGGCATGACCGGCGTGCTGCTGGCCGTGCCCCCGGCCGACTTCGTGCTGCACAACAGCCTGTTCCTGATTGCCCACTTCCACAACGTGATCATTGGCGGCGTGTTGTTTGGCCTGTTTGCGGGCATCAACTACTGGTACCCCAAGGCCTTTGGCTACAAGCTAGACCGCACCTGGGGCGTGCGCTCCTTCTGGCTGTGGGTAGTGGGCTTCTGGGTGGCGTTCGGCCCGCTGTATGTGCTGGGCCTGATGGGTGTCACCCGCCGCGTCAGCCACTTTGAAGATCAGTCGCTCCAGATCTGGTTCGTGATCGCCGCCATCGGGGCGGCCATGATCGCAGCGGGCATTGCCTGCTTCCTAATCCAGCTGGTGGTGAGCTACCTCAAGCGCGACGAACTGCGCGACTGGACGGGCGACCCCTGGGACGCACGCACGCTGGAATGGGCCACCTCGTCGCCTCCGCCCAGCTACAACTTCGCGTTCACCCCGGTGGTGCATGAGATCGACGCCTGGTGGGACATGAAAAAGCATGGCTACCAGCGCCCGCTCACTGGCTTTGCGCCTATCCACATGCCTGCCAACACAGGTTCGGGCGCGGTGATCTCTGCCCTGTCTCTGGTGTTCGGCTTTGCGCTGATCTGGCATATGTGGCTGCTGGCGGGTGTGTCATTTGCCGTGCTGCTGCTGGCGTCGATCATCCACACGTTCAACTACAAGCGTGACTTCTACATCCCGGCATCCGAAGTGAACTCCACCGAAGAAGCCCGCACTTTGCAACTGGCCCGCCATGTCTGAACTTCGCATCCAAGCAGGCGCCGCTGGCGCCCTGGCCCCGCGCGCATACCACCTGGCGCACGATCCCCACCCCGAAAACGGCACGGCCCTGGGCTTCTGGCTGTACCTGATGAGCGACTGCCTCATCTTTGCCGCCCTGTTTGCCACCTATGGCGTGCTGGGCCGCAGTTATGCGGCGGGCCCTACGGGCGCGCAGCTGTTTGACCTGACGCTGGTCGCCATCAACACAGCGTTCCTGCTGCTGTCATCCATCACCTTCGGCTTTGCCATGCTGCGCAAGCAGAAAAAGGATGTGAACGGCACGCTGCTGTGGCTGGCGGTCACCGGCCTTTTCGGCCTGTGCTTTCTGGCCCTGGAACTCTATGAGTTTTATCACCTGATCCAGCAGGGCGCCACACCCCAGCGCAGCGCCTTCCTGTCGGCCTTCTTTACGCTGGTGGGCACCCACGGCCTGCACGTCACCTTTGGCCTCATCTGGCTGGTGGTGCTGATGCTGCAGATCAAAAAGCACGGCTTGATCCCCGAGAACACTCGCCGCCTGATGTGCCTGTCCATGTTCTGGCACTTTCTGGACGTGATCTGGATTGGCGTATTTACTTTTGTGTACCTGATGGGAGTGCTGTAAATGAGCGCACAACACACAACGCACGCACACGACCACCACGGTGGTCACGGGCACGGGCATGAGGGCGATAGCCACCACCACGACGCCAACGAGCCACATAGCACGTTCTCTGGCTACATGACCGGGTTCGTGCTGTCGATCATTCTCACGGCCATTCCGTTCTGGCTGGTAATGGCCAAGGTGATTGCCGACCGCAACACCGCTGTGCTGGTGCTGGGCGGCTTTGCCGTCATCCAGATCCTCGTGCACATGGTTTACTTCCTGCACATGAACGGCAAGATCGAGGGCGGCTGGACGCTGCTGGCCACCATCTTCACCGTGGTGTTTGTGGCCATCACCATTGCAGGCACGCTGTGGGTGATGTTCCACATGAACACCAACATGATGCCGGAGCACCCGCCCATGCCGGGCATGGCACCCGCGGGCACCGAGCTGCGCTCGTCGCCCTGACCTGACGCACGGCCCAGGTCAAAGGTGGACGCTGCCATGCACACGGGCCGCCGCAGCCCGCACTCCACGTGGACGCTGGCCGTGCTCGCGCTGGTGGGTGTGGCCCTGTTTGCGGGGTTCATCGCCCTGGGGATGTGGCAAGTGCAACGCCGCTCCTGGAAGCTCGATCTGATCGAACGCACCACGGAGCGCCTCTACGCCACCCCGAGCGCGCCGCCACCTGCGGCGCAGTGGCCGCAGATCACCGCCCCGACGCACGAGTACCTGGCGGTACGGCTGCAGGGTGAATGGCTGGCAGACAAAACCCTGCTGACCCAAGCCACCACCGAGCTGGGTGCCGGGTTCTGGGTGATGACCCCCCTGCAGCAGGACGACAGCACACAGGTTCTAGTCAACAGGGGGTTTGTGCCTGCCAACCAGCGCGAGCAGTGGCAGAGCCAAGCGATCAACGCCACGGCGGGTGGGCCGGTGACCATCGAAGGCCTGCTGCGCATCAGCGAGCCGGGCGGGGGGTTCCTTCGCCGCAATGCGCCTGAGCAACAGCGCTGGCACTCACGCGATGTGGGGGCCATGGCGCAGGCATTGCAGCTGCCCAACGCAGCACCATATTTTGTGGATGTGGGTTTCCCGACCCGGCAAGGCGCCACCAACACCGAGCAGCGTCCGGCAGCGCAAGGCCCCTGGCCCCGCACCGGCCTTACGGTTGTGCGCTTTGCCAACAGCCACCTGGTTTATGCGCTGACCTGGTTTGGATTGGCACTGATGGTGGTAGGGGCCACTGTGGTTGTGGCACGCTACGAGATGCGTCTGCGCGCCCACAGCCGCGCCGCCCCTCCGCCATGACCAGTACCCGCCCCAGTAGCCGCAGACCCCCCCGGCCCTTACGGCCTTTGAGCAAAGCCAGTTCGGCCACCGCCACGGCCGGGCTCAAGAACCTGCAGCAGCTTATCCAGCTACGCTGGATTGCCGTGGTGGGCCAGCTGCTCACCATCGAGACCACGCACTACATCCTGGGCATGCCCCTGCCCATGCGAGAGATGCTCACTATCGTGGGCTGTATGGCGATCTTCAACATCGTCAGCCTGGTGCGCTGGCGCACCCGACGCAGCGTGCACGACGTCGAGATCTTCATTGGCCTGCTGATCGACGTGGCCGCGTTGACCGCCCAGCTGTACCTGAGCGGTGGCATCAGCAACCCCTTTGTTTTTCTGTACGTGCTACAGATTGCAGTGGGCGCGATGCTGCTGCGGGGCAGCTACATCTGGTTCATTGTTATTTTGACATCGGCGTGTGTGGTGCTGCTGGCCCAGCACAGCAAACCCCTGCCCATGGCGCCCAACATGCACGAGGGCTGGGCCAGCCCTTATGTGCTGGGGCTGCTCGTGTGTTTTGTGCTCAATGCCATCCTGGTGGTCATCTTCATCACCCGCATCAGCCGCAACCTGCGCCAGCGCGACGCCCGGCTGGCTGCAGTGCGCCAGCGTGCCGCCGAGGAGGAACACATCGTGCGCATGGGGTTGCTGGCATCGGGCGCCGCGCACGAGCTGGGCACGCCGCTGGCCACCATGGCCGTCATTTTGGGCGACTGGCGACGCATCCCCGCGTTGGCAACTGACCCCGTGCTGCAGGAAGAAATCGCCGAGATGGAAGCCCAGGTGCAACGCTGCAAAACCATTGTCAGCGGCATCCTGCTGTCCGCAGGCGAGACGCGCGGCGAGGACTCCAGCCAGACCACGGCGTGCCGGTTTCTTGACACTCTGGTGCAGGACTGGCGGGCCACGCGGTCGGTCGACCAGTTTGTGTTTGACAACCACATTGAAGACGACCGCCCCATGGTGGCCGATGCCACGCTGGAGCAAATGGTTTTCAATGTGCTGGACAATGCCCGTGATGCGTCGCCGCACTGGGTGAGCCTGCAGGCGCGCAGTGATGCTGAGGTGCTGCGCATCGTGGTCAGCGACCGGGGGCCCGGCTTCTCCGCAGCGGTACTGAAACAGATTGGCACGCCCTACCAGTCGACCAAGGGGCGCCCCGGCGGCGGGCTAGGGCTGTTCCTGTCGATGAACGTGGCACGCACGCTGGGCGGCACCGTGGCAGCGCGCAACCTTGAGGGCGGTGGCGCCGAGGTCACCATCACGATCCCGCTGGCGGCCATTGCATTGCAAGACAAGCGACCCAACCACCATGGACACTGAAAACCCGCTGCTGCTGATCGTGGAGGATGACGAGGCCTTTGCCCGCACCCTTGCGCGCTCGTTCGAGCGGCGGGGTTACCGCGTGCTGCACGCCGACAGCCTGGCGCATATGGAGCAGCTGCTCTTTGAGCACATGCCCGTGTACGCGGTGGTAGACCTCAAGCTCAAGGGCGAAGCCTCGGGCCTGGCTTGTGTGCGGATGCTCCATGCCCACAGCAACACCATGCGTATCGTCGTGCTCACCGGCTTTGCCAGCATCTCGACTGCGGTGGAGGCCGTCAAACTCGGAGCCGTACACTACCTGGCCAAGCCATCCAACACCGACGACATCGAAGCCGCCTTTGGCCTGATGGAGGGCAACGCCGAGGTCGAGCTAACCAACCGCTCCAGCTCCATCAAGACGCTGGAATGGGAACGCATTCACGAGGTGCTGGCCGAAACCGACTTCAACATCTCGGAAGCAGCCCGCCGGCTGGGCATGCACCGCCGCACCCTTAGCCGCAAGCTGGGCAAGCAGCGCGTGTGAGCACGCGGCGCCTGCCCATTGCAGGCAGCCGCATCGCCATTGCGCACGTTTTGCGCATGGCACCTTCTCCAAACAGCAGTGCTTTCGTGCCTTTGACACCGGCCAAGGCCGTCTAACATCGTGTGCCCCGCGCCGCAGCACTGCGCCAGCGGCGAATCGCTGCCTGGTGTTGCCACCCGGTACGCCTTGCAGCTACAAAAAACACGATTTCTGGAGACCCATGTTCGACACCGCCCTGCTGCTCACTGCCGCCTTCGCGGCCGGCGCCCTCAACGCGGTTGCAGGCGGCGGCAGCTTCCTGACCCTGCCCGCGCTCGTTTTCACCGGCGTGCCGCCGGTGGTGGCCAACGCCACGGGCACCGTGGCCCTACTACCTGGCTACATGGCAGGGGCCTGGGGTTTTCGGGAAGACATGCAACCGCCACCCGGCCTGTCCATGCGGGCTGTGATTCTGCTGGCTCTCATCGGTGGCTCGGCGGGGGCTGCCTTGCTGCTCATCACGCCTGATGCCACCTTCCGCAAGGTGGTGCCCTGGCTGCTGCTGGCGGCCACGGCCATGTTCGCCTTTGGCCCCACGCTGCGGCAGTGGGCGGGGGCGTCTGCCCACGGCCCCGCACAGCCATGGAAGGCCGCGCTGGGCATGTTGGCAGTCGCGGGCTATGGCGGCTATTTCAACGGGGGTTTGGGCATCTTGCTGCTGGCGCTGTTCGGCCTCCTGGGGCAGACGCAACTCAACGCCATGAATGGGATGAAGAACCTCGTGTCTGCCCTGCTGACTGCCATCGCCGTGGCAATCTACGCGGCGGGCGGCATCGTGCTGTGGCCGCAGGCGCTGATGATGATGGTGGCCGCCACCGCAGGCGGCTACGGCGGCGCACGGGTGGCGCGCAAACTGCCTGCGAATGTGCTGCGCTGGGGCATCGTGGCCACCGGCCTGGTAATGGCAGCGGTGTTCTTCTGGCGCCAGTGAAAGCAAGCGCAGTGTCACCTTCTTCATCCGGGGCCACCCCAGCGGGTAACGAGCGCCCGCAGCCCCGCGCTCTGTGGGCCATGCTGTTGACGCTGCTGAGCGGCTTCGCGCTCAGCCAGGCCTTTCGCACCACCACCGCCATGGTGGCGCAAGGGCTGACGGCGGATTTTGGGCTTTCGCCCGGGTCGCTGGGCGCCTTTGCCGGGCTGTTCGGCCTGTCGTTTGGCGTGGCCCAGTTGCTGATGGGCGTGGGGCTGGACCTGTATGGCCTGCGCCGAACCGTGCTCACTGCGTTTCCGCTGGCCATCGCAGGTTCGGCGCTTTCTGCCGCGGCACCGGGTTACGCCTGGCTCATGGTGGGCCAGCTGATGATCGGGGTGGGCTGCTCGCCCGCCTTCCTGGCCTGCACACTGTTTATCGCGCGGCATTTTCCGGCGGAGCGGTTTGCCTACCTCTCCGGGGTGGCCATGGGCGTTGGCGGGCTGGGCCTGCTGTTCACGGGCACGCCACTGGCATGGCTGGTGCAACACGGCGGGGGGTGGCGCACGGGCTATGCGGTGCTGGCGGTGTTGAGCGCGCTGTCGTGGCTGATGATCTACCTGCGGGTGCATGAGCCTGCGCCCCTGGCCCCACCCCCGGCGCAGCGTGAAACCTGGGGCCAGGCCTTGCGGGGCTTTGGCGAGCTGCTGATAGTGCCGCACACCTGGGGCATTCTGGTGCTCGGCATGTCGGGCTATGCTGCGTTCCTGTCGCTGCGCGGCTTGTGGCTGGCACCGCTGCTGATGGACCGCTACCACCTCTCGCTGGTGGACAGCGGCAACGTGGCGCTGGGCCTCTCGCTCATCGCCCTCTTCGCGCCCGGTCTGGCGGGACGGCTGGACCCGGGCACCGGCCGCCGCAGGTGGTGGATCGGCAATGCGTCGCTGCTGATGGCCGCACTGTTTGCCGTGCTTGCGCTAATGCGCGTGCACGCGGCCGCCAGCGTGGTGCTGATCTTGCTGATGGGCCTGCTGTCGGGCTACGGCGTGCTGCAGTACGCCGACGTGCGCGCGTCTTACCGGCCCGCGCTGACGGGCCGCGCCCTGTCGGCATACACCATGGCGATGTTCCTGGGCGTGGCGCTGATGCAGTGGTTCACCGGCTTCGTCGCCACCTGGGCACAGCGCTGGGGGTGGGATGCACACACCGCTGTCATGCTGACCATCGCGGCATGGCTTGCGTTGGCGTCGGTGGCGTTCCGGGTGCTGCCGGTGTCGCCACTGCTTGTTCTTCAGAAATAGTGCTCACCTCAGGCTTTCGGGGATTCTGCACACGAATCCTGAGAACCTGTTCAAAATGCCATGAACGGCTGGTGCACTGGACTGAACCGGTCCCACTGATCGAGCCCTGCGCGCCAGTGCTTTCCAAAAGACAGCATCTCCGGCCCGCTGCAACCTCTCAAACCAGGGAGCGCAAGCAAGACACTCAACCCCCGTGGAATCCCACGGCAACTGCAAACTATTGTTAAACGCGGTGTTTACCCGCACCGCCGCCTGTTGCACACAGCCAGGCAGCGGCTGCGTCGCTATAGTCCATGGCAACCTACAAAGTTGTAGTAACCGCTTTGCGGCAATACCGCACCAACCCGAGAACATGCGCCATGAGCAGCGTTTTGAAGCGAAACAATGTCAAGATTTTGGGCGACGAAGGCCCTGTGCTGATGTATGCGCATGGCTTTGGGTGCAGTCAAGACATGTGGAGCTTGGTTACACCGGCGTTCAGAGCTACGCACCGCCAAGTAATGTTCGACTATGTGGGCAGCGGCGGATCGGATCGGGCAGCGTTTGACCGGCTGCGGTATGCCGACCTTAAAGGTTACGCACTGGACGTCCTGGAAATATGCGATGCCCTTGGCCTGGACGAAGGGGTGACTTTTGTGGGCCATTCGGTCAGCTGCAGCATCGGCATGCTCGCGTCGATAGAGCGGCCTTCGCTGTTTGACCGGCTGGTTTTGCTGGGCCCATCGCCGTGCTTTCTGAATGACCCGCCCGGCTACGCTGGGGGCTTCGAGCGTGACGACCTGGAAGGCCTGCTGGCGCTGATGGATCAAAACTACATGGGATGGGCCAACTACCTGGCACCGGTGGTTGCAGGAAATGCAGGAGCTGGCGACGTGACCAGCACGCTGACCGACAGTTTTTGCTCGACGGACCCGGCCGTTGCAAAAGTGTTCGCTCGGGCCACATTCTTCGCAGACAACCGGGCAGACCTGGCCAAGGTCTCGCGCCCGTCGTTGCTTTTGCAACACCGCAGCGACACTCTGGCACCCCTTTCCGTCGGGGAGTATCTGCATGCCCACCTGCCGGACAGCACGCTTGAAGTGCTCGACGTTTCCGGCCATTGCGCGCACATGAGCAACCCCGACCTTGTGATCAAAGCCATGCGCGACTACCTGGATCAGGCTGCCGTCAGCGCCTGACGCAAAGGCAAGGCCCCTTCCATGAATCTGCTGGACCAATTGCCCTGCGCGGTGATCGTCACGGACGAAGGGGGCCGCCTGCTGGACGTCAACGCAGCACTTCTTGCGCTTGCAGGGGGGGCACGAGAGGATCGCATCGGGGTTTTGTTGGAAGCACTGCTGCCGCCAGCCAGCCGTATTTTTTTGCAGACCCATATCTGGCCCACCTTGCTGCGGGACGGGCAGATCAGCGAGATCCATTTGCAAGTCAGCGGCGGCGACAAAACTCGCGTACCGGTGCTGCTCGATAGCCGCCGGGGGGAATACAACGGCGCTCCCGCCTATTTTTGGAGCCTTGTTTCCACCCACGAGCGCCACCGCTTCGAGGCTGAACTCATTGAACAGCGCAACCTGGCAGAGTCGGCGGGCCTGGCGCTCGGCGAAAGCCAGCGCTTTATTCGCGCCATCGCTGACGCGATCCCAGGCATGGTCGCTTACTGGGGTAAGGATCGGCGATGCCGCTTTGCCAACCATGCCTACGCGCAATGGTTCGGCAGGCAACCGCACGAGTTGATCGGCATGTCGCGCGAAGAGCTGCTGGGCGAACGCATCGTTGAATGGAACGAGGATTACGCCCACGCTGCGCTGGCAGGACACGAACAGAATTTCGAACGTGCAGTGACCAATTTTGATGGAAGTCGCCGCCACATCCTGGCGCACTACGTCCCCGATATCGCAGGCAGCGAGGTGCTTGGTTTTTTCGTCAATGTCAGTGACGTGACCGCACTCAAGACAGCGCAGTTGGCACTGGAAGAAGCCCAGAGGCTTGGTCAAACAGGCAGTTGGAACTGGCAAGTCGAGGGGGATGTGGTGACGTGGTCTCCGCAGATGTACTCGATTCTCGGCGGCGACCCACAGGCACCCGCACCCAGTTTTGAAGATCAATCGCGCATTTACCTGCCGGAAGACTATGCCAAGCTCGCAGAGCGGGTATCCAATGCGCTGAGCACCGGCCAGGACTACGTCCTGGATCTGCGCTACCGGCGACCCGGTGGCCATACAGGCTGGGTGGAGGCGCGCGGCGAGGCTGTGCGCGATGCGTCTGGGCGCATCAGCGGCCTGCGCGGAACACTTCAGGAAATCACGCAGCGGCGGGAGCAGCAACAGGCGCTGGTGATCGCGCAAGGTCGACTGCGGGCGATGTACGAAACCACGCCTGCCATGCTCCACTCCATTGATGCCCAAGGCCGAATTCTGCATGTCAGCGATGCTTGGCTCGCTTGTCTAGGCTACCGCCGCGAGGAAGTCATTGGCCGATTGTCGTCAGATTTCCTCACCGAAGAGTCCCGCCGGCGGGCCAAAGAGGAAGTCCTGCCGACCTTCTTTGCCGCCGGCCGGTGCGACGAAGTGCCCTACCAAATGGTCACGCGCCAGGGCGAAATCATCGACGTTTTGCTGTCCGCGCTTATGGAGCGCGACGAGCACGGCCAGCCCTTGCGCAGTCTCTCGGTCAGCCAGGACGTGACGCTTCGCAGGCGCGCGGAGACAGCCCTGGCCAGGGAGCACGAGCGACTACGCAACCTCATAGAGGGCACGAACGCCGGCACCTGGGAATGGAACGTCCGAACCGGCGAGGTGATCGTCAACCCTCGCTGGGCGGAGATCATCGGCTGGACCATCGAAGAACTGGGCGTCATAACGAACCAGTACCGTGCAGACATCGCCCACCCGGACGAGCTGCCCCAGACCCAGCAGTTGCTGCGCGAGCATTTTGCGGGCCGTAGCGACGCCTATGTGTTCGAACTGCGCCTGCGCCATCGGGATGGCTCTTGGATTTGGGTCGAAGACCGGGGAAGGCTCATCACACGCACCGCCGACGGCAAGCCCGAGTGGGTGTTTGGTATCCACATCGACATTTCCGAGAGAAAACGCCGTGACGAAGCCATGCTGCAACTAAGCGCCGAACTGGCTCAGCAGCACGAACTGATGAGGGTCACCCTCCAGTCGATTGGGGACGCCGTCATCACCACCAATGCCGATGGGCTGATCAGCTGGCTCAACCCGGTGGCCGAGCGCATGACGGGGTGGCTGTCTTCGGAGTCGATCGGGCGCCCCTTGCTGCAGGTGTTTCACATCGTCAACGAAGAAACGCGCGAGCCCGCACCCGACCCGGTGGCGGCGTGCCTGGCCGAAGGCAAGACGGTGGGCCTGGCCCCCAAAACCTTGCTCATTGCGCGAGACGGCACTGAACACGGAATCCAGGACTCGGCGGCCCCCATTCGCAGTCCGCAGGGCGAAATGCTCGGCGTTGTGCTGGTCTTTCATGATGTCAGCGAGCAGCGCAGGCTCAGTGGCGAGATGACCTATCGGGCCACGCACGATTCGCTGACCGGTCTTGTCAACCGCGCGGAGTTCGAGTCGCGCTTGCTCAGAACGCTACGCCATGCGCAGGACAACGACAGCAGCCATGCTCTGTTCTACATTGACCTGGACCAGTTCAAGCTGGTCAATGACGCATGTGGTCACGCCATCGGTGACCAGTTGTTGCAGCAGGTCAGCAAGCTGCTGGGGGACTCGATCCGTGCGCGCGACACCCTTGCGCGCCTGGGCGGTGACGAATTCGCCATCATCCTGGAGCACTGCACCATGGAACAGGCGAGTCGGATTGCCCAAAAGATCTGTGACCGCATGAACGACTTTCGGTTTGTCCATGGGGAGAAACGTTTTCGGATCGGCACCAGCATTGGCCTCGTTCCGCTGGACAAGCGGTGGGCCAACGTCTCAGCCATTCAGCAGGCTGCCGATGCCTCGTGCTATGCGGCCAAGGAGGCCGGGAGAAATCGCGTCCACGCATGGTTTGAAACCGACGTGACCATGCGCGAAAGAAACCATGAGATGCAGTGGACGACCCGGATCCAGCACGCGCTGGACCACGATGGCTTTGTGCTGTTTGCGCAGCGCATTCATTGCCTGAGGGATCAAGCGCCGGGCATTCACGCCGAAGTTCTGCTGCGTTTGAGAAACGACGACGGATCGTTGGTGCAGCCCGGAGTGTTCCTGCCTGCCGCCGAACGCTTTCATCTGGCGTCGCGCATTGACCGCTGGGTTTTACAAAACTCGGTCCGTTGGCTCCAAAGCCTGAACGAGCCTGGCCTGATCGACAGCCTCAGCGTCAACCTTTCGGGGCAATCGGTGGGCGACAGGGCGTTTCACGCATGGGCACTCGAATTGTTTGGCGCAGCCGGTGCAACGGTTTGCTCCAAGCTCTGCATCGAAATCACAGAAACAGCCGCCGTCACCAACCTTGCGGACGCGGCGACCTTCATCGGCCATGTCCGCGCCGGCGGGGTGAAAGTCGCACTGGACGACTTCGGCGCTGGTGCGTCGTCGTTCGGGTACCTCAAAGCCCTGCCTGTTGACTACCTGAAGATCGACGGGCAGTTCATTCGAAACCTTATCAGCGATCCACTGGACGAAGCGGCGGTCCGCTGTTTTGCCGATGTCGCCAGGCTGATGAGGCTGGAAACGGTGGCTGAGTTTGTAGAAAGCCCCGAAGTGCTGCAGCGCCTCAAGGAGATGGGGGTGGACTATGCGCAGGGATATCTCAAGCACTGCCCCGAGCCCATCGACCGCCTGACTGAGACTGCGGCCAAGGCGGAGGCGAATGCCTTGTGAGCGCAGTGCCCAAAGGCACGGCGCTGACAGCTGACCGCCGCGCCGCTACAGACAAGCATGACTGGGGCCGAAATTTTAGCAAAAACAGGCTCTAGCGCTTATCCATCAAGCGCCAGCAGCTATCATTTTTAAATATCAACACGTCGGTGGCGCCATGCGCAGCGGTATCGTCACCGGCCCGTCGTTGACCAGGTGCACCTGCATGTCCGCCGCAAACTGGCCCGTGGCCACGTCGGGGTGCACCTTGCGGGCCTGGGCCACCACATAGTCGTACAGCCTGCGGCCGTCGTCCGGCGCGGCGGCCTGGGTGAAACTGGGGCGGTTGCCGCCCGTGGTGTCTGCCGCCAGGGTGAACTGGCTCACCAGCAGCAGCCCGCCTCCGGTGTCCTGCACGCTCTGGTTCATCTTGCCTGCGGCGTCTGAAAAGATGCGCAGCTTGAGGATCTTGGCCAGCAATCTGTCGGCCTCCGCCTCGGTGTCGCCACGCTCGGCACACACCAGCACCAACAGGCCGGGCCCGATGGCGCCCACGGTCTGTCCTTCCACATCCACGCGGGCTTCACGCACACGTTGCAATACGCTGATCACTTCGTTGTTTCCTTGGGGTCGTCACGGGGGTCGTCAAAATGCGCTTCCACGTCGGTAGGCAGCAGCTCGATGGTGGCGCGCAGGCCGGGCACGGCGGTCATGAGTGCGCGCTCGACCTGGCCGCGCAGCTCCGCGGCGTGGCGCAAAGTCCAGTGCGCGGGCATGTGCAGGTGCATGTCTACAAACTGGCGCTGGCCTGCGCGGCGGGTGGATACATGGTCGAACCGCACGGCGCCAGGCGGCTGGGCCGATACGAACTGCTGCAGTGTGGTGTCGATGGTGGCCTGCACCTCGGGCTCTACGGCTGAATCCATGAGGCCCTGGGACGAGCGCCAGACGAGTGAAACGCCTTCCTTGAGGATGTTCAGCGCCACCGCAATTGCGGCCACGGCGTCCAGCCACAGCCAGCCGGTGAGCACCGCGCCCGCAATGCCCACCAGCACGCCCGCCGAGGTCCACACATCGGTGACCAGGTGGCGGGCGTCGGCCTCCAGCGCTATGGAACGGTACTCGCGCGCCGACCGGAACATGAGCCACGCCAAGAATCCGTTGAGCGCCGAGCTGAGCACCGACAGGCCCAGACCCCAGCCCACTTGTTCAATCGGTTGCGGGTCGAACAAGCGGTGCCCCGCCGCCCACAAGATGCCTGCTGACACCCCCACGATGAGGATGCCCTCGAACCCCGACGAGAAATACTCGGCCTTGTGGTGGCCATAGGGGTGGTCATCATCCGCAGGCCGTGCTGCCACGGTCACCATGGCCAGCGCAAACATGGCGCTGGCCAGGTTCACAAACGACTCCATGGCATCAGACAGCAAACCCACCGACCCGGTGACCACCCAGGCCAGCGTCTTGAGCGCGATGGTGACCACCGCCACCGCAATCGACGCCCACAGCAGGTTGCGGGGCGTGAGCCAGTGGTGCGGCTTGGGGGGAACGTTGGACATGGAGGGAGTATGGGCGAGGCGCGACGAGCGCCAGCCCGAAATTACACCAGAGCCGCCTTTGGGCAGCTTTAAGGTCGCTTCAAACCGTCGCAAGCCACACGCCTGTGCAAGCCCCCATGCCAGAATCCGCGCATGACCCGGGCATGGCGCCAGCGCCTCCTTCCACGACCTGTACAACGCCACCTCACCAGCCTGCTGCTGTGGGCCGCTATCGCGTGTGCGGGGGTCAGCTGGCTGACTGTGGCGCGCCTGCAGCAATTGCACGCCGCGTTCGAGACCGACGCGCGCATCGTGCACCGGCTGCTGAGCCAGCGTGTGGTGCAGCACGACGCCATCATGGCCACGCTGGCGCTGCTGCAACCCGCTGCGGCTGCGGGCGACAGCACCAGCACCGCATCGTCGCCTCTGCCACGGCTGACCTCGGTGTACCCGCAGATCCTGTCGGTGCTGCAGCGCACAGCGCAAAGCGACTGGCCCCCTGCACTGCAGGCAGAGCTGGCAGCGGCCGAAGCCACGTCGCGCCGCACCGGCCACGCCGCCATGGCGGGCGTGAACCTGCCCGCGGGCCGCTACTACCTGGTGCTGGCTGCCACGCCCGCCAGCTACGCGCTGCACATCGACCTGCGCACCACCATCCCCAACGACGAGTGGCCCATGGACCGGGCGACAAGCCCCGTGCGGGTGACGCTGGAGCAGGGCGGCGAGGCCTTTGTGGTGCAGCCCGGGCAGGCCGACCTGGCCAGCGGCATCCGCACCTACGACTTTCACAAACTGCTGGCGGCACCCAGCCAGCCGCTGGACGTGGTGGCGCGCCGCAGCGTCGGCCTGAACGAGCTGCCCTGGTGGGGCATGCTGGGCTGGTGCCTGCTGACTGCGGCGCTGTGGGCGGCAGGCCGCGCCCTGCGGCGCCAGCGTGTGGCCCGCCAGCGGGCCGAAGAGCTGCTGCGCCTGGGGCAGGTGGCGCGGCTGAACACGCTGGGCGAGCTGGCAGCCGGCATGGCGCACGAGCTGAACCAGCCGCTGACCGCCCTGCTGTCCAGCACCCAGGCCGCCCAGCGCCTGCTGACCGATGACCCGCCCGACCTCGACACCGCGCAAACGGCCATGGCCCGCGCGGTAGAGCAAGCGCGCCGCGCGTCTACCGTGGTGGGCCGCCTGCGCCGACTGGTGGAGCGGCCCGACCTGGTGGGGCAAGCCCAGCCGCTGGCCATGCCTGCAGCGGTGCACGACGCGCTGCACCTGCTGGAGCCCGAGCTGGCGCAGCGCGGTGTGGTGCCCGAGGTGTCTGCCGCCCCTGACCTGCCCCACGTGTTAGCCGAACCCGTTGCCCTGCAGCAGATCATTCACAACCTGCTGATGAACGCCCTGCAGGCGCTGGAGCAGGTGCCGCCCGCCGAGCGCCAGCTGCGCGTTTCAATGCAACGTGCAGATGCTGCGCATGTGGTGCTATCGGTGCGCGACCATGGCCCGGGCATACCGCCCGACGCGCGCCAGCACCTGTTCGAGCCGTTCTACACCACGCGCACCGGTGGGCTGGGCCTGGGCCTGACGCTGTGCGAGAGCCTGGCGCAAGCCATGGGAGCGCAACTGACCCTGGCGCCCGAATCCACGCACCCGGCCACTGGCCGCCCGGGCGCCGAGTTTGTGCTGACCCTGCCCACCTCACCGCCTGCCAATGACCGATAACGCGCCATCCCTCTCGCCCCTGATCCACCTCGTGGACGACGATGCCGCCGTGCGTGACAGCCTGGGCCTGCTCATCAGCACCGTGGGCTTGCGCGTACAGACCTGGGCTGACCCGCAAACCTTCATGGCGGGGTTTGACCGCGCCAGCATCGGCGCCATCGTGCTGGACGTGCGCATGCCCGGCATCAGCGGCCTCACGGTGCTGGAGCAGCTGCTGGCGCACGGCGTGGACCAGCCCATGATCTTGCTGACCGGCCACGGCACCGTGGAGATGTGCCGCCGCGCGTTCAAAGCCGGCGCGGCGGAGTTTCTGGAAAAGCCGGTGGACGACGAGGTGCTGATCGAAGCCCTGCAGAACGCAGTGCGCCAGCATGTGCGGTCCCGCGAGCGCCACCAGGCGGACCAGCAGGCGCGCGAACGTTTTGCGCAACTGTCGGCCCGCGAGCGCGAGGTGCTGGGCCTCATCGTCGAGGGGCTGACCAACAAAGAAATCGGCCGGGCGCTCGAACTCTCACCCCGCACGGTGGAGACGCACCGCGCCAACCTGTTCGCCAAACTGGGGGCGGAATCGCTGGCGCAGCTGATACGGCGGTATGCGGCACTGGTGGACTTGGCGGCTTGAATCAGTCTGCATGGGACTTCCGTAGTTCTACGGAGGCACGCGCGTAGCCGCACGAATGGCTGAAAACAGCGGCAATTTCTACAGTTCTCCCACGGCGCCACAACCGGTGGCCCCGACGTCAAAAACACCGGAGAACACCATGCAAAACCGCCTCGCCACCATCGCCGCCTTCACCCTGTCCCTGATCGCCACAGCGGCCAGCGCCGAAGGCGTACGCACCGAAAAGAACATCTCACTGGACCTGGCCACGCAGATCGCCGCGCAAACCGTCGCCACCTGCGGCGCCAACGGCTACAACGTGACCGCCACCGTGGTGGACCGCGCAGGCACCGTGCGCGCCGTGCACCGCGCCGACAACGCAGGCCCCCACACGCTGGAAGCCAGCCGCCTGAAGGCCTACAC
>NZ_JBKBXG010000027.1:0-57452 GCF_046314175.1 Acidovorax sp. | reverse complement strand
GAAAGCCGTAGGCGTTCAACGCCGGCACCCCTCCCAGGTGCGCGTACAACACGCGGGAGCCTTCGGGGAACTCGCCCTTGCGCACCATGTCGATCATGCCGTGCATGGATTTGCCTTCGTACACCGGGTCGGTCAGCATGCCCTCCTGGCGGGCGCACAGGCGTATGGCTTCGAGCGTGCCTTCGTTGGGCAGGCCGTACTCGGGCCCGCCATAGCGCGTGTCCAGCACCACGTCCTCGGCGGTGATCTCCTGGCCCAGCTCCACGAGCTTGGCCGTGTTCTGTGCGATGCGAAGCACTTGCGCGTGCGTCTTTTCCGGTTTGGCCGATGCGTCGATGCCGATCACCTTGCGCGCGCGGCCGTCGGCCGCAAAACCCACAACCATGCCAGCCTGCGTGCTGCCGGTCACTGAGCAGACCACGATGTAGTCAAACTGAAAGTCCAGTTCTTTTTCTTGCTGGCGGACCTCTTCGGCGAAGCCGACAAAGCCCAGGCCGCCATACGGATGCTCGGAGCAGCCCGCCGGGATGGGGAAGGGCTTGCCACCCGCCTTCTTCACATCGTCCATGGCCTGCTCCCAGCTGGGGCGGATGCCGATGTCAAAACCCGCAGCGTCCAGGCGCACATCGGCGCCCATGATGCGGCTCATCTCGATGTTGCCCACGCGGTCGTACACCGCGTCGGAATAATTGACCCAGTTCTCCTGCACCAGCACGCACTTGAGCCCCAAGTGCGCGGCCACGGCGGCCACCTGGCGCGTCTGGTTGGACTGGATGCCGCCAATCGACACCAGCGTGTCGTAGCCGCCGGCAATCGCCTCGGGGATGAGGTATTCCAGCTTGCGCGTCTTGTTACCGCCAAACGCGAGGCCCGAGTTGCAGTCTTCGCGCTTGGCGTACAGGTGCACCTTGCCGCCCAGATGGGCCGACAGACGCGGTAGCGCCGTGATGGGCGACGGGCCAAAGGTGAGTGGGTGGCGGGGAAATTTCTGCAGATTCATGGATGTGTTCCGGTCGATGGAAAGGCGGTGGGTGCAAGGGTGCTTGCAGTGCCTTCATCGTAGAAAAACACGCGCATCAAGTGGTTGCGAATTTCGCTTTGATTTCAGAGTTTTTTGTTCTTGAATCAGAATTGAGGCAATCAAAATTTCTTGAAGTAAGAAATGTGCGCAACAAAAGTTCGTGCCAAGAATGTGCCGCAGCCCGATGTGTCTGCCGAGCTGGACCGCACCGACAAAACCATCCTGCGCCAGCTGCAGCGCGATGCGTCGTTATCCAACGTCGCGCTGGCAGAGAAGGTGCACCTGAGCGCACCCGCCTGCCTGCGCCGGGTGGAGCGCCTGCGGCGGCTGGGGCTTATCGATGGGGTGGTGGCGCTGCTCAACCCCAAGGCGGTAGGGGCTGGAATGCTGGTGATGATCGGCGTGGTGCTGGACCGTTCCACGCCCGAGTCATTTGCCGAGTTTGAAAAAGCGGCCGTCAAAATCTCGGGCTGCATGGAATGCCATGTGGTCACCGGCGAGTTCGATTACTTCATGCTGGTGCGCACCCGAGACAGCGAGAGCTTTAACCGCCTGCACGCAGAGCAGCTGATTTACCTGCCGGGCGTGCGGCAGGTGCGGTCGTTCATGGTGCTGCGCAACGTCTTATCGACCACCGAACTGCCGCTGGCCGTGTAGTGGGCTGCATTGCTATTGAAAAAGTAGCTGGTAGCGCTTGATAGGTATGGATTATCAATAGATTTTCATCTGAAAGTACCGTAGATAGAGCGCAAGCAGCTACTGTTTTTGAAGCAAGCCTCAAGCCTGCGTTTCGACCTCAAAGCTCAGCCCCGCATTCGCCTGCAGCCGCGCAATCAGCTTCTCGCCCATCGCGGGTGCCGTCGTCCAGATACCGCCGGGCGTTTCACTCGCGTCCTGCAGCAGACACACCGCGGCTTCGGTGATCATCTTGGAGGTGGAGCCGTAGCCCGGGTCGCGGTCACCCTTCACGCCCACGCGCAAGTTGTTGCCTGCATCGTCGGTACCCAGGAACAGCACATCGTAGAACCCGTTCTCACGCTCCTCGCGCGACGGGCCTTCGCCGGGTTTGGGGCCTTTGTCCGAGCCCAGCGACTTGTCGCCCGCCACCGCGTTGGCGATGGCTTCGCCCTTTTCACCGGGGCCGGTGATCAGCATCTCGTCGTACACAAAATCGGTGCCGTACGCGTGCTGCAGCAAGAAGTTGGAACGGTGCACGTTGCGGGTGTTTATGGCGGCCATCACGAACGGCGCGACCCAAATTCCATCGCCCAGGGCTTCGTCCACCATGGGCTTGTGGCCCGTGGGCTGGCGCGGTCCCTCGAAGCCGGGGGTCAGAGAGAAGGGGTTCTTCAGCAGGTCCAGCACGGCGGGATTGCTGGCGGCTGCGGCCATGGTGGCTTTCAGGCTGGCGGCGGTGCCGCCGGAGAAGGTGCCCTTCATCTTGCGAACGCGGCCGCGCACACGGCTTGCGGGGTGGCCGAAGCGGGTTTTCATTTCGTTTTGCAACAGGTACACGCCCAGGTCAAACGGAATGGAGTCGAACCCGCACGAGAACACGATGCGTGCGCCACTGGCCTTGGCCGTGGCTTCGTGGGCGTCGATCATGTGGCGCATCCAGGCGGGCTCGCCGCACAGGTCCACATAGTCCACACCGGACTTGGCGCAGGCGGCCACCAGTTCGTTGCCGTAAAGCTGGTAGGGGCCTACGGTGGTCAGCACCAGGCGGGTCTGCTCCATCAGCGTTTGCAGGCTGGCGGGTGTGCTGGTGTCGGTCACGACCAGCGGGGTGTCTGCCGGTGCGCCCAGTTCGTCGCGCACGGCGGCCAGTTTGTCGGCATTGCGCCCGCCCATGGCCCAGCGCAGGCCGCTGCCAGCGGGATAGCGCTTGAGCAGGTATTCGACCACCAAGCGGCCTGTAAAGCCGGTGGCGCCGTGGACGACGAGGTCAAAAGGTTTGGTGGTGGTCATGGTGTGGGTGTCTCCGTTTTGTGGTGCAACTGGTGTCGTGGCCGGGATTGTGGGAGACAAGCGCAGCACCGCCTGTCACCCATGTTCTGGGCATTTTGGAGCGAATAAAGGTGCTGCATTCGCAAAAAGTATCGCCATTCGATACCTGACGGCCGGTGCAGGGCCACTGCAGTATCTGGACGCAGACGCCAGCGCGGCGCTCCGTCACCATTCGCTCCGTGTTCAACCAAGGCCCCTGTGGCCAACCCACTGTATGTCTACTACCTCTCCCCTCATCGTTCAGCGTGACACCCGTGCCTGGCAGTTGCAGGTGTGGGTCTCGTTCGGTATCGCTGTGTTTCTGTGTGCCGTGGGGCTGGCCTGGTTGCCCGGTCAGCAGCTGGAGCAGGCGTTCATGGTGATGGGGTATGTGTTCTGTCTGTCTGCCGCATTTGTGCTGGCCAAGTTTGTGCGGGACAACGAAAGCGCCACGCGCCGCGGCGCCGGGGACACGCCGATGTGGAAGCTGGTGGTGTGGGGCGGGTTCACCGTGGCCATGGGCCTGACGGGCTGGGGCCTGCTGGGCATGGACATCAACGTGACGTACAAGGCTTTTCTGGGGGTGAGCTGGTTGTACCTGATCACCACCGCATTCACCCTGGCCAAGATGCTTCGCGACCGCCACGAGGCCGATTTGGCTGAGGCCCGCCTTCAGGGCCGCCGCGAAGCGGCTGCCTCTGCGTCTACCAACTCTGCAACGTCTGGTAACAACGCGAACTGAGATCATCGCGCCGCAGCACCTGGCCTGGGCGATGCTCCGGGGCGGGTCTGAACCGAGTCAATGCCCTGCCGCCCATTGCTGTGCGGCAGGGACCCAAAAATGAATGAGGAGTGAAACTATGTCGCAATCCAATGTAAGCAACCGGAGCCTGAACTCCACCCTGGCGCGATGGCTGCTGGCCGCTGGCCTGCTGTGTGCCGTTGTGGTGTTGCCAGCGCGTGCGCAAAGTGAAGCGTCGGCGGCGCTGTCGATGTTGCCTGTCGCGTCGGTGGTGGGCACTGCTTCGGTGGCGTCCACTGCCGCCGGTGCCGTGGTGGCCTTGCCTGCTGCGCTGTCAGTGGCAGGTGCCGTGCTTACCGTCAAGACCGTGGAGGCCTCGGCCACCGGTACGGTGTATTTGCTGGAGCGCGCATCCGATGGCGCCCAGGCCAGCGTGGAAGTTGCGGGCCGCGGCGTGGCAGCGTCGGCCTACGGCGTGGGCACGGTGGTGACTTGCAGCGTGATTGGTACCGGCGTCGTGCTGTCGGTAGCGGGTGAGGCGATTGCCTTCATCCCCAACGCCATGGGCCGTGCGCTGCTGCACAACGAACGCCTGTGAGGGTGCACACCATGGCCACCCATACACACCTGCCGACACCGCGCAATGGCGCGCCCACCACGCGCCGACTGGCGACCACGCCCCTGGTCTGGGGCATTGCCCTCGTCGCGGGCGCGGCGCTGTTCACCGCGACCCAGGCATACGCTGGCCGGTCGTGCGAACCCCGCAAGACCACACCCCAAGTGGTGGAGCGCGGCATGAAGCTGGCAGAGCAGACCGCCGCCGCGCTGGATGCCGAACACGCACGCTCGGGCACCCGCGTGGTGGTGCTGGCCCGGGCGGGGCAGGACCTGAGCAAATACGGCCTGCGCTACTCGCACCTGGGCTGGGCCTACAAAACCACCGAGGGGCCCTGGCGCGTTGCGCACAAGCTCAACGAATGCGGCACTGCGGTGGGCCACCTCTACCGCCAGGGGCTGGGCGAGTTCTTCTTGGACGATCTGTGGCGCTATGAGGCCGTCTATGCCGTGCCCACCCCCGACGTGCAGCAACGCCTGCTGGCCGTGCTGCAGGACACTGGCCGCACCCGCACGCTGCAGCAACCCGCCTACAGCATGGTCAGCTACGTGTGGGGCCGCAAGTATCAGCAGTCCAACCAGTGGGCGCTGGAGACACTGGCCGTGGCCATGGAGCCCGCCACCGTGTCGACACGCGACCAGGCGCAGGCGTGGCTGCAGTTCAAGGGCTACACGCCCACCACGCTCAAGCTTGGCCCGCTCACGCGCATGGGGGGCCGCGTCGGGTCAGCCAACATTGCGTTTGACGACCACCCCAGCGACAAGCGCTTTTCAGACCGCATCGAGACCGTCACTGTCGATTCGGTGCTGGCCTGGCTGCAGCGCGCGCAGCTGGCAGCGCCGCCGGTGGTGTTGACCCTGAAAAATTGAATAAAAACGGGCTCTGGCGATTGATGAATAAGCGCTAGCAGCTATAAAAAATGAAGCGTTTGCGATTGCCGCCACATCGTTTGTCGATGGGGCGCGGCGCAGCAATGGCGACCCTGTTGATCGATCCCTCTGAGAGGAGAAGACCGTGAGCAAATCACTGCGTTTGTCTGAAAAATGGTTTCGGCGTGGCCTGTGGCTGGTGGCCTTTGTGTTCGCCAGCTTCCTGATTGGGCTGGGGGGCACCATTGTGGGAGACCTGCCCAAGGTGGAAAGCCAGCTGCAGTTGGACGACTTTTTGGACAAGCAGGCCGCACAAACCCTGCGCAAGCAGGTGCGCGACGCGCGCGATGCCGAGCAGGAGGCGCAGACCGCGCTGGAGCAGGCCCAGCTGCAGCGCAGCAAGGCCCAAAGCGAAAGCCGCACCGCGCGCGACAGCTTCAACAGCTGGCTGGCCGCCCGCAGCGCCACCCAGCGCGCTGACCAGGACCCGGAAGTGCTCTCACGCACCCAAGGCCTGGACGCGCTGCGCATCAACGAGCGCAAAACCCAGCAGGCGGTGGAGCAGCAGCAGCAGGCGGCACTCGATGCGCGCCAGGCCGCCGCCGCAGCAGCAAACCGCTTGAGCGAGCTGGAAGCCGACGGCTATGAGCGGATGCGCATCGAGCAGCGCAAGGTTGAGCTGCGTGTGTTTCTGTACCGCCTGGCCCTGACGCTGCCGCTTCTGGCCATTGCGGGCTGGCTGTTTGTCAAAAAGCGCAAGGGCACCTACTGGCCGTTTGTGTGGGGCTTTATCTTCTTTGCACTGTTCGCGTTTTTTGTGGAACTGGTGCCCTACCTGCCCAGCTACGGCGGCTACGTGCGCTATGTGGTGGGCATTGCCGTGACGGCCGTGGTGGGCCGCTACGCCATCCTGGCGCTCAACCGCTACCTGGAACGCCAGAAGCTGGCCGAAACCCTGCCCGACCAGGAGCGCCGCAAGGACCTGAGCTACGACGTCGCCCTGGCGCGCCTGGCCAAAAGCGTCTGCCCCGGCTGCGAGCGCCCGGTGGACCTGAAGAACGAGAAGATCGACTTCTGCCCCCACTGCGGCATTGGCCTGTTTGACCACTGCGGACAATGCAGCACGCGCAAGAGCGCGTTTGCCAAGTTCTGCCATGCGTGCGGCACCAGTGCCGGGGTGCGGCTGGCGCGGGACGAGTAAGAGGAAGAGAGCGCGTTACGCCGTAAGCGGAGGGCGAGTTCAGCCGGGGGACTCAGGCCGGCGCCACCCGGTTGCGCCCTTCGGTCTTGGCGCGGTACAGCGAGGCGTCGGCGGCCATCAGCAGGGTGTCGATGTCCGCATCACCGCTCATGGAGGCGCTGTGCACCATGCCGATGCTGACCGTGGCGTGCAGCCTTTGCCCACCCGGTGCCACTTCGAACGGGTGTTGCGCCACTGCGCTGCGCAGGCGTTCGGCAATGGCCTGTGCCTCGGCATGTGACACCTCGGGCAGCACCACGGCAAACTCCTCGCCGCCCATGCGGCCCAGTGCGTCCTGCGCTCGCAGGGCGGTAGCCATGGCCTGGGTGATGCCGATGAGCAATTGGTCTCCAGCGCTGTGCCCGTGCTGGTCGTTGACCTGCTTGAAATGGTCGATGTCCAGCATCAGCACCGCCACGCCCGCGGTTTCGCGTCCGTAGCGGGTAAGCAGGCGCTGGCCCTGGCGCATGAAGGCGCGGCGGGCTAGAACGCCGGTCAGTTCATCGTGGCGCACGGCGTGGTCCAGACGGCGCAGGGTTTCCGCGCGCGCGGCGCTGGCGCAGGCCACGGCCAGGGGCCCCAGCGCCAGCAGCGTTACGCCCACCCGCAGCGAGAACACATCGCCCGCGTGCGCCGGGGTGAAATTGAGCACGCCCATCGCCACGCCCGCCATCGTCCACAGGCACACCACCAGCGACAGCAGGCTGGCCACAAAGGTGCTGTAGCTCAATGCACACCACAGAAGGCCCGGCACCGCAAAAGCCAGCACGCCCGGCCCGCCGACCAGCCCCCGGATGCCTTCGGCCATCAGCAGCGATCCGACCGGCGCCACACGCCAGAACAGTGGTGCGCCGCGTACCGGCGAAGGCGGGTCGTCATCGCGCGGTGCCGCCAGCACCACGGGCACGATCAGCATGTAATTCATCAGCTCGGTGCTGAACCACAGCGAAAGCAGGTCGGTCCATGGCGAATTGAAGTACACAGGCGCCGCGCCGCTGCCCGCCAGCGCACCGGCAGCGCTGGCCGCCAAGGCGGCGAGCAGCAGGTACATGGCCGACACCGTGCGCCGCAGGCGCAGCACCGGCTCGCTCAACCGGCGCAGCACCAGCCAGCCCACTGTCACGCTCAGCAGGTTGGCGCCGTTGAGCCACAGCGCCATGCCCAGTGAGCTGCCGGTCAGCAGGTCGGCCGCCACATAGGCGATGGCCGCCGAGCCCCAGGCTGCCGGGCGTGCAATGGCGGGGTAGCGCACCAGCACCCCCAGTAACAGGGCGTTAGCGGGCCAGAACGCCGACAGAAAGCCGATGGGCCGCGCAAAAATGCCGACGAGGCAGGCCGCAAAGACCAGCAACCCCAGACCCAACCACAGCCAGGACCGGGGCAGCGACCGAGGGAGCGCAAAGGAGGGGGTCATGGTGCGGGACGGGGGCGGCGAAGTTGCTCGCGATTGTCATCGCGCTCGCCGATTCACGGCGAATGGGCTTTGCATATAAATACATTTATTGACAAATTCCCAAGGCCGTGTTGTGCGGGCCCGTCAGGTTGCCTGTCCACGGCAGCGACGACGATCACAGAAGGGGCAGCGGCCCCGGTGGCGTTGTTGCACAGTGCGCTCTGCGCAACTGCCACCACCGCTTCCATTGCCGCTTGGCCACCTGGGCCATGCGCCACGCCCAGGACGCGCGTGCTCTCACCAGCACCCCGGTCTTCAGGCGCATCCAGTGCGCGGGGGCCCAGGCAAACCAGCGCAGTTGCATCAGCGCCGGGTGCGTTAGCGAAAACAGGCGGGCCACCACTGCAGTGCCAATGACTTTGGCAAGCAGAATGACCAGCACGCCCAGCGCCAGATGCCCGCGCGCCATGGCCCAGAGCGCCAGCAGTTTGACGGGTAGCAACAAGGCGGTGGGCAGCAAAAAAACGGCCACGGCGCCCCAAGGCGGGAGCTGGCGCACGCAGCCTTCCACCCATCGCAGGCCCGGCCAGCGGCCGATGCGTGCCAGCAGCCGCTGCAGCGGCACCCAGCCCCATTCCTCGAACAAGATGAGCAAGGCGAGCAGCCCGCTGCCTACGCCGGTAAGTAAGCGCCAGAACCGGCGCGGCAACTGGGTCAGCAGGTTTTGAAAGATTTTGCTCTCCACCGCAGGTAGATAAACTCCGAGTAGCTATTGAATTGATAGTAAGTCAAGTGGAGAGGTCCGAACACTCGTAGCCCCCGCTCGCGCTGCCAGCATACAGCTGCATGCGGGTGCCGTTGCCCAAGGCGCTTCGCCGTCTGCGGGTCCAAGATCTCTTGGGTGCCAAGGGCATGAGGGGTGCAGAAGGGGTGCGACATGGCGCGTACGTGCTTTAAAGCATTGGCCGCCCATGCAACGACGCTCCGAAGTATTCGGCCGTGATACCCGAGGTGTCGCGCGGCGCTACCGGCCTTGAAATCCTGCGTGCGCGCCGCGCAACGCCGGAACCATCGGCGCCACAAGCATGTGCTTGGGTCATTAGGAGCCTTATGGGCTTGTCGTTTTCCTCACCAACGGCTCATCGTGCCGTTGCGGGCGTGTTTCTTTGCTCTGCCATTGCGGCCCTCAGCGGGTGTTACGTGGCGCCCCTGTATCCCGTGCCTGCGCCGGTGGTGGTGCAGGCACCCGTACCCCCATCGGCTGTCACCCTGGCGGTGCGCCTCTATCCGGCCAATGACCAGGCCACATCGCTGGGCTTGGTGCATGCGGTGGTGACCAACGATCTGCACGGTCGGGGCACCTTCCAGGCGACGATCCAGGGCGAGAATTTTGTCGGTGAAGCGACGCGCAAGGCGGGCTCATCGCGCGAGGGGCTGGCCAGCGGCACGGGCACACGGGGAGGCTACCTGTCATGCCAGTACTCGATGAACTCGTCCACTCTGGGTATGGGGTCGTGCCGCCTTTCAAACGGCGCGTTGTTCACGATGCATGTGGGCGGCTGATGTGGATCACGGGGTGGGTTGCCCGGCGGCTGCTACATCGGTCTCCAGGTAGCCCCCCTTGAGGTGTCCCACGTACTGCAGCGCCTGCTTGATCTGCACCGACGGTACATCGCCTTCGCGCATGTGCAGCAGATCGGCAGGGGTGACCAGCAGCGCCGAGGCGTCGGTCAGCGGCAGGTTGGCAGCCCGGTAGGCCTCCAGCACCAGCTGCGAGCAAAAGAAGCGGTCGTTGCGTGCAGCGCCAAGCTGGACGGCCGCGATTCCGCGGATGCAGGCGTCGCGCAAGACACCCGGCACCAGCGGCAGCTCGCAGTATTGGCGTTGCAACGTGAACGGCGCTTGCAGCACGATGCCCGTGGTGTTGTACTTTTTGCCGTTCTGGGCCTGTGCAAAAGCCAGCATGGCTTCGGTGTGCGCATCGGTCATGCCAGGGTGGCGGAATGCGACGATGGTGGCTTCGTCGGCCATGAATTCGGCGGTGCTGCGCGTGCGGATGCCTGAGCCCACGGCTTCGATAATGCGGTCGTCACCCAGATAAAGTGCCGCATGGCTCACCGGCGATACCGTGAAGATGCGGATGCCGAGCGAGTTGATGCCATGGGTGGCTGACAGGACAATGTCGCCAGCGCGCAAGTCCTCCCCGACGATGGTCCGTCCTCCGTTGATGGGCGTGAGCAGCAAGCGGTTTTGCAACTGAAGTGTTGGCACGCCGCTGTCTGGATGGCGGTCGATGCGCGTAGCGCAGCCGCCCAGCCCCATACCTATTACCAGCCCTATGACGAGGAGTGCACACAGCCCGCCCCAGGCGCTGCGACGGGAGTGTGGCGCGAAACCCGCGAATTTGGTGAGTCTGGACATGCGAGGCTTTCGGAGGGGCGTACGGCTCAGACGCCCCGCGCCCGCTCGGACTTGAAGCGTGCGCGGAACTGGGCGAATTCGCCCGCGTCCAGCGATTCGCGCACCTCGCGCATCAGGTTCAGGTAGTAGTGCAGGTTGTGCACGGTGGTGAGCATGGGGCCCAGCATCTCGCCGCAGCGGTCCAGGTGGTGCAGGTAGGCGCGGCTGAAGCCCTCGCGGCCGCCGTCGTCCCACGAGACCCCCGAGTTGCCCGCGCAGGCGTAGCAGGTGCAGCTGGTATCCAGGGGCTGGTGGTCGGTCTTGTGGCGCGCATTGCGGATCTTGAGGTCGCCAAAGCGGGTGAACAGGGTGCCGTTGCGCGCGTTGCGGGTGGGCATCACGCAGTCGAACATGTCCACGCCATCGGCCACGCCCTGCACCAGATCCTCGGGCGTGCCCACGCCCATGAGGTAGCGCGGCTTGTGGGCGGGGAGGCGGTGGGGCGTGTGCGCCATGATGCTGAGCATCTCGTCCTTGGGCTCGCCCACGCTCACGCCGCCAATGGCGTAGCCGGGGAAATCCATCTCCACCAGCGCATCGAGCGACTCCTGGCGCAGGCTTTCGAACATGCCGCCCTGCACGATGCCGAACAGGGCGTTGGGGTTCTGAAGACGCTCAAACTCGGCTTTGGACCGCACCGCCCAGCGGCGGCTCATCTCCATGGATTTGCGCGCTTCGGCTTCGGTGGTCAGATGCCCCTTGGTCTCGTACGGCGTGCACTCGTCGAGCTGCATCACGATGTCACTGTTGAGCGTGGTCTGGATCTGCATGCTCACCTCGGGCGACATGAAGAGCTTGTCGCCGTTGACGGGGCTGGCAAAGGTCACGCCTTCTTCGGTGATCTTGCGCATGGCGCCCAGGCTCCACACCTGAAAGCCGCCCGAGTCGGTGAGGATGGGCTTGTCCCACTTTTCAAAGCCATGCAGGCCGCCAAAGCTTTGCATCACATCGAGGCCCGGGCGCATCCACAAATGGAAGGTGTTGCCCAGGATGATCTGCGCGCCCATGTCGTGCAGGCTGCGCGGCATGACGCCCTTGACGGTGCCATAGGTGCCCACGGGCATGAAGATGGGGGTTTGCACCACGCCGTGGTTGAGCGTGAGCGTGCCACGGCGTGCGTGGCTGGTGGGGTCGGTTTTGAGGAGGTCGAACTGCAGCATGATGGGGCGATTGTCCCAGACGGGCTGATATGCGCTGCCCTGACCTGGCTCAAGGGTATGGGCACGCGCTGGCACAGGGCGTCGCTACACTGGACTTCACTGACTCAAGGAGAACAACATGCTCAAGATCCTCATCGCCGTGGATGGCTCCGAACTCGCGCTGGATGGCGTACACCACGCGCTGGCACTGGTGGGCCAGGGGCTAAAGGCCTCCATCGTGCTGGCCAATGTGCAGGAGCCCGCCACGCTGTACGAACTGGTCACCACCCGCGACCCCGACCTGATCGCCGCCGCCAGCCTGGAGGCGGGCGACCACCTCATGGCATCTGCCCGGGCGTTGCTGGATGCGGCTGGGGTGGCCTATGAGACCGATGTGGGGGTGGGCGATGTGGCGCACACGCTGGTGGACATGATCGAGCGCTCGGGCTGCGACATGGTTGTCATTGGCGCCAAGGGCCAGGGCGCCATCACCAGCGCGCTGCTGGGTTCGGTGTCGCAAGAGGTGGCGCATGCCAGCCCCGTGCCGGTCACCATCGTCAAACACGCCGAGGTGCTGGAGGTGATGGACGGTGATGCGGCAGAGGACACGCAGGCCTGATCACCGGCTTTGAACGGCGCCACCAACAACAAGGGCCGCTGTGTGCGGCCCTTGTGATAGGGGTGTGAATAGCGCCAGGCGTTCGGATCAGGCCGCCTTGCGGAACGGCTCGGCCGCAGGCCGCTGCAGTTTGCCGTGCGGCAGGGTGGCCAGGCGCGAGAACATGCGGCGCACGTAGCCATTGACCCACAGGCATTTATTGAGCTCATCCACCGGCAGCGGGCCCGACACCACAACGATGTCATTGGCCATGTCCTGCGCCCCGGCAGCGCGCAGGCGGCGGCGGGTGTTGTTGGCCCACGACTGGATGCGCGTGGGGCTGCCATGCTGGTGCACTTGGCCCGTGTGCGCGTCAAACGCAATGGCTACGGTGTCCGTCTTGAGCTTGAACCGGCGTTCACCCGTGACGGCACTGGGCGTGTCGCGCATGTCGTACAGGTAGTAGCTGCCTGCCTTGAGCTGGTATTGCATGTCCATGGGGTGTTCCTCTCTGCTTGCATTTTGGAGGGGTGCACACCGGGGCAATGGCAGGGTAAACGGCGGGAAAACCGCTCTTATCAAAAGCGTGGCGCGCTGCGGGCCATGGCGTCTGGGTGCGCGTGCCATTGTGGCGGCGCTTCGGCACCATGCCGCAAAACTTGAGGACGATGTCGTAACGAGTTGTGAGTGAGTTGGTGGCTGCCGGTGGCCGGGCTTCGCGCTGCGATTGCACCGTCCACGGGCTGAAAAACTGGCGCTCCCTATGCGGAGGCGCGCAGCGCCTCAGGGGAATGAACTCTAGAAGTCCACCAGGCTCAAGCCTACGCTGAACACGGTGCGCTTGCGGTTGTAGTCGATCATGCTGTCGCCATAGCCGTTGAACAGTGCGGTGTGCAGGCGCAAATTGCTCTTGCCGCCGAAAAGCCCCGTGCCGATGGCCTGCATCCATTCCACACGCATCGACCCGCGGCCCGAGCTGGACAAGGAGCTGCGCAGGGTGGCGCTCACGGTGTTGTTCTTGTCGTAGTTCCACAGCGCCGACAACTCGCCACGGCCTACGTAGTCGCTGATGTTCGGGTTGTCGTCGCTGCCCGCGCTCTCTGGGATGCGGCGCCACAGGCGCGCGTTCACGCTCCAGCTGTTGCCCAGCTCCATGCCGGTCATCAGGTACACGCGGTTCCAGCTGCGCGACAGGGGCTTGCTCTGGCCGTTGGACTGGTGCACCAGCCCGATGCCGCTGTAGCGCCACTTCCAGCCAAACGGCAGCTCGGCCGTGGTGGGGTAGACATACATCACTTCGGGTTCATGGTCGGTGGCGCGGAAGGGGCGCGAGATCTCGGGGGTGAACAGCTGCCAGTACGACTGCTGCGTGTAGCCAAACCACACCGAGTCCTTGAGTGTGGGATGCCCTTGCGTGAGCAGCCCCTGGGCCACCTTGGTGCGCACCGACAGCTGGATGCGGTTTTCAGTCCGGCGGTAGGGTGTGGATTCTGTGGCCGAGCCGTTTTCGGCGTCGGACGTGGGCTGGCGGTTCACGTTGCTCGATGCCACCACCGACACGGTGATGGGCCGGTAGCCCCGAAAGCTGAAGGTGCCACAGTCGCTGCCCGACTCCAGCTCCCAAAAGCGCGACAGGTCGCTGTACTGCGGGTCGCGGCAGCCCTCGGTGCGGGCCACGTCGATGACGCGGGTGGCGGGCAGCGTGGTGTCCACGGGGGGCTGCACTGCGGTAGCGGCTTCGGCCGATGCCGCAGGCGCCTGCCAGGCTTGCTGGGCGGCCCATTGGTCAAAACAGGCCAGGCGGGCCTGGTTGTCGCTCGACAACGCGGTGCATCGCCGCAGTGCGCTGTCGGCCGGGGACGTGGCAGCAGGCGCCGTCTGCGCCAGCGCTGCGCCCGCGGGCGCAAAGGCAGCCAGCACCAGGGCTGCCGTGCGGTGCAGGCGGCGGGCCGAGCGGGGTGCCGCGGGAGAGGCGGCGGTCATTGCCAGCCCAACTGCTTGCGCAGCACAAACGGGATGGTGGGTGCCGAAGGCGCCGAGGGGGAGGGTAGGGCGTTGTTCCATGTTCCGCGTATTTCCTTGCCGCAACTGCCAGCCACGACCTGGCCCATCCAGGTGGCGCTGATGTTGGTACCGTTGATCGATTCTTCCAGAGTCAGCTCGCCTGCATCGACATCGCCACTGACCTGCGCCGTGGTGTTGCCGTGCTGCATGGCACCCGCACGCTCTGTGCCAGTTCAGGGTGTGGGCCCCATTGCAATACGGTGGTCGCGGTCGCAGGCGTGGTGTTGGCGCCAGGGCTTTGCAGCTCGGCACGCCACCGGCCTTGCAGGTGCTGGTGTGTCACGTCGGCCGCTGCAGGGCAAGCCGACGTGGATTTTGGGTCATTTTGGCCTCTAGCGCTTGTAGGATAAGCGCTGATAGCTATCAAAACTAAAGCGATACTGGCCGGTGCAGCATACCAAGGGGCAGATGGCGCCATCGGCGGGTGGTCTGTGGCCTGGGGATGAGGGCGCTGCATGGCGCGCTCAGGCGGTCGGCGCAGGGTTGGCTGCCGCTGCGGCGTTGGCGGCGCTGCTGGCCTGGGCCTTGGCCGCAAATTCTGCGCGCAGGGCCTTGAGCTTTTCGCGCGGGTCTTCGCGGGCGGTGGTTTTGTCCAGGCCCATCTCGGCGATGAAACGGCTCGGTTGTGCCGCCACCATCTCGCGGCCCTTCTTGCGTTTTTTGGTCCAGCTCACGGCCAGCGTGCGCTGGGCGCGGGTGATGCCCACATACATCAGGCGGCGCTCTTCCTGCAGGCGCTGCAGGGTGTCGTCGCTGATCTTGTGCTGGCGGCCTTCGTCGTCGTCGAGCTTGAAGGGCAACATGCCCTCGGTCACGCCCACCAAAATCACGTGCGGCCACTCCAGCCCCTTGCTGGCGTGCAGGGTGGACAGCGTCACCATGTCCTGGTCCTTCTCGCGCTCGGAGATGGTGGACAGCAACGCAATCGTCTGCGACACCTCCAGCAGGCTTTTGGTCTCTTTGGCCACCACGGCACCGGACGTGTCGTCGATCTGCCCACCCGCGCGCTGCGCCATCCAGTCGCAGAACTCCATCACGTTGCTCCAGCGGGCGGCGGCCACCTTCTCGCTGTCTTCCCCGTCGTACAGGTGCTGCTCGTAGCCGATTTCCTTGAGCCATTCGTTCAGAAAGGTGCGGGCGTCTTCGGCGCCATGCGTGCGGCGGGCGCTGTATTCCAGGTAATTGATGTAGCGGCCAAACTCGTGCAGGCCGTCCATGGCGCGTTTGGGCACGGCCGCCGGCAGCATGCCGTTGAACAGCGCGCCAAACATGCTCTGCTTGTGCTGCGTGGCAAACGCGCCCAGCGACGCCAGCGTGGTGTGGCCGATGCCGCGCTTGGGCGTGGTGATGGCGCGCAAGAACGCCGGGTCGTCGTCGTTGTTGATCCACAGGCGAAACCAGGCGCACAGGTCCTTGATTTCAGCGCGGTCGAAAAAGCTGGTGCCGCCCGACACCTTGTACGGGATGTTGGCCTTGCGCAGTGCTTTTTCAAACGGCTTGGCCTGGTGGTTGGCGCGGTACAGGATGGCAAAGCCCTTCCAGTCCGGCGGCGGGTTGCTGGCCGCGCGCAGGCTCTGGATGCGGGCCACGGCGCGGTCGGCCTCGTGTTCTTCGCTGTCGGCGTCCACCACGCGCACCGGTTCGCCTTCGCCCAGTTCGCTGAACAGCGTCTTGGGAAACAGCTTGGGGTTGGGTCCGATCACGTTGTTGGCCGCGCGCAGGATGGCGCTGGTGGAGCGGTAGTTCTGCTCCAGCTTGATGACCTTGAGCGCCGGGAAGTCGATGGGCAGTTTTTTGAGGTTATCGAGCGTGGCACCGCGCCAGCCATAGATGGACTGGTCATCGTCGCCCACCGCGGTGAAATGCCCGCGCTCGCCCACCAGCAGCTTCAAAAGCTCGTACTGCGTGGCGTTGGTGTCCTGGTATTCGTCGACCAGCACATGGCCGAGCAGCGCCTGCCACTTGGCACGCACCTCCGGGAAGTCGCGCAGCAGGCGCAGCGGCATGCCGATGAGGTCGTCAAAGTCCACGCTCTGGTAGGCGGACAAGCGCTCTTCATAGCGCGCCATCAGCACGGCAATGCTGCGCTCGCTGTCGTCCGCCGCCTGGGCCAGGGCCTGCTCCGAGGTCAGCCCCATGTTCTTCCACTTGCTGATCACCCACTGCCACTGGCGCGCAGTGGCCATGTCGGTGGTGCCGCCCGCCGCTTCTTTCAGGATGCCGGTCACGTCGTCGGCGTCCATGATGGAGAACTGGGGCTTCAAGCCCAGTACGGCGCCGTCCTCGCGCACCATGCGCACGCCCAGGGCGTGAAAAGTGCACACCAGTACATCCTTGGCGCGCCGCCCGATCAGTCCCTTGGCGCGCTCGCGCATTTCGGACGCCGCTTTGTTGGTAAAGGTGATGGCCGCAATGCGCTTGGGGTCCATGCCCTTTTCGATCATGTGGGCGATCTTCATGGTGATCACCCGCGTCTTGCCCGAGCCCGCCCCTGCCAACACGAGGCAGGCCCCATCGGTGTAATGAACAGCCTGAAGCTGGGCGAGATTGAGACCGGCAGACATGCAGAGGGGGGCGCGAGAGGCGGTAAGGAGGCGAGAAGGTGGGGGTGTGGGCAGGCGTACCGGGAGCCCCGAGAAGCGAAAAGCGGTGACGTCGGGGCGGGCCTGCGAAGCGCGCAATGATACCGGCCCAGTCTTGGCGACCGGCTTGCGCCTGACATTGCCCTGACGTGGAAGCCCCCCAACCGCGGCAAACCCCAGGCTCAGCCGCGTCGCTGCGGGAAACCCCGCTGGTGGCGCCGGTTGTCACACTTTGATACTGCGGACTACTGACTGCCCGTCCCAAGGGCGGCACCTGGAAACGCACCACCATGATCCCGTTTGTTTCGTTCGCTTCTGTTTTGTCTGTTTTGTCTGTTTGTCGTAGGGTGGGCTGTGCGCTCGTTGTCGGCGCTGTGGTCTTGCCTGCGCAGCTGAATGCCCAGACCGGCAGCGCCAACCCCGTGCGCATTGGCGTGGTCGGCCCGTTCACCGGGCCGTCGGCAGACTTTGGCGTGCCCATGCTCAACGGCATCAAGCTGGCGGTCGATGAGATCAACGCCGTGGGCGGCTACCTGGGGCGGCCGCTGGAGCTGGTCGTCAAGGACGACACCGCCAACCCCGACGAAGGCCGCAAGGTCAGCCAGGACCTGCTCAAGGAAAAAGTGGTCGCGGCCATCGGGTTTTGCAACACGGGCGTGGCGATGAAGGCCATCGACCTGTTCCAGGACGCCAAGACCCCGCTCATCGTGCCGTGTTCGTCCGGCACTGCGGTCACGGCCAAGTACCCGCCTGCCGACAGCTACATCTTTAGGGTGCAGGCGCGGGATGCGCTGCAGGCCCCCTTCATGGTGGACGACATCTTGAAGCGCGGCTGGGACAAGGTCGCCATCTTTGCCGACACCACCGGCTATGGCGAGGGCGGCTACAACGACGTGGTGGCCGCGCTGGCCGCCAAAAACCTCAAGCCCGTGTATGCGTCGCGCTTTGCACTGGGTGTCAAAGACCTGTCGGCCGAACTCACGGCTGCGCGCAATGCAGGCGCCAATGTGGTCTTCAGCTACACCGTCGGCCCCGAAAACGCGGTCATCGCCAACGGTAAGAAGGCCCTGGGCTGGAAGGTGCCTCAGGTGGGCGCGTGGCCGCTGTCGTTCCCCAATTTCATCGACGGCGCCAAGGACGCGGCCGAGGGCGCGCTGATGGTGCAGACCTTCATTGCCGAGCCCAGCAACGAACGTCGGGCCTCGTTCTTGTCGAGCTACACCCGCAAATACCAGGGCCGGGTGGCGGTGCCCATGGCCGCTGCCAACGCCTACGACGCCACCTATCTGCTGATGTATTCCCTGCTGGGCATCCGCGACGGCAACCTGAACGGTAAAGCCATCAAAGAGTCGCTGGAGGGCAAGATGAAGACCTACTACGGCGTGGTGTCCACCTACGAAAAACCGTTCAGTGTGGAGGACAAGGACGCCATCACCCGCAACATGCTGGTCATCGGCGCGGTCAAGAACGGTGCCATCACGTTTGCTTACCCCGAAGACGCCAAGCGCAACCTCATCATCCAGCGCAAGCAGTGAAACGGGTTTGAAGACCTTCAAAGCCTGCGATCCGCTGCGCAGTCGCCCTGTGCGATGGCTCCCGCCTGACTTTGCGCTGACCCCGCCTGCTGGCTGTGCAACGGCTTGCCCGGCGCTGCACAGACAATAGCGCCCGTGCTTTCCGTCCTTCTCATCACCTTCCCCTTCTTCGCGCTGGTGCTCTGCGGCTATCTGGCCGCCCGGCGCGGGGTGCTGCCCCAGCCCGCCATTCCGGGGCTCAACGCCTTTGTTTTGTACTTTGCGCTGCCGTGCATGCTGTACCGCTTTGGCGCCAGTACGCCCATAGCGCAGCTGCTGGACCCGGCCGTGGCGGGTGTGTATGTCGTGTGTGCGCTGATCATGGTGGGCGGCACGGTGGCGCTCACGCGCAATGCGCGCATTGGCTGGAACGACGCCGCCTTTGGCGCGCTGGTGGCGGCCTTCCCCAACACCGGCTTCATGGGGGTTCCGCTGCTGGTAGCGCTGCTGGGCGCACAGAGTGCAGGCCCCGCCATCGTGACCATCGTGGTGGACATGGTCATCACCAGCTCGTTGTGCATTGCGCTGTCGCGGCTTGATGGCGCGGGCACCCACGGCGTGGGCGTGGCGCTGCGCAATGCCTTCAAGGGCATGGCCACCAACCCCATGCCGTGGTCGATTGCACTGGGCGCACTGGCTTCTGCAATGCAGTTTCAGCTGCCCGGCCCGGTCGACAAAACCGTGGCCATGCTGGCCGATGCGGCATCGCCCGTGGCGCTGTTCACTATTGGCGCCGTGCTGGCCCGCTCGCAAATGAACCAGCACGAACAGGTGCCCGCGCGCGACTATGTGCCCGTGGCGCTGGCCAAGCTGCTGGTGCACCCGCTCTTGGTGTGGGCGGTGGGCACAGCCGCCATGGCATTGGGCGTGCCGCTCACGCCGTTTTCGCTGACAGTGCTGGTGCTGCTGGCTGCGCTGCCCAGCGCCAGCAATGTGTCGCTGCTGGCCGAAAAGTTTGGTGCCAACAACGGGCGCGTGGCGCGCATCATTCTGGTGTCCACAGCGCTGGCGTTTGTGAGCTTTTCGGCGGCGGTGGCGCTGTTGACCTGACCCCTGGCGCGCCCCCAGCGGCGCCTTGACGCCGTTGCTGCACCGGCGTGCCTCACGCGCGTGGCGGGCACCTCGCGCCGTGTTTTCTGCATTTCGTCGCAATCGCCTCGCCGTTCCATGGCGGGCTGGGCACAGTGCGTGTCGATCTGGGCGTGACCCAGCTCGTCGACCACCCACTGAAAGCCCTTTCATGAAAAACCTGATCCTTGGCCTGGCCGCGATGGCTGCCCTGGCCGCCCATGCAGCAGACCTGAGCATTGAAGTGTCCTTGCCCGCCAACAAGCAAGGCGCCGTGCTGGCGGCACTATTTGACAAAAGCGAGGGGTTCCCGCGTGGCAAGCCGCTGCAGGTTTCCTCGGCCCAGCCTAGCGACGGCAAAGCCGTGGTGCAGTTTGCGGGCCTGCCCGAAGGCGACTATGCCGTTTCGGTGTTTCTGGACGAGAACGCCAACATGAAGCTGGACGCCAACCTGTTCGGCCTGCCCACCGAGCTGTACGGCTTCAGCCGCAACGCGCGCAGCCCCGTTGGCCCGCCGCTGTTTGCCGACGCCGCGTTTCGCGTGGGCGCAGAGCCTGTCATGCAGCCCGTCGAACTCAAGTAATCCCGCAAGGAGCCCGCGATGACCCACCCCCATCCACAGCGCCGCACTGTTCTGGCTGCCCTGGGCGCCAGCATGTTGCCCACTTTGGGCCACAGCGCCGATGCGCCCCACGCCTGGCGCAGCAGCTATGCCCCGTACAACGGGCCCCTCAAAGCGCCGCTGGCCAGTGGCCCGCTGACCGTGCATGGGCGCTGGCCCGCTGCATTGCAGGGCACGCTGTACCGCATTGGCCCCGCCCGGCGTGAAATGGGCGGTGTGGCCATGAACCACTGGTTTGACGGCGACGGCATGCTGCAGGCGTTTCGTTTTGAGGGCGGTCAGGCGTCAACGCAAACACCGCCCCGCATATCCCACCGGGGCGCCCTGCTGGCCACCCCCAAGCTCACGGCCGAAGAGTCTGCTGGGCGGCTGCTGTACTCGGGTTTTGCCACCACGTTGCCCGGTTCGCCGCCGCTTAGCGGGCCCGACGACGTCAACCCCGCCAACATCAACCTGCTGGCTCTGCCCGCGCGCAAAGAGCTGTTTGCGCTGTGGGAAGCGGGCTCTGCGCTGGCGGTAGACCCCGTCACACTGCAGGCGCAGGGGTTCAAGGCCTGGTCGCCCGAGACGCGGGGCGCGCCGTTTTCGGCCCACCCGCGTGTGGCGCCGGATGGCTCGGTGTGGAATTTTGGCTACATGCCCGGCTCTGGCAAGCTGCTGGTGTACGACATTGCACCCACCGGCCAGCTGCGCCGCCAGCATGTGCTGGACGCGGTGCAGGCCGACATGGTGCATGACTTCGCCATCACCGAACGGCACCTGGTGTTCTTGCTCATGCCGCTCAAGTTCACCGGACATCCCGGCGCGGGCAGCCCGCTGCCGAACTACCGCTGGGACGACAAGGCACCGCTGGTGGTGCTGCTGGTCGACAAGGCGGACTTCAAGGTCCAGCGCTTCGAGCTGCCCGCCACCGGCCTGTTCCACCTGGCCAACGCCTGGGAGGAGGGCGGCACGGTGCAGGTGCGGTTTGTGGCGCAGCCCGACATCCTGAACACGCTGCACGACTTGAATGTGGATGGCGCGCGCAGCACCCCGCCAGCGGCGGCAACCCAGTGGGCGCACATCACGCTCACCCCGTCCACCGGGCAGGCGCGGCTGGAAACTCCGGGGCTGGCCCATGTAGAGTTTCCGCGCATTCACCCGGCGCGCAATGGTTTGCCCACGCGCTTTACCACCCTGCTGGCGCGCAGCGCGGGCATGGATGTGCAGGTACAGGGTTTTGACACGGTGATGACCCTGCAAGGGGACAAAACACCGCAGCGCCATCGGTACGGCGCGGGCTGGATTGCGGAGGAGCATGTCTATGTACCAGCCAGCCCCACGGCGCCCGAAGGCAAAGGCTGGGTGCTGGGCACCGCCTACCACTGGCCCAGCGAGCGCACCACGCTGTCCGTGTTCGATGCGCAGGCGGTCAATGCCGGGCCGCTGGCCAGCGTCACGCTGCCCTACGGCCTCCCGCTGGGCCTGCACGGGCAGTTCATTGCGGCCTGATCAGGCGGGCGTCTTGCGCCCCACCAGGTAGCTCACGCCAAACATCCCATAAAACTCGGAGTGGGGCTCCATCGCCTGAAGGTGGAACACCTCTCCCGCCTGGTACACACGCTCGGAGGTGGCGGTGGCGATGCGGATGTCGCCCGACAGGACCAGCGCCTTGGCTTCAAACGGATGTGTGTGGTCGGCCAGCATGCCACCCGCGTCGCGCGTGATGGTGACGGCGGGCTCGAAACCTTCCTGTTCGAGCAGGGTGGCGAATTGATCGGGGGTCATTGGGGTCTCCTGCGTGGGTCTGGCGCCAGTGTAGGTGCCGTGGCCGAGGCGGGCGGGTACAAGCTGTAAGAAATTGATAGCTGTCAGCGCTTTGCCAGTAAGCGCTAGAGGCTGTTTTCAATCATATTTTTCCTGTCATTTGATCGGCTCGCGTCTCTCTGCGACCTTGCCATTGCTATTGGGTGATGGCTGCTTTGCGAAATAGATATGACGGGAATATGACTTCGGCATGCTTTTTGCGCGGACGATGTGCGGTGGTCAGCGGATGGCCACACACAACGGACAACAACAGCAAGGAGTTCTGAAATGAAGGTGAAGAAAACTTGGCTTTGGGTGATGACGCCCGTGGCCCTTTCGCTGGGCCTGTATGGCTGCGGCAGTGGTTCGGATTCGGACCTGGCCGTCGACAACAACGCGCAAAGCTGCTCGGTGGTCTCCAGCTCCGGCTCTGCCGTGGTGGTGGGCTCGGGCGTGGCAGGCGACCCGGCAGCGCCCGAGGCCGCATCGGGCTACCGCCTGGGCTACAAGGCCAAGCAGTCGAGCAAGTACATGGTGGTGGCCAACACGCCGCTGGCCACCAAGGCTGGGTGCGATGTGCTCAAGGCCGGTGGCACGGCGGTGGATGCCGCGGTGGCCGTGCAGGCCGTGCTGGGCCTGGTGGAGCCGCAGTCCAGCACCATCGCGGGCAGTGCCTTCATGATGTATTACGACGCCCGCACCAAAAAGGTGGTGGCGTATGACGGCCGCGAAACTGCCCCGGCTGCGGCCACCGGCCACTACCTGGTGCGGCAAGATCAGGGCGATGCGTCGTCCCCTGCGCCGGTGCCCAATGCACGCCGCAGCGGCCGGTCCATTGGCGTGCCGGGTGTCATGCGCATGCTGGACATGGCCCACAAGGAACACGGCAAGCTGGCCTGGAACAAGCTGTTTGATGAAGGCGTCAACCTGGCGAGCAACGGCTACCGTATCCCCGGCCGCATGGGCTCTGCCATCAGCGGCAGCGCCAGCAGCCTGATGCTGGACAGCAATGCCGTGGCCGCGTACTTCAACGCCGACGGCACACCCAAGGCCACGGGCAGCATCACCACCAACCTGCCCTACGCGCAGACACTGCGCGCGCTGGCCAGTGGCGGGGCTGATGCCATGTACTCAGGCGCCATGGCCGAAGCCATCGTGGCCAAGGCCGCCCAGTCGGTCGGCGACGATGCGGCCAAGACGCCCATCACCCCCAGCCTGATGACGGTGAACGACCTCAAGAACTACCAGGCCAAGAAGCGCGAGCCGGTGTGCACCACCTACCGCGCCAGCTACTACATCTGCACCATGTCGCCGCCGTCCTCGGGCGGCATCGCCATCGCGCAGGGCTTGGGCATTCTGGAGAACTTCGAGCTGTCCAAATACGGCCCGGCCAACCCCACCAACGAAGGCGGCGTGCCCAGCGTGATGGGCGTGCACCTGGTGTCCGAAGCCGAGCGCCTGGCCTATGCCGACCGCGACAAGTACGTGGCCGACACCGACTTCATCCCGCTGCCGGGCAAGGGCGTGTCCACCATGCTGGACAAGGCCTACCTCAAGCAGCGCGCCGCGCTGATCAAGCCCGATGGCAACTCCATGGGCGTGGTCGCGGCGGGTGACCTGGGCACCGTGCCGCTGGGTGTGGACAAAACGGTGGAGTACGGCACCACGCACTTCTCCATCGTCGATGCGTACGGCAACGTGGTGTCGATGACCTCCACGGTCGAGTCGAGCATGGGCTCGTACCACATGGTGGGTGGCTTTCTGCTGACCAACCAGCTCACCGACTTCTCGGCCCAGCCTGTTGACAGCGCCGGTGTGCCCATTGCCAACCGCGTAGCCCCCGGCAAGCGCCCCCGCAGCACCATGGCGCCCACGCTGGTGTTCAAGGGCACTGAGCCCGGTGACTTTGTGATGGCCACCGGCTCGCCCGGCGGCGGCACCATCATCCAGTACGTGCTCAAGACGGTGGTGGGCGCGGTGGACTGGGGGCTGGACGCGCAGCAGGCCACGTCGCTGGTCAATTTTGGCGCCACCAACAGTGCCACCACCAACGTGGACGGCGCCAACACTGCGCTCGACCTCACGGGGCTGATCGACGGTCTCAAGGCCAAGGGGCACACAGTGAACAGTGGTGCGCAGTCCAGCGGTGTGTCCACCATCATGCGCGTGCAGCGCAACGGCCAGACCCGGCTGGAAGGCGGCGTGGACCCGCGACGTGAAGGCATCGTGCTGGGCGACGGGGCGCTGTAACCGCATGACGCGTTGATGCTGCGTCTGTCATAGCCAACGGGGGCTGCGTGATGAGCGCAGCCCCCGTTGGTTTTTGGGCGCCCGCTTGTGCGGCGCCTTGTCCATCTTGCGATAGGGTTCTTCAGATCGCCAGCGGGTCCACATCCACCAGCCACCGTATCAGCCCCTTGTGCTCGGACTGGCTGCGCGTGGTTTGCAGCACCGGTTGCCACGCGGCCAGAAAACGCTGCAGCGCAGCGCGGCTGGAGCTTTCCATCAGCATCTGGGCGCGTTCGACATTGGCCACGCGCTGAATGGTCAGCGGCACGGGCGGAAACAGGATGACCGTGCCGTCGGGCAGGCCTGGCAGCCCGGTCGCGTGCGCAGCGGCGGTGGCCGCGGTCAGAAAGCCTTGCGCTACGTCCTGGGTGCGGGCGTCGGCGCGCACCAGGGCCTGGTAGGCAAAAGGGGGCATGGCGGCCTCTTCGCGCTCTTTCAGTTGCTGGGCGGCAAAGGCGGGGTAGTCGTGCGTGCGCAGCGCCTCGAACACGGCATGCTGGGGGTGAAAGCTCTGCACCCACATCTCGGGCTGCGTGCCGTGCACCGCTTGGGCCGCCATGTAGGCCGCATCACGCCCGGCGCGGCCCGCCGCCTGCATCAGCAGTGCAAACAAGCGCTCCGACGCGCGAAAGTCGCTGCTGAACAATGCGCCATCGGGCTGCACGGCCGCCACCAGCGTGATGCGCCGAAAGTCGTGCCCCTTGGCAATCATCTGCGTGCCCACCAGCACATCCACCTCGCCCGAATGCACCTGCGCCAGTTGCGCCTCCAGCGCCCCCTTGGCCTTGGTGGTGTCGGCGTCGATGCGGGCGATGCGTGCGGGTGTGCGGTCGGGCCGCAGCACTTCGGACAGCAGAGCGCCCAGTTGTTCTTCGAGCTGCTCGGTGCCCCGACCCATGGGGTGGATGTCGGGGCTGCCGCAGGTGGGGCAGTGGTAAGGCACGCGCACGGTGTAGCCGCAGTGGTGGCAGCGCAGCGTGCGGTCGGTCTTGTGGAACACCTGGTGGGCGCTGCAGTGCGGGCAGTCGCTTTTCCAGCCGCAGTCCACGCAGTGCAGCACGGGGGCGTAGCCCCTGCGGTTGAGCAAAATCATGCTTTGCTCGCCGCGCGCTACGCGTTCGGTGATGGCGGCGAGCAAGGGCGCGCTGAAAACGGCGCGCCGCGGCTGCTGGTTCATGTCCACGCGCCGCACGCGGGCCAGGGCGCCCGCGCCAATCCGGCTGGGCATGTGCAGGCGCACGTAGCGGCCGCCCTCGGGGTCTTCGGGTGTGGGCGGTCGGCTGGCGTACCAGCTCTCCAGCGACGGCGTGGCCGAGCCCAGCAGCACCTTGGCGCCTTGCTCGCGCCCGCGCCAGATGGCCAGGTCGCGCGCCGAGTAGCGGGCGCCTTCTTGCTGCTTGTAGCTCGGGTCGTGCTCCTCATCGACCACGATGAGTTTGAGGCCCGGCAGGCTGGCAAACACCGCCATGCGCGTGCCCAGCACGATGCGCGCCGTGCCGCTGTGCGCGGCCAGCCAGCTTTTGAGACGCTGCGGGTTGGTCATGCCGCTGTGCAGCGACACCACGGCGCCCGCACCAAACCGGGGAGCAAAGCGGCCCACAAAGCGTTCTTCAAGCTGGGGTGTGAGGTTGATCTCGGGCACCATGACCAGCGCCTGGGTGGTGGGGTCGGCCTCCAGCATCTCCTGCACGCAGCGCAAATACACCTCGGTCTTGCCGCTGCCGGTGCTGCCAAACAGCAGGAAAGGGCCGGTTTCAGAGGAAATTCGGGCTCTAGCGCTTTCCTGCTCTGCGGTGAGTGCTATGTTTTGAATAGCGTCTGCATTGTCGCCAGCGGCTTTGACGGGGCGGCGCAGGCGGCGCGCCAGCTGCTCGGGGCGCAGGTCGCGCAGCTGCGGGGGCAGGGCGGCGGTGGCGATCTCGCCCAGCGCGCGCTGGTAGTAGCGCGCGGCAAACGCCACCAGGCGACGCCAGGGCAGGTCCAGCGGCGCCACGCCGTCCAGCACCCCGGCGATGGATCGCAGGGTCGCGCCTTCGGGCAGTTCGCCGGTGGCTTCGTCGGCATCCCACACCACGCCCAGCACCTCCCGGGTGCCCAGTGGCACGCGCACCAGCGTGCCGGGCGCGAGCGGGCGCTCACTGGCGTAGCTCAGCAGATCGCCCACACCGCTGTGGGACGGCGTATGCAATGCAACTTGGACGATGGCTGGATGGATAGGCACGAACTATGACGATGGGGCGGCGTTTGCGGCGGGTTGTGGATGTTGCGTAGAGCTTTGCAGGCTAAGTGGTTGATTTGACGAGGGTGTGTGAGTAATCCCGAATTTCTGTGGATAACTTTGTTGACATCCTGCCCGGACCCCCGCCCAACCCGCATGAATCCTGGGTGCGAACAGATTGCACAGAAAACCAGCACGCCCAAAAAATCCTTATGAATCAATCATCTGAGGAAATTTTGCTGCAAATTCTGTGCTATGGGCCTGAGAGCCATTCATGTTGCGTCGCATCAACTTTTGTGTGCATAAGTCGGACACCAACCATCCGTCAAGGGGGTGGCAAGCCCCAAATTTGTGCTAGCCACCCGGCGCCATGCTCACTCATTTTTTCGATTTACGCCGCAAGTGCTTGATTTGACTGGGAATTTAAGAGAAATCCAGAATTTCTGTGGATAACTTTGTGGATATCCATTGGGTTTGCACCGCAAACCCTTGAAAAATCGTGCTTTCGGTGGATTGCCTGTCAAAAAAGCAGGGAATTAAATGCTTTATGAATCAACCACTTACGTTTCTGGAAAGGTTTTTTTAGAAACCAGTGCACTGCCCGTGGTTCGCCGGGCATGTGCTCCAGTTTTGTGCATAAGTCGAAGGTGGGAAGCGCGGGAGCCTAGAGGCTGAAGTTTTTAACCGTTCAAGACAGGCGTGGATAAAAGCCGATCAGTCTCTCTGTGGCCCTGTCGCTCAGCCCAGCCGTTGTTTGCGCGAGTAGCCGTGCACCGCCTCCACCAGCGCCGACACATGCTCGGGCGGCGTGAACTGGCTGATGCCGTGGCCCAGGTTGAAGATGTGGGTGGGGCCGGTGGTGGTACGGTCTGTGTGGGGTGCGCCAAAGCTGTCCAGCACCTTGCGCACCTGCAACTCGATCTGCGCCGGGGGGGCAAACAGCACGTTCGGGTCGATGTTGCCCTGCAGCGCCTTGCCGGGGCCACCCACAGCGCCGCCCACCAGCGCGCGGGCCTTGGCCAGGTTGGCCGTCCAGTCCAGGCCCAGCACCTCGCAGTCCAGCGGCTTCATGTCTTCCAGCCACAGCGCGCCGCCCTTGGTGAAGACCAGGCGGGGCACGTCGGTGCCGTCCACCCCGGTGCGCTTGAGCTGCGCCAGCACGCGCGTGGTGTAGGCCAGGCTGAAATCTTGAAACGCACCATCGGCCAGCACGCCGCCCCAGCTGTCAAAAATCATCACGGCCTGGGCGCCCGCGTCGATCTGGGCGTTCAGGTAGGCGGCCACGCTGTCGGCGTTGATGGCCAGGATACGGTGCATCAGGTCGGGGCGGCTGTACATCAGGCTCTTGACCAGGCGGTAGTCGTCGCTGCCCTTGCCTTCGACCATGTAGCAGGCCAGTGTCCAGGGGCTGCCCGAGAAGCCGATGAGTGGCACGCGGCCGTTGAGCGCCTTGCGGATGCTGGTCACGGCGTCAAATACATATTGCAGCTTGGCCATGTCGGGAACGGCCAATTCATTCACCGCAGCCTCGTCGCGCACCACCTTCGCAAACCGCGGGCCCTCGCCCTCCGCAAACGTCAGGCCCAGGCCCATGGCGTCGGGCACGGTCAGGATGTCGCTGAACAGGATGGCTGCGTCGAGCGGGAAGCGTTCGAGCGGCTGCAGGGTCACCTCGGTGGCGTAGTCCACGTTGGTGGCCAGGCCCATGAAGCTGCCAGCCTTGGCGCGCGTGGCCTTGTATTCAGGCAGGTAGCGGCCCGCCTGGCGCATGAGCCACAGGGGGGTGTAGTCGGTGGCCTGGCGGCGGCATGCGCGCAGGAAGGTGTCGTTTTGCAGGGGAGCGAAGGTCATGCGGAGATTGTCGCAGGGTGGATCGCCAGCCGACCTGAGCTGAGTCATGCGCGCGTTGCGCCGCCTCGCGCAGCGAGTGCGGCATCCGCCAGCACCACCGTGGATCCGGCTTCGCCGGTCCACTGGAGGCGTCCCCCCTCAGGGGGGAAGACGCGCAGCGGCTCAGGGGGGAGCTATCTTTCAGCGATGTAGTGCGACATCTTTGCCGTCTCGCCCGGCGCCAAAAATGTGCGCACTTCCGTCTCCAGCGCCTGGTCGGCCATCGTGGCGCGGGCGCGCTGGTGCAGGTAGTCGGCCCAGGACGTGACGATGAAGCGCTCTACATAGCGCGAGGGGTCGCCCAGGTCTTTGTACACGCGCCAGAACGTGGCGCCATCGCGGCGGCGGGGGGCTTTCATGCGGCTGATGGTGTCCAGAAACGCGGCGTCCGCACCGGGTGCGATGCGGTAACCCACCTCCACCGCCACCGGGCCCGCATCGGGCAGGGGCTCGGCTTCGATAAAGAGTTCGTCCCAGGGCGTGGCCTGGGTGACCTCGTGCAAGGCGCCCATGCGCAGGGGCATGGGGCGTGCCAGCAGCAGGCCTGCGGTCATCAGCGCCGCCGCCACACACAGCGTGGGTGCCAGGCCCACGATGTCGGACGCCGCGCCCCAGACGGCCGAACCCATGGCAAACGCGCCCAGCGCCGCCACCATGTGCATGGCCACGGCGCGCGAGCGCACCCACTGCGGGGCACTGGCCTGCGTTGCGGTGTTGAAGGTGGACATGGCCGACATCCACGCCGCGCCCGCAAACAGCATGGATACATAGACCAGCCAGGCGATCTGCGTGAGGGCGGCCGCCAGCATGGCGGCGGCAAACACCACGCCGCCCACGCCGACGATGACTTCCATGCCGAAACGCGCCCTGAGTCGGCCCAGGAAAAGGCCCACGCACACTGCACCGGTGCCCATGCACCCCATAAGCAGGCCGAACCCCGGCGCCCCGGTGCCCAGTCGCTGCGCAATCACCGGCAGCAGCGCCCATAGGGCCGAGCCCGCGGCGCTGAACGCCATCACGCGCACCAGCTGCGCCAGGATCATGCGCGAGTGCCAGGCAAACCGCAGGCCGCTCAAAGTACCGCCCCACAGCCGCTCAGCGGGCAGTTTGGACGGCGGGTGCGCTTTGGGCGGCCAGCGGCGAATGGACTCCCACATCACCAGCGTGGTGGCCACCGTGACGGCAAACACCCACCCCGCGCCCAACTGCGCAAACACCAGCCCGGCCAGCGTGGGGCCCACGGCGCGCGCGGCGTTGTAGGCAATGCTGACGGCGGTGATGGCCTGGGGCCACTCGTCGCGCGGCACGGGGTCGATGACCGAAGAATTCCACGCCGGTGTCAGCACCGCCGTGCAGCAGCCGCAGATGAACACCAGGAACAGCACCGACGCCGGACCGCCCCAGCCACCCAGTACCAGCAGCGTGAGCAAGGTGCACGCACACACCTGCGCCATCAGTGCGCCCGATATCAAGCGGCGCCGGTCGGTGGTGTCGGCCAGCACGCCGGCGGGCAACGCCAGCAAAAACATCGGCATGAACACGGCCGTCTGCACCAGCGCCGCCAGAAACGACGAGCCCGTCAGTTCCACCATCAGCCAGGCGGCCGCCATGGACTGCATGCCGCTACCCACAAAAAAGATGCCGCCGCAAATCCACAGGCCCCGGAACGCGGGTTGGCGCAGGGGGCTCCACAAAGAGGTTGAGTGCGACGACATGGAGGATGTGGGGGGAGGAGAAAAGGTCTGGGTAGGACAAAGGGGATGGCGTACCGGTCGTTCTGGTCATGCTGGCGCGCCCCGAGTGTTCGAGGATATAGCCACATCCCTGTTTTGGGGCATCGTGTTCCGCTAGTCCCTTGCAGACCACAGCCCGCCTCTTGACCCAACGACTTAAGTCGTCACAGCCGCCGCGGCCGTTACTGCGACCACTTACTCTGTATGCCGCCCACCCCGCAGCCGGTAGGTACGCGGCACATCGGTGCGGCGGGCCACCAGTGCTTCCGCCCGCTGTTGCATATCGGCCAGCGCATGGTCTAGCGCCTGCACCGCACCCGCGTCCAGCCCCGCCAGCAGATCCAGGTTGAGCGCCTTCACCTGCGGGAACAGGTCGTCGTGCAGCGCCCGCCCCGCTGCGGTGAGCGACAGCACAGCCTGGCGCCGGTCGCCCGGCATCGCATCGCGTGTCAGCAGCTTTTTGGCCAGCAGCGACGTGATGGCGCGTGACGTGCGCGAGCGGTCCAGCCCCAGGCGCTGCGCCAGTTCAGCCGGTGGCATGCCGGGGTGCTGCGCCAGCATCATCAGCAGCCCCCACTCGCGCCGCGTGATGCCGTAGCCCCCTTCGCACAGCCGCACCACCAGGCTGCCCGCCACGGCCAGCAGGCGGTTCAGGCGGTACATCAGCAGGTCGTTGGCGGCCACCGGGTGCGTCAGGCGCTGGCCAGGCTCAGGGGTGGGCATCAGGGTATTTCCGGGCAACAGTTGATTAGATCAATCGATTGTGTGGCCAATACAGTGCGCCCATCAACCTGCACGGTGGTGCAGGCCCGTCATTGCCCCTGGAGATGTTTCGACCATGTGGAAACCCCTTGCCTCTGTTCTGGCCACCGGGCTGGCCCTGGCCGCTTCCATCGCGCAAGCGCAAGAAGCCCCGCTGCGCATCGTGGTGGGCTACGCCCCTGGCGGCGCCACCGACCGCGTGGCGCGCATCGTGGCCGACAAGCTGGGCAGCAAGCTCGGCACGCCAGTCATTGTGGAAAACAAGACCGGCGCGGGCGGGCGCCTGTCGGCCCAGGCCGTCAAAGCCGTGCCCGCCAACCAGCCCACGCTGCTGCTGGCCAACCCGGCCGTGATGCTGGTGGCGCCCCTGGTGTTCCCGGACGCGGGCTATGACCCCGAGCGCGACTTCCGCCCCGTGAGCCACGTCAACAGCTACGAGTTTGGCGTGGCCGTGGCCAGCGCCGTGCCCGTCAAAGAACTGCCGCACCTCATGGCGTGGCTGCGCGCCAACCCCGACAAGGCCAACTTTGGCGTGCCTGCCACGGGCAGCCTGCCGCACTTTTTTGGCCTGATGGTGGGCGACGCCGCCAAGGTGCGCGCCGAGGTGGTGGGCTACCGGGGCTCGGCGCCGCTGCTTAACGACCTGCTGGGCGGGCAGATCCCTGTGGCGTTTGACACCTTCGACACCCTGCTGCCCCAGCACGAAGCCGGCAAGATCCGCATCCTGGCCGTGTCAGGCACCAAGCGTAGTACGCTGGACCCGAAGATTCCCACCTTCAAGGAAGGCGGCCTGGATGTGGCCGCGACCGGCTGGAACACCTTCTTTGCGCCCATGAGCATGCCCAAGGCCCAGGCCGAACGCCTGGCCGGGCTGATACATGACGTGATGAAAGACCCCGACACCCAGCGCAAGTTCGAGGCCGCCAAGATGGAGCCGGTGGTGGCGACCATGGCGCAGACCGAAGCCATGCTCAAGGCCTACCGCGCGCAGTGGGCGCCGGTGGTGCAGCGCTCTGGCTTTAAACCTTGAGGACGTATTCATGAGCGGCCAGCGCCCCAACATCATCTTCATCGTCGCCGACGACCTCGGCTACGCCGACCTGGGCTGCTATGGCGGGCGCGAGGCCGCCTTTGGTCCGGTATCGCCGGTGCTGGACCAGTTGGCAGCCAACGGTCTCAAGCTCACGCAGGGCTATTCCAACTCCCCTGTTTGCTCGCCCACGCGTTTTGCGCTGATGACGGCGCGCTACCAGTACCGTCTGCGCGGCGCGGCCGAGGAACCCATCAACAGTAAAAGCCGGGGCAGCACCACGCTGGGCCTGCCGCCCGAGCACCCCACGCTGCCGTCGTTGCTGCGCGCGTCGGGTTACCGCACGGCGCTGATGGGTAAGTGGCACCTGGGCTACCCGCCTGCGTTCGGGCCGCTGCAGTCGGGCTATGACGAGTTCTTTGGCCCCATGTCGGGCGGGGTGGACTACTTCACGCACTGCAGTTCTGGAGGTCAGCACGACCTGTACCTGGGCGAGGAGGAGAAGCAGCAGGACGGCTACCTCACCGATCTCATCACCGACCACGCACTCGACTACGTGCAGCGCATGGCGCCCGGCGCGCAGGCCGGTGCCCCGTTCTTTCTGAGCCTGCACTACACCGCCCCCCATTGGCCGTGGGAGACGCGCGACGACGAGGCGCTGGCGCAAGAGGTGAAGACGAACCTGTTCCACCTGCACGGCGGCAACATCGAGACCTACCGCCGCATGATCCACCACATGGACGAGGGCATCGGCCGCCTCATGGCGCTGCTGGAAAAGCAGGGCCTGGCGCACAACACGCTGGTGGTTTTCACAAGCGACAACGGCGGCGAGCGCTTCTCGGACAACTGGCCGCTGGTGGGTGGCAAGATGGACCTGACCGAAGGCGGCATCCGCGTGCCGTGGATTGCCCACTGGCCTGCGGTGATCGCCGCCGGCAGCGAGAGCGCCCAGACCTGCATGACCATGGACTGGTCCGCCACGATGCTGGACGCTGCTGGCGTGCCCGCTGCGCCGGACTACCCGCTGGACGGCCGCTCGCTGATGCCGTTGCTGCGCGATGCTTCTGGTGTCGCCGTGCACGACGAGCCCCCGCTGTTCTGGCGCATGAACCACCGCGGCCAGCGCGCCATGCGCCAGGGCGTGTGGAAGTACCTGCGGGTGGATGACAACGACTACCTGTTCAACCTGTCGCAGGACGAGCGCGAGCGCGCCAACCGCGCACCTGTGGAGCCCGAGCGGCTGCAGGCCATGCGCGAAGCATGGGAGGCGTGGAATGCGTCGATGCCTGCCATCCCAGGCGACGCCACGGTCAGCCTGGGCTATTCGGCCAAAGACTATCCACAACGCTGAAGTTTTAAGTGTTTTTGGCCTCTAGCGCTTTTCAGTATTGCGCTAATAGCTATCAATTGAGTAGCATTCCGCCGTGACCTGCCTCCAGCAGTCGCGTGAGCAGCGGGTGCATCACCTTGCGCGCGCTGAAGATCAGGTGGAACTGCTCCTGCACGTCGGTCGTGGTGCCTACCTGCACCAGCCCGTGTGTGGTGGCCAGGTGCTCGCCCAGCGATACTGGCGCGGGCATCACGCCCATACCGGTGGCGGCAAAAGTGCTCAGCAAAGCGCTGTCTTCAAATTCTCCGGCGATGAGCGGGCGGATGCGTTCGCGCTCCATCCAGTGGTCGATGCGTGCGCGCATGGCCGCATGGTCGGTGGGCAGCAGCACGGGCACCACGGCCAGGCTGTGCGGGAAGTTGTGGGCCGCCGCCTCGGCCCACAGCGGGGGCGCGTACCAGGCGATGGCGCTGGTGCCCAGCAGTTGGCTGGTGGTGCGCAGGGCAGGGTTGGGTGGGGCCGCGCGGTCGGCCAGCACGGCGTCGAGTTTGTGCAGGGCCAGCTCGCCCAGCAGGGGCTGGAACTCGCCCTCGTGGCACAACAGCCGCAGGTGCGGCTCGTCCAGCACGGGGGTCAGCAGCCGGTGTACGGCCAGTTTGGCAATGCCGTCGGAGATGCCCAGGTTCAGCCGCAGCGTTTGCCCGCTGGCGGCCTCGCGCACGCGCAGGGGCAGTTGCTCACCCAGCGCAAAGATGTGGTCCGCCTCATGCAGCGCGGCCACGCCCGCATCGGTCAGCACCAAATTGCGGCCTTCGGTGCGCAGCAGGCTCACGCCGAGCGACTTTTCCAGCTCGCGCACCTGGGCGCTGATGGTCTGCACGGCCATGTCCAGCCGTTCGGCGGCGCGGGCAATGCCGCCCTCTTTGGCCACCACCCAAAAGTAGAAAAGATGGCGGTAATTGAAGCTCTGGCTCATGGGTGCCCCTCAAAGTGAACTGTTTGGTTCGTAAAAACCGAACCAATACTACCGAAACCACAGGTTTTTAAGAAACGCTGACCACCCTACAGTCCGCTGGGTCAACGTTGGCGCACTCTGCGCCGCGCATACCAATTTCCCCTCGGAGTGAAGATTCATGGAAACCATAGGTACCTGGTGGATGTGGGCGGGTTTTGCCGTCTTTGTGATCGTCGCCATTGGCGTCGATCTGCTGGTGATGGAGCGCCAGGGCGCGCACAAGGTCACCATGGGCGAGGCCGTGCGCTGGAGCCTGCTGTGGTTCTCGCTGGCCTTTGTGTTTGTAGCCATTCTGTGGTGGTACCTCGACGGCAGCCAGGGCCGGGAGGTGGCCAACACCGTGTCGATGCAGTTCATCACCGGCTATCTGGTGGAAAAGAGCCTGTCGATCGACAACATCTTTGTGTTCTTGATGCTGTTCAGCTACTTTGCCGTGCCGCCACAGTACCAAAAGCGCGCGCTCATCATCGGCATCATCGGCGCCATTGTGCTGCGCACGCTGCTCATCCTGGCCGGTGCCTGGCTGCTGGCCACCTTCCACTGGCTGTTGTATGTGTTTGGGGCGTTCTTGGTCATTACCGGCGCCAAGATGTGGTTTGCCGCGGGGCAAGAGCCTGACATTGCCACCAACCCGGTGCTCAAGTTCCTGAAAAAGCGCATCCGCATCACCGACCAGTTTGATGGCGAAAAGCTCAGCACCATGGTCAACGGCGTCAAGCACTACACCCCGCTGTTCGCGGTGCTGGTGCTCATCGGCACCACCGACATCATCTTTGCGGTGGACAGCATTCCCGCCATCTTCGCCATCACGAACGACCCGTTCATCGTGCTCACTGCCAACATCTTCGCCATCCTGGGCCTGCGCGCGCTGTACTTCCTGCTGGCGGACCTGGCCAACCGCTTCCACCTGCTGGCCTATGGCCTGGCGCTGGTGCTGGTGTTCATCGGCAGCAAGATGCTGCTCATCGACCTGGTGAAGATACCAATCGGCTACGCGCTGCTGGTGACAGCGACGCTGATTGCAGGGTCCATCCTGCTGTCGCTGAGAAACTCGGGCGAAAGCGCCCACGGCGCTCCTGCAGCGCCCCGCAAAGACTGAACGCTGTGGTGAGCCAGACCCTGTGTTCCCTGCGCCGCTGGTTGCGTGGGCTGGAGCCCAAAGCGCGCACCTACCTGGAGCGCAGCTGGCTGGCGCAGTTCCAGCCCTGGCTGGAGCAGCGCGCATTGTTCCGCTTTCAGCGCCAGCCGCTGGCGCGCGGGGTGGCGGCGGGCATGTTTTGCGGGTTGATCCCCGGGCCGCTGCAGATTCCGGGAACGCTGCTGGTCTGTGCCTGGTTGCGCGGCAATATTGTGGCGGGCGGTGTGGCCACCTTCTATACAAATCCGCTCACCACGGTGCCGCTGTACGCGCTGGCTTTTTACCTGGGCGCGCTGGTGATGCCGGGCGAGCAGGTGTTGCCCGCCTGGGGCAGCGTGGCACCGGGCGGCGATTTGTCGGTGCAGGCGCTGGCCACGTGGGTGCAGGCCCTGGGCACGCCGCTGCTGGTGGGCCTGCCGACGCTGGGCCTGCTGCTGGCTGTGCTGGGGTATGCCACGGTGCAGCTGCTGTGGCTGGCACCCGCCCTGCAGCGCAAGCGGCGGCTCGCGCGCAGCCGCTGGGGGTAACCTTGAGCGCTTGAAGCGGGCGTTGCCTGAAACCAGCGGCCACCGCGCAAGGGCCGCCCCGCCGCGCTGGTGGCGTCCCCCTTCAGGGGGAAGGCACCGAAGGTGACACAGGGGGCTCAATCGAGTTTTACGCCCACCTTGGTGATCACGCGCCCCCATTTTTCGCGCTCCGTGCGCGCAAACGTACCCATCTGCGCGGGCGTACCGGGCATGGGCTCTACGCCCAGCGCCTGCAGGCGCGCCTTGGTGCGTGTGTCGGCCAGTGCAGTCTGCAAGGCCTTGCTGAAATTTGTCACGGCGTCGGCCGAGGTGCCCGTGGGCGCGACGATGCCTTGCCATGCAAACCCCTCAAAACCCTGCAGACCTTGCTCTGCCATGGTGGGTACATCCGGCATGGTGGGCACCCGCTGCGGGCTGGCCACGCCGATGGCCTTGACCTTGCCACCGTTGAGAAACGGGTACACCGTGGCGCTGTCGATCCACATGGCCGACACCTGCCCCCCAATCACGTCCTGAATGGCGGGCGCCGCGCCGCGATACGGCACATGGGTGAGCTTGAGGCCACTTTGCTCACGGAACAGCTCGCCCACCAAGTGGTGCGGGCTGCCAGGCCCCGCCGATGCCCAGTTCACGCCGTCAGGCATCCCCTTGGCCCAGGCCGTGAACTCCTTGAGGTTCTTGGCGGGCACGTTGTTGGACACCACCAGAAACATCGGAAAGCGCACCAGCAGGCCCACGGGTTGAAAGTCTTTTTCAGCGTTGTAGCTCAGCTTGCTGAACAAGAACGGGTTGGCCGCCAGCGTGGCGAAGTCGGCCGAGAAGATGAGGTTCCCGTAGTCCTTGTTGCGGGCGCTGTATTCGGCCGCAATGTTGGTGCCTGCGCCGGGCTTGTTGTTGATGACGATGGGGCGACCGAGCGTGGCCGACATCGACTCGGCAATGGTCCGCGCCACGATGTCCGAGCCGCCGCCTGCGGCATAGCCCACCACCCATTCGAGCGGCTTGGTGTCTTGGGCATGGGCCAACGGCAGGGCGCTTGTCATAGCGAGCCCGGCCAGGGTGGCGAGAAAGTGTTTGCGCAGCATGGTGGTTTGTCTCCAGTGGTGGGTTGTGAAAGGGCGAAGCGGTGCCTGCGCCGTCTGTGCGGCGCTCGGGCGGTGCGCGTGTCAGTCAATAACGCGATGGAAAGGGTTGGGACCGGCGTGTCCGGCTGGCGTGTCAGGCCGTGGTGTGGGTGGGCACCACGGGCATGATGGCCTTGAGTTCTGCAGCTGCAGTGGCAGCCATGGGTGCGGCGCTGTGCAGCGCGTTTCCACGCGCCAGTTGCAGCGCATGCAGCAGCGTCGCCTGGTGGCCGATGTGATTGGCCAGCAGCAGCACCAGGCGGGCGTTCATGGCGTGGCTGTCTGGCGTGGACAGGCCTTGGTGTGCCGTGATCAGCGCCTCATAAAAATCGTCGCAAGCCTGCAGATGGGGCTGGGTGTTCAGCATGTGCGGTTTCCTTGTCAGAGGCTGGTGGCCGTGGCGCGAGCCATTGCCGCGCGCACAGTCGATTCGGTAGGCATGCGCCAGCGCGCGCACACATGCTGGTCAGGGCGCACCAGGTACATGGTGCGCGGCAAGGCGTCCAGCCGCTGGGCGGCCAGGGCTTGGTGGTCGATCACGTCGATGCCGATCTGCAGCACCTTCACCTGCGGCAAGGCCTGTGCCCACGTGGGCGCGGGGCCAAACACCAGCAGCGTGAAGTTGTGCCCCAGCTCGCGCAGCAGCCAGGTGGGTTGGCCTTGTTTCGTCAACGGCGCATCCAGCAGCACGGCGCCGGGCACCTGCGTGCCTGCAAAAGCGTCGGTGTCGGGCGTGTTCAATGGCGATGTGTGCAGCGTGGCCGGCACCGAAAGGCGCCCGCTGTTGACGATGCGGCGTGCAAACGCGTGGTCGCGTGCCAGGTGCAGCGCGGCGTCGCGGAACAGGCGGCTCACCTCACTCTTGGGCGTAATGAAGTCCGTCGCGCGGGTCGAGTTGCACAGGTTCTCGTCGGCCGCGTATTCACGCTCGGGTCCGTAGGTGGCCAGCAGGGCAGCGCTGGCGCGGCCCTTGAGCACCCAGTCCAGCTTCCAGGCCAGGTTCTCGGCATCTTGCACGCCACTGTTGGCGCCGCGTGCGCCAAAGGGCGACACCCCGTGCGCGCTGTCACCCGCAAACACCACGCGGCCGTGCACAAAGCGGTCCATGCGCAGGCAGGCAAAGGTGTAGACGCTGGCCCAGTCCAGCTCGAACTGTGCGTCCTCGCCCAGTAGTGCCTTTACGCGCGGGATGATGTTTTCGGGCTTCTTCTCTTCCTCGGGGTCCGCATCCCAGCCCAGCTGGAAGTCGATGCGCCACACGTTGTCGGGCTGGCGGTGCAGCAGCACGCTCTGGTTGGGGTGAAACGGTGGGTCAAACCAGAACCAGCGCTCGGTCGGGAAGTTCGCCTCATCCGCCAGCTTCACATCAGCGATCAGAAAGCGGTCCTGAAAGATGCGACCCTTGCTCTCCAGTCCCATCATCCGGCGCATCGGCGAGCGCGATCCATCGCAGGCCGTCACCCATTGCGCGTCGATCTGGTAGGTGCCTTCAGGCGTCTCGATGCTGAGCAACGCTCCATCGTCCCGCGCGGCCACCGCCGTCACCTTGTTGTGCCAGCGGATGTCGATGCCCGACAGCTGCAGCGCGCGCTCCACCAGGTAGGCCTCGGCGTAGTACTGCTGCAGGTTGATGAAGGCCGGACGCTCGTGGCCCGCTTCGGGCAGCAGGTTGAACTCGTACAGCTGCTCGTCCTTCAGAAACACCTTGCCCACGTTCCACGACACGCCCTTGTCCACCATGCGCTGGCCCACGCCCAGGCGGTCCCAGATTTCGAGCGTGCGCTTGGCAAAGCAGATGGCGCGCGAGCCGATGGAGAGCTTGTGGTCGTTGTCCAGCACCACCACGTGTTGCCCCCGCTGGGCCAGGTCGATGGCGAGCGAGAGGCCGACGGGGCCCGCGCCCACGATCACGACGGGGTGCTGTGCGGGCGTGGCGCTGTCCTGGTCGGGCGAGCGCACATAGCCAAAGTCGATGGCCTGCAACTCGGCGCCGCTGGCTTGGAAGGCCTCGGCAGGGATGTATCTGGGGTTCATGTTCTTGTCTCCTCCGTCCCCTGCGCTCAGCCTTCCAACGACTTCCACATCTGCACGTCGCGTTCAGCCGTCCAGATGCGTGGGTCCGGGTACTGGGTCGCTTCGTCGTAAGCGCGAGTCACATCAAACGGCATGCAGTGGTTGAAGATCACCCAGTGGCCATATTTGGGCTGCAGCTTGGCAAACGTGGCCTCGTACACCTTGCGCAGGTCTTCGCCCTGGGCCGCGCTGGCCTTCACGCTCTCATACAGGTCGCTGATGAACGCGCGTGTGCCAGCGAGGCCAGCCTGCACCTGCTCGGGCGTCTGCAGCGCGGCGCCGCGGCCGGGCACCAGCTTTTCGGGCTTCAAAGCCGCCAAGTTGTCCAGCGTCTGCGGCCAGTCCTTGAAATACGCATCGCCCGCATACGGCGTGGCGTCGAACTCGACCAGGTCGCCGCTGAACAGAATCTTCTCCTGCGGCAGCCAGGCCACCGTGTCGCCCTTGGTATGGCCCCGGCCCAGCTGCAGGATCTGCACTTCGAGCTTGCCCAGCCACAGCGTCATCTTCTTGTTGAAGGTCATGGTCGGCCAGGTCAGGCCGTCCGGCACGCTCTCCACGTTCTGGAACAGGCGCGGAAAGCGGCCAATCTCGCTGTCTTTGTCGAACTGGCCGCGCTCCACGATCAGGTCGCGCGTGTCCTCGCTGGCGATGATGTGCTCGGCCCCATAGGCGCTGGCGCCCAGCACGCGCACGGCGTGGTAGTGGCTCAGCAGCACGTACTTGATCGGCTTGTCCGTCACCTCGCGGATGCGGCGGATCACGTCCTGCGCCATCACGGGCGTGGCCTGGGTGTCGATGACCATCACCGCGTCATCGCCAATGATGATGCCGGTGTTCGGGTCGCCCTCGGCCGTGTAGGCGTAGGCGTGGTCGGAGAGCTTGTCGAAGCTCACCTTCTTGACTTCAAGGTCGGCGGCGGAGGCAAAGGTTTTGGTGGTGGTCATGGGTGAGTTTGCTATGGATGAATGCGTTTAACTAAACGGAATGTTTTGATGTTAGTCACAACGTTCGTTAATGTCTAATGCATTTGTTTAGGTGAAAACCCGAAGAGGCAGGGCGACTGCTGCGCGGTGGACAATCACCCCATGCCCACCCACGCCCCCGACTTGCCCCGCCCCGACGACGAAGACGACAGCAGCCCGCGTACGCCGCGCGGCATCCAGAGCGTGGAGGTGGGCGGGCAGTTGCTGAAAGTGCTGGCGCGCACCGGTCGCCGCATGGCTCTCAAAGACCTGGCCCGTGCGGCGGACATGACGGCCGCCAAGGCCCACCCCTACCTAGTGAGTTTTGGCAAGCTCGGCTTGGTTGAGCAAGATGCAGTGAGCGGCCACTACGGCCTGGGCCCTTTGGCCATGCAGCTGGGCCTCATCAGCCTGCAGCAGGTGGACCCCGTGCGCCTTGCCATTGCCGAGCTGCCCGCCCTGGCGCAGCGCATCGGCTACACCGTGTCGGCCTCGGTCTGGGGCGACAGCGGCCCGGTCATCATCCGCGTCGAAGAAGGCCCTACGGCGGTGTACGTGGCGATGCGCCATGGCACCACGGCATCGGTGCGGCACACGGCCACGGGCAAGGTGTTTGCGGCTTTCGGCCCACGCGATCGCGCGGCTGCGGCGCTGGCGGCAGAGGGATTTGCGGGGGCACTGGACGAGTCTGCGTTTGCAGCAGAGCTGGATGCGGTGCGCCAACACGAGGTTGCGGAAGTCACGGATCAGCTTCTGCCGGGCATCAGCGCGTTGGCGACGCCGGTGTTTGACGGGTTTGGGCAGTTGGTGTTGTGCCTTGCGGTGATCGGGCCGAGCGCAACGCTACATACGGGGCCAACGAGTTCGGCAGCGCAGCATCTGAGGGAGGCGGCGCGGAGTCTGTCGCAGCGGCTGGGGGCGCCGGTAACCGCCGCGTAGTCGTCCTGGGCGATCAGGCCGTCGCCCGCCCCAGCGCCTGGTCCACATCCCACAGGATGTCGTCCAAGTCCTCAATCCCCACCGACAGCCGCACCATGTCCGCGCTCACGCCCGCACGGCCCAGTTCTTCTTCGCTCAGCTGGCGGTGCGTGGTTGATGCGGGGTGAATCACCAGCGTCTTCGCATCGCCGATGTTGGCGAGGTGGCTCAAAAATTCGCAGGCGTCGATGAACTTCTCGCCCGCTGCGGTCCCACCCTTCACGCCAAAGGTGAGGATGCCCGAAGCGCCGGGCGTGCCGTCCACCGTGCGGAACTGCTTTTGCGCGAGGTCGAAATACGGCGAATCCGGCAGCCCGGGGTAGTTGACCCACGCCACCTGTGGATGGCTTTGCAAAAACTTCGCCACGGCAAGTGCATTGCGGCAGTGTTCGCGCATGCGCAGGTGCAGCGTTTCGGCGCCCTGCAGCAGCTGCCACGCGTTCATGGGCGACAGCACGCCGCCAAAGGTGCGGTTGACCTCCATGCGCGCCTTCATGGTGTAGCCAAAGTCGCCAAAGGTCTCATAGAACTTCACGCCGTGGTACGCGCGGCTCGGCTCCACCATCTCGGGGAACTTGCCGTTGTCCCAGGGGAACTTGCCACCCTCCACCACCACGCCGCCCATGGTGGTGCCGTGGCCACCGATGTATTTGGTGGCGCTGTGCACCACGATGTCGGCGCCCAGCGCCAGCGGGTTGCACAGGTAGGGGCTGGCCACCGTGTTGTCGATGATGAGCGGCACGCCGTGCGCATGCGCCACCTCGGCCACGGCCGCGATGTCGAGCACGTTGACCAGCGGGTTGCCGATGGTCTCGCCATACACGGCGCGGGTGTTGGGGCGCATGGCGCGGGCAAAGTTCTCGGGGTCGGCCGGGTCCACAAACGTGGTCTCTATCCCTAAGCGGCTGAAGCCCACGCCCAGCTGCCCCACCGTGCCGCCATAGAGCGTGCTGGCCGCCACGATGTGGTCGCCGGTCTTCAGGATGGCCAGCAGCGCCGCCATCTGCGCGGCCATGCCGCTGGCGCAGGCCAGCGCGGCACGACCGTTTTCGAGGCTGGCGATGCGCTCTTCAAACACCGCCACCGTGGGGTTGCTGATGCGGCTGTAGACGTTGCCAAAGGTCTGCAGGTTGAACAGGCTGCTCGCGTGTTCAGCGTTGTCGAACACAAAGCTGGTCGTCTGGTGGATGGGCGTGGCGCGCGCGCCGGTCACTGGGTCGGGCTGGGCGCCCGCGTGGATGGCGCGGGTGCCAAAGCCGAAGTCGCGGTCGGCGCCGGAGGCTGCGGGGGTGCTGTTCGAGAGGGGCTCGGTCATGGCAGTGGCGCAGACGCTGCGCGGTGGTAGGGGTTGAAGATTTAAGCCAAATTGGCCTCTAGCGCTTATTCCATAAGCGCTAGCAGCTATTAATTTGCTAGTAAGGCAACTGCCGCAGGCGCTTGGCGCTGATGACCTTGGTGTTCACACCCATCCAGCCCAGCCCGCCAAACAGCCGCGCGTGTTCGATCTTTACGCAGCGGTTCTGAATCACTTGCAACCCCGCCGCTTCGGCGCGCAAACCGGCCACCTCGTTGAACACACCCAGTTGCAGCCACAGGCACTTTGCGCCGATAGCGATCGCCTCGTCGGCCAGCGGCGGGATGTCTTCGCTTTTGCGAAAGCAGTCCACCATGTCGATATTCACGCCCTGCGCTGCCAGGGCTGTCGCGGCCTCGGTCACGCTGCCATAAACCGTCTCGCTCAGGATCAGCCCGCCCTCGCGCGCCACCAGCGGATTGACCGGCACGATGCGATAGCCATGCGCCTGCATGTACTTGGCCGCAAAGTAGCTGGGCCGATGCCACTGCGGCGACAGGCCTACTACCGCAATCGTGCGGCAGTGGGTGAGCAGATCACGCAAGGTGCTGATGGTGTCGGGGGTGTGGAGCATGGGGTCAGTTTACGTATGGGCCAAAATAGCGCAGAGAAATCTATCCAGCGCATGCAATGAATCCCGCCGAACAAGAATTTTTCACCGAACTCGGCGAAACGCATGACACCCTTCTCCTCGAATTCCCCTCCGGTGCGTTGGCTGTTCAAAATATCGTCCCCGAATCACAGGTCTCGGCATGACTCAAATCCAAAAGCTGACCGTCAAGGGTTACAAATCCATCGCCAAGTTGGAGAGCTTTGCGCTGCGCCCGCTGAACGTTCTGATTGGTGCCAACGGTGCAGGCAAAAGCAATTTCATCGGACTGTTTCGGTTCCTCGCTTCGGTGGTGGGTGATAACTTTCCGGTCGATGTTCAAAAATGGGGTGGGCCTGAGGCGCTGCTGCATTACGGTAGCAAGGTGACACCTCGAATGGATCTGGAGATTCAGTTCTCGGCGAATTCAGGGTTCACTGGGTCGTTTGAAAATGGCTATCGCGTAACGCTGGAGGCCACACAAGACAACCGCTTGGTTTTCTCGCGGGAGGAGCCCACGGTTCGCGGGACGGCCTACAGCTTTCCTAAGGCTTATTCGCTGGGTTCCGGGCATGACAGCGCACGAATTCGAACCGACAAAGACAGTTCCAGCGCCACCGTCAGCCGATATGTACTGGAAAAGCTGCAAATCTGGCGGCAGTACCACTTCCATGACACGGGTGACATGGCGGCGGTTAAGCGCATCCATGCAGTCAATGACAACCTGCGTTTGAAGCCAGATGCAGCCAATCTGGCTGCCTATCTGCGCAAGCTCAAGACCACACCAGCCTTCGAAGCCAGTTATGACCGCATTGTGGAAACCATACGCCGAGCGGCACCGTTCTTTGGTGATTTTGTGTTCCGTGATGAAGCGACCGAGTTCATCGAATTGGAGTGGACTGAACGTGGGCGCCCCGACACGCCTTGGAAAGCTCATGTGCTTTCTGATGGCACTCTGCGTTTCATTTGCCTGACCACATTGCTGCTCCAGCCCAAGGCACTGTTGCCGGAGACCGTGCTGATTGATGAACCTGAACTGGGCTTGCACCCGTTTGCGATCAATTTGTTGGCCGAGATGTTGAAGGGCGCCGCAGATTCGAAACAGGTAATCGTTTCCACGCAGTCAGTGGAGTTGTTGAACAACTTTCAGCCGGAAGATGTGGTGGTTGTGCAACGAGAGGGCGATGCCTCCGTCTTTAAACGCCTGGATGCCGACGAGCTGGCGGATTGGCTGACCGATGACTACAGCCTGGGCGAATTGTGGAAGCGCAACGTGCTGGGCGGGAGGCCAACCCGATGAGCCGCGTTGTCGTGGTCTGCGAGGGCGAGACCGAAGAAGAATTCGTCCGAGATGTGTTGGCGCCGGGCTTTTATGGCGTCGGCCTGTACCTTGAACCGCAAATGGTGGAAACCTCGCCAGGACATCGCGGTGGCGCGTTGAACTATGACAGGGTGAAGCCCCATTTACGCAACACTTTGCGCCAGAAGAGCGCGCCTGTTGTAACAACGCTGTTTGACCTATACAAGCTCGACAAGCGATTTCCGGGGTTTGAGCAATCCAGGTTCACTCCTGATTTGGGTCAAAAGCTCGATCTGCTTCGGCGTGAGTTGCATGCTGATGTGGTAGCCGCTGCGGGTTGCCAACCGGGCCGCTTCATCCCCCACATCCAGCCATATGAATTCGAGGCTCTGCTATTCAGCGATGTACCGACATTGACGCAGGTGGAGCCCGGCTGGCTAGCCGCCAATGGTGTGTTGGCGGCGGCACGCGCAGCAGCGGAGTCGCCCGAGCACATCAATGATCGACCAGAAACCAAACCAGCCGCACACTTGGAGCGTGAGCTGAAGAACCCTAGCTATCGCAAGCGTACGCATGGTCCCATCGCGGCCCAGAAGATTGGACTTACCAAAATCGAGGCTGAATGCGCATTCTTCGCTGCGTGGCTGGCTCAGATCAGGGCACTAACACGACCTTAAGAGATAACTGCGCGCACAAATGAAATCCGATGCGGATGCAGGAGGGGCGCTGGTGCACTCACGACGCCGTAATTTCCACCGTAGAGCAGCGCTTGATCGAGAAACACTTGAACGCACTGAACCGCCCAGGGGCGGTTCGTAGGCCAACTTGTTGTCGAGTGCGTAGACGGTTTAGCGCTGCCTGCTCTGCGTCTGCAGACCGCCACGAGCAGCCCCTCAGGCGGGCGACTTGTACTTGATGCTGCACCCATACGGCTGCGTCGTTGCCGCCGAAATCGGCTTGCCCGCCAGCGCCTCCGACAGCCCCACCTTCACATAGTTGGTGGCCTTCTCAATGTCCGCCGGGCGGGCCGACGGGATGCTGTCGATGCCGCCTGCATACACCAACTGGCCTTGCGGGTTGACGATGTACATGTGGGGTGTGGTGCGCGCGCCATAGCTCTTGCCCACTGTGCCTTCTTCATCCATCAGGATGGCGCTGGGGGCGGACTTGCGCTCTGCCTTCCAGGCCACCAGCTTGGCGGGCTCCAGGTAGTCGCTGCTGGCTTTTTCGGTGGAGTTGATGGCAAGCCACACTACGCCTTTGCCGGTGGCGTCTTTCTGCGTGGCGGGCATGTTGCCGCTGTCGTAGTGTTTGCGCACAAAGGGGCAGCCGGGGTTGGTCCATTCCAGCACCACATGTTTGCCCTTGAAGTCCGACAGCCGCACGGTTTTACCGGTGGCGTCCTTGAGCGTGAAGTCGGGGGCGGGCTGGCCCACGGTGGCGGCGGCTTGGGCGCTGCCTGCGGCAAACAGGGCGGCGGCGGTGGCGATCAACGTACGGCGAAGCATCTTCATGACAAATCTCCTGAAGGGTCGGTGGTTGAAAAAAGAACGCGGGCGAAACCTCTGTCTATCTATCTACAACTGTGCAATGGTGGCGCGGACTTCGTCCACGCTCAGCACCTCGGTCAACACCACCGGCGGCTTGCCGGGGCGGTAGAACACATACACGGGCACGCCGCTGCGGCCCAGCGCGGCCAGCGCGGCGGTGATGGCCGGGTCGCGGCGCGTCCAGTCGGCGCGCAGCAGGGCCACGTTCTTGGTCTGCAGGTCGGCCAGGACGTCCGCATTGGCCAGCGTGGTTTTCTTGTTGTACTGGCAGGTCACGCACCAGGCGGCGGTGAAGTCCACAAACACGGGGCGGCCACCGGCCACGATCTGCTCGGCGGCGCCAGGTGCCCAGGGTTGCCAGTCGGTGGCGGATGCCTGCGTGGCGCTTTGCTTAGTAGGCACGTTGGTGATGTGGGGCACAAAGGCCCAACCCAGCAGCGCCATCGTCGCCAGCGATACGGTGGCCATCCACACACGCGCACGCCCGGCCAGCGACAGCGCCCACACCACCAGCGACAGCCCCACCAGCAGGATCAACAGCGCACCCGCGCCGTCGATGCCACTTTGTTGCCCCAGCACCCACACCAGCCAGACCACGGTGGCAAACATGGGAAACGCCATGAGCTTGCGGAACGTGTCCATCCACGCGCCGGGGCGGGGCAGTGCGCGTGCCACGGCGGGGATGAAGCTGGCGGCCAGAAACGGCAGCGCCAGCCCCAGGCCCAGCGCCGCAAACACGGCCAGCGCCTGCAGTGCGGGCAAAGTAGCGGTGAGGCCCAGCGATGCGCCCATGAACGGTGCGGTGCAGGGCGACGCCACGGCCACGGCCAGCACTCCGGTCAGAAAACTGTCGGCCACAGGGTGCCTCGCCTGCAGGCTGGCCACCGAAGAGGGTAGGAAATGCCCGAACTCGAACACGCCCGCCAGATTGAGCGCGATCAGCGTGAACAGCGCTGCCAGCGACGCCACCACGGCGGGCGACTGCAGCTGAAAGCCCCAGCCAATCGCCTCGCCCGCCGCGCGCAAGCCCAGCATGAGCGCGCCCAGCGCAATGAACGACAGCACCACGCCCGCTGTGTAGGCGATGCCGCTGATGCGGTGCGCGCGCCGGTCCTGCGCATGCTGGGTGAAACCCACCACTTTGATCGCCAGCACCGGGAACACGCAGGGCATGAGGTTGAGGATCAGGCCGCCGAGCAAGGCGCCCAGCAGTGCGGCGGTGAGGGTGAGGGACGATGCGCCTGAACCCGAAGTTGAAGCTGCCACAGCCTGCGCCGCATTGGCCTTGAGCGCCGCCTCCAGGGCGGGCGACACGGTGGCCATCGACGCCGCTTGGGGCCAGGTGCCCAGCACCTTTAGCTCGACCCGGTAGCCGGTGCGGGTGTCGGGGCCGGGGGCGTGTGCGGGCGTCTGCTCGGCCAGCACCACGGGCATCAGGCTGGGGCCGTTGCTGCGCTGGGCTGACAGGGGAATCTTGGCGGTCCACACGCTGCCGTTCCATGCCTGTTTCCACTGCGCGGCGTTTTCGATGACTTCGCTGGTTTCAGGGAACAGATCCAGCGTCTTGCCGCGCAGCGCCACGGGCAGGCCCTGCACGCTGACCTGCAGCGCCTTGCTGTCGTCTGCCAACTGCGCCTGGCTGTCGGGCACGATGCCGTTGGTGCCCGCCATCACGGGCTTGGGTTGTGCCTGGGCGGCCGCCTCGAAAGCGGCACCGTTCAGTGCGGTGGTGCTTTTGATGGGCAACTGCAGTGTGAACTCGCCCTCTTCAGGAATGCACTCCTTGCGGCACACCAGCCACGAGGCGCGCAGCTTGATGGTGGCGTCCTGCACCAGTGGGCCGGGTGCAAAGGTGCTGGCCACGGTGACCGGGATGGGCAGCAGCACCGTGCCCTCATAGCCATAGTTGGCCAGCGTGCCAATGGGAATCTTCTTGGGCAGGGGCCAGGCGATCTCGTTCGCGTCCAGCCCGGCGGGAAGCTGCCACTCCAGCTCGGTGGGCAGGCCGGAGTCGCCGGGGTTTTTCCAGTAGGTGTGCCACTCGGGCTGGTGGGTGATCTGCAGCCCCAGCCACAGCGGCTGGCCCGGCGCCACGCCCTGCGGCGCATGGGCCAGCAACTCGGCGCGCACATACGGCGTGGTGACCACGCTGGTGCCTTGTCCGGTGGTTTTTGAGCTAAATTGGGCGCTAGCGCTCGTCCAGTAAGCGCTAGCAGCTATCAAAAGCAGAGTAACTGCAAGGCGGTGGAGCAGGCGGTAGGGCATGGTTGCAGTGTGGGAGCGGGGCAGGTGGTTTTGGTTCCTGTGCCCAGCGCTCTGCCTGCGGGGCGATCAGGCTGGCTGGCGGGAGATTCCCCGGAACCTCCCGCCAGCCAGCCGCCTATTGTGTCGCCAGGGTCAATTCCGCACGCGGTGTCCACTTTTCGGGCTGCTTGCCCGATTTGGGTGCCGCCACAAACAGTCGGTCCACCGGCAGCTTTTGCGACACCAGATACGAACGGATGGCCTGACCGCGCTGCGTGGCCAGATCAGCCGCTATGGCCTCGGTGGCGGGTTGGTTGGCCAGCAGCAGGGCTTCCATCTCGGGCACCGTGAGCTCCTTGGCCAGACCGACCAGGTTGCGCGGCTTGGGCATGTCGGCGCGGCCATACACCGCCTTGAGCAGGGCGGGGTATTCAGCGGCCGACACGGGGGCGGTGTCCGCCGGGTTGGCGCGGCGTTTTTCGGCCAGCACCTTTTGCTGCAGGCTTTCGCGCTGCAGGCCCTCACGCTCGTCTTGCAGGCTGGCCATGCCGGTCACGGTGATCTTGAGCGCAGGGCGTTCGGCCAGTGCCTTGACCACCTTGCCCAGGTTCTGCTGCGCCTCGGGTGTGAGCGTGGCGCTGCCGGGGGCAAAGGGCACGTTGCTCATCTCGTCGCCGCCACCCAAGGCGCTGGCCAGCAGGCTGAACGGCGAGGTCAGCGCCTTGCCGATCAGGTTGACGATGATCTTGAAGATCACGGGGCCCACGCGGAACTGCGGGTCGTTCAGCGAGCCGCTGATGGGCAGGTCCAGGTCGATCACGCCGTTGCGGTCGGCCAGCAGGGCCACGGCCAGCTTCACGGGCAGGCTGTTGGGGGCGCCCTCCACGGGCTCGCCAAAGGTCAGCTGGTGGAGCACCAGCCGGTTGCTGGCGGTGAGCTGGCCATTGGGCAGCACCTTGTAGTTCACGTCCACGCTGAGCTTGCCGCGTTCGATGCCATGGCCCGCGTACTTGACCGCGTACGGCGTGAGCGGTGGCAGCTCCAGGTCGCGCACCTTGCCCACGATGTCGAGGGCCAGCGGCTTGGCCAGCGGGTTCAGCTTGCCGGTGACTTCGAGTGACGCCGAGCCCTCGGCGCGGCCGCGCAGCTCCAGGTCGGCCAGCACGGGCTCGCCACCGGGCGCTTGGGACGAGAACGCGCTGAGCTTGCCGGTCAGCTCCGAGAGGTCGGCCGAGTAGTTGGGCTTGATGAAAAAGTCCGAGAACAACACCTTGCCGTTGACCAGGCTCACTGGGCCAAACACCACCACAGGGGCCAGCGGGTCGGCCTGGGCTACGGCGGCAGCGGCTGGGGCAGACGCTGCGGGCGCTGCCTTCGCGGGGGGCACCGCAGGTGCGTTGGCGCTCGCCGCATTGGCGGCCTGGGCCTCCGCCGGGGTCTTGGCAATGTCGCTCAGGTTGATACGGCCCGCTTCGTTGATGGTGACGCGGGCAAAAAAGTCCACCAGGCTGGTTTCTTTAACCTCCACGCGCGGCGCGGTGCCGGGCGCGGTGGCGACGCTCAGGCCCCGCAGGTTCAGGCTCTTCCAGGCCAGCAGTTCCTCGCCCACCTGGGCTTCGGTCTTGGGGGTGGATGCGGCGGTGCTGTTGGCCTGGAGTTCTTCGACCACCGCATCGCCCGCTAGGCGCAGGCTGATGCCTTTGTCCGTCTGCGTCAGGGCGACCTGACCGCGATAGCCCACATCGGCGCGCAGCAGCTCCACCGCAAACTGGCCGGCTAGGTAGCCGTCCAGGGCGTGCAGGGGCAGGCGGGTGGCGTCGAGCTTGCCCTCTGTGGCCAGCGGCTGCAGCGCCAGTGTGCCCTGGTAGTCGAGCTTGCCCGGTGCAGCCTTGTTGTTACTACCGCCCTTGCCCGGCGCCGCTGCGCGGGCCGTGAGCTGGAAAGCTTCGGGCTTGCTGCCGTCGGTGGCCAGGTTGCGGGCGGTGATGCCCAGGGCGGTCACTTCCAGTGCCACAGGGCGCTGCTGGGCGTTGTCCGCAAAAGAGACGGTTCCGCCTTGCAGCGAGAAATCGGCCACGCGCAGCTTCCAGGGCGGGGTGGTCGCAGAAACCGCCTCGGTGGCGGGGGGCGTGCCTTGGGGCGCGGCTGCAGCTTTGAGCCAGCGCTCAAACATCCAGCGCCCGTCCGCGCCGCGCTCGATGATGGCCTGGAGCTGGCTCAGGGCCAGGCGCTCCAGCGTGGCGGTGCGGGTGTCTAGCGGCACCAGTACACCGGCCAGTTCCAGCTTGCCCAGACTGGCCAGCGTGGTTTTGCCCTGCTTGACGGCCAATTGCTCCAGAGCCAAGGGGCCAGCGGTCAGCGTGACGCCGGTGGCTCCGGTTTGTGCGGCTTGGGGTGGGGGTGCTTGCCACAACACGCCCACCTCGCCGGTGAGCTGGCCGGTCACCACGGGCTCCAGCGCCTGGGCCAGGTAGGGGGCGGCTAGTTGCAGTGCCAGCGCATTCAGGGTGGCATTGACCTGCGCTTTCTGGTCGGTGGCTTCGCCGGTAAAACTGTGCGTGGTGCCCTGCAGATTGATCCCGCCCTTGAAGGTGAAAGGCTTGGCGTCCTGGGGGGCGAAGGGCAGCGCCACGTCGGCCACATCCAGCGTGAAGTCGGTGGCCTGCACAGCGGCTGCGGGGCGGGTGGTTTGGTCGGACCAGCGCAAGGTGCCGCCGCGCACTGCGGCAGTGGCGACTTCTACGGCCCAGGACGGTGCGGCTTTGGCCTTGGCCTTGGTTTTGGCTGCAGAGGCGGTGACGGCCGGGGCCGATGCCGATGTTGTGCTCGCCGCGGCCTCGGGCGAGGAGGCTGGTTCTGTTGATGCAGGTGCAGATGCGTTTGTGGTGGCGGGTGCAACCGGTGCAGCGGGCTCCTCCTTGGTGGGAAGTGAAGGCTTGGCAGGCGCTGCGGGCGGCGCCCATTGCGCCAGGTTGATCACGCCTGCGGCGTCGCGCGTGGCGGTGACCACAGGCGCGGTCAGCTCCACGTGCTGCAGGCGCACCACCTGCTCCAGCGGGCGCACGTCGGCCATGTCGATCTTCAGGCGCTCGTAGCTCAGCAGGTCGGCGCCCTGGCGGTCGGTGATCCGCACGCCGCTGGCCACCACGGTGCCCGTCAGCTTGACGGCCATGCGCGGGTGCTGCTCAAAGGCCACTTTCACGTCGGCATCCAGCGTGGCGCCCTGCACCTTGATGGGCAGGTCGGCCGGCAGGTAGGCCAGGTAGGGTGCGAGGTTCAGTCCGTCCAGGCGCAGTTGGGCGTCGGCCTTGCCCGTTTGGGTAAACGGCGTGCCTTGCGCCGACGAATCGAACTGGCTGCCATCGAGCGCGAACGCCAAGTGCGGCTCGACCTTGACTTCGCGCTGCGAGGGCAGGGTGCTGATAAAGGGCACGGTGAGTGCCAGCGCGCGCACTTCGTTTGTCGTGGGGGTGGTGCCCACGGACTGGTCGGTGAAGTCGATGCTGCCGCCGGTCAGGGCCAGGTTGTACAGCGCCAAGCGCGCGGGGCCCGTGGCGGGCTCGGGCTCGCTGGGGGGCGCTGTGACCTTGGCGATGATGTCGTCCACGTCATAGCGGCCGTCACCCAGGTAGGTGATACGCAGCACCGGGTTTTCAATGGTGAAGGCGTCCACCACCGGGGCCATGCGCACAATGGATTGCAGCTCGCCATTGGCATAGATGCGGCCAATTGTTAGCTGCGGCGGCGCGCCGTTGGCACCCGCCACGGCCACATCACGCAGGGCAAATTCCAGGCTCCATGGCTGAAAGTCGAGGGCGCCGATAGTCACTGCGCGGCCCAGTCGCTCGGAGGCGATGCGCTCCAGGGGCCCCTTGGCCAGCGGTGGAACGGCCAGCCAGGTGACCAGCCACAACACAATCAAAGCCGCCATTGCGCGGAGGGCAGGGCGGAACCAGCGGTGCTGGCGCAGGAAGGCAAAGGACACGGAGCGCAGGGAGATCGGCATGGCAGCAGGCAAGGTGAGCGCTGCAGCGCCGGGAGAACCGGTCGCAGCAACCCGAGAATCGGGCTGGTGCTGCGCGCGGGCGTTATTGTCCCTGTTGTCCACCAGCCCGAGTAAGCCAATGCAACCGGCGGCTGCGGTGGCTCAAGATTGTTGACAGTAGCGTTGGATGCTCTTCGCTTCGCTCACTGGGCGAAGCCCAGAACCACCCTGCGGGTGGTGGCGCTTTTCTTTTCAATCTTCGTCACCACGATGGCACCGATTTCCGACGTGTTGGCCACATGCGTGCCCCCACAAGGCTGCAGGTCGATCAGCGGCGCGTCGTCGCCACCAATGCGGATGGTGCGGATGCGCCCACTGCCGCGCGGGGGCTGCACGCTCATGCTTTTGACCAGGGCGGGGTTGGCGTCCAGTTCTTCGTCGCTGATCGAGGCCACCGTGAGTGGGTGCGCGGCGGCCACCAGGGAGGCGATGGCAGCGGTGAGCTGCTCCTTGTCCAGCGGGTCGGTCATCGCAAAATCCAGCCGCGCATAGTCGGGCGTGATGGAGCAGCCGTTGACCAGTTGCGGCACCACGTGGCACAGCAGGTGGCTGGTGGTGTGCAGGCGCATCATGCGGTGGCGGCGTTCCCAGTCGATGCGGGCCGTGACGGTGGCGCCGGGTGCGAGCTGTGCCACGCGGTCTTCCTGGCCCGGCGCGGGGATGTGCACGATGTCGCTGGTGGCGTTGCCTTCGGCATCCTTGCCCTTGCGGGTGTCGGCGATGGCGATTTCGGTGCCATTGGCCAGCACCAGCACGCCGCTGTCACCGGCCTGGCCGCCACCCAGCGGGTAGAACACCGTGCGGTCCAGCACGATGCCGCCGATGTCGGTGATGGCAGTGACCTGCGCGCCACATTCGCGCAGGTAGGCGTCTTGTCGGAAGAGGTCTTGGGTCATGCGGTGATGGTAGCGGGATGGGCGGCGGCGCGTTGCCAGGCGGCGGGCGATATGCTGGGCCGCGCGGCCTGTTGCCGTATCTTTGTGGTGTTGTTATTCATGAACCCGCTTGCACCCATACCGCCGTCTGATTCTCCATCTGCTCCGCGCCCTTCCCGCGCAGCGGTGCGTTGGTCCTGTCTGCTGGACGGATTTTTGCTGGCTCTGTGTGCGCTGCTGGTGGCGCTGTCGTACTACAGCTTCACGCTGTATTGCGAGAACTTCGGCTGCATTGGCAAGGGGCTGATGTGGATGCTGTGGGTCGTGTGTGCCACCGTGGGCTGGGTGGTGGCATGGGTGGTGCGCGCGTGGCAGCGCCGCCGTGGCCTGGGCACCCGTACCAGCGGGCTGGCGTTTGTAGGCATATCGGTGATGGGCGCGGGGCACCTGCTTTACTGGCTGGGCACCACTGCACTCCGATAGCGCAACCGCCGGGTGCCTGGGCGCGCACCGCTGCTGCGACTACCATCACGCCATGACCGCTGCCGCTGCGCCCCCCTCCGCCTCGCCTGTACTGCCCTCGCGCTTCTGGGCCGACCTGTCCACCCGCGACTTTGCCGCGCTGCAAAGCACGGGCCAGGCCGATCTGGTGGTCGCCGTGCTGCCAGTGGCGGCCATCGAGCAGCACGGCCCGCACCTGCCGCTGTCGGTAGATGCCACGCTGCTGCAGGGCGTGATCGACGCCGCGATGCCGCAGCTGCCTGCCGACCTGCCCGTGCTGTTTTTGCCCCCGCAGAACGTGGGCCTGAGCCCGGAGCACATCCGCTTCCCCGGCACGCTCACCCTGTCGCCCGCCACCGTGATTGCGCTGTGGACCGAGATCGGCGAGTGTGTGGCCCGTGCGGGCATCAAGAAGCTGCTGCTGTTCAACGGCCACGGCGGCCAGGTCAGCGTGATGGACATCGTCGCGCGCGAGCTGCGCACCCGCTGCGACCTCATCGTCTACAGCGCCAGCTGGTTCAGCCTGCCGCTGCCCGAGGCGGTGGCGGGCCAGTTCAGCGGCGAGGAGCACCGCTTTGGCATCCACGCGGGCGAGATCGAGACATCGATGATGCTGCACCTCGCGCCCGCCACCGTGTACATGGAGCATGCGCGGGATTTCCGCTCCACGTCGCAAGACCGGTCGGAGCGCTACGCCATTCTGGGTAACGGAAAAAGCGCCAAGCTGGGCTGGCAGATGCAGGACTACCACCCGGCCGGTGCGGTGGGTAATGCGGCCGGAGCCACGGCCGGCAAAGGGAGGTCGGTGGTGGACGCTGCGGCAGGGCAACTGGTGGCGCTGCTTCGGGAGTTGCAGGCGTTGCCGCTTTCGACCCTGGTGGACGAGGTTCGGTCGCTTTAGATTTTTGTCAGCACTCAAACGTCAGCAAGCGCTGCCGCCCGCCCTGGCGGCTTATCGCTTTATCCACGCACGGGATTCGCCGCCACGCGGCTAGTTTGACTACGCTCGAGCAGATAGGCGCGCAATACAAGCACAAGCACACCCGCAAGAATCAGTCCGGCCACTATGGGACGGTGCAGCAACCCCGGCGCCCATTCACCGCGACTCAACAGCAACGCACGCCGCAGGTTCTGCTCCAACAGGGGGGATGCCAACATGCCTACCAACAGCGGTACCACGGCGCAACCGAGCTGCATAAACACCAAGCCTGCAGCCGCTGCCACAGCGCAAACTCCCCACAACTCTGGCGTCAATCCATACCAAGCCATGAGCCCGCCACACCACGCTGCAGCGAACGGTCCTGTCCAAGCGGGACGCTGCGACCAGCCTGCGGTGGCAATGAGCGCGGCCGATGCAGGCCAGAAGCCCAGACATTGGTACACCGTGTTCCAAATTGCCATCCTCCTGGATGTCGCGGGGATCCGAGGCATGGCGTGCCGCGCGATCTGAGGTACCACTAGAGCAAACAGAGCCACGCAGCTCACCAATACCATAGGGTCCTCTTGCAACAGCTCCAGTCCCGGCAAGTGGCGTGGGTCACCGAACCCGTCCAGCCCCTGAGTGCCCAGAAGCAAACCCATCACCGCCATACCGCTAGATCGGGTCAGCGGTTGTGGCGCTGCTACGCAAGCCACAAGCAGCAAAAGTGTCAATATGGCCACGTACTCTGCAGGCCCGAAGCGAAATGCGATGTCTGCCCAGTTCATTTGGAAAAGGACTCTACGGAATGTTGGTTTTGGAAGTAGCTAGTGCTTGAAGTGGGCATGGCGGCGGGATTCTCTCACTGGGCTTGCGCAGCCTCGATTTACCCAGATTCCTGGCTGAGTCCGTACCCCAAACCTCCCGCTTGCCGAAACATGCTCGCGGCCTTTGGTTTACCGATGCGGGCCTGTCCAGTGAATGACCATTGGGAGAACCCGAAGTCTGATCACCCATTTTTTTGTCATGCGGGTTAGCTATAAATTAAATAGCAAAAAAAGATTGTCCAATAAGCGCTAGAGACCAGAAAAACTCATGTTCAGGGGGTCACGCGTGCGTCACCCACTCCGCATGCTCCAGCTCATTCAGATGCGGCAGCGTATTGAACGTCTGCAGCATCAACCGTTTGGGCGAGATCGAGAACTCCGTCACCGCGCTGTTGCGGATGCGCATGTTCAGCGCAATGGTCACCTCGGGTGCGGTGCCCAGCACCTCTCCCACGGCCGTGGAAATGGGGCCGCCGCTGCTCACCAGCAGCACTTTCTGGCCCGCGTGGTGTTGGCGTATATGGTCCAGCGCAGCGCGCACGCCGGCTGAAAATTCGTTCCACGTCGGCATGCCCTGCGGGCTGATGACGCCCGCCATCCATTGCGCCAGCGCGTCGCACAGAACACGAAAGTGTGCACGGTAGCGCTCGGGCGTGTCGGCCGGACCCAGGGGTTGGGGGTGGATGGCGCTGATGAGTGCATGGCTGTCGTACTCGTTCAGTCCCGGCAGTTGCAGTACCTCGGGCGTGATCTGCAAGCCCTCTGCAATGCCCTCCAGCGTTTGCGTGTGGCGGCGCAGCGTGCCAGTGATGACAGCGTCAAACTGCATGCTGCGCGCTCGCCAGTGTTCGCCCAAAAGCACCGCCTGCTCTCGGCCGCGTGCGCTCAGCTGGTCGTAGTTTTCAGCGCCAAACGAGGCCTGGCCGTGGCGCACGAGGTAGAGGGTTCCCATCTGGAGCATTGTGGAAACAAAGCTTCTGAATGCTTGTCGCTGGAGCGACTGGTGCTATCAATTAACGAGCGTGTGTGCTGCAAAGCAACAAATCTCGTGATGGTCAAACACCCGGATTTGCGCGTGGCGATTTGCCATATGCCGTAGCTAGAATTCTCAAAGCAAGGCGTAGGGAAGCTTGACTCTTTGACGGGAGTTCGGTGGCTTTGCTGTCATTCATTTCACAACAATCATGAAGAAATCAATTTATCTCGCGCTGGCACTTTCTGTGCTGATGACTGGTTGCGCGTCAGTCAATATGGCTTCCAAAGAGGAGTCGGCCAAGGTCAAGCAGTTTCAGCCACCGCCAGCTGGCAAGGCCGGGGTCTATCTTTACCGCAACAGCTTTGTGGGCAAGGCATTGACCAAGGACCTGCGCATTGACGGCGCTTGCGTGGGCTCCAGCGCGCCCGATGTGTTTTTCTACACCGAGGTCGAGGGCGGTAAAAAGCACGTTGTGGAGACCGAGTCGGAGTTCTCGCCCAACAAGCTCGAGCTGCTTTTTGATTCGGGCAAAAACTACTTCATTCGCCAGTTCATCAAGATGGGCGTTTTTGTCGGCGGTGCTGATTTGGAGCAAGTGACTGAAGAGCAAGGCAAGGCAGATGTGGCCAAGCTGGAGCTGGCAGAAAGCGGCAAGTGCCGCCCTCCAGTGAAGTAAATTCACAGCGGTCGGAAAGAGAAGGGGCTTTGGCCCCTTTTTTTGTGCGCCGCAGGTTTGGCCTCAGGCGGCTTGCAGCGCACCTGCAAACATCGGCGCATCCACGTTGCCGCCGGTCAACGCCAGGCCCACGTGCAAGCCCTTGAGCTCGTCGCGCTCCTGCAGCGCCGCCGCCAGCGCAGCCGCCCCTGCACCTTCGGCCACGTTGTGCGTGTCGGTGAACAAGGCGCGCATGGCGGCGGCCACTTCGGCGTCGCTGACCTGCACGATGTGGTCGATGTGCGGGGCCATCACGGCCAGCGCCTCGGGGTCGGCCACGCGGCAGGCCATGCCGTCGGCCAGATGGGTGCTGACGGGCGCCTCGATCACGCGGCCGGCGGCCAGCGAATCGGCATAGGTGGTGGCGTGGCTGCTGACCACTCCGACCACGCGCACCGAGTGCTGCAGGGCCAGCTTGGCCGCGATGGCCGAGCACGCACCCGAGCCTTGGCCGATGGGCACATACACCACGTCGAGCTGAGGCACGGCGCGCAAGAACTCCCACCAATACGTGCTCACGCCGCGCAGCAGGTCGGGGTGGAAGCTGGGCACCATGTGGGCGCCGCGCTGGGCCGCGAGCTGGATGGCGTGTTCGCGCGCTTCTTGGAAGTCGTCGCCGTGTTCGATGAGCGTGACGCCCAGTGCGCGCATGGCAGCGTTTTTCTCGACCGAATTGCCGCGTGGCACGACGATGGTGCAGGCCACGCCGTGGCGGCGCGCGGCCCA
>NZ_JBKBXG010000026.1:0-58421 GCF_046314175.1 Acidovorax sp. | reverse complement strand
CGGCCGTGTCGAGGATGTGCGTGACGATGTCGCGCGGCAGGCCCTCGATGGACAGCAGGTGGATGAGTTCGCCGTTGCCGTTGAGTTGGGGATTGCGCTTGTGCAGCACGGTCTGGCCTCTTTAGTCTTTGTCTTGGACTTGGAATCGGAAGGTGCCGCTGTCGTCACGCGCCAGGGCCAGCGAATGGGCGACAGGCAGAGCCACGCGGGCGGCGGCAAAGTCGGCCTGCACCGGCAGCTCGCGCCCGCCGCGGTCCACCAGCACCGCCAGCCGCACGCTGGCGGGGCGGCCGTAGTCGAACAGCTCGTTGAGCACGGCGCGGATGGTGCGGCCGGTGTAGAGCACGTCGTCGAGCACCAGCACATCGGCGCCGTTCACGTCAAACGGCAGCGCAGTCTGTGCGCCGGCCGACAAGCCGCGCTGGGCAAAGTCGTCGCGGTGCATGACCGACGACAGCACCCCGGCGGACCCTTCGAGGCCCAGGTCCTTTTGCAGGCGCTCGGCCAGCCAGGCGCCGCCGGAGGCGATGCCTGCCAGGTGCGTGGTGGGCGTCAGCATGCTGCGCACGCCGCGCAGCAGTTCGCGGTACAGCGCCTCGGCATCTAGCACCAGGCTGCCGGAGGCTGCAGGAGAGGGGTTGCTCATGGAAGATTCCTCAAAAACTGTTCCAGGATGATGCAGGCCGATGCGGCGTCTGCATCCTTGGCACCACCCGAGATGGCTTCGGTCGTGCTGTAGCGCTCGTCCACCTCAAACACCTGAAGGCCAAAGCGGCCACGCAACTGGCGGCCGAACTTGAGCGCGCGCTGGGTGTTCTCGTGGCTCGCGCCATCGGGGTGGTAGGGCACGCCGATCACGAGGGCGTCAGGTTGCCATTCCTTGATGCGCTCGGCCACCTGGGCAAAGCGGGCGTCGCCCTCGGCCTGGATGGTGCGCTGCGGCGTGGCGCCGCGCAGCATGCGGTTGCCCGAGGCTACACCCGTTCGCTTGAGGCCAAAATCGAAAGCAAGAAAGGTCTGGAAATGCGCAGGAACGGCAGGCTGAACGGGCAGGCCGGTCATGCGTGCCCCGCCTCGGGCGACAGCATCCAGGCCTTGAGGCCCAGCAGTGCAAGGGCGCTGTCGTAGCGCTCGGGCACAGGGGTGTCGAAAATCACCGAAAGATCCGCCGCCACCGTCAGCCAAGCGTTCTCAGCCAGCTCCGATTCAAGCTGGCCCTCACCCCAGGACGAATACCCCAACGTGATAAGCACCCGGCGCGGGCCTGCGCCCGTAGACAGCGCTTCGAGCACGTCCTTGGAGGTGGTCATCTCTAGCCCGCCGGGGATGGTCATGGTGGAGGCATATGCCGATTCGTCGGTTTCGGCCCGGTCCATCAGCATGGGCTCGTGCAGCACGAAACCGCGCTCAGTCTGCACGGGGCCTCCCTGGAACACAGGCTCTTTGGTGAGGTCTTCTCGGCGCAAGGACAGATCCACCTTGTCAAATAGGCCTTTGAGGGTGATGTCCGAGGGCTTGTTGATGATGAGGCCGAGCGCACCACGTTCGCTGTGCTCGCACAGGTAAACGACGCTGCGCGAGAAAGACTCATCTTCCAGACCGGGCATCGCGATCAGGAAGTGATGCGTCAGGTTGATGGGCGCAGAATCGAAAGACATCTCGCAATTTTAACGGTGAACATGGCACCCTCCTCCGAGCCTTCTTACCCCAGCGGTCTTGTCTGGTTCCGCCGCGACCTGCGCGCGAACGACCACGCTGCGCTGCACCGTGCACTGACCCAGTGCCAGCAGGTGCACTGCGTCTTTGTATTTGACCGTGAAATCCTGGACGCCCTGCCCCAGGCAGACCGGCGGGTGGAGTTCATCCACGCGTCACTGGTGGAGCTGGATGAGACGCTGCGCGCGCTTTCCGGGCAGGAACAGGGCGGCCTCATCGTGCTGCACGCGGTGTCCAGCGATGCAATTCCAGCACTGGCAGACACTCTGGGCGTGCAGGCGGTGTTCGCCAACCACGATGACGAGCCCCGGGCCTTGGAGCGCGACAGCCTCGTTCGCACGCGCCTGGCTGCCGCCGGGAAGGCCATGCATACCTTCAAGGACCACACTATTCTGGAACGCAGCGAGGTGCTGACCCAGACCGGCAACCCCTATAGCGTGTTCACGCCTTACAAGAACGCGTGGCTCAAGAAGGTGGATGTCTTTCAGCTCACCAGCTACCCCGTGGAGCGTCATACACGCCGGTTGGCGTGCCGCCCGCAGGAACACTGCTTACCAGTACCCACGCTGGCGTCGATGGGTTTCGAGGCCACGGCACTGGCACAGCTCAAGTTGCCCACTGGCGCCAGTGGGGCACAGCAGTTGTTCGACGATTTTCTGGGCCGCATCGAGCGGTACGATGACACGCGCAACTTTCCGGCCGTCAAAGGCCCCAGCTACCTCAGCGTGCATCTGCGTTTTGGCACGATCTCGCCGCGCCTGCTGGCACGCACTGCACATACGCTGATGCTGAAGGGCAACCCGGGCGCCAGCACGTGGCTGAGCGAGCTGATCTGGCGCGACTTCTACTTTCAGATCCTGCACCACCATCCGCATGTGGTGACACAAAGCTTCAAACCCGCGTACGACGCGATCCAGTGGGAATCAGGCGCCGAGGCTGACGCCCTGTTTGCGGCCTGGTGCGAAGGCCGCACGGGCTACCCGCTGGTGGACGCGGCCATGGCGCAAATCAACCAGACGGGCTACATGCATAACCGCCTGCGCATGGTGGTGGCCAGCTTCTTGGTCAAGGACCTCGGCATTGATTGGCGCTGGGGCGAGACCTACTTTGCCACCCACCTCAATGACTTTGATCTTGCAGCCAACAACGGCGGCTGGCAGTGGGCCAGTTCCAGCGGGTGTGATGCACAGCCTTACTTTCGCATCTTCAATCCGGTCAGCCAGAGCGAGAAGTTCGACCCGGAGGGCAAGTTCATACGCCGCTACCTGCCACAACTGGCGGGGCTCCCTACCAAGGCACTACATGCGCCGTGGCTAGCGCGCCCGCTCGAATTGCAGGAAGCAGGCGTTCGGCTGGGTAACAACTATCCGTTGCCTGTGGTGGACCATGACGTGGCACGCAAACGTACGCTGGAGCGTTACGCAGTGGTGAAGGCAGCCACTGCTGGCTAGTGGCCAGGATCAGCAGAGCACCCGTAGATCTCCTCAGCCGCCATCGGGTGGGGTGAGTCAGCGAGAGTTGGACGCTTCGGCGGACTGTGAAGAACTCATGCTCATGCCGTCCACGCTCAGCGTGCCACCTGCTGCCAGACGCAGCTTGAGCGACAGGTCGGTACGGTTGTCAGCGTGGGCGATGGCCTCCTCGGCAGAGATGGCGCCAGACTCGACCAGTTTGAACAGGGAATGGTCAAAGCTGCACATGCCTTGCTCAGCCCCGCGGTTGATCGCGGTTTTAAGCTCGTCGATCTGCCCCTTCTGGATCAGATCGGCCACGTACGGGGTGAGCAGCATGATCTCGGTAGCAGGAACCAGTCGGCCCTCGACACCCTTGATCAGGCGCTGGGCTACCACCGCACGCAGGTTGAGCGACAGGTCCATCTGCAGTTGTTTGTGTGCATGCTCCGGAAAGAAATTGAGAATGCGCTGCACCGCCTGGTTAGCGTTGTGCGCATGCAAGGTGGACACACACAAATGCCCCGATTCCGCGTAGTGCAGCGCGTGCTGCATTGTTGCGCGGTCTCGGATCTCACCGATCATGATCACGTTAGGTGCCTCACGCATGGCACGCCGCAAAGCCTCGTCGTACGACCGCGTGTCGATACCCACCTCTCGCTGTGTGATCAGCGATTTCTTGTGCAGATGCAGATACTCGATGGGGTCCTCGATGGTGAGAATGTGACCACTGGCGTTGGTGTTGCGATGGTCTATCAGCGCCGCCAGTGTCGTGGTCTTGCCGGAGCCTGCCGACCCTACCGTGAGGATGAGACCGCCCTTGAGAAAGGCCAGGTCTTTCAATACCTGGGGCAACCCCAACTCGTCCAGGCCCGCGATACTGCCAGCCACATGGCGAATGACCATACCCACCTGTCCGCGCTGCAGGTGCACGTTCACACGAAACCGGTCTCCCTCTGCAGTGGCATACGAAAAATCGCACTCCATGGTGGTCTCGAACTCATGGTGCTGCGCCTTGCCCATGATCGAGTACGCCATGGTCCGGATGTCCTGGGCCTTGAGCACCTGCTGGCTGATTGGCAAAAAAGCCCCTTGCCGCTTGACGGTAGGGGGCGCTCCGGCCAGCAGAAAAAGATCAGACGCACGTTCGCGAGCAACCAATGCCAAGCACGCCAACAACCGGCTGTCGCCATAAGGGGCCGGAGCTTTGCCTTCCAGTGAAACCCCTGACTGATTCACGGAATCCATGAGAAAGGACCCAAATGGTTAACGAAAGGTCGCAAACCAAGGTCACAAGCCCCATCGTTTGCAAATGGGGCGTGTGGCTTTCGATCAGACCTCTGCAGCTGCTTCGAGGCGTGCGTAGTGCTGAATCAGGCTCAGCAACTCTTCATCCGAATACGGCTTACCGAGATAGTGGTTCACGCCCAGCTCCATCGCGTGCTCACGGTGCTTTTCAGCGATGCGCGAGGTGATCATGATGATGGGCAGGTCACGCAAGGCGCCATCTGCTCGGATGTTGCGGGCCAAATCGAAACCATCCATGCGTGGCATTTCGATGTCGGACAGCACCACGGTGGGGCGCTCTTCCTGCAGTCGCTCCAGTGCCTGAAGCCCATCGGCAGCCAGCGCCACGCGATAACCTTCGCGCTGCAGCAAACGCTGCGTGACACGGCGCACCGTGATGGAGTCATCCACCACCAAAACCAGTGGAACCAGGCTCGGACCCGCCAGTTGCGCAGAGACCACCGACTTGCCAGCACCCGAACCAGCAGACTCCACTGCGGGCGGCAAGCCCACGCTGGAAGCGCGAACCTGATCGCCGTACACCGTGGCCAACGCCACCGGGTTGTAGATCAGCACCACAGCACCCGAAGCCAGCACAGACATACCGGCCAGGCCTGGTAGACGCGACAGCTGAGGCCCCAGGTTTTTCACCACCACTTCCTGGTTGCCAAGCACTTCGTCCACGTGCATGGCGATGCGCTGCGAAGCGCTGCGGAAAATCACCACTGGGCGGGTCTTGCCACCTGGCTCGTAGCTACGAGCAGAAGCCTGCAACAAAGCCCCAGACCAGAAGAACGGCAGTTTCTCAGTGCCGTCGTCAAAGGTGCCTGTGCGATACGCCTCGTCGAGGTCGGCCGCGGAGGTGCGGCGCACGATTTCAACCACGCTGGCAGGCACGCCCACCGCGAGGTCTCCCGCACGGAGCATCACGACCTGCGTCACCGCCGTGGTCAATGGCAGCACCATGCGGAAGCCAGCACCCTTTCCAGCCTCTGTCGTCGTCTCAATACGGCCACCCAAGGCGTTGATCTCGGCACGGACCACGTCCATCCCAATACCGCGCCCCGAGAGCCCGGTCACTTCAGACGCCGTGGAGAAACCAGGCATGAAGATCAGGTTGGCAGCGTCCGCATCGCTCAGTTCCACGTCCGCGGTCACGATGCCCTGCGACAAGGCCTTCTCACGAATGCGTGGCAGGTTCAGACCCGCTCCGTCATCGCGGAACTCCACCGACACGTCGTTGCCTTCGTGGTGCAGATCGATGGTGATCGTGCCCGACGCTGGCTTGCCTGCAGCCGTCCGTACTTGGGGCTCTTCAATGCCGTGAGCGACACAGTTGCGCAGCAAGTGTTCGAATGCGGGGGTCATGCGGTCCAGCACGCCTCGGTCCATTTCAATGGAGCCGCCGGTGATGTCCAGCTTGATCTGCTTGCCGGTTTCCTTGGAAGCCTGCCGCACCACGGCGTAGAGCCGCTCGGAAATACCTTCGAACTCCACCATGCGGGTGCGCAGCAGGTCGCGCTGCAGTTCACGCGCCTGACGGCCCTGAGCGATCAGATCGTCTTCTGCGCCTTCCATGGCACGCTGCAGGTTGCGCTGTACAGTGGCCACGTCGTTGACAGACTCGGCCATCATGCGGGTCAGTTCCTGCACGCGGGTGAAACGGTCAAACTCCAGCGGATCAAACCCTGCGGCAGAATCTTTGGACAGCGCCAGGCGCGATTGCATCTGCGACTCGGCCTGAACCTCGATGTCTCGAAGCTGCTGGCGCAAACGGTCCAGATTGCCCGACAGGTCGGTCAAAGAACTGCGGAACTGGCCCAAACGCACGTCCAACCGAGAGCGACTGATCATCACCTCGCCCGCCTGATTCACCAGACGGTCTAACAGCTGGGCACGTACGCGTACCGACTGGCTGGCTGCCGCACGCAATGGAGCAAGCTGCGACGGCACGGGCAAACGAACGGCAGGCGCAGAAGGCCTTGGGCCTGCCTCTGCCGGCGATTCCGATGTGGAGACCGCAGAAGCTACGGGCACCTGCGAAGCCGGACGCACAGAATCCACCGGCGTTGAGATCACCGCATCGGCAGGGCTTTGGCCAATGGCACGCAGCGCTTCGAAATTCGCCTGCAGGCCGTCAAAGTTGCCTTGCAAGGGCTCAATCTGGTCTGAGGTAACCGTATCGACATCCAGCTGCTCGATGGCAGATTCCAGGCGGTGGGCCATTTCTCCCAAACGCATGGCACCAGCAAGTCTTGAGCTGCCCTTGAGCGTGTGAAGCGCACGAAGCACTTCACTGCGGGCACCGAGGTTGTCAGGGCGCGAAGCCCATTGACGCAATGCACCGCCCAGTTGGGGCAGCAGTTCAGCGGCTTCTTCTTCGAAGATCGGAAACAGATCGGGATCAATGACGTCGATGGCATCGATGTCGTCGTCCATATCGGAGCCCATGGCGATGGCATGGGCGATGGCGTTGTCCACGTCCTGGTCGTGGTCCCTGTCGTGTACGACCACAGACAACGCTGGCGCCACATGGCCTGCCTGAACCACCACGGGTGCAATTTCGGGTGCGGCTTGTTCTGCCAGCCCTGGCTCTGCAGGAGCATCAAAGGACAGATTTTGCCCAACCTCTTCGCGCTCCAGCGGCAAATCGTCGTCCTCTTCGGGGGGCGACAAGGTGTTGTCCACCTCGGTTTCCAGAATCTGTCGCAGTTGCTCCAGCACTTCCTGGCTGGGCTCTTTGAGGAAGCCGGCAGCAAACTGGTGCAGCAACCTGCGGATATCGTCGGCAGCAGCCATGAAGGACTGAGCCTGCTCTTCGGTGCCACCCGACTGCAGTTGCACGTGCTGGAGCGCGTGCTCCAGAACGCGGGACAACTCCGACAACGCGGTGAACCCTACCGTCGCAGAACTGCCTGCCAGCGAGTGTGCCAGCGCCACCGCCATATCGGGCAGCGGTTGGTGCAGCTCCAGCGACCATTCCTGCAGGCACGTCACCAACCGGCGCGACCACTCGTCCGCCTCGTTGAGGTAGACGTTGTACAAGGGAATGCCAATGCGCAAGGTTTCAATGACCTTGACCGCGTCGTCATGGCTACTGTCTTCTTGCGGCAGCGCTTCGTGAACGTCAGCAGCGACCACAGGAATGGGCTCCGCCTCCACCGATTCAGCACCAGGTACCCCTGCAGGTGCTTGCGCATCCGGTGGAGAATCCAGCAGGCTTTCGAGTTCTGCAAGGGCCGCATCATCGAGGTCCGCAACATCAAAAGCCTCTGTGGCCAGTGCGGGCGCAGGTTCTGCCGCCACTTCCGCAGGCAGTTCGAACACATCTGCAGGAAGTTCCGCCTCCGGCGCTGTCGGCTCGAGCGGCTCCAGGTCAGGCAGTTCGAGATCGAGTACGAAGTCTGCACTGGAGGGATCGACCGCAGCAGGCTCACCAGGCGTCTCGTTCAACGCCGCCGTAAAGACAGAGAAATCAATGTCTTCCGCCACGTCCGATGACGCGCCTGACACTTCGGCGTACTGCTCGGGCACATGATCGGAAATCTGTGTGGATTCGAAGTCCGGCATCGCCTGGGATGCTTCAATCGCTTCGGGCAACTTTTCGGCCACCAGCGCGGGCTCTTCTGCCAGCGGTTGCGACACCTCCAGCGGCGCTTCTTCCAGCACATCCGCTACGGCGATTGGCTCATCGACCACCTCGGCAGGTACGACCCCTTCGGCAGGTGCCGCCAACGGGAGCAATGTGCCATCCAGACGCATTGCATCGGCGGATTTACGGAATGCTTCAGTGCTCCAGCCTGCCGCTTCACCGGCGGCGATGTCATCGGCCCATCGGCTGAAGGCGCGCATGGCATCCGACGACAGCTGCAACAGCTCGGGGTGCATGGGCTTTTGTTCAGCCAGCCAGGCGTTCAGCAGTTGCTCCATCGACCAGGCGGCTTCGCCGAAGTCATTGAGCCCCACCATCCGCGAGCTCCCCTTGAGAGTATGGAAAGCGCGGCGCAACGTGGTCTGTTCGCTCAGGTTGCCCGGTTCATCCTTGAGCAAATCAATGGCGCCGAGCCCTGTAACGACCACTTCGCGCGCCTCTTCGAGGAACACTTCAAGCAGCTCGTCTTCGATTTCCAGAGGGCGCGGAACGGGGGCCGCCATGGCTGGCAAGGCAGCAGGTGCAGACGCTGCAGAGCGGCCAGGGGACGCAGGCGCATCGAAAGAGATCTCTGGCGCCAATGCAGCGGGTTCTGCATGGGCCAATGGCTGTGGTTCGGCTGCGGGAGCGAAATCCGGGAACGGCGCGAAATCGGTGGGTTCGCTGACAGGTTCCGGCGCCGGAAAGCGTGGCACCACATCTGGCAATGGCACGGCCGCACGCTCGTCGAGCTTGGTGGGAGTTTCCTCCACCGCATCGGTGGCGCGCGAGCGTGTCTTGCCCATCAAGATGCGCAACTCACCCAGCTCTTCGTCGTATACAAACAGCTTGCGCGCCATGGTGCGCTGGTAGCTGAGCATATCAATCAGGAATCCAAGCGCGCCAAGGCTGTTACCCAATTTTTCGAAAGCAGCCTGTCGGTCTTCCTCGGGGATTTCGTTGATCAGCAGGCGCTCCACTGTGTCGCGCATGCGAATCACGGCAAGCGACGCCTGATCAAGCCCCAACACCGATAGCACACCGCGCATTTGGGCCAGGTGCCCAGGCACCGTGGCAAGCACAGCGGTGTCCTGGGGATTTCGGAAAAACTGATCCAGAGACTTTTCTGCTTCACCCAGGGTCGCGCGAAGTTCGTCGACCACGCTGCCCATGGTCTGGTTATCGCTGACGCGGCGGTACAGCTCTTCCATCCACTGTTCGAGGGGCTCAGGTTCTGCGCCCGTACCGACTGCGTCCAGACGCTCCGCCAAACGGGCCGCACGGGCCTCCATCTGGTCATCGGCGGCATCCAGTTCTTCAAACGCAGCCTGCAGGTACAACACCGAGGTGGCCACCTCCATAGCCAATGCGGCAGACGGAGGCTCACCCGACCGGGTGGTGGCGTCCAGCGCACGGGTCAGCGCCTGCGCGAGGCTTTCGCTACCAGGGTGCAACTTGCGCAGCGAATCGCACACCAGACTGAACTGGTCCGCCGCTGGCTTGAGTTTGTTGCGATCCCCACCGGCCAAGGCCGACCACGTTTCGGTCGCAGACGCAATGCGCTTGCGAGCTTGTGTAAGCACCGCGGGGTCGAAGCGACCAAAACGGGTTGTTTCGTAATCTACGGGCTTGAAGCGATCCAAGGCAAACGCCTGGCGCACCGCGAACAACGAGGGCAAAGGGTTGTCGGACGACTCGGCAGGCTTGGCCTGCGAGCAGAAGAACAGCAGATCCTGAACCAACCGGTCAGAAATGGTCGTGTCACCCTTGGCAAGGGTTGCGTACTGCATCAGAACGCGCGACGCCACACGCTTGACGTAAACGTCGGGAGGCAACAGCCCCGCACCGAAGGCTTCAAAAAAACCAGCGCAAATCTTCCAAAAGGCGCGCGACTGGCGATCTGACTCTGCAGCAACAAAACAGAGACAGGTATCACGCAGGCTCCGGGCTGCTTTCAAATCGCCGGACTTGACGATCCTCAGAACCGCAGAATCCAGGCGCGCCCGAGCTTCCGGCCCATAGGACAGCGGTGTGGCCGCAATAGCACCCTCTGGCTCACGAAAGCGGCGCTCCACCGGCCACAGGTCGGCTGGATGCACGCGCTCGGCGCCAGCCAGTGCCTGCGCGTCCCGGTACTGAGGAAACAGCGCCACCGGCGAAGTCGCCTTGCCTGCCAGCACAGTTTCCAAATATTCGATCAGCGCAAAACTAGCGCGCTCTATGACCGCAGCAGCTTCATCGCTGCAGGTTTCAGGGCGCTGCACAAACTTTTGAACGGCAGACTCCATGGACCGGAGCACCAGTGCCGGTGGACCCATGCCCACCATTTCAAGGGCCCCGCAGGCTTGATGGAGTTGCTGACGCGCGATGCGTAAAGGGCCCGCGTCCAGAGATGCGAGATCGGATTCGCGCGCGGCTTCGGCATCCCGCACGAAACGGCGCATGGCTTTGACAGCACCGTCCAGCGATTTGCGCAGTTCGTCAAGCACCCAGGCCAGCGGGCCCAGGTCTTGATCTCCCTGGGTCCCATCAGCGGCCGGTGCATTGTTGACATCAATAGATGACATGGATTCGTCCCCGGCTGCAATGAGCCAGCTGGTTGATGACTACGTCAGGCGATCTTGAACCGTGCCACCGATTGGCGTAGTTCTTCGGCCATGTGCGAGAGCTCGCGCACCTGCTGCGCTGTGGAACGGGTGCCTTCACCCGTCTGCTCGGTCACCGCAAAAATGTGCTGGATGTTGTCGGCCACCTCGTTGGCCAGAACAGCTTCCCTGGAAGTCGAAGACGAAATCTGCTCAATCAGTTCAGCAAGACGGCGCGACACACGGTCAATCTCGGACAGAGCGGTACCCGCGCTATCGGACAGTCGAGCACCTTCCACCACCCCTTGCGTGGAGCGTTCCATAGCGGCCACAGCATCCTGGGTGTCGGTCTGAATGGCTTTCACCAGCGCAGAAATCTGGCGCGTCGCATCGGCGGAACGCTCAGCCAGACGCTGCACTTCTTCCGCCACCACCGAGAAGCCGCGACCAGCTTCACCGGCGGATGCAGCCTGAATGGCGGCGTTCAGCGCCAAAACGTTCGTCTGTTCAGTAATGTCAGAAATCAGCTCGGTGATTTCACCGATCTCCTGCGACGATTCGCCCAGGCGCTTGATCCGCTTGGAGGTGTCTTGGATCTGGTCACGGATGGAATTCATACCGCCAATGGCGTTCTGCACGGCCTGCAGACCGGAGTCGGCAGCTTGCAGCGATTGACGGGCCACTGTGGCGGACTCTTGGGCCTGTGTCGACACCTCGTTGATTCGGGTCGCCATATCCAGAACGGAGCGGCCAGTTTCGCGAATTTCACGCAGCTGTTCCGTCGAAGCGGCGAGCAGTTCGGTCGACGTGCTGTCCACCTGGGCGGTCGTCTGCGCAACGCGGGTCGCCGTATTTTGCACGCTGCCCACCAGCTGGCGGAGTTCCTCCACCGTGTAGTTCACGGAGTCAGCAATAGCGCCCGTGATGTCCTCGGTCACCGTGGCTTCCTGCGTCAAGTCACCTTCAGCGACCGATTGCAGCTCGTTCATCAAACGCAAAATGGCGGCCTGGTTCGCGTCGTTGACGCGCTTGGCTTCCTGCTCTTGGCGCTTGGCGTCCTTTTGCTGCATTTCGGCGTTGGCTTGGCGGCCACGGCTGTCGAGCAGCTGAACACGCGAGATACCGACACCGCACAAGACCACAAACAGGCCCGCAAGCGCCAGAGCTGCGACCTGTCCCCCGCCCAAACCAGTCTGGGCAGACAGCTTGGACTGCAAATCTTCCAGTTGACGACGCAGCGGTTCGCTGTCGGCAATGATCGCGGATTGCGCTTCGCGGGCAGAGACCAGACCCTGGAGGTTACCCAGAATGGCGCTGGCCTGAGTGCGGGTTTGCTCATAGAGCTTAACCAGCGCTTCCAGCTGCTCGCGGGTCTGCGCATCCTTGGTGGCCGTCAGGCGCAACTCAGGGCTGCCATCCAGCAGACCTTGGGCGATTTCTTTGAACGAGTTCAAATCCTTGCCCAGCAAGAACACGGCTTCTGGGCTCACGCCCTCCATGGTCTGGAATTCGTTGGCCGACTTGCCAATGCGCTGGGTCAACATCACAAGCTGACCCGCAGCCGAGATTTCTGAGGCTGGTGCGTTCTGCTGCAGTTTCAGCGACGACACCGTCTCGGCAATCTCAAGCAGGTCAGACGACTGGCGGTTAATGGTGCGCAGAGCGTCACCGACCTGCGTCAGAATTTTTTGCTGCCCCATGACCACGCTGGCATTGCGCTCGGCACGCTCCATCAGAGGGTTCACGGATTCGAGATCGGGCTTGAAAGGCTCGCCCAAGGACTGCACATCCAGTTCGTCGTCACCCGCGTTGAGCGCGCGCACGTTACGCGCCAGCACGCCAGAGCTTTCCACCACGTCGGGGAAGGCCTGCGGACTACCCACCAGCGCCTGAGATACTGACTTGGCAAGCCGCTGCGACTGCATCAGCGATTGGCCGGTAGCCGCGAGTTGTTGCGCAGAACGGTCCGCTTGTTGCAGCACCCAACCGGCAATCAGCGCCAGAACCACCACTCCGATGGCAAGCAGCGCCAGCAAACGGCGCTGATGACCGGCAGCGGTAGAACGCCCCAGCAACGGCAACGAAATCAGATCTTCATCAGCGTCCGGTGATGAGAGTTCGGGGGAGTAACCATCAGGGTCGCCCTGCACGCTGTTCATGCCTTCGGCCTGATAGCCTCCATCGAGCGAGCCCGTTGCAAGGAGATCACGCCCGTCATCGGCAGTGCCAGCAGTCGCGCCGGTGTCCGACGTGCCGGGTTTCCGGTTGAACAGTTTTCCAAATTGATTGACGACGGACATGGTGCAGCCTTACAGAAAAACTCAAGCACTGATGCTCAGGAAAGCGGGATGTTGGGACAGGATCTGCAAGTTCAGCTCCTGCCAGCGTGTGCCGCTGGAATCGATATAGGTGGTGCCAAAGAACGCGGGCGAATCCTCGGCGGGCGGCTCAGAAGACACAAATGCATCGGTCCCACGCAGGCCTGCAAGGCGATCCACCAGCAACGCTGCATTGACCTCCAGGGCGGCATTGAAGGCCAGCAGGCTGGCTTCGGACAAGGCCTGCTCCGTGCGCGGAGCGGCTGAACCCAGAAGGCCTGCCAGATCCACCACGCCGACCAGCCCGCCGCGCAGGTTGGCCACACCCAGAAACCACCGCTGGGTGTAGGGCACCGCCTGGATCGAGACCCAGGGAAAGATCTCCCCCGACTGACCCAGTGGCAGCAAGTAAAAACTCCCGGCCGACTCGACAGCCAGCCAGGATGAAACAGAGGACCCTTCGGTTCTTGCAGCCTGAAGGCGGCTGGCAAGTCGGGTCTGGAGCTCTCGCAGGGCTTCGCGGTTGGCCATGAACGCGCCGCAGCCTTAGTTCAGAGCGTCAATTTTGGCCTGCAGTTCAGCGGGATCCACGGGCTTGGTGATATAGCCGCGCGCACCCTGCCGCATCCCCCAGACGCGATCCGTTTCCTGGTTCTTGCTGGTGCACATGATGATGGGCACATCGGCGTACAGCGGGTCGCGGGTGATGGCACGTGTGAGCTGGAAGCCGTTTTGGCCGGGCATGACAACGTCCATGAGGATCAGGTCGGGCTTTTCCTCCGCCAGACGGCGGAAAGCCTCATCGGCATTTTCTGCGGTGCGTACCTGCATGCCTTTTTTCTGAAGCAGGTCGGTCAAAAACATCAACTCGGTCTTCGAGTCGTCGACGACCAATACTTTCTGGATGGGCATTACATCGCTCCTTGTTGGGCATTGCCAAATTGCTGCACGGCTTGCAGCAACTGGTCTTTGGTAAACGGTTTGGTGAGATATTCCTGGCAGCCGACCATGCGCCCGCGCGCTTTGTCGAATACACCATCCTTGGAGGACAGCATCACCACCGGAGTATCTGCAAAACGGGCATTGCGCTTGATGATGGCGCAGGTCTGGTACCCGTCGAGCTTGGGCATGAGGATGTCGCAGAAAATCAGCTGAGGCTGGTAATCATTGACTTTGGCCAAAGCATCAAAGCCGTCGTCGGCCAACAAGACTTCGTGCCCCCCCTGCTTGAGAAAAATCTCGGCGCTTCGACGGATGGTGTTGCTGTCATCCACCACGAGCACTTTGAAAGATGCGCCTGTTGTAGTCAATTGTTACTGCTCCCGATGGAAAAATAAACAACGCAGCGGTCGCTGCGTCTCAAATCTGAACCATCTCGAAATCTTCCTTGCGGGCGCCACATTCTGGGCACGTCCAATTCATGGGAACCTGATCCCATGGAGTGTTGGGTGCAATGCCGTGCTCAGGTGAACCCTCCGCCTCGTCATAAATCCAACCGCAAATCAAGCACATCCAAGTTTTAGAGTCGATCACAGCTTAAAGGGCCTTCACATAGAATGCAACGATTGTATCTAGTCATCTCAGCCGCCTGCAGCTTCTGTGCCACCCATCCAGCAGGAACTGGTCCATGACCATCAAAGCCCCCCTCCCCCCTCCAGAAATCACCGACATTGACGATGAAGACGTGGAGGATGCAAGCCCGGCCTGCGTTCTGGTCTTCAACGCCAGCGACCCCAGCGGAGCCGGTGGACTGACCGCTGACATCACCACCATCGCGTCCGTCGGCGGGCATCCGATTGCCGTGGTTACCGGAGCATACGCCCGCGACACGGCTGAGATTTTTGACCACTTCAGCTTCGACGACGAGGCCGTGGCCGAGCAGGCGCGGGCCGTGCTGGAGGACCTGCCGGTGCAGGCCATCAAGATCGGTTTTGTGGGCAGCCCCGAGAACATCAGCACCATCGCCGAAATAACGACAGACTATGACGAAGTCCCGGTGATAGCCTACATGCCCAACCTCTCCTGGTGGCGTGAAGAGCTGATCGATGAGTACTTGGACGCCTTCCGCGAATTGTTGTTACCGCAGACCTCAGTGTTGGTTGGAAACCACAGTACGCTGTGGCGCTGGCTGTTGCCCGACTGGACCAGCGACCGCAGCCCTTCCGCCCGCGACATCGCCAGGGCCGCATCCGACATGGGCGTTCCGTACACATTGGTCACAGGCATCCCCTTGCCCGAGCAGTTTGTCGAAAACGTGTTGGCGTCGCCCCAGACCATTCTGGGCAGCGGCAAGTTCGAACTGTTCGACGCCACGTTTTCCGGCGCGGGCGACACGCTGTCGGCTGCGCTCACTGCACTGGTCGCCAGCGGCAATGACCTGGGCGAAGCCACCAGCGAGGCACTGGGTTACCTCGACCGCTGCCTGGACGCCGGTTTTCGCCCTGGAATGGGCCACATCGTGCCCGACCGCATGTTCTGGGCACTGCCCGATGAAGACGAAGCGGCCGACGACGAACTAGCAATTGACGAAACGCAAGCCATCGAAGGCTTTGTAATGCCACCCCATGACACCAAGCACTGATCTCAACATCCCCCTGTTCGAACGCGCCAAGGCGCTCATCCCCGGCGGCGTGAACTCGCCCGTGCGGGCCTTCAAAGCCGTAGGCGGCACGCCGCGTTTTGTGAAGCGGGCTCAAGGCGCCTACTTCTGGGACGCCAACGACCAGCGCTTTACTGATTACATCGGCTCCTGGGGCCCGATGATCCTGGGCCACGGCCACCCTGCCGTGCTCGAAGCGGTGCAAAAGGCAGCATTGGAAGGCTTCAGCTTTGGCGCGCCCACCGAACGCGAGGTAGAGCTGGCCGAAGAAATCCTGAGCCTCGTGCCGTCTATGGAGATGATTCGCCTTGTCAGCTCCGGCACCGAAGCCGGCATGAGCGCGATTCGCCTGGCGCGTGGTGCCACGGGCCGCAGCAAGTTCATCAAGTTTGAAGGCTGCTACCACGGCCATGCTGACTCGCTGCTGGTCAAGGCGGGCTCCGGCCTGGCCACCTTTGGCAACGCCACCAGCGCGGGCGTGCCGCCCGAGGTTGTGCAGCACACGCTGGTGCTCGAATACAACAACGTCGCCCAGCTGGAAGAAGCCTTCGCCCTGCATGGCAAGGAACTGGCCTGCGTGATGATCGAGCCGATTGCGGGCAACATGAATCTGGTGCGCGCCAGCGTTCCGTTCATGACGCGCTGCCGCGAGCTGTGCACCGAATACGGCGCGCTGCTGGTGTTCGACGAAGTGATGACCGGCTTCCGGGTGGCCCTGGGCAGCGCGCAAAGTGTCTACGCCAAGAGCATCCCGGGCTTTAAGCCCGACATCACGGTGCTGGGCAAGGTGATTGGCGGTGGCATGCCCCTGGCGGCCTTTGGTGGTCCGCGCGCCATTATGGAAAACTTGGCGCCGCTGGGTGCGGTGTACCAGGCCGGGACGCTGTCGGGCAACCCCGTGGCCACAGCCTGCGGGCTGGCCACGCTGCGCGAGATCAAGAAGCCCGGCTTCTTCGATGCGCTGTCCGCCACCACACGTTCGCTGGTCGATGGCCTGTCGGCTGCGGCCGCCGCCGAAGGCGTGCCCTTCAGCGCCGATTGCGAAGGTGGCATGTTCGGCTTTTTCCTGCTGCCCGAGCTGCCCCAGAACTACGCCCAGGTGCTCCAAACCGATAGCGCGCGTTTTAACCAGTTGTTCCACGGCCTGCTGGACCGCGGCATCTACATTGCGCCCGCGCTGTACGAGGCCGGTTTTGTCAGTTCCGCACACACCGCCGACGACATTGCCGCCACCGTGGCCGCCGCGCGTGACGTGTTCAAAGAACTATCAAAATAATAGCTACCAGCGCTTTACCAGAAAGCGCTAGAGGCCAATTTTATTGATATTCTGGAGGCACGGGTGTCGCCCGCCTCCTTTCATGTGGTCGTCATGCAGCGCAGGCAGGCTCGGGTGTTTTACCCCACACCTCTCGCGCCATGGCACACAAACCCCTCGTCTCCACACCCAACCCTCTTCGCGACGCAGCGCAGGCCGATGCCGGGCGGCGGCGCTTTGTGCGGCAGGTCGGCATGGCCGCCGCCGCGCTGGGCGCTCTGCCACTGGTGGCATGTGGCGGCGGCGATGCCGACGCGCCTGTCGTGCAGTTTGCGCATGGCATCGCCAGTGGCGACCCGCTGGCCGACCGCGTCATGCTGTGGACGCGGGTCACGCCACCCGCTGGCCATACCGGGGACATCCCGGTGGAATGGGAGCTTGCCACCGACAGCAACTTCACCGGCATCGCCGCGCAAGGCAAGGCCACGGCGCTTGCCAGCAAGGATTTCACCGTCAAGGTAGATGCCACCGGGCTCAAGGCGGCCACCACGTATTTCTACCGTTTTCGCGCCTACGCCACCCGCACTGCCACCGGCCGCACGCGAACCCTGCCCACCGGCAGCGTGGCGCAAGTCAAGCTGGCCGTGTTTTCGTGCGCCAACTACCCCACCGGCTACTTCAATGTGTATGCCGACGCTGCCCGCCGCAATGACTTGGACGCCACCGTGCACTTGGGTGACTACGTCTATGAATATGCCCAGGGCGGATATGCGTCGGCCAACGCTGGCGCACTGGGGCGGCTGTCGCAGCCTGCCAACGAGATCCTGAGCCTGGCCGACTACCGCCAGCGCCACGCCCAGTACAAAACCGACCCCGACCTGCAGGCCCTGCATGCAGCGGCGCCCATGATTGCGGTGTGGGACGACCACGAAATCACCAACGACACCTGGAGCAACGGCGCAGAAAACCACCAGAGCGCCACCGAAGGCAGCTTCAGCGCCCGCAAGGCCGCCGCCATGCAGGCCTACCATGAGTGGATGCCCACCCGCAACGCGCAGCCCGAGCTGATCTACCGCAGCTTTGCGTTTGGCAACCTGGTGGCGCTGCACATGCTTGACACCCGCGTGGTGGCACGCGACGAGCAGTTGGACTACGGCCAGTTTTTCACAGCCACCGGCTTTGACGCCGCCGCCTTCACAGCCGCTGTGGGCAGCACCAGCCGCCAGCTGCTGGGCACGACACAAACACAGTGGCTGCAGCAGCAGATGGCAGCATCCGGCGCCACCTGGCAGGTGCTGGGGCAGCAGGTGCTGATGGGCCGCATGAACATTCCGGCACCCATCCTGATGGAAACGCTGCAACCCGGCGCAGGCGTCTCCGTCAGCCAATATGCGGCGCTGGTGGCCCGCGCGCAGACGGCGCCCGCCAGCCTGACACCGGCCGAGCGGGCCGTCCTGGCGCAGCCCTCCATCCCCTACAACCTGGATGCCTGGGACGGCTACCAGGTGGCACGCGAGACCGTGCTGGCCACCTCACGCAGCCTGGGCAAGAATCTGGTGGTGCTGTCTGGCGACACCCACAACGCCTGGGCCAACGAGTTGCAAGACAGGAGCGGCAATGCCGTGGGCGTGGAATTCGCCACCTCATCCGTCAGCTCGCCGGGGTTTGAGGAATACCTGCCCAACGAAAACCCCGCCACGCTGGCTGGCGCGCTGCAGCAGCTCATCACACCCCTGAAGTACTGCGACACCTCGCGCCGCGGCTACATGGTGCTGACTGCCACCGCCACGGAGTGCCGCGCCGACTGGGTGTACGTCAGTACCATCACCAGCCGCACCTACACGGCCAGCACGGGCAAATCCCTGAAGGTGCTGGCGGGCGCGGCGGGTACTGGGCGCATCGTCGCGGCCTAACTACCGTTCGGCGCGGCTACAACAGCCCCCGCAGCTCCCGTGCTGCCTCCTGCAGCAGCGGCAGCATGTCGCGCTGCAGGGTCTGCGCCTGCACCTGCTGGGGCGATGCCACCACGTTCAGCGCTGCCACCGTCTGGCCCTGCAGATTGCGCAGCGGCACGGCCAGCGCGTGCACACCCAGTTCGTGCTCTTCTACCGCCAGGCAGCAATCGTCGCGCCGGGCCTGGGCCACCACCTTGCGCAGGGCGCCCGGTTGCGTCACCGTGTGGGGCGTCAGCCGCTGCAGCGAGCACGCCTTGAGCCACGCCGAGAACTCCGCCGCGGGCAGCGCAGCCAGCAGCACCCGCCCGGTGGACGTGGGGTGCGCGGGCAAACGTGCGCCCAGGTGCAGGCCATAGGCCATGGTGCGTGACGGCGCGCCGTATACCCCGCTGCGCGCGACGATCACCACCTCGTCCCCATCCAGCACCACGGCCGAGAAGGACTGCTGGGTCTGCGCGGCCAGCCGGTTGAGCGTGGGCTGCAACACGCGCGGCAGCCGGGCCGACGCGAGGTAGCTGCCTGAAAACCGCAGCACCTTGGGCGCCAGCCAGAAATAGCTGCCATCCGTCTCCAGATACCCCAGGTGCGCCAGCGTCAGCAGGTGCCTGCGCGCGGCGGCCCGCGTGAGGCCCGTGCGCTGCGCGGCCAATGAGGCGTTCAGGCGCTGGCGCTCGGTGTCAAAACTCTCCAGCACGGCCATGCCCTTGGCCATGCCTTCGATGAGATCGGACTTTGCAATCGGAACAGTGGTCATGGTTGTGGGTGCGCCATCAGCGGAGGCACCACCCTGCGGCGCGGCACATGACGCATATCAATAACTGCGCGATCATCGCACAAGCTATTCGGCAATCGCACGCTATCCCCCGTGGCCACTGGCTTACGGACGCCCCGGGACCTACGCTCAACCTGGTTGTTTTCCACGGTAATTCCACGATCCCTAACGAGGTACAGAGACATGCGTACACAGGTTGCCATCATTGGTGCAGGCCCCGCCGGGCTGCTGCTCGGCCAGTTGCTTTACAAATCCGGCATTGACGCCGTCATCATCGAACAGCGCAGCCCTGACTACGTGCTCGGCCGCATCCGTGCTGGCGTGCTGGAGCAGGTCAGCATGGACCTGCTGGACCAGGCGGGTGTGAGCGCCCGCGCACAGGCTGAAGGCCTGCCACACGATGGGATCGAACTATTGTTCAAGGGCGCACGCCACCGCATCGACCTTCACGCACTGACTGGCGGCAGCCGCGTGACGGTGTACGGCCAGACCGAAGTGACCCGCGACCTGATGGACGCACGCACCGCCGCAGGCCTGACCACGGTGTACGACGCGCAGAACGTGAGCGTGCACGACTTTGATGGCCAGCAACCCCGCGTGACGTACGAGAAAGATGGACAGACGCACACCCTGACCTGCGACTTCATCGCAGGCTGCGATGGCTACCACGGCGTGTGCCGCGCCAGCGTACCCGCCGCTGCGCTGCACACCTACGAACGCGTCTACCCCTTTGGCTGGCTGGGTGTGTTGGCCGATGTGAAGCCCGTCTCGCATGAGCTGATATACGCCAACACCGAACGCGGCTTTGCCCTGTGCAGCATGCGCAGCAACACGCGCAGCCGCTATTACGTGCAAGTGCCCACGACCGACAAGGTGGAGCAGTGGAGCATCGACCGGTTCTGGACCGAACTGGGTAACCGCCTGGACCCCGAGGCGCGCGCGAACCTGGTGACCGGCCCCGCGCTGGAGATGAGCATCGCCCCGCTGCGCAGCTTTGTGGCCGAGCCCATGCGCTTTGGCCGCCTGTTCCTCGCGGGCGACGCTGCCCACATCGTGCCGCCCACGGGCGCCAAGGGGCTGAACCTGGCCGCCAGCGACGTGGGTTATCTGTGGAATGCGTTTGCCGATTACTACCGCGACAAGTCCAGCGCCGGCATCGACACGTACTCTGACCGCTGCCTGCGCCGCGTATGGCGCGCCGAGCGCTTCTCGTGGTGGTTCACCTCGCTGATGCACCGCTTCCCCGATACGGGCGAGTTCGGCCAGAAGATGCAGGAGGCGGAACTGGACTACCTCGTGAACTCCCGCGCGGCATCGACCTCGCTGGCGGAAAACTACGTGGGGCTGCCACTGGACTTTGCGGAGGCTGCAGCGCGCTGAGACGGGCAGGAGCAGCCGCCACAGGCACATCAAAAACCATAGCTGCCAGCGCTTTATACACAAGCGCTAGCGCCTGAAAACGCTTCAAACTTTCCCTGCGAGGCCCATCTGAAACAACCTTGCTCGCGCAGTCACGGAATGGTTGCGCGAACTATCGCGCCGCGGCGCCGCTGGCCGGATTGCTTTGGGAAGCGTCTTGCGCGCCAGACGCAGGAGGCAGCGCAAGCTGCATGATCCAGGCGGCCAGATCACGCGCCGTCGCGTCGGTAATGCCTACCTGGCGCGGCATGATGACGCGGCCCCACGCGCCCACACTCCCATTCACGATCTTGCCTGCAAGGTACGGTTGCGCGTCCGCCCGGTCACGGTAGCGCTCGGCAATGCTTATGAAGGCGGGCCCGACATAGGAACGTTCGACACCATGGCAACGCAAGCAGCTGCTAGCGGTTGCAGGCAACGGCAACGCCGCCGTGGTGGTAGTTGCAGGTGCACTCGCCGTATCAGCGGGTGCAGCAGTGTCCTTTTCGACCGTGGGCCCGAGCGCCCCGGCAAGCATGAGCCAGGCCAGGTTCAACATGCCCAACGCGATGCAAACCGCCACCACGCCAATGGCCCACGCCACCCAGCGCGGGCGGCGCGTGTCGGGCTCGTCGTTAAAAGGAGGTGGGGTCATCGCATCGGCTCAACGGGCTGCACAGCAACAGGCGCAGCATGGCCAAGCCCATCGCATCTTGATGATCAATGGCGGAAGTGGCGCACGCCGCTGAACACCATGGCCACACCACGCTCATTCGCTGCGTCAATCACTTCGTTGTCGCGCATCGAGCCGCCGGGTTGAATAACGCAGGTGGCGCCTGCATCCACCACCACATCGAGGCCGTCGCGGAAGGGGAAGAACGCATCGCTGGCCACCACGGTACCCTGCAAGCTCAGATTGGCATGGCCCGCCTTGATGCTGGCAATGCGGGCCGAGTCGAGGCGGCTCATCTGCCCCGCGCCGACGCCCATGGTCATGCCGCCCTTGCAGAAGACGATGGCGTTGCTCTTGACGTATTTGGCGACCTTCCAGGCGAACAGCAGGTCTTCCATTTCTTCGAGCGTCGGCTGCTTCTTGGTCACGACCTTGAGGTCGATGAGCGACAGCTCATGGTTGTCGGCGGTCTGCAGCAACAGGCCCGAGCCGATGCGCTTGGCGTCCATGGCGTTGCGGCCGCGCGCCCAATCCGTCTTGCCGCCGTGTGCGGAAGATGTCGAAGGAAGGGCGATCTTAAGCAGGCGCACGTTGGCCTTGGCTTTGAAAATTTCCAGTGCCTCGGCCGTGAAGTCGGGGGCCATCAGCACTTCGACAAACTGCTTGCTGACCTGTGCTGCGGCCTGGCCGTCCACCACGCGGTTGAAGGCGATGATGCCGCCAAAGGCGCTGGTGGGGTCGGTCTGGAAAGCCTTGCTGTAGGAGCTCAAGGCATCCAGACCCACGGCCACGCCACAGGGGTTGGCGTGCTTGACGATCACGCAGGCGGCGGCTTCAAAGCTCTTGACGCATTCCCACGCCGCATCGGCGTCGGCAATGTTGTTGTAGCTCAGTTCCTTGCCCTGCAGCTGCACGCCAGTGACCAGCGAGCCTGGGGCGGGGTGCAGGTCGCGGTACAGCGCAGCCTGCTGGTGGCTGTTCTCTCCGTAGCGCAGGTCTTGCACCTTGGTGAAGATGCCGTTGCTCTGGCCTGCAAACTGCGAGCGCGTGGGCACGTACGTTTCCGACAGCTTCTCTTCTTCAAACGTCACCGACGAGAGGTAGTCGCTGATGGCGCCGTCGTACTGGGCGATGCGGTTGAACGCCGCCACCGACAGTGCAAAACGCAACTTGTCAGACAGCTTGCCGTCCGATTTCAGCTCGGCCAGCACGGCTTCGTACTGGTCGGCCGAGGTGATCACGCCCACGTCCTTCCAGTTCTTGGCGGCGCTGCGCACCATGGCGGGGCCACCGATGTCGATGTTCTCGATGGCATCGGCCAGCGTGCAACCGGCCTTGGCCACGGTGGCTTCAAAGGGGTAGAGGTTGACCACGAGCAGGTCGATGGTGTCGATGCCGTGTTCTTTGAGGGCCGCCATGTGGGCAGGCAGCTCGCGGCGGGCCAGCAGGCCGCCGTGCACCTTGGGGTGCAGGGTCTTGACGCGGCCGTCGAGCATTTCGGGGAACTGGGTGACTTCGGCCACTTCGGTCACCGGCAGGCCCTTGTCAGCGAGCAGCTTGGCGGTGCCGCCGGTGGACAAGAGCTTGATGCCCAGCGCATGCAGCGCTTGTGCAAATTCGACGATGCCGGTCTTGTCGGAGACGGAAAGGAGTGCGTTCATGGTGTGGGTGGGGAGAGTTTGAATAAAACAGGCTCTAGCGCTTATCCATCAAGCGCTAGCAGCTATAAATTTGATAGTTATTGATCCGTCGGCCTTAGAGCAGCTTGTGCTCGACCAGCTTCTTGCGCAGCGTGTTGCGGTTCAGGCCCAGCCACTCGGCGGCACGCGACTGGTTGTTGTCGGCCTGGGTCATCACCACTTCGAGCAGCGGCTTTTCGACCACGCGCACCAGCATGTCGTACATGCCGTCAGGCGTCTCGCCACCCAGGTCGCGAAAGTAGCCTTGCAGGCTCTCGCGCACGCATTCTTCTATGTGTTTCTTGCTCATGCAGCCAATCCCTCTTGTTCTTCTGTGTTTGCGCCCACGTCGGTGGCCACCGGCATCCGGTCCATCTGTTGCCCCAAGGCATCCAGATAGTCGGCCACGGCCTGCCACTGCGTGGTGCAGTCTTCGATCGTGTTGATATGTGCCCGCAAGGCCTCGCCGCCCGGCAGCGCGCGCAGGTACCACGCAATGTGCTTGCGTGCACTGCGCACCCCGGTCAGCTCGCCGTACAGGCTGTAGTGGTCGTGCAGGTGGTCCAGCAACAGGCGACGCACCTCGGCCACGAGCGGCGGCGCTAGGTGTTCGCCCGTGGCCAGAAAGTGGCCGATCTCGCGAAAGATCCACGGCCGACCCTGGGCGGCGCGGCCGATCATGATCGCGTCAGCCCCGGTGGCAGCCAGCACATCGCGCGCCTTTTCGGGCGAAGTGATGTCGCCGTTGGCCACGACGGGCACCTTCACCGATGCCTTCACGGCGGCGATGGTGTCGTACTCTGCAAAGCCTTTGTAGCCCTGCTCGCGCGTACGGCCGTGCACCGTGAGCATTTGAATGCCCACGGCCTCGAACTGGCGCGCCAGTTGCACGGCGTTCTTGTGCTCCTGGCACCAGCCCGTGCGCATCTTCAGCGTGACGGGCACGTTGAAAGGAGCACAGGCCTCGACCACCGCCGCGGCAATTTCTACCGCCAGGGCTTCGTTCTGCATCAGCGCAGAACCCGCCCACTTGTTGCACACCTTCTTGGCGGGGCAGCCCATGTTGATGTCGATGATCTGCGCGCCGCGTTCCACGTTGTAGACCGCAGCCTCGGCCATCATCGGTGCATCGGTGCCAGCGATTTGCACGGCAATGGGCCCCGGCTCCCCTTCATGATTGGCCCGGCGCGAGGTCTTGAGGCTGTTCCACAGGTCCTTGCGCGAGGTCACCATCTCGCTGACTGCGTACCCCGCGCCCAGCGCCTTGCACAGCTGGCGAAACGGCCGGTCGGTGACGCCCGCCATAGGGGCGACGAACAGCCGGTTCGCCAAAGGAATGTGGCCAATGTGCATGGGAGGGGGCGGGATGGGGGCAGCAGCGATTGCTGAAAAAGGAGGCAGGATTGTACCTGCTCAAAATTTCAGCAGTTGAAATGAATTGCAAGCCGTGTTTTGCGGCATATCGAGCGCGCCAGACACGCCCGACAACGGCCCTACGCCACGCCCGCTGCCGCCGCTTTAACGGCGGATCAACGCGCGGCTAGATCCGTTTGCGTGTCCCCGGACGCAGCGCCGCGCTGGGCAAAGTGCCACCAGGCATCCGGCACGTTGTCGAACTGGTGGCGCGCCATCAGCGCGTGCAGCCACTGGCGGTTGTGCTGCACGTCGGGCGAAAAGCCCTTGGATGCCGTGGAGGCCCCCGCCAGGGGCACACCAGCGGGGGTCCCCATGTCCACGTCATGCCCGTCAGCCAAAGGCCCGCGCACGACCTGACTGGCCTTGACGCCGTCCATGACCCGAATCTGCACCACCCACCCGCCACCGTCGGCCTGGCATGTTGCTTTCATTGCCATGCCCTGGGCTTGCAGCTCTTGGGAGATGTTCTGCAAGGCGCTGCGGGCGGCAGGGGTCTCGCGGCACGCCGCAGCCCCCACCACCGCGGATTGCGCAACATTGCTTCCCGTCACAGGCACGGCCGCATAGGGGCTGCGCGCGCACGCGGCCAGCAATAGGGCCACCACCACAAACCCGCCATGAGCAGTGAAAGGCGCCCGCACAGCTGCGAGGCGTTCAGCGCGCGGAGTGCGATCAGGCGTGGAGCTTCGAGGGGCAAATTGCATGGGGTCCTCCCGTTGGCGGCGTGCAGGGGTACTGTTGCTTCACGATACAAACGGCCTTTGCGCCCCACCATGCGTCCATGACGCAGACCGGTGTAGGACAGTGCCCTTTGCACCCACAGCGCATGCACGGCGGGCCTAAACTCGGCGCCTATGGAAATCTGGGAAATATGGATGCACCAGTTGCTGGCGTGGCTGGCGCTGCCACAGTTTGGCCTGAGCACGGTTTTTGTTGTGTCATTCATCTCGGCCACGCTGCTGCCGCTGGGGTCTGAGCCCGCCGTGTTCGGGCTCATCAAGATCAACCCCGAAATGTTCTGGCCCGCCATTTTGGTAGCTACGGTGGCCAACACCCTGGGTGGCGGCGTGAGCTGGTGGATGGGCCTGGGCGCACACAAGGTGGTGGACAAGGCCCGCGGCTACCACACCGATGTGCGGGCACTGAAATGGCTGGAACGCTTTGGTGCCAGAGCATGTCTGCTCAGTTGGCTGCCCGTGGTGGGCGACCCGCTGTGCGCCGTGGCAGGCTGGCTGAAACTGCCGTTCTGGCCCTGCCTGGCCTATATGGCGGTGGGCAAGTTCTTTCGCTACCTCATCATGACCACTGTGTTGCTGTACTTCATGCCGGGGCATTTGGCGGTTTAGCGGTTTAGCGGTTTAGCCGCCGCCAGTCCACTACAGATCCGCTCCGGAACTGCGGCCCACGCACATGACGCTACAGAAATGCGTGCGCGCTGGGTTCGGAGAGCTGGGAGTCGTCTTTGGAAATGGGCTCTTCCACCACCACTTGATTGCGCCCACCTTCTTTGGCCATGTACATGGCCGTGTCAGCACGGCTGAAGAACTCCAGCACGGACTCCCCCAGAACATATTGCGTCACACCCATCGACACGGTGACGCGCCCCTTGAGAAGCCCCGTCCAGGCGTACGTCTCCACCTGCGCCCGAATGCGTTCGCAGGTATTGAGCGCGGGCAGTAGCGAGGTGCCCGGGAAGATCAGCAAAAACTCCTCGCCCCCATACCGCCCAAACACATCACCGCCCCGCACACCCTGCTGCGCGACGCGCGCGAAAGTGCGCAGCACCTCGTCTCCGCCCAGGTGGCCCAGTTCATCGTTGATGCGTTTGAAATGGTCGAGGTCGAGCACGGCCAGGCACAGCGGTATGCCGCTTTCGTCCGCCAGCTGCTTTTGTTCCTCCAGCGCCGCCAGCACGTACCGCCGGTTAAAACAGCCCACCAGCGGATCACGCTGGGCGTCTTCCTGGATGTTCTTGATCTTGCGGCTGGCCCGGTACAGGCTGCGGTACAGGCGCTGGACCTTGCCCATCAGCACGATGAAGGCAGGCAGCGACACCAGCAAAGCCAGCAGGTGCATCAGCTCAAGCCGCAGCAAGGCATCGTTTTGCTGCTGGGCGTAGTGCAGCCACACGATCAGGGCATACGCCAACAGAACGCCCGTGGCCAACACCAGGCAGGTGCGCCGGGGCACGGTAAAAATGCCGTAGGAAACAGCAACAAAGGCAAACGGCGTCAACAGTATCTGCGTGACGGGGGCCAGGTAGAAAATCCCGAGCATGCAGGCCAGTGCCGTCGTGACAATGGCCAGCTTCAAGGTCCGCTGGCGGATCTTTTGCACTGCGCCCGAGTACAGCACCACCCAGAACACCGCGCAGCCCGCCGCGATCATGGCCGCGAGCACGCCCACGGTCTCGGCGTCCACCATGCCCAAACTCCAAAAAACCACCAGCGCCAGGGTGTAAAGGCTGATCAGCGCACCAGTCGCAAGCCACTCCTGTCGAGAGCTGGGCTGAGGGCGCGCGCCAAAGCTATCCAACGCACGCCGTGCGGGGCGCACCATGGCCGAAGACGAATCATCGAATTCCATGACGGCGTCGGACAGGGGAAAGGCGTCCGTGGCCGAAAAGGGATTCTTGCGTCCGAAGAGCATAGGGATGCAGGCGGTGGCCTGGGTTGGTGCGGGTGACTGTTTACCGAAAGAGACTGGGAGCAGGGGCGGGAGCCCCCGGCAGGCAAACCCGCGCATCTTACGGAGAACTGACGCGTTCACTCTCCGTGTTTTCCAGTAGCGCGCAAAAAGGCATCAATGCGCGGCGCGCGTAGGTTAGCGGCACATGGCCCATGGTGCAGCGAGTACTTGTGCAGTCCCTGCGACAGATCAAAAAAATCCCTGGCCAACCAAAGGTTGCCAGGGACTGCCATGTGCGTGGCCTGGCGCTGCGACGCCAGGGAGCCAAACAAGGTTAGACGTTGAAGAGGAAGTTCAGCACGTCGCCGTCTTTCACCACGTACTCCTTGCCTTCGGCGCGCATCTTGCCGGCGTCCTTTGCGCCCTGTTCGCCCTTGAGCGCGATGAAGTCGTCAAAGGCAATGGTTTGCGCGCGGATAAAGCCACGCTCAAAGTCGCCGTGAATCACGCCCGCTGCCTGGGGGGCCGTGTCACCGATGTGGATCGTCCAGGCGCGCACTTCCTTCACGCCCGCGGTGAAATAGGTTTGCAGGCCCAAGAGCTTGAACGCCCCACGGATCAGCCGGGCCAGGCCGGGCTCGGTCTGGCCCATCTCGGCCAGGAACATGTCACGGTCTTCATCGCTCATTTCGGCCATTTCGGCTTCCATCTTGGCGCAGATGGCGACCACCGGAGCGTTCTGGCTGGCGGCATATTCCTTGAGGCGGTCCAGGAACGGATTGTTCTCAAAGCCGTCTTCACTCACATTGCCCACAAACATCGCGGGCTTGGCGGTGATCAGGCACAGGGACTTGAGCAGGGGCTGCTCTTCCTTGGTGATCTCCACCGAACGCGCTGGCTTGCCTTCGTTGAGTGCAGCCTGGATGCGCGTGAGCAGCGCTACCAGCTTGGCGGCGTCCTTATCATTGCCCGACTTGGCGGCCTTGGTGTAGCGGTTGAGCGCCTTGTCCACCGTACCCATATCGGCCAGGCACAGCTCGGTCTGAATGACTTCGATGTCAGAGATCGGGTCGACGCGGCCAGCCACGTGGATCACGTTGTCGTCTTCAAAGCAGCGCACCACGTTGACGATGGCGTCGGTCTCACGGATGTGGGCCAGGAACTGGTTGCCCAGGCCTTCGCCCTGGCTGGCGCCCGCCACCAGGCCGGCAATGTCCACAAACTCGACGATGGCCGGCACGATGCGCTCGGGCGAGATGATGTCGGCCAGTTGCTTGAGGCGGGGGTCCGGCACTTCGACCACGCCCACATTGGGCTCAATGGTGCAGAACGGATAGTTCTCGGCGGCGATGCCGGCCTTGGTCAGCGCGTTGAAAAGGGTGGACTTGCCGACGTTGGGCAGGCCCACGATGCCGCATTGGAGGCTCATGGCAGGGCTTTCTGGATTTCGGAGACAAACCGCCGATTTTACGGGCCCAGCGGCCAGCCCTGGTCCAGCACTCCCATTCAGGCTTCAATCAAAGCGCAGATCGGCCCCGATGCGCTGCCCCACACGCAGCATCTGGCCTGCCCCCTGGCGCACGATGGCATTCATGCCGAAGGTGACAGCACCGTCCAGCCGCTTGTCCCGGCGGTAGGTGCGCAGCGTGTCGCCCACCAACGGGTCGGTCTGTGCGGTTGCAGGATCGATATTGGGGATGGGGCAACGCGCACAGGGCTTGACGGGCTGCAGATGCATCTGGCCTTCGGCCCCGCCATCAACGCGGACAAGGTCCACACGGTCTTCGTCGTGCGCATCGAGGCCTGCCAGCACCACGTTCGGGCGAAACCGGTCCATGCCAACCGCCGCGTGCCCTGCGGTTGCCAGGCGCGTGTTGAGTTCTTCCAACGAGGCCTCGCTCGCCAAAAGGATGGGAAACCCATCCGCAAACTGGTTGGGGGCTTCGACCCCACCCGTCCACGCCATGCTGGACAAACGCTTGTGCTCGGGGTCGAAACGAACCAGTCGGCAGGGCTGGCCCAGAAAATCCGTAAACCACTGCGCGGCCACAGCGCCCATGTCCCATGCGGGCACGGTGTCTCGCCACACCGTGACCGTGGCAGGCGACTCCACCGCATCAATAGCCACATGCAATGCCAGCATGCCGGGGGCCTGTAGCACCATCTCATCAGTCTTGAGTTGCGGCCGGATCAAGGCCATGCGCGGCAACGCCCGCTGGGTCAGGAAAGCACCTTGGGCGTCTACGACCATCCAGGCCCGGTCAAGGTCCAGGCCGGTTTCGGTCAACAGCGCCTGCTGCACCTCGATACCCGCGCAGGACTTGACGGGGTACACAAACAAACGCGCAATGGTGCCGGACAGATCGCTATCGGGATTGAAACTCACGCAGGGTGCTCCTCAAATGGGCCATACAGAAGAAGGGTGCAATTTTGCCCTGCGCTAGAGGGGGCGTAAGACCACTCCTACAATGCCCCGCATGGCCCAAAACTTTGACATTTGTATCCGCGGCGCTGGCATTGTGGGTAAAACGCTGGCTCTGCTGCTTGCGCGAGAACGTCTGAAAGTGGCCCTGGTGCCCGCCGCTGCACCCAAGAGCCCTGCCATCTCGGATGTGCGGGCGTATGCACTGAACATGGCATCCCGCCGTTTACTGGAATCGCTGCGCAGTTGGCCCGACACAGAGCACGCCACCGCGGTAAAACATATGCAGGTGCTGGGGGACCAGGACGCTGTTGTGCGTTTTGACGCTGACACCCAGTCGGTAGAAGCCCTCGCCTGGATTGTGGACGTGCCAGCCCTGGAATCACGCCTTGCTGAAGCAGTCCGCTACCAGCCTCAGGTGGAGGTCGTGGATGCGCCTGTCGCGGCCGCCCTTACAGTGGTCTGCGAAGGGCGCGCCAGCAGCACAAGGGCCGAGTTCGGCGTGAATTTTGACGTCACCCCCTACGCGCAGCATGCGATTGCCACGCGCGTGCGTTGCGAGTATCCGCATGGACAGACAGCACGCCAATGGTTTTCACCCGACGGGATTCTGGCTTTTCTGCCTTTGGAGGGGACCGAGGGGAACTCTGTGGCGGTTGTCTGGTCCGTCATGCAGGACCAGGCGGAGGCGCTGATGGTGCTTTCGCCTGAAGCCTTTGCGGAAAAGTTGAAGCAAGCGAGCCACGGTGCCCTGGGCACGCTGACACTGTGCGCTGAGCGCGCCACCTGGCCGCTGCAGCTGGCGAAAGCAGGCCGCTGGTGCGGAACAGCCCCGACGGACAACCGGGGCGTTCGCAGCTGGGTGTTGGCAGGCGATGCGGCGCACAACGTGCATCCTCTGGCGGGCCAAGGGTTGAACCTGGGACTGGGCGATGCGCAGGCACTGGCCAATGTGTTGCACCAGCGGGACTACTGGCGCAGCCCGGGAGACGTGCGGCTGCTGCGGCGTTACGAGCGCGAGCGCAAGGCGGCGCTGCTGGCCATGGGCCTGGCAACGGACGGTCTGCAGCAATTGTTCATGCGCCAAGAAGGCCCGTTGCAATCGCTGCGCAATTGGGGAATGAAAGGCTTTGAACGCAGCGGACCGCTGAAAAATTTTGTAGCGCGCCAAGCCATGGGCATGCAGTGACAGCACTTTGCGACCGCACTGTGCCGCCAACCTGATCGATTGAACGAGACCACAATGAAACTGATTTCCACCCTGCTGACTGCCGCCTCCCTCGCCTCTTTGAGCCTTGTGGCCACCGCACAGGAAGCGGGCATCCGCAAGGCGCTGGCCGAGCGCATTCCTCAGATGGACAAAATCGATGAAGTGCGCCCGACACCCATGAAGGGGTTGTATGAGGTGCGTATCGGTACCGATCTTTTCTACACCGATGCCAAGGGCAACTATGTGATCCAGGGTGAGCTGATTGACACCAAGGCCCGGCGCAACCTGACGGAAGACCGCATCGCAAAGCTGACCGCCGTTGACTTTTCGGCCCTGCCCCTCAAGGATGCCTTCACCATTGTGCGGGGCGACGGCAAGCGCAAGGTCGCTGTGTTTGAAGACCCCAACTGCGGCTACTGCAAGCGCTTCGAGCGTGACCTTCAGAACGTCGACAACGTGACGGTCTATCTGTTCCTGTACCCCATCCTGAGCCCCGATTCGGCCGAAAAATCTCGCAATATCTGGTGTGCCAAGGACAAAACTGCGGCGTGGCAGGACTACATGATCAAAGACAAGACCCCTGCCGCTGCCAGCTGTGACACCAGCGCGCTGCAGCGCAATCTGGCCTTTGGCAAAAAGCACAAAATCACCGGCACTCCCACATTGATCTTTGCCGATGGCATTCGGGTGCCCGGCGCCATCGGCGCGCAAGAGGTTGAAAAACGGCTGGCCGAAGTGGCCAAGGATTCGCCTACCACCAATTGACGCACGCGCGTCCGTCCTGGGCGCATCGTTGTTATCCCGTGCGATGCGTTTAGACCCTCGCAACGCCAGTACCTGCAAGCGCCCATGCCTTCTGCACGCCAAACCGCATCCACATTGCAACCTTCTGCCGTTCACTACCGGGTCGAAGCGACCGACATCAATGCCCATTTGTTCACTGTCACCCTGACGGTGGCAAACCCGAAGGCGTCGCAGGAGGTGTCGCTGCCGGTATGGATACCGGGCAGCTACCTGGTGCGCGAGTTCTCCAAGAACCTTCAACAATTGAAGGCACAGCAGGGAAAGCGCGATGTCACACTGATTCAGCTGGACAAGCACCGTTGGCAAGCCAGTTGCAACCCCGCAAAACCCTTGGTTCTGACCTATGCGGTGTGCGCATACGACAACTCGGTGCGCACAGCCTGGCTCGATGCCTCTCGCGGCTTTTTCAACGGCACCAGCCTTTGCCTGCGGGTACATGGAGCGGAAGCGCAGCGCCACACACTGGAAATTGCCAGTACGCCAGCAACGGCAAAATGGTCTGTGGCCACGGGGCTGAAAGGGGTTCAGATCGACCCTCGCGGCTTTGGCATGTACGCCGCGGCCGGGTACGACGAACTGGTGGACTGCCCTGTAGAAATGGGTACCTTCTGGGTGGGCCGCTTTACTGCGGGCGGCATCGCCCACCGCTTTGTCGTGGCGGGTGCAGCACCTTCTTTCGATGGCAAGCGACTACTGGCCGACACACAGAAGATTTGCGAGACCGCCATCCGCTTCTGGCATAGCGAGGGCAAAGCGCCTTTCAAGAACTATCTGTTCATGCTCAATGCGGTGGGTGACGGCTATGGCGGCCTGGAGCACCGCAACTCAACGGCGCTGATCTGTGGCCGCCGCGACCTGCCGCGCATGGGCGAGGCCCGAGCGGGCGATGGCTACAACACGCTGCTGGGGTTGATCAGCCACGAGTACTTTCACACCTGGAACGTGAAGCGCTTGCGCCCTTCCGAGTTCACGTCGTATGACTACACGCGCGAAAACTACACCGAGCTGCTGTGGTTTTTTGAAGGCTTCACCAGCTATTACGACGATCTGCTGCTGCGCCGTGCAGGCTTGATCGATGACGCGGCCTACCTGAAGCTCATCACCAAAACCATCAACCAGGTGCTTCAAACGCCTGGGCGAATGGTGCAAACCGTCGCACAGGCCAGTTTTGACGCGTGGGTGAAGTACTACAGACAAGACGAAAACACCCCCAACGCCACAGTGAGTTATTACACCAAGGGCTCCCTGGTTGCGCTGTGCCTTGATCTTGCCTTGCGCCGCGAGGGCAAAGCCACCCTGGACGACGTGATGCGCGCGCTGTGGACCCGTTGTGCGGCTGGCCCCATGCAGGAATCCGACTTGCGCGACGTGCTGCTCGAGCTGGCAGGCCGCCCGTTTGATGCCGAAATCCAGCACTGGGTGCACAGCACCGCAGAGTTGCCCCTGGCGGAAGTGCTGGCTGCGCACGGCGTCGCACTCAAACCCGAGACGCCCCAGTGGGCCCAGCGATTGGGAATACGCGTGGCAGAAAATCACAGCGTGCAGATCAAAACGGTCTTGCGGGGTGGCGCTGCAGAAAAGGCAGGCTTTGCTGCCGGGGACGAATGGCTTGGTTTGGTGGTGCTCGGGCAGGAATGGCGTATCTGCAAGCTGGACGATGTGGCCTTTTGCGCGGGTGTTGAGCATTCGCTCACTGCCATCGTGTCGCGTGACGGGCGCCTGCTGCGTTTGCCGCTGGAGCTGCCCATCGCTGGCAAGACCCGCGAAAACGGCAGCAAAAAATCCAAGACGCCCGAGCCCTCTGCCCCGTCCGACACCATCAGCCTGACGGCCACAGACACCGCTGCTTTGGGCCGCTGGTTGGCATAGGCGGCAGACGATCTAACTCTCTTCGGTATATTTCTTTGTGTCGTCGATAGAACAAACCACAAACCCAGGAGATTTCATGGCCTACGAAACCATCGAGGTCCGCGTCGAAGCGGACAAGGTTGGCGTCATCACGCTCAACCGCCCCAAGCAGCTCAATGCGCTGAACGACCAGCTCATGAACGAGCTCGGCGCTGCGCTGAAAGCATTTGATGCCGACGAAAAAATCGGCTGCATGATCATCACAGGCAGTGAAAAGGCCTTTGCTGCCGGGGCTGACATTGGGGCTATGGCCAAGTACAGCTTCGCGGACACCTACAAGGGTGACTACATCACCCGCAACTGGGAAGCCATTCGCACCATCCGCAAACCCGTGATTGCCGCTGTGAGCGGCTTTGCGCTGGGTGGCGGCTGTGAACTGGCGATGATGTGCGATTTCATCATTGCCTCAGAGACGGCAAAGTTCGGCCAGCCCGAGATCAAGCTGGGGGTGATTCCCGGCGCGGGCGGCACACAGCGCTTGCCCCGCGCCGTGGGCAAAGCCAAGGCCATGGACATGGCACTCACTGGCCGCATGATGGACGCGGCCGAAGCGGAACGCGCTGGACTGGTCAGCCGCGTGGTGCCTTTCGACAAGCTGATGGATGAGGCCCTTGGCGCGGCCATCATCGTCGCCGGGTTCTCGCAGATCGCCTTGATGGCCGCCAAGGAGTCGGTCAACCGCGCCTTCGAAGGAACATTGAGCGATGGCGTGATGTTTGAACGCCGCCTGTTCCATGCTCTGTTCGCCACGCAGGACCAAAAGGAAGGCATGGACGCTTTCATGAACAAGCGCGCAGCCAACTTTACTCACCAATAAATTTTGTTCTATAATTCGGGACTTCGGTCGTATAGCTCAGTTGGTTAGAGCGCAGCATTCATAATGCTGATGTCGGTGGTTCAAGTCCACCTACGACCACCAAATTGAAAACCCCCAGCACTCAAGTGCTGGGGGTTTTTCTTTGCGCAGACTATCAAAATTCATAGCTACCAGCGCTCGTCTACATTGGATTTCAATATGAAAGTCGATTCAAATTCAATGTAGACAGGCGCCAACAGCTATCTTTTTTATATAGATCGCTGCAGATAAAGGTACTGGCCAGGCACCCCGGTGTCCTGGTCCCACCGCAGTGGGGCGCTGTGGGTATGTACGCATCGAAAGCCATGCTGCGCAGCCAGCCCCTGGATATAGCTCAGCGGATGGGCATAGCGCAGGCTGGGCAGCAGTTGGGGCTCGTCTTCCAGCTCCACCGCTTCTTCGATCGTGAAGGCCAGCCACCCGGCGGGGCGGATACGCTGCGCCAGCAACGCAAAAACGTCCTCCAGGTGACCCACGTAGATGAACACGTCTGCCGCCAACACCAAGTCGAACAGAGCAGCTTCACTGCGCAAGGCCTGCACCAGGTCTCCTTCGATCAGCCGGTCGTACGCACCGCGCGCGCGGGCCTTGTCCAGCATGGCCGCCGACAGGTCCACGCCCCAGAGCACCTCTGAGCGGGGCCTGATGTGCAGGCCGCACAGGCCCGTGCCGCAGCCCAGGTCCAGCACCTGCGCGAAGCGGGGCGGGCAGGCGGCGGGCAACTTCTCCACCAGCACCTGATGCCCCTGGTAGCGCAATTGGCCGACCAGATGGTCCTCGAATTCGTGGGCGTACTGGTCGAACAGGGTCTGCACGTACTGGCGAGGCGCCTGGGCGACGGGTGCCCCGTGCTGCAGCGCTGCGAGGTAGTAGCGGTGAAGGTCGGCATCTGCGCCGCGATCCAGCGCATTCTGGTAGCAGCGCGCTGCCTCGGCGGGCTGCTGCGTTTCGCGGCGCAGGTGACCGAGCTGGCTCCACGCCTCGGCCAGGTCCGTGTCCTGCTGTACGGCCGCTTCCAACGCGGCCAGCGCCTCTGGGGTGCGGCCTGCACGCGCCAGGCACTGCCCCAGGCGCATGCGGACCACGGCCGACGCCACGCCGCGTGCCAAGGCGTTTTCGTGGCTGCCCCGCGCCGCCTCCCACTGCCCCAGCTCCATCTGCGCCAGCCCGAGCGCCGCCCAGCCGTCGCCCTGGGTGTCGTCGGCGGCCAGGGCGGCCTGCAGCAAGGGTTCCGCTTGTTCGAACAGTTGGCGATGGACCTTGGTCACTCCCAGGTTCAGCAGCACGGACGCCCGCCCCGGCGCCAGCGCCAGGGCCTGGGTGAATGCCTCGTCGGCAGGCTCGTACTGCCCACCCTCGAACAGCGCGATGCCCCGCACGAAAGCCTGACGGGCCTGCTCCAATGATTCGCTCATGTGCTTTGCCTTGAATGGTTATTTGCCGCGCATCTTAGAATCCCCCTCCAGCCCCTGGATATAAACCAAGCACCGCTGCCCCATGAAACCCACAACATCCCCCTCCCCCACCAAGTTCCTGAAATGCGCCCTGGCCGTCGGCCTGGGGTGTGCCGTGCTCTGGGGCTCACTGCCCGCCTCGGCGCAGGTGCAGGGCGCCTTGGGCGTCTCCCGCACTTTCCCCGACGCCGCGCTGCGCGGCACGCTGACCATCACCGCAACATCGGACGCCACCCTTAATGGCCGCGCCATCCGCATGGCGCCCGGCATGCGCCTGTTCAGCCCGCAGAACTCTCTGGTCATGGCGCACACGGTTCTGGGCCAGACTTTCAAGGTGAACTACCTCATCGAGCCCAGCACCGGCATGCTGCAGTCCGCCTGGATATTGAGCCAGAGCGAGGCGGACCAGCCGCGCAAGGGCAGCGACACGGTCGAGCGCAATTACCGCTCTGAATTCGACCCGGTCCAGAAGTAATTCCCGGGCTGAGGCGCTCCATGCGGCCCAGCCATTGCACAGTGCGGCACCGCCCGGGCGCGCCGCTGCATCCCTTTTCCGATTGCGAACCAGCCATGGCCAAAAAAGTCTTCATCAAAACCTTCGGCTGCCAGATGAACGAGTACGACTCGGACAAGATGGCAGACGTCTTGCACGCCGCACAGGGGTACGAGCCCACGCAGAACGTGGACGAGGCCGACCTCATCCTTTTCAACACCTGCTCGGTGCGTGAAAAAGCCCAGGAGAAGGTGTTCAGCGACCTGGGCCGCATCAAACACCTCAAAGCCAAAGGCGTGAAGATTGGTGTGGGCGGCTGCGTGGCCAGCCAGGAAGGCGCCGAGATCATCAAGCGCGCTCCCTATGTGGACGTGGTGTTTGGCCCCCAAACCCTGCACCGCCTGCCCGAGATGCTGAACCAGCGCGAGCGCCTGGACAAGCCGCAGGTGGACATCAGCTTTCCCGAGATTGAAAAGTTTGACCACCTGCCACCCGCGCGGGTGGAAGGCGCATCGGCCTTTGTGTCGATCATGGAAGGCTGCAGCAAGTATTGCAGCTACTGCGTGGTGCCCTACACGCGCGGCGAAGAAGTGAGCCGCCCGTTTGATGACGTGCTGGTCGAAGTAGCAGGCCTGGCGGATCAGGGCGTCAAGGAAATCACGCTGCTGGGTCAGAACGTCAATGCCTACCTGGGCAAGATGGGTGGCACCGCAGAGATTGCCGACTTTGCCCTGCTGCTCGAATACGTGTCCGACATCCCTGGCATCGAGCGCATCCGCTACACCACCAGCCATCCCAACGAGTTCACGCCCCGGCTGATCGAGGCCTACGCCAAGCTGCCCAAGCTGGCCAGCCACTTGCATCTGCCTGTGCAGCATGGCAGCGACCGCATCCTGATGGCCATGAAGCGCGGCTACACCGCCATGGAATACAAGAGCACGGTGCGCAAGCTGCGCGCCATCCGCCCCGACCTGGCCATGAGCAGCGACTTCATCGTGGGCTTTCCGGGCGAGACGGAAGACGACTTCAACAAGATGATGAAGCTCATCGACGACATCCACTTCGACAACAGCTTCAGCTTCATCTTCAGCCCCCGCCCAGGCACCCCGGCGGCTGGCCTGCACGACGACACGCCGCACGATGTAAAGCTGCGCCGCCTGCAGCACCTGCAGGGCGTGATCAACGCCAACATCAAGTCCATCAGCGAAAGCCGGGTGGGTACGGTGCAGCGCATTTTGGTGGAAGGCGTCTCCAAGCGCGATACCACCGAGTTGATGGGCCGCACCGAATGCAACCGCGTGGTCAACTTTGTGGGCCAGCCCCGCCTGATCGGCCAGATGCTGGATGTGACCATTACAGAAGCCAAGGCCTATACGCTGCGCGGAGAAGTGGTTACACGCGAGCCAGTGCTCGCGGCCTAGGCCCTGTTCACACTGGAATGGCAGCAGACAGTACACCGATCACGCGCCCAGGGCCTGAAGGCGCGTTGCATGGGTTGTCGTTTCAGCAGCTTCTGCTGCTGGCTTTTTTGCTGATTGCCGGCCTGTTGGGTGTGAGCTCCCTGCGAGCGCTGCACACGCTGGAGCAACTGATGGTGCAAAGCCGGCTGGGGGCGACTGAGGCAACCGCCCTCAATGCCGCCGCTCAGGCGCTCAACCAGCGGGGGCAGGCACTGGAGCGCGCCGCCCGCCAGTCACTGGTGCTGCGCGATGCCCCCCTGCGGCGCAGTTTCAACGACATGACCGGGGAGGCACAGGTGCTCCTTGACAAGCTCCAGCACGGGGGCCTGCCGCAAGAGCAGGCTGCGCAATGGCGTGAACGGCTGGACACCGTCAAGGCGCTGCTCGATGCCCCGCCGGAGCGCGCGCTGGAGAACGAGCGCCGAGTAGCTGAAGAGTTTGTAGCGCTGCAGGCGCTTCACACCGCTGTATACCAGTCGGTGCAGGACATCAATACCCAGCGCAACGCGCTCCTGCAGGAGCGCGTTGAGGACAGCCGACGCAACGTCACACACCAGGTGGTGGGCGTGATCGTGCTGGCACTGGCTCTGGCGCTGGCACTGGGCATCTGGCTTGCGCGGCCCTTCAAACGCCTTGAAAGCGCGATTCGCAAGCTGGGCGAAAACCAGCTGGATCAGGCCATTCTCATATCCGGCCCTGACGACATGCGTCGCGTGGGGCAGCAGCTGGAATGGCTGCGATTGCGGTTGCTGGAACTGGACGCCGACAAGGCCCGCTTTCTGCGACACGTGTCCCATGAACTCAAGACCCCGTTGGCGGCCTTGCGCGAAGGCGTGGCCCTGCTGCAGGACGGAGTGACTGGCGAACTGACCCCGGGCCAGCGCGAGGTGACACAAATACTGCACCACAACACGCTGGTTTTGCAGGGCGAGATCGAGGCGCTGCTCAGGTTCAACGCCGCTGCGTTTGAGGCGCGGCAGCTTCAGCGACAGGACACCGCCCTGCTCGCACTGCTCGAAGCCCAGGTGGAATCTCAGCGCCTGCAGTGGCAAGCGCGCGGACTGCGCGTGCTGGTCGAGGGGCAGGATGTGTCCCTGCCTGTTGATGCGGACAAGATCGGCTCTGCCATCAGCAATCTGCTGTCCAACGCCATCCGTTTTTCACCCAAGGGCGGCACCGTGCGGCTGATACTCTCCCGCACACCGGGGCATATCAGCATCGACGTCACAGACCAGGGGCCCGGCGTGGCGGGTGCCGACCGTGATCGTATTTTTGAACCCTTTTACAGAGGTGTCCGACAGCCCGAGGACGCCGTGCGCGGCACCGGCATCGGCCTTTCCATTGTCAATGAATACGTTGTCGCCCATGGGGGCCGCCTGCAGCTGATCGACGATGGTATCCACACCTTTTTCCGCATAGAACTGCCGCATGTTGTCTAGTTGTCATTCCATTCCCGCCGCGCCACCTGAGGCGCGGCAACCCTTGATGTGGGCTGCATTGCTGGCAGTTGCATTCCTGATGACGGGCTGCAGCAGCATGGCGTCGCCGCCCCTGGCCCCACCCGAGCCTCCAGCGGCCACCGTGGTGGAAACGCCCGCGCCCCCAGAGCCAGAGGTCAACGAACCTGTCAGCAAGCCGAAGAAAATCTTCGTGGTGGACCCCGCCGCGCTCGTGCTGGCACAGGCCGACCGCACGCTGCGCCTGTCGCCGCAGGATCTGGCCAAGGAAATTGCCCGACTGACCGAATTGGAAGAAGCGGCAGTTGAAAACCCGCTGCTCCTGGCCGTCGCTCTGGCGCAAACGCGTCAGCCTGTCGACACCGCACGCGCCCAGGGGCTGGTGCTACGGGTGCTCGGCAACTCCACCCCGGCAGCGCAGGCCTTGCACCCCCTGGCGCGCTTACTGGAGTCACGCCTGTTGCAGCAACGCCGGCTGGAAGACCAGATTGATCGCCAAAACCAGCAGTTGCGCGAGGCCCAGCGGCGCAACGAACAGCTCAACGAGCGCCTGGAGGCCGTGCGTGCCATCGAACGCAGCCTGACCACCCGCCCTGCGCCTGCACCCGCCAGCCCGGCATCCAGCAACGGCGCAAGCCCTGCACGGCCAGTGCCGTGACCAACGCTGCACGGATCACCCCTATGGCCACCCCAACACCCCACCGCGCGTCCCTTGGTGCCCGTATCCTGGTCGTGGACGACGACGCAGACATGCTGCGGCTGCTGTCATTGCGTCTGAACGGGGCCGGATATGACGTGGTGGCCGTGACATCTGCCGAAGCCGCATTGGCGCAGCTGGACATGGCGCGGCCCCAACTGGTTCTGAGCGATGTGCGCTTGCCAGGGCGTGACGGGCTGGCCCTGTTTGACGAGGTACGTGCCCGACACCCTTCCCTTCCGGTCATCCTGCTCACGGCCCACGGCACTATTCCAGACGCAGTCGAAGCGACATCACGCGGGGTGTTCACTTATCTCACCAAACCCTATGACGGCAAAGAGCTGCTGGAGAAAATTGGCCAAGCACTGGCGCTGAGCGCCCCCGCAGTCACCCACGCTCATGCCAACGAAGCATGGCGTGCTGAAATTGTGAGTCGATCCAACCGGATGACCGACCTGCTGGCCGAGACCTACATGGTGGCGCAGTCCGACGCCAGCGTTCTGCTGCTGGGCGACAGCGGGTCAGGCAAGGAGTTGCTGGCGCAGGCCATACACCGTGCCAGCCCACGCGCTGCGCGGCCGTTTGTCGCCGTCAATTGCGGCGCCATTCCAGAGGCCTTGCTGGAGTCCGAACTGTTCGGCCATGTCAAAGGCGCGTTCACCGATGCGGTGAGCAACCACAAAGGCCTTTTCCAGGCTGCAGAAGGCGGCACGCTGCTGCTCGATGAAATCGGAGACATGCCGCCCGCGCTGCAGGTCAAGCTGCTGCGGGTGCTGCAAGAGCGCGCAGTGCGGCCGGTGGGGGCCAGCCAGGCCATTCCCATCAACGTGCGCATCATCTCGGCGACCCACCGCGATCTGGAAGCGGCCATGGCCACCGCGCAGTTTCGGGAAGACTTGTACTACCGCCTCAACGTCGTCACGCTGATGCTGCCCACGCTGGGCGAGCGGCGCGAAGACATCGCACTGCTGGCCAACCACTTTCTCGACAAGCTGGCCCGCAAGTACGGAAAGCGCTTGTCCGGTTTCGCCCCCGAGGCACTCAAGGCGCTGACCACGGCCGCATGGCCTGGCAACGTTCGACAGTTATTCAACGTGGTCGAACAGGTGTGCGCCCTGTCGACCACCCCGTTGGTGCCCCTGACGCTGGTGCAGCGCGCACTGCGCACCCCGTCCACGCAGGTACTGAGCTTTACTGAGGCGCGTCAGCGCTTTGAGCGCGAGTATCTGGTGGGCCTGCTCAAGATGACGGATGGCAATGTGGCCGACGCTGCGCGGCTGGCCCAACGCAACCGCACGGAGTTCTATCGCCTGCTTCAGAAACACGCTCTCACTCCGGGCAATTTCAAGGCTGACGGGGGCGCCGCGGATGACGTCGCCGAAGAGCGACACGAGTAAGTTATTGATTTATATGGGTTTTATATATTGAAGCCCACTGCCCGTCGCTAAACAGCGACAAAAATCGATGATTTGAAGTCGTTGGGGGCTTATGCACAAACGCTTACATGCCATAGCAGCGCCAAGTTGTTGATTTAAAAGAGTTTTTTCAAGCTGGCACAGGGTTTGCCCTGTATGTCAGCATGTACGCGGTTCTTTCCACTTTTTCACGCCGGGCCCGCCGCTCCGCTGGCCCGGCGATTGCGCTGGCCGCCTCGCTGCTGGCCGGTGCAGCGTCTGCCCAGGCGTTTGATTTCGAGAGCGTGACCCGCCTTGCCCGGGATGGCGCAACCCAGCCCTACCGCGCTATCAGCGACAAGCTGCCCGCCGACCTTGCCAAGCTGAACTACGACCAGGTGCGGGACATCCGTTGGCGCCCCGACCGCGCGTTGTGGCGTGCCGACAAATTGCCGTTCGAGGCGATGTTCTTCCATCTCGGGCTGTACCAGACCGAGCCCGTGCTCCTCAACGAAGTCACCCCGCAAGGTGCGCGCCACATCAGCTACAGCCGCGCCGATTTTGACTATGGCAAGAACCAGGTCAAACCGCAAAACTGGGGTGATCTCGGATTTGCGGGTTTCCGGCTGCACAACCACCTGAACTCGCCTGACTACAAGGACGAGTTGGTGGTGTTTCAGGGCGCGAGCTACTTCCGCGCGCTGGGCAAAGGCCAGCAATACGGGCTGTCTGCACGCGGTTTGGCGATTGACACCGTGGGTGGCTCGGGTGAAGAGTTTCCCCGCTTCAAGGAGTTCTGGCTGGTGAAGCCTGAAGCCGGTGCCCAGAAGGTGACTGTCTACGCACTGATGGATTCGCCCCGGGCCACGGGCGCCTACCAGTTCGACATCACGCCTGGCCCGCAGACCACCACCACCGTGCGCAGCCGGGTGTTCATGCGGTCCGGCGCGGGCAAGCCTATTGCCACCTTGGGCATCGCGCCGCTGACCAGCATGTTCTTCTTTGGCGAGAACCAGCCGCGCAAGCAGGACTTCCGGCCCGAAGTACATGACTCCGACGGCTTGATGATCGCGACGGGCGAGGGCGAGTGGCTCTGGCGCCCTCTGCAAAACCCAAAGCAGCCGCTGGTCACCTCGTTCACCACCAAGAACCCCAAGGGCTTTGGCTTGATGCAGCGCGACCGCGAATGGTCCAGCTACGAAGACGTGGAAGCCCGCTACGAGCGCCGCCCGAGCGCCTGGATTCGCCCGCTGCATGACTGGGGCGATGGCCGCGTGGAACTGGTACAGCTGAGCACGCCCGACGAAACGCACGACAACATCGTGGCGTACTGGGTACCAGCCCAAATGCCGCCACCCGGTCAGCCGCTGGAGTTTGCCTACGAGTTGAGCTGGCAAGGCGACGACCAGCAACGCCCTCCCAGCGCATGGGCCACGCAGTCGCGCCGCGGCGTTGGCTACACCAAGCTGAACGAACAGGCACTGGCCGAGCAAACGCAGTACGTGGTCGATTTTGACGGCCCCGCTCTCAAGGCCCTCGCGGCAGACGCCACGGTGAAAGCAGTGGTGACCAGCGATGCCAACGGCAAGGTGCTGGAAAACATCGTCTATCGCAACCCCGCAACGAATCAATGGCGCATGACGGTGCGCGTACAGCGCCTGAAGGCCGATCAACCGATCGAGCTGCGCGCTTTTCTTCAACACGACAACAACGCTGTGAGTGAAACATGGACGCACATCATTCTTCCCGAGTAAGCCCCAAGGACGATCGTTCGCATGCCATGGCAGCCCCCGCTGTTGTCGCACGCCGAGGCGCCGCCTACCACAGGCCGGTCGCCAGCCAGCGCAGTCCCCTGCGCGAGGAGCGCCATCCCAGCGCGGTGACTGCTCCACCCCTGAACCGTGGTTCGATGCCGGCCGTGCCCTGGCGCGGGTTCTGGAACAGTGTGGGTACCGCCGCGCTGCTGCGACTGACAGGCCGCAAGGCGGCGGCTGCATCGCCAACGGCTTCAAGCGCGCAAGACCAGGCCTGGCTAGGCGCGGCGCAGCGCCGCCGTTGGACCTTTGCACTGCTTACCCTGCTGACGACTGCACTGGCCAGCACACTGTTCGCTGGTGTGCAGCCCGAATATGACAACCCGTGGCTGGGCTACGGCCAGATTGCGCTGTTCGCACTGCTGTCCGCCTGGGTCGTCACCGGCTTCCTCACGGGGCTGATGGGCTTTTGGGTGATGCTGCGAGGGGACAAGCATGCGCTGTCGGTGCGCAGCGTGACCGAACACACCCTGGCGCAGGAGGCCCGCACCGCCATCATCATGCCGATCTGTAACGAAGATGTGGCCACCGTGTTTGCCGGGCTGCGGGCGACCTGCGAGTCAGTGGCGGCGACCGGGCACGGCACCACGTTCGATGTGTTCGTGCTGTCTGACAGCTACGACCCCGCCATCGCCCGCGCCGAGCGCGCCGCCTGGGAAGATCTGCGCAGCGCCCTGGCCCAGCACGGCCAGCAACCCCAGGTGCAGGTGTACTACCGCCGGCGCACCCGTCGCACGCACCGCAAGGCGGGCAACGTCGCCGACTTCTGCCGCCGCTGGGGCAAGGACTACCGTTACATGGTGGTACTGGACGCTGACAGCGTGATGAGTGGTGACTGCATCGTGTCCATGGCCAAGCTGATGGAAGCCAACCCCAGCGCGGGCATCATCCAGACGGCCACGCAGGCCATTGGCCATGTGACGCTGCACGCCCGCGCGCAGCAATTTGCTTCGCGCGTGACCGGTCGTCTGTTCACATTGGGCATGCAGTACTGGCAACTGGGCGAGTCTCACTACTGGGGCCACAACGCCATCATCCGCGTCGCCCCTTTCATGCAGCACTGTGCGCTGGCGCCTATCAAAGGCACGGGGGGACTGGCGGGCGGCATCATGTCGCATGACTTTGTCGAAGCCGCTCTCATGCGCCGCGCTGGTTATCACGTTTGGCTGGTGTCAGACCTGATCGGCAGCTACGAACAACAACCGCCCGACCTGCTGGCAGAGTTGCAGCGAGACCGCCGCTGGTGCCAGGGCAACCTGCAAAACGCACGCCTGATGGCGGAGCCCGGCATCCACGCGGTGCACCGCTCCATGTTCGTGACTGGTGCCATGGCCTATTTGTCTGCGCCGCTGTGGCTGGCGTTCTTGACGCTGGGCACGGCGTTGTGGCTGTCGGGCGCGAAGTTCGTGGCCGACTGGCACATCCTGCCGGCTGAGTTGCTTGCGCTCTGGGCATGGACGCTGTGCATGCTGTTCCTGCCTCGCATTCTGGGCGTCGCCGCGGTGTTCATGCGCGGTGAGCAGCAGCAATACGGTGGCGGCTTCAGCCTGCTCAAGAGCGCCATGCTCGAAAGCGTGATGGCCATCCTGCAGGCCCCCATCCGCATGCTGGCGCATTCGCTGTTTGTGCTCATTGCGCTCACCGGACTGAAGCTGGAATGGAAGTCGCCCCCCCGGGAGGCCCATGCCGTTCCCTGGCGCCATGCCGTGCGCCAACTGGCCCCCATGAGCCTGGTGATCGCTATGCTGGCGGTGGGTGTGGCACTGATCGACAGCAGCGCATTACTGTGGCTGATGCCCGTCGGCTTGCCGCTGGCACTGGCGATTCCGCTGGCTGTAATGACCAGCCAGATTGCACTGGGCAAGGCCATGCGCGCCCAAAGGCTGCTGTTGATTCCGGAGGAGTCGTGGTCGCCACCGGTACTGCGACGTGCCTGGGTGCATGCCAGCCGCTTGGCGCAGCCCACGCCATTGGCAGCGGCATTGTGACAATCTGAAAGACACCCTACAAATTACAAGCCGGTGCATGCACCGGCTTTTTTGCATATGCTCATTTTTTGATAGCTTAAAGCTGAATAGCATCAAGCGCTAAGCCACAAAAATAGCCAAAATTCAGCCAAGGCAGGCGTCATAGCCGGCACTTTGCGCTCACTTACGATACCTGTCCTTCCCACCCAGCTCCCGGTGCCGGAACCTGCGTCATCCCCGGATTTCTGCAGGGTGCGGCCCTGCCATCGATGCCACCGTTCTTGCTTCCTCCCACCGCCCGTCGGCGGCTGCTTTGCGCCAGCGCCCTCACTCTGACTGTCGCACTGACTGGCTGCGCCCTGTTCCCAGGGCAGGCGCCCGTACCAGCCCCTGCGCCAGTCGCCGCCGCACCGGCACCTCCACCGCCGCCTGCGGAGCCGCCAGGGCGCATCATCTTTGCGGGGTTTGCGATGCACTCGCAGTCCAAAGCCTTCCGCAGCGATGTTTTGCTGGCCGAAAAGCTGGTCAAAGACATCGACCCCAACGCGCTAGTGCTCAAGCTGGCCAACCCTGCCCGCGACCAGAGCTCGGACTGGCCCCAGGCAACGGCAGATAATTTCGCGCTGGTCATGTCCAAAACCGCCGAGGTGGCGCGCCCGCAAGACCGCGTTTTGCTGTTCATCTCGACCCACAGCAACCCCGGCCTGTTGAATATCAACGTTGGCGGCAAGCACCTGCTGCCTCTCAACGCCAAAACCCTCAGCGCCGCGCTGGCGCCGCTGGGCAAAGTACCCACACTGGTGGTGCTGTCAGCGTGCTACAGCGGCGCATTCGTCGAGCCGTTGAAAGCGCCAAACCGGGTCGTGCTCACCGCCACAGATGTACGCCGCACCACGTTCAATTGCAGGTACACCGGCGAAAACACGCCCTTCGCCGAAGCGCTTTTTGGCCAGGAAGGGGCCGAAGCCCGCACAGTGACAGACTGGATGAAGGAAGCGCAAAAGTCCATCGCCGCGCAGGAAAAACGCCGCAAGCTCCCCCCATCACGGCCCCGCATGTTCGTGGGCGATGAAGCCAAGGTCTGGGCGGAACAGCCGCTCAAGAACTGGTTGGAGGAGCCGTGAGAGGCTGAAAGTCGATAGACCCGGCACAGGGCAGGAATACAAAAAACCCTGAAGAGAAGCTTTCTCTTCAGGGTTTTTTATTGTCAGCGCGCAGGGCGATCAGAAAGGCATCTTGGGCATGCCACCGCCGCCCATGCCCTTCATGCCGCCCATCTTCTTCATCATCTTCATCAGGCCGCCGCCCTTCATCTTTTTCATCATGCCCTGCATCTGCTCAAACTCCTTGAGCAGGCGGTTGACCTCTTGCACGTGCACGCCCGCGCCATTGGCGATGCGCTTCTTACGCGTGGCCTTGATGAGGTCGGGCTTGCGGCGCTCAAGCGGCGTCATGCTCTGGATGATGCCTTCCTTGCGCTTGATGTCCTTCTCGGCCTTGTCCATGTCCAGGGCACCGGCCTTGGCGGTGAGCTGCGACGGCAGCTTGTCCATCAGGCTGGACAGCCCACCCATCTGCTTCATCTGCTGAATCTGGGACAAGAAGTCATTCAGGTCAAAGCCGTCACCGCTCTTGACCTTGGCCGCAAGCTTTTGCGCAGCCTCCATGTCCACACCAGCGGTGACCTGCTCCACCAGCGCCACGATGTCGCCCATGCCCAGGATGCGGCCTGCGTGGCGCTCCGCATCAAACACCTCCAGGCCGTCGAGCTTTTCAGACACACCCGCAAACTTGATGGGTGCGCCCGTAATCTGGCGCACCGACAGCGCCGCACCGCCGCGCGAGTCGCCGTCAAGCTTCGTGAGCACGATGCCGGTCAGCGGCAGCGCTTCCTTGAAGGCTTTGGCCGTGTTGATCGCGTCCTGGCCCTGCATGGCATCGACCACGAACAGGGTTTCGACAGGGTTCAGCGCAGCGTGCAGGTCCTTGATTTCCTTCATCAAGGCCTCGTCGATGGCCAGGCGCCCGGCCGTGTCCACCAGCAGCACGTCAAAATAATGCTTCTTGGCGTAGTCGAGTGCGGCGAGGGCAATGTCCAGCGGTTTCTGCTCCGGTGTGCTGGGGAACCACTCGGCACCCGCCTGCTTGGTTACCGTCTTGAGCTGCTCGATGGCGGCCGGGCGGTACACGTCGCCCGACACGGTCAGCACCTTTTTCTTGCGTTTTTCGATCAGGTGCTTGGCCAGCTTGGCCGTCGTCGTTGTTTTACCGGCGCCCTGCAGGCCAGCCATCAAGATGACCGCAGGGGGCTGGGCGGCCAGGTTGATGTCAGCCACACCGTCGCCCATGGTGGCGGCCAGCTCGCGGTTGACGATGCTGACCAGTGTCTGGCCGGGCTTGAGCGAGCCCAGCACTTCCTGGCCCAGCGCCTTCTCCTTGACGCGGGCAATGAAGTCCCGCACCACGGGCAGGGCCACGTCGGCTTCCAGCAGGGCCATGCGCACCTCGCGCAGCATGTCCTGCACGTTGGATTCGGTGATGCGGGCCTGGCCACGCATCTCCTTGACGAGACGCGTGAGTTTGTCGGTAAGGGCGGATGCCATAGGAGAAGTTCCGGTGTTGCCTGCGCGCCATCAACTCGAACGTTGTGTGCGCAGGCCCGCCAAGGCGCTGGCGGTGGGGCAAAAGGCTAAACTGTGACCCATGATTTTAGCGAGTAGCTCCCCTGTCAGTTGGCTGCTGGCCCTGGCAGCCGCCATGGCATACGCCGTGCCCGCCGCAGCAGCGTCTCGGCTGAGCGCAGCCGCGGCGCGCAACGCACTGCTGGTGGCCTGGCTGCTGCATGGTGCCGTGCTGGTATGGGGCCTTTGGGGCGACGCCCCCCGGTTTGGGTTTGCGCCCGCCCTGTCGATGACGGCCTGGCTGGTTCTCACTGTATACGCGGTGGAGCGGCAGCTCTTTCCGCAAATGCAGGCGCGCTGGGTGCTGGCGGCGTTGGGCGCAGTGGCCGTTGTGCTGGCGCTCGTGTTCCCGGGGCAGCCCCTGCATGTGACCGCCTCGGCATGGCTGCCGCTGCACCTGGCCCTTGGCATTGCCTGTTATGGCTTGTTTGGCGCAGCGGTGGTGCATGCCTGGCTGATGACCCGCGCTGAGCGGCATATCCGCCAGGCCGAAGACCCGCACAGCGGCATTCCGTTGCTCACGCTAGAGCGTCTGACCTTCCGCTTTGTGACGGCCGGGTTTGTACTGCTCAGTGCCACACTGCTTGCAGGTTGGCTGTTTGGCGACATGCTATATGGGCGCGCCTGGCGCTGGGACCACAAAGCCATTTTTTCGTTGCTGTCGTGGTTGACATTCGCCGTCTTGCTGATCGGTCGCGCGCGTTTTGGCTGGCGGGGCCGCAATGCGGTGCGCGTGTTGTATGCGGGGTCCGCATTGCTGTTGCTTGCCTATGTCGGCTCCCGTTTTGTGATGGAAGTTGTTTTGGGCCGCAGCACATGAAATACCTTGTTTTGTTGGTGGTACTCGTGGTGGCGTTCGGCATCTGGCGCAGTCGCCGCGCTCCGGATACTTCAGAGAAAAAACCGTCGCGGTTGGCATTGCCCCAGGACATGCTGGCGTGCGCGCACTGCGGCATCCACATTCCGCAGGCAGAAGCCTTGATGCTGGGTGCCCAGGCCTACTGCTGCGCCGAACACCGACGTCTGGGCCCGGCCTGACGCCATGCAGACATTGCCACCTGCGGGTACGTTTCTACCCACCGTGGATGCGCCTTTTGTGCGTCTGTGGCGTGGCTTTCTGACGGGGCGCGTGATGGTGGCCATCGCCCTGCTGATGCTGCAGGGGGTCGGGCAAGCCATCAACCAGACCACGGAGTCTGGCGTTCTGACCGTGTGCGTGGCGTATCTGGTGGCCACCGTGGTGCTGCGCGTTTTGGCCAGGCAGGGCCCCCCATCACCCGGTGCAGGCCCGCAATGGTTGCCGTCCATTGGGGTCGACCTGACTGCGATTACCGCTTTGCAACTGCTGCATGCGGGCGCCATGAACTACACGCCGTTGTTCGGCTTGCCCGTGCTGATGGCCGCGGTGCTGGGAACATTGACACTGGCGCTGGGAACCACTGCGGGGGTCACGCTGCTGCTGCTAGGCTGGGCATGGTGGGTTGGCATCCGCACCTCGGGCGACGACGCGCAGCGCTACCTGCAAAGTGCACTGACGGGTACGGGCTACTTCATAGTCAGTTACTTGGTTCACCAGCTCGCCACCCGGTTGTCACGTGAACAAGAGCTTGCACAGCAAAGCCAGGTGGCTGCCCGTGTGCAGACCCAGGTCAGTGCACTGGTCATACAGAACCTCACCGATGGCGTGCTGGTGGTAGACGAAAACGATGCGGTACGCATCGCCAACCCTGCGGGACTCCAGTTGCTGGGCGGGGCGCCCCTGCCAGCCCTGCCCTTTACCCTGGCCTCCGAAGCACCCTGGCACCCGCTGGTCTTGATGGCGCGGCGCACCTTCCGGCAGGAACAACCCCAGATGGCCGACGTGGACCTGCTGCACGCAGGGCAAAGCCCCACCGGACTGCATGTACGCACTTGGCTCACCACCAGCCGGGAAGCCGCCCATGAGTCACGTTCGGAGCGGTTGTGCGTGATGTTCCTGCACGACCTGCGTGAAATGGAGGCACGCCTTCGCACCGAAAAACTCGCTGCCATGGGCAGAATGTCAGCGGCCGTGGCCCACGAAATCCGCAATCCCTTGGCGGCGATTGTTCAGGCCAATGCGCTGCTGGAAGAGGACTTGCACGACCCCGCCCAAAAGAGGCTTGCGCGCATGGTTCAACAAAACGCTGATCGACTGGCGCGCATTGCAGAAGAAGTGCTGGACATCGCGCGCGTGCAGCACCAAATCAGCCACGCTCCGGCCTCCACCGTGGCGCTGGACGAAACGGTTGCCCAGATTTGGAACGACTGGCAAGCACAAGACCCGGTCCAGCGCCGCGGGCTTGTGGCGCTTGAAGCCAGCGCCACCCAGGTGGAGTTTGATGGCGAACATCTGCGCCGCGTGCTGGTCAACCTGCTGGACAACGCGCTGCGCTACATGGGCCAAGAGCCCGACTCCCTTTCCGTCTTCACCCGGGCCACGCCATCAGGCCAGGTCATCCTGCAGGTCTGGAGCGACGGCGCCCCCATGGACAAATCGGTAGAACGCCACCTCTTCGAACCCTTCTTCTCCTCAGAAAGCCGCTCCAGCGGCCTGGGCCTCTATATATGCCGCGAGCTGTGCCAGCGCCATGGTGCTTCCATCAGCTACCAACGGCTCAACCGCACCACTGCACGTGGCGAAACAGGGGGCAACGCGTTCACCGTGGGGTTCCGCCGCCTCACCCGCCCCGCGGATGCTGCCACGCTGTTTGACACCATCGTGGTCTAACCCCCGATTTGCCCATGAACGCCCCCATAGCCTCCATCCTTGTCGTCGACGACGAACCCGATCTGCGAACCCTGTACGAACTGACCTTGCTGCGCGAGGGGTACCGCGTCGAAACCGCATCCACCGTACAGGAGGCCCGCGAACAGCTCAAAGCCCACAAGTTCGACGCTGTGATCACCGACATGCGCCTGCCCGACGGGTTCGGCATGGAGTTGCTGCAGGATCTGCGCGACCAGCAACGCAAAGAGCGCTGTGTGGTCATGACAGCCTACGGCTCCGCCGAGAATGCCGTGGAGGCCCTGCGCGCTGGCGCTTTTGACTACCTGACCAAGCCTGTGGACCTCAAGCAGTTCCGCTCGGTCGTGGCGTCGGCGGTGCAAGGCACAGGGGGTGTTCCATCGCCCCGTGCAGCACGCAGTGGGGGCCAGAGCCGCCAAGCGCTTTCAGCGGCGGAAATGCTGGGTGCGGGCACCGCCCTGGACCGGCTGGTGGGCGAATCCGAAGCCATTCGCAATGTCAAGCAGCGCGTGGCCAAGGTCTCGCGGGGCATGGCACCGGTGCTCATCCATGGCGAATCCGGCACCGGTAAAGAGCTTGTGGCGCAAGCGCTGCATGCCAGCAGCCAGCGCGCAGACGGCCCCTTGGTCGCAGTGAACTGCGGTGCGATTCCCGAAAACCTGCTGGAGGCCGAGTTCTTTGGCGCACGCAAAGGGTCCTACACCGGGGCAGCGCAAGACCGGGATGGATACTTTCAGGCGGCGCGTGGCGGCACCTTGTTTCTGGACGAAATTGGTGATCTGCCGCTGGCCATGCAATCCAAGCTCCTGCGGGCCATCCAGGAGCGCAGCGTGCGCCCCCTAGGCTCCACGCAAGAAGAAACCGTGGACGTGCGCATCGTCAGTGCCACCCACCGCGACTTGGCGGCCGATGTGCAGTCAGGTCGTTTCCGGCAGGACTTGTACTACCGGCTCAACGTGATCGAGATCGTGATCCCGCCCCTGCGCGAGCGACGCGAGGACTTACCCGCCCTGTGTACAGCCCTCTTGTCACGCATTGCAACGGAATCAGGCATAGCAGTGCCTGCGATAACGGAGCGCGCGCTGACTGCGATTGCGGCGCACCCGCTGACGGGCAATGTCCGCGAGCTGGAAAACCTGCTGCACCGTGCCGTGGCTCTGAGCGATGGCGATGAACTGCAGGTAGATCCCCCTTCAGGCGCTGGAGCCTCGGTGGCACCACGCCCGGAGTTGGCGCCACCCCCTCTCGGCGCATCAACGTCTTCTTCGTCTTCCACGCATCTGCCGCACCCACAACCCAGCGCTGGCAGCACCGTGCCACTGCCCAGTGATTTGCAGGCCTGGCTGGACCAGCAGGAACGCGACATACTCATTCGAGCACTGCGCGAGGCGGGCTTCAACCGCACCGCAACAGCTGCCCGACTGGGTATCAGCCTGCGGCAAATCCGCTACCGCATCGCACGCTTGAACATCGCTGCGCCCAATGACCTGGACCCGCATGACGACATCGGCTGACGGCGCGGACACCGCTCCTGTTCGATGGGACGGAGGATGGCATCGCTCCGCCATTCGGCGGATATCCCCCAACTACGGGAAGCGCCCTGACACGGGCACGCCCGTTGATCTCATCGTGGTGCACTCCATCAGCCTGCCCCCTGGCGAGTTCGGCGCAGGTGCTGTGCAGCAATTGTTCACCAACACCCTCGATTGGGACGCGCACCCCTATTTCCAAAGCATCCGCGGCCTCCAGGTTTCCTCTCATTTTTTTATCGACCGCCAGGGCGTCCTGTGGCAGTTTGTGGACTGTGATGAACGCGCCTGGCACGCTGGCCAATCCAGCTACCGCGGACGCACCCAGTGCAACGACGACTCGATCGGCATAGAAATGGAAGGCCTGGAGGGGTTTTTTTTCGAAATAGCGCAATACCAAACGCTAGCGGCACTTTGCCATGACATCGCGCAACGCTATCCCATACAGCACATCGCGGGGCATGAACACATTGCCCCCGGTCGCAAGCAGGATCCCGGCCCGGGGTTCGACTGGAATCGCCTGCAAAACTCCCTGAATTGGCCAGCAGACTGCTTTCCCGAGCGCGCCCAGCAGGCCCAGCCGCCGACTCACTGACGACTTGGTCGCAGCATGGCCTCAAGGCCAAAAATTTTCTTTGTGCAAATGCACAAAATCGAATCTCCAGAAATGGCGCGGCCTGGAAAGGGAAATACGCCCGCACCGCTTGCCAATGCGTGATTTGGGGCAACATTTTCAGCTGGCGCAAGGGATGAGCGCGCAGTCAGGCCTGCGCTGAAGGCGCGCAAAACGGCCTGTTTCACTTTTTAGCCAATCTGCGGCGGTACACTACCGGTAGTGTCTTGAATACATTCGACACCCCATATATAGTGTGCGACAGACTAAAATCCGCCGCATCACTCACACACTGCGGCGGCACTTCCAGCCACGCCCCCATCCCCAGACAGCCCACAGAAGAGGACACCCATGCAAGCTGCTTTGAATACGCCTTCCGCCCCGCCCGCCACCCCTTCGTCGAACCGGACACAGACGCCTGCGCAAGCGTCTGCAGCCCAGGCAAGCACGCACTACCAGATCATTCGCCGCAACGGCGCCGTGGTGCCTTTTGAGCCTCAGAAGATTGCAGTGGCCATGATGAAGGCCTTTCTGGCAGTGCACGGCACACAGGGCGCGGCATCGGCCAGCGTCCGTGAAGTGGTGGACACCCTGACCCAGAACGTGGCACGCGCCCTGATGCGCTCACGCCCCGGCGGCGGCACCTTTCATATTGAGGACGTGCAAGACCAGGTCGAGCTGGGCCTGATGCGTGGTGGCCACCACGAGATCGCGCGCGCCTACGTTCTCTACCGTGAGCGCCGGACCCAAGAGCGCGCACGGCAGACCGAGCAACAAACCCCCGCAGCGCCCGCGCCTTTGCTGCACGTGATGGACGGCGGTAAGCTGGTCGCCTTGGACCTGAACCGCCTGCAGTCGCTCATCGAATCTGCCTGTGTGAACCTGGGCGCCGACGTGAAGGCCGACCCCATCGTTGCCGAAACGATGCGCAACCTCTACGACGGCGTTCCTATGGACGAGGTCTATAAAGCCTCCATCCTGGCCGCACGCACGCTGATCGAAAAAGACCCCGACTACACCTACGCCACCGCCCGCCTGCTGCTGCACACCATCGTGCGCGAGGTGCTGGGGCGTGAGGTGACCCAAAGCGATATGGGCCAGGCCTACATCGACTACTTCCCGCAATTCATCAAGAAGGGGGTCGAAAACGAGCTGCTGGATGAACGCCTGCTACAGCAATACGACCTGCAACGCCTGGGCGCAGCTATCAATGCAGACCGCGACCTGCAGTTTGACTACCTGGGCCTGCAAACCCTGTACGACCGCTACTTCCTGCACGTCAAGAAGACCCGCATCGAGCTGCCCCAGGCCTTCTTCATGCGTGTGGCCATGGGCCTGGCACTCAATGAAGTCGACCGTGAAGCCCGCGCCATTGAGTTCTATGAAGTGCTGTCTTCGTTTGACTTCATGTCCTCGACCCCCACGCTTTTCAACAGCGGCACCTTGCGCTCGCAGCTGTCCAGCTGCTACCTGACCACGGTGCCCGACGACTTGGGCGGCATCTACGACGCCATCAAGGAAAACGCGCTGCTGTCCAAGTTCGCGGGCGGTCTGGGTAACGACTGGACCCGCGTGCGGGCCCTGGGTAGCCACATCAAGGGTACCAACGGTGAATCGCAAGGCGTAGTGCCGTTCCTGAAGGTTGTCAACGATACGGCAGTGGCCGTGAACCAGGGCGGCAAGCGCAAGGGCGCAGTTTGCACCTACCTGGAAACCTGGCACCTGGACATAGAAGAGTTCCTGGAACTGCGCAAGAACACTGGCGACGACCGCCGCCGCACGCACGACATGAACACCGCCAACTGGATTCCTGATCTCTTCATGCGCCGCGTGATGGAAAAAGGAACTTGGACACTGTTCTCGCCCAACAATGTTCCCGACCTGCACGACCTGTTCGGAGTTGAATTCGAAAAGGCGTATGTAGCCTATGAAGAAAAGGCCGCTCGTGGCGAAATCAAACCCGCCAAGACCGTGCAGGCCACCGACATGTGGCGCAAGATGCTGACCATGCTGTTCGAGACCGGGCACCCCTGGATCACGTTCAAGGACGCCTGCAACGTGCGTTCGCCCCAGCAACACGCTGGCGTGGTGCATTCGTCCAACCTGTGCACCGAGATCACGCTGAACACCAGCGACACGGAAACCGCCGTGTGCAACCTGGGTTCCGTCAATCTGCTGCAGCACATCAAGGACGGCCAGCTCGACCACGACAAGCTCAAGAGGACCATCAAGGTCGCGATGCGCATGCTCGACAACGTGATCGACATCAATTACTACGCCGTCACGAAGGCTCGCGACTCCAATCTTCGTCATCGGCCTGTGGGCATGGGCCTGATGGGCTTCCAGGACAGCCTGTATGAACTGCGCATTCCTTACGCTTCGCAAGAAGCCGTGGAATTTGCCGACCGGTCGATGGAAGCCATCTGCTACTACGCCTATTGGGCCTCCACCGAGCTGGCCAAGGAACGCGGTCAGTATGCAAGCTACAAGGGCTCGCTGTGGGACCAGGGCATCCTGCCTTTCGATACGCTGGACATGCTGGCCAAAGCACGCGGTGGCTACGTGGAAGTGGACCGCTCGGTCACCCTCGACTGGGACGCCCTGCGCAAGAAGATTGCCCAAGACGGCATGCGCAACTCCAACTGCGTCGCCATCGCCCCCACGGCCACCATTTCCAACATCATTGGTGTGGACGCATCGATCGAGCCTTCGTTCGGCAACCTCTCGGTCAAGTCCAACTTGTCGGGAGAGTTCACTGTCATCAACGGCGGCCTGGTGCGCGACCTCAAGCGCCTGGGCCTGTGGGACGACGTGATGATCATGGACCTCAAGCACTTCAAGGGTTCGTTGCACCCCATCGACCGCGTGCCGCAAGACATCAAGGACCTATATTCCACCGCGTTTGAAGTCGAGGCGCAGTGGCTGGTTGAAGCAGCATCGCGTCGCCAGAAGTGGATCGACCAGGCGCAGAGCCTGAACATCTACATGGCAGGCGCGTCAGGCAAGAAGCTGGACGACACCTACAAACTTGCCTGGATCCGCGGTCTCAAGACCACGTATTACCTGCGCACGCAAAGTGCCACGCATGTCGAAATGAGCACGGTAAACACACGCCAGCTCAACTCGGTTTCATCGGGAAATGACGACGCACCAACCAGCGCATCTGCGCCCACGCAAAGCAAACAGCACGCGATGGAAGTAGCCGCAGCGGTGCCTGCCACGGACGTTCAGTTTTCTCCCATCGACGATCCAGGCTGCGAAGCCTGCCAATAAAAACTTCGCGCGCGACAGCTCGCATGCAATTGAGGCGTCGCGCATGTGCTGTGAAGCAACAAAACGTTGCTGCACAACGCTTCAGTGCTTTTCTTTTTGCAGCACTGCTTTCATAATCCGAACACTGGAAAATCTATGTTGACCTGGGACGAAGAAGTCAAGCCCTCATCGCAAAATCAACTGGACGGTGGACTGAACAAAAGCCACCCGGCGGGACAGCCGCCTTTGCCTTTTCAGACCCCGTCTTTGCAAGAAGTGCATGCGTCGATGACATCATCCGCAGCACAGCAATCCGCACCTGCAGCAGGCACCCAGCGCCGCGTTAACGCTGCCGACAAACGCATCATCAACGGCCAGACCGACGTCAATCAGCTGGTGCCTTTCAAGTACAAGTGGGCCTGGGAAAAATACCTTGCCACCTGCGCCAACCACTGGATGCCGCAAGAGGTGAACATGACGCGCGACATCGCGTTGTGGAAAGACCCCAACGGCCTGACTGAAGACGAACGCCGCATCATCAAGCGCAACCTCGGCTTCTTCGTCACCGCCGATTCGCTGGCCGCCAACAACATCGTGCTGGGCACCTACCGCCACATCACCGCCCCCGAATGCCGCCAGTTCCTGCTGCGCCAGGCCTTCGAGGAAGCGATCCACACGCACGCCTACCAGTACATCGTCGAATCGCTCGGCCTCGACGAAGGCGAGATCTTCAGTGCCTATCTGGAAGTACCTTCGATCCGTGACAAGGACCAGTTCCTGATCCCGTTCATCGAAGCGATCATGGACCCTAACTTCCACACCGGCACCTTCGAGACCGACCAGACGCTGCTCAAGTCGCTGATCGTTTTCGCCTGCCTGATGGAAGGCCTGTTCTTCTACGTGGGGTTCACGCAGATCCTGGCACTGGGCCGCCAGAACAAGATGACTGGCGCCGCCGAGCAGTACCAGTACATCCTGCGCGACGAGTCGATGCACTGCAACTTCGGCATCGACCTGATCAACCAGCTCAAGCTGGAAAACCCGCACCTGTGGACGGCCGAGTTCAAGGCCGAGATCAACGCGCTGTTCATGAAAGCCGTGGAGCTTGAATACCGCTACGCCGAAGACACCATGCCACGCGGCGTGCTCGGCATGAACGCATCCATGTTCAAGGGCTACCTGCGCTACATCGCCAATCGCCGTGCCACGCAGATCGGGCTGGAAACACTCTTCCCCAACGAAGAAAACCCGTTCCCATGGATGAGCGAGATGATCGATTTGAAGAAGGAACGCAACTTCTTCGAGACCCGCGTTATTGAATACCAGTCCGGTGGTGCGCTGTCCTGGGACTAGCGCCTCGTTATTTACAAGCATCACACCACATGGATATCCACACCACGCCCACCACAGACAGCGTCGCAGAGCGCCGCCGTGGTGAGCGTTCCCGTGTTCATGGAGATGGAATTTTTCTCCATCTCCATGGATCGCTTTCTGTCCACTGTAGACAGGAAGTGCTCTTTGCATATTGACCCAAGGAGAACATGATGGCAACTGCGAAAAAACCAGCCGCTAAGAAGGCGGCCCCTGCGAAGAAAGCTGCTCCCGCCAAAAAGGCAGTGGTAGCGAAGAAGGCTGCACCTGCCAAGAAGGCAGCAGCACCAGCAAAGAAAGCTGCTCCCGCCAAAAAGGCAGTGGTAGCGAAGAAGGCTGCACCTGCCAAGAAGGCAGCAGCACCGGCAAAGAAAGCTGCTCCCGCCAAAAAGGCAGTGGTAGCGAAGAAGGCTGCACCTGCCAAGAAGGCAGCAGCACCGGCAAAGAAAGCCGCTCCCGCCAAGAAGGCAGTAGCAGCGAAGAAGGCCGCACCTGCAAAGTCTGCGCCCGCCAAGAAAGCTGCACCGGCCAAGAAGGCCCCCAAGGCGCCTGCCCCTGCGGCCCCTGCAGCACAGACCACGCTGAACCCTCAGGCAGCCTGGCCTTTCCCTACCGGCACCAAGCCGTAATTCAAGCGCCCCTGGCGCCCAGCCCGGCATTTCGATGCCGGGCTTTTTTATGGGCGAAAGACCGTCACTTGCTATCTTTTGAGTAGCTGGTATCGCTTTACCAGATTAGGTTTAAAACATAAAACCATCTCAATGGTAGCAAATACGAGCGCTACCAGCTCCTAAATTCAGAGCAGGACCCCTCAAACGGCAGGGCAATCGCATCTAAACAGAGAGTCCCAGGATGTGTGCCAGATAGGCCACATCCCATCCCGCGCGCTTGCGCTTAGCCTGCACGCCG
>NZ_JBKBXG010000025.1:0-59807 GCF_046314175.1 Acidovorax sp. | reverse complement strand
GGCGGTCTGCCGCGTTGCAAATGCTCGCAATAGCTACGGCTATTGCTGCGCTTTGCGCCTTGCAGCCCATCCCGATCCGCAGCGCACACTTACCGCTCGATTCGTGCAGAGGATCCCTAGCTGATTCGGCCAAGCAAACTGCAACTCGCGGAGATAGAAAAAATATGCTGTTAACCGATATAGCCGTCGAGCACACTTTGGTGTCCAAAAAGGATGGCGTTCGTCAGACTTTCTTGCTGCATCCTTTTACGGATACACAGCGCGATTCGCTTGGCAAATTCGAGCTCGTTCGCGACGTCAGCCAGCCGGGACTCAAAGACGTGAAACGTTCCACCTTCGTATCGTTTCACCAATTGGCAGAGCTGTATGCGAAAGGCCTGCTCGACGAATTCGGGTTTTCCGTCCGCATGTGCCCAGGCAAAGGCACCTACCCTGCCAAGCTGCCAGCCAAAAAAATACTACCCACCAGCATCAAGCCAGGCTCTTCGTTCGACCTGGAGGTTCAAAAGGTGGACGTTTCCAAACCGGCCGCGCGCGAATTGAGAACAGCCTTGCTTCGCACCAACGTCAAAATTTAAGAGTAACGACGCTGATTGATATGGGAGTAACTGTGAATCCACCCATTGCGCATGCTGAACTCATTGCCACGTTCAAGCGGGCAGAGGCAGATGCCGATCACAAGTTCGGGCTGATCAAAGCAGCTGCGAATAAAGGGCCCAAGGCCATCCAAGCCGCCACAGAAACAGCGAGAAAAGCAGCAAAACGCAGGGACTCGTATGCCAAAAAGTTGGGCATTCTCGGGGTGGACCTCAAGGATTGAGCGCCGCAAAACATACGGCGTGACACCAGCCCTTGGCGACGGCCCATCACGGGCCCTGATCGTCAAAATATAAAAACAAAATCAGTAGTGCACCGATTTGCTTGATATCCACACGAAGCAGTGCATGCGTTTTCTGTTTTCAGATCGCGATGTTGTGGGGAGAGATGGGAAGCTGCTTTAGGCTGGTTGCAGTCATAGGGTGACCGAAAACGAATTAGTACTGTCGGCCAGAAGCGGACATTTGATTGCACCCATGATGACACCTGAAATCGATGCAGTTATCACGCTTTTTCCTTCACACGCGGGTGGTAGGCAGCACGCGATTACTGGTGAGTACCGAGGAGTTCTAAGTCTTTCAGAAGATGAAGCGTATTCCATGAGGATCACAGTTCCCCATCAGATTGAATTCCGACCCGGACACACCTTGACGGTCGGCGTTCAATTCCTGTTCCCTGAGATGGCGTTGCCTCGATTCCCTATCGATGCGACGTTTCGAGTGTGGGAGGGCGGCATCGTCGGCCACGGTCGCGTTGTCAGAATTCACGACCGGGCGTCTCCGTGAGACAGTTTCCGGCAAGAAGGGGGACATTCCAAAATGACTATCACCCGTGATGCAGCGACAGCGTTGGCGCGCGAACAGATTGAAAAACTGCAGCGGGATGCAGGCTGTGCTCTATCCATACGGCCGGAACTCACTACGGAAACTCCAAATGGATGGGTTTTCTTCTACAACTCGGAAGAGTTCATTTCTACACGTGTGCCGTCTGCAGCACTCGCGGGTAACGGTCCAATCTTCGTCAATCCTGATGGCGAAGTTCACCTACTCGGTGCGCATTTGAGTTGGGAAGAGCAGGTCGTAAACCTTTAGGTCCGCTTGGGGCCGAGGCTGTGTGAAAACGCACGTTGCGCCCTTTACTTGCCAGCTGACTCAGAAATCGACCGCTCAGATCGGCCTACAACGCACGATCTCGATGCGAGCAATGGTTGAAGTACCCCCGCAAAATTCGTCTATTAACGTTTTCACACAGCCTCGGCCCTAAGCAGTCCTTTGCCCGAACCACGAAGCGGTCTTTCAATCCCCATTGGCGATAGCAAAGAGCGGGCTGGTCGCTCCGCCGTCCGCTGCGTTCGGCACACGGGTCTATCTTGGGGTGAATATGATTTTGTGTAGAACTAGATAAACATCCAGTGGACTCCAAGGATTGATTCAAGGGCCGATGCCGTCGCAAACGTTTTTCGGTTCGTCCCCTACCGATTCAACGCCGTTGGCATGCCACGCATAGTATCCGTTTGTCTCGCCCTTCAGCCCTTGAACACTGACAATTACCGGAATCAATACGTTGTTGAAACGCGCTGCCTCAAAGCCCGTTCGTTGCTGCAAAAGGACTAACGCTGAAACCGGTGGGGTCATTTCCGCCTGCGTGGGGGCAACAAGCTTCCCATCGGAATCACTTACAGTCCCACGGTTGCGAAAAAATTCGTGCAAGCGGTAGCGCTCTTCTTGCTCAATTGCAGTGAGCGCTTTGCTAACTGCCACATAGTCAAAACTTTGCAGTGAATAGGTGGGGTGTGCATAGCTGTTCATCACAACCAGGGCCCGGGCGAATTCAAGCTCCTCGCCGGGGTTGTAGCGCAGACGAACGCATGCCTCCATGTATTCGATCCAGCCCGCCGGAAATTCACCATCAGCCCACACAGTACGGCTGGTCGAATAATGGCGCCTAGGAGAAAGACGGGTGCGCAGCACGGCTTGATCGTCGGTCACAAATCGCTTAATTGCAGCATAGATCTCGCGGTTTGGATCCTTTCCTCCGCGAACTTTGACGGCACCAGCATCTAACCAGCGAAAGAAGACGGTTTTTTGCTCGCCTGGTTTAGAGGGTGTGCCACCACTTTGCGTGGAGTCTGTTGACTGGCTATTACAGCCCACCAAGCCGAGCAAGAAAAAACAAATCTTTAGTCTTATAGTACTCGGTCGCATTCTTTCTCTCGATGATTGTTGTCACAGGAGTCCGAAATCTCCGATTCGGGAAGAACCGCCCTCTGAGCGACTGCCTCACGAACAGCGTGTATCAGCCGCAAAGGGAGGCCCATGCTCAATTCACACGTCAATTCGCGGCTGATAAACGCTATTCGTTAGATGCCGAAATATGGCGTTCGAACGCTATGTGCACGGCGGGCACCAGCGCTGGAGTACCATATGCATAGATTCTAAAAACTTGAAAAATATCTGGCATTTCAAACCATTGAACAGCCATTATGCAAGCCACTCCGAATACTGCGAGTAAAGCGCCTAAATAAATCGAAATGATCAACCTGCGATCTATTTTATCTAGTCCTGCTCGGCCTTGAAAAGTGAGCGTTAACACTGCTTTCCAGAGGCAGAGTAGGCACCCGAGCGCGGCAATTGCAAGAAATGGCACAAAATAGCCATGCCACGGGACAAGGTCATACGTTTCCCAATACAAGGCGGCAATAAAAGCCAAGTAAAACGAGGTAAGCAGAGTTAGCGGAGCCAAGATCACCAAGGCTTCAAGGGATACAAGCACTTTGGATTGCAGTTCGTTCACAAACGGCATCTTTGATTTAAACGGCAAAAAAAACGATACCCACGACCGCTGCCAATAAACAAAGTGTCATTGCATCACCAAAATGTTCTTGAAATCAATCCAGTAGCGCCACACACTGGATGAATGGAAAGATTTAACAGATCCGACAAACCCGGCTGGACCCTCTATGCCTGAGCGACTTGACAGATCGGGTGCGCAAGCCCTTGGGCAGTTTACTGGGAAGCACGCGGTTGCAGGGCCTGAACCTACCGGACGCTGCAACCGGTATGCCTGCCACGAGGGCCATTGCCAGACAACCACGTCGGGTCGAGAGAGTGAGTGAGTTAGTCTGTTCGAACAGCTGACTTCCGACCTTGAGCTGTCGCAGCAAGCAGCCACCTGCACGCTGGATGACTGAAGTTCCCTCAATACCTGTCATTGATGCTGTCCCTCCGCCTGGAGAGCCGATGACAGCTTTAGGCCCGGCACCGTGGAGCCAGTCCAGGGCCGCGAATGACGGCCATCGCTGCATTGCACCAACCTCTCCACCACATTCACCACCGTTTGAAATAGGCCAAAAGCCGCTTGCGAAACACAGCCCTAGCAACTCCCCGCACGCCGAACTGGCGCAACCGAACAAGCTCATAAAAAAGCGCCGGGCTTTTTCAAACCCGGCGCTTTCATGCCATCAAATCCGATCAAGCCAACTTAAACGGCAACTCCCTCGGCGTCTTCCCCGTCAACCGCGCCACCGCATTCGCAAACGCAGGTGCCAGCGGCGGCAACCCTGGCTCGCCCATGCCCTTTGGTGGATCGGCACTAGGCACGATGTGCACCGCTACCTGGGGCATGTCGGTGATGCGCGGCACGGCGAAATCGCCGAAGTTGCTTTGCTCCACCACGCCGTCTTTGAGCGTGATGGCGCCGCCGGGTAGGCACATTGATAGGCCCATCAGCGCTGAGCCTTCCACCTGGGCTTCCACGCTCTTGGGGTTGACCACCAGGTTGCAGTGAACACCGGCCGTGATGCGGTGCAGCTTGGGCGTACCGTCCTTCACAGACGCTTCCACCACATAGGCCACCACCGATTCAAACGACTCATGCACCGCCACGCCCCAGGCGCGGCCAGCGGCCAGCTTCTTCTTGCCATAGCCCGACTGGGCCACGGCCAGCTGCAATGCGGCCTTGTGGCGCGGGTGTTTGTCGCCCATCAGCTGCATTCGGTAGGCCACGGGGTCTTGCTTGGTGGCGCGGGCTACTTCGTCGATAAGGGTTTCCATGACGTAGGCCGTGTGGGTGGACCCCACACTGCGCCACCACAGCACGGGCACGTTCACGTCCGGGTGGTGCACCGTCAGCTTCATGGGTACGTCGTAGGGCTCCTTCATGCCCTCCACGGCGGTGGCGTCGATGCCGTTTTTGACCATGAAAGCCTCGAACGGCGAGCCCTTGGCGATGGACTGGCCGACGATGGTGTGGTCCCACGCCAGGATCTTGCCCTGGGCGTCAAACCCGATCTCGGCGCGGTGCACGTGCATGGGGCGGTAGTAGCCGCCCTTGATGTCGTCCTCGCGGCTCCACAGGGTGCGCACCGGCGCGGTGATGCCTGCCGTGCGCGCCGCCTTGGCAACACCGCAGGCCTCCACCACGTAGTCGCTGGTGGGAATGCCGCGGCGGCCAAATCCGCCTCCGGCCATTTGGGTGTTGACCTTGATGTTTTGCGGCTGCAGGCCCAGCGTTTTGGCGGCAGCCATGGCGTCGAAGCCGGGCATCTGCGTGCCCATCCAGAGTTCGGCCTTGTCACCATCGAGCTTCACCGTGCAGTTGAGCGGCTCCATGGGTGCGTGCGCCAGATAGGGGAAGACGAACTCGGCGCTGATCTTGTGCGCAGCGCCTACCAGCGGCGCCATGTCAGCCTGCATGGCCACGTTGCCGGGTTGGGCGGCCAGCTCGCGGTACTGCGCCAGCAGCGCTGTGGTGTCGGGCTTGCCCACTGCGCTGGTGTCCCATTCCACCTTCAGCGCATCGCGCCCCTGCTTGGCGGGCCAATAGCCGTCGGCCACGATGGCCACGCCCTCGCCGCCCCGGTCGGTGGGCACGCGCAGCACGGCTTTCACGCCCTTGATGGCTTTGGCAGCGCTGTCGTCCAGCGACTTCAGCTTGGCGCCGAACACCGGCGGGCGGGCCACCACGGCTGTGAGCATGCCTGGCAGGCGCACGTCAATGCCGTAGTCCTGCTGGCCGCTCGACTTGGCCTTGGCATCCAGCCGCCCGGTCGGCTTTCCGATCAGGCGGAACTGCTTGGGGTCCTTCAACGTGACCTTTTCAGGCACGGGCTGCTTCATGGCGGCTTCAGCCAGCGCGCCGTAGCCCAGCTTCTTCCCACCGGGGCCGACGACAAAGCCGTTGCTGGTGCGCAGCGCCGAAGCATCCACGCCCCACTGCGCCGCAGCGGCCGACACCAGCATGGCCCGGGTGCGCGCGCCCAGTTCGCGGTACTGGGTGTACGAATTTTTGATGGAGTTGGACCCGCCCGTGAGGTGCATGCCCATCATCGGATCGGCATAGGCCTGGTTGGCGTCGCCGTGCACGCTGCGCACTTTGCTCCAGTCGGCATCCAGCTCTTCGGCCAGGATCATCGGCAGGCCAGTCTGCACGCCCTGGCCAAAGTCCAGGCGGTTGATGGTGACGGTGACCGTGCCATCGGCGTCGATGCGGACAAAGGCTGAAGGCTGCTCGAACGGCTTGAGGCCTGCGGGCGCCGCAGCCGCCGCGCCCTGCGCAGCGGACATCAGCGGAAACGCGCCCAGCGCAAAGCCCGACGCCGCCGACACCTTCAGAAAGGTACGACGTGCCAAGCCTTCCACGCTTTCCAGCGCATCGGTTACTCCTGAATTAGTAGCTGCTTGCGCTTTATCCATAAGCGCTAGCAGGTGTTTTGGCATAAAAAGATGGGCCTGGCCCTGCAGCGTGTTGGTATCGAAGTGCATAGTGTTCTCCTTCAATCAAGCCACGGTGGACAAGGTACGGGCAGCGTCATGGATGGCCGCGCGGATGCGTACATAGGTGCCGCAGCGGCACACGTTGCCCGCCATGGCGGCGTCGATGTCGGCATCGCTGGGCTTCTTCTTGCCTTTGAGCAAGGCGGTGGCGCTCATGATCTGGCCGCTTTGGCAGTAGCCGCACTGGGCCACGTCGTGCTTCACCCAGGCCGCGTGCACGGCCTTGCCGACCTTGTCGCTGGCCGTCACAGCCTCAATGGTGGTGATCTTCTGGCCTGCCGCCGCCGAAATAGGCGTGATGCACGAACGAATGGGCGCACCGTTCAGATGCACTGTGCAGGCCCCGCACAAAGCCTGGCCGCAGCCAAACTTGGTGCCCGTCATGCCCAGCGTGTCGCGCAGGGCCCAAAGGATGGGGGTGGATTCATCGGCATCCACAGCCGTGTCTTTGCCATTGATGTTGAGGGTAGGCATCGTGGAAACTCCTGGTGGTTCAGCAGGGGGCAGCGCTCGGAAACGGCCGCCGTGCTTTGGAAAATTTGGCCTGATTCAACCGCAGAGGAATACTGGGTGCTGGCGCTCGGGTTTTCTGCACGTCTCTGCGTAGCTGCCAGCCACCCAGCGCGGCGTAGGGTGTGCGGGCGCCCTGCCCCAGCGCAAGCCAGTGGTTTAACCCGGCGGGCACAATCACGGGCATGCATACCCCTTCAGCACCCTCTTCATCCATTGCCGACCTTCGCAAGAGCTACGAGCGCGCCGAACTCAACGAAGACGCCTCGCACGCAGCCCCCCAGCAGCAGTTTGACCAGTGGCTCAAAGAAGCCATCAGCGCCCAGGTGCCCGAGCCCAACGCCATGACCCTGGCCACCGTGGGCAGCGACCTGCGCCCCAGCACGCGCATCGTGCTCATCAAGGGCTATGACGAGCGCGGCATTGTCTGGTTTACCAACTACGACAGCCGCAAGGGCCGCCAGATTGCGGGCAACCCTTACGCGGCCCTGCAGTTCCACTGGGTAGAGCTGGAGCGCGTGGTGCGTATTGAGGGCGTGGTGGAAAAGGTCAGCGACGAAGAAAGCGACGAATACTTTGCCAGCCGCCCGCTCGACTCCCGCATCGGCGCCTGGGCCAGCCCGCAAAGCCAGGTCATTTCTGGTCGCGGCGTGCTGGTGGCCAATGCCGCTAAATACGGCGCGCAGTTCATGCTGAAACCGCCCCGCCCTCCACATTGGGGCGGGTATCGCCTCAAGCCTGATCAGTGGGAGTTCTGGCAAGGGCGCAAGAGCCGCTTGCATGACCGGTTGCGGTATCGGATGGACGGGGGGGAATGGGTGAGGGAGCGGCTGGCACCCTGAGCGTTGCCAACCCCATCAACGTGAAGACACCGACGCCGGAATGCTCGCATAACGGTGTTTCGCTCCCTACCCCACCACCCACCGCGTCACCGCCAAAATCACCACCGGCATCGTCACCAGCGCCAGCGCCGTAGACACCGCTACGCTCGCCGTCACCTCGTCCTCGGCCACCGCATAGCGCTGTGCAAATAAAAACACGTTGGCTCCCACCGGCAGCGACGCCGCCACGATCATCACCGCCAGCGGCAGGCCCGACAGGCCCAGCGACCAGCCCAGGGTGGCCAGCACGATGGGGTGCACCACACACTTGACCAGCGCAATGCGCAGGGCGGCCTTGAAGTGGTGGCCGACCTTGGTAAACGCCAGCGTCACCCCCACCAGCAGCAGCGCAATCGGCCCGAGCGCCTGCCCCAGCAGCAGCAAGGGTTTGTCGACCACCTGCGGCACCACCAGCCCGGTCTGGGCAAACAGCAGGCCGGCAATGATGGGCAGCGGCACCGGGTGCACGATGCCGTTGCGCACCGCCTGCAGCACCGTGCGCCACATGGGCGGTTGTGTGCCGCCCTCACGCCCTGCGTGTTCACGCGCAGCGGCGAGTTCAAACACCACGGTGGCGGCGGTCAGCAAGATGAGCGAGTGCACCGAGATCAGCGTGAACAGCGTCACCAGCCCCGCATCGCCAAACACCAGCCCCACCAGCGGCACGCCAATCATGAGCGTATTGCTGAACGTATTGGCCAGCGCCCGCGCCGCGCCCAGGCTGGTAAAGCCCAGCACCGCCAGCGTGGCCGTGTACACCACGCCAAACGCCACAAAGTAGATCCCCACGGGGCCGAAGTTGAGGTCTTCGATGTGCACCGTGCTCATGGTGCGAAACAGCAGCGCGGGCGTTAGCACCATGAACACCAGGTTGGCCAGGTCCTTCACCGCCCCAGCCCGAATCCAGCCACGCCGCCCCACGTAAAACCCGATGGCGATGAACAGGATGACGGGGATCAGCGAGGTGAAGACGGGCGAGTTCAAGATGGTAGCTGGCGCGCAAACGCGGCAAGAAGGGGCAAGTGGGAGGGGGCAAATAGCCAGTAGCAGGGCCCTATTGTGGCCTGGGCGGCCACCAAAAGCGCGTCTCTAAGCTATGAATTCAATAGCTAACAGCGCTTACCCAGAAAGTGCTGGAGGTCATTTTTATGCAAAAATTCTGGCGCCAGCGACGGCCCGCGATCCCTGACACGACGCTTTATTGAAACACGCACAAGCCCAATGACTGACTTTTGGCTCGGTACATGGCGGTGTCTGCAGCGCGCAGGTATTCGTCGACCGTCGCCAGCCTGGATGCGCTGCTGGCCAATCCGATACTCGCACTACTGATCACGATGCGCCTGCCAATCACGTAAGGTACTTCCAGCGCGGCGGCAATCTGCTCCGCGCGTTGGCTGGCTTCAGCGGGATCAATGGACTCCAACAGCACATTGAACTCGTCGCCACTCATGCGGGCGACCAGATCAACCGACCGCACGCAGGATTCGAGCCGCCGCGCCACCTGTTGCAATAGCTGGTCGCCCACATGATGTCCGTAGCTGTCATTGACGGCCTTGAACCCGTTGAGATCCAGCAGCAGCACGGCGAACATCGTGGCTCCACTGTGTGTTGGCACGCCACCACCGTTCACCACCTCGTTCTGCTGCAGCGCGATGAGTTGCGCGAGGCGATCGCGGAACAACGGCCTGCCGGGCAAGTTGGTCAGCGCATCGTAGGAACTGCCACGCTCGGCCAGATCGCTCAATGATCCCGCCATGCGCACGGGAACACCCTCTTCAAACTCAGCGAGCCCGCGCCAATTGACCCACACCAGCCGCCCAGCCCCGTGGAACGCGCGGAAGTCCACTGAAAAGTTCGGGCTGCTTCCCGATAGGTGCCTGCGGTAGGCCTCCTGCACGCGAGCGCGATCCTCGGGATCGATGAGCTGCTCAAAAAAGCGCCAGCCTCCGTCATGCACAAGATCGGAGCTACCCAGCCCGACGATCTGGAGAAAACGCCCGGACACATGCAGCGCGTCCGTTCGCAAGTCCCAAACCCAGATGCCGTCATTGGATCCGCGAGTCGCCAGCGAATAGCGGTTTTCGGAGCGCACCAACTCAAGTTCGGTGTCCTTCTGCTGAGTCACGTCGATCATCAGGCCGATCATGCGGTTTGGTCGCCCCGGCTCGACCACTGCACGGCACAGATCACGCACCCACACCACCTTGCCAGACTTGGCAATCAGCCGATAACTCATCTCGTAGGCATGGCTGTGCGTGGCGTTGTAAGCGGCATCGTCGATGCGCAGGGCCTCCTCCAGATCATCGGGATGCACATGCGCCCGCCAAAAACCCGGGTCAGCCCGCCACTCCTCGACGGAGTAGCCGAACAAGCGTTCGACCTGCGGGCTCAGGAAGGTATTGCCCACGCCGATTTCAGCTTCCCACACCACGCCATCAATGGTTTCTAGCAAGCGCAGAAAGCGCTGGCGAATCTCCACCAGCACCTGTTCGGTGACCTCGGTGATCTCGATCAGGACGCCCTGGCGGCTGGTCACCCGGTTCGCCGCATCCGTCTCCGGGTGGAGCTGCAGACGCACCCAGCGATAGTCCGCGTCGGCAAAGCGCAAGCGGAACACCGGCATGCCCGAGCGCATGGTGCCGATGTCGTCGGGATGCACGAATTCCAGCAGAGACCTGCCGAGGGCCGCCGCTACCGAATGGCCGGTGAGCTTGTGCCACGCCGGATTCAGATAGGTGATCTCCCACAGCGCATCGGTTTGCACCACCGCCTCGGGTAACAGTTGCAGCAGTTTTGCGGACGGCGTGAGACTGGTGAGCATGCAGGGCTGTTGCAAAAAGGGGGGCAAATACATCCAACCGATAGCAAAATCAGCTAGGTTAGGTCAAGTATGGCACGGGTTCCGGGCCCCTTGGCTTCGGTTATTCGAGGCAGCCAAACAAAGCAAGCCAGCAGCGCCCTCACCCGCTGCTGGCTTGCTCACATCACGACGGCATCACCCGTCAGAACGCCACTTTCACCCCCACCGTCAAATTCCGCCCCATCAACGGTGCGGCATTCTTGATGAACGAGGTGTGCGCATACGCCAACCGATCCGTCAGGTTGTTTGCCTTCAAATACACCTGCCATGGCGAGCCGTTGCTGAGCTGGCCGTTGTAGCTGACGCCCAGGTTCAGCATGCCGTAGCCGGGTGTGGCGCTTTCAAATTCGGCCACGCGGTTTTGGCGGGCTACTTGCACCCATTCGACCTGGCCTTCCCAGGCTTGCCAATTGGCGTCCACACGGATGCCCGCGCGGGTGGCGGGGATACGGGGCAGTCGGCCGCCGCCTGCGTCAATCGTGGCGCGCACGGTGTCGCCAAACAGGGTCACGCCCAGGTTGCGCGTGATGCGCTGGCGCACCTGGCCTTCGATGCCGGTGAAGGTGGCGTCGGCCTGGCTGTATTGCAGCAGTTGCAGGCCATCGACTTCATCCAGCGTACGGCCGTAGATGTAGTTGTTGATGCGGTTGCGGAAGACGCTGACGCCAAAGGTGGTGTCGCCCGCCGTCTTCTTCAGGCTGACGTCGATGTTCTGCGAGATCTCGGACTTCAGGTTGGCGTTGCCGCGTTCATACGTGCTGGTGGCCATGTGCAGGCCTTGGGCGTACAGCTCTTCGGCCGACGGGGCGCGGCTGGCGCGTGTGAAGGAGGTGCCGACCTGGTAGCCGGGCGTGAACTTCCACACCGCGCCCAGCGATGCGGACGTGCCGTTGTGGCTGCGTTCGATACCGCTGGTCTGTGCTTCGGCCGTCTGGCGGTCGTGGCGCAGGGCGGCTTCAAAGCGCCAGTCTCCGAGGCGGTATTCCTCTAGCGCGAAGAGGCCCAGTTTGCGGGTGATGGTGGGCTCGACATAGGCCTCTTCGCCCACGGCACTGAATTTGCGCTGCGAGGTTTGCAAACCGATCACGCCCTTGAACCCGGCAATGGGGTTGTGTTGCAGCTCGATGCGGGTGTCGTAGGCCTTGTTCTTGAACGTGGTGCTGATGGCGCCGTCTTCGACTTCGTCGTGCACGTAGTCCGTCACACCCGCGCGCAGGCGCAGGGCCGAGAAACCAGCAAACGGGTTTCGCAGCTCGCCTCGGATGTCAAAGCGCTCGCTGCGCAAGTCCACCACGGGCACATCGCCATGCTCCGCGTCGTGGTCATGGTCGTGGCCGTCTTCCTCCTCACCTTCGTGGGCGCCGCAGTGCAGGCTGTTGCCGTGGGTGTGGCAGCCTTCAAAGCTGTGGTTGTGGCCTGGCAGGCCGTATTTGGCAGCCTGGCGGGTGTAGGCCGCGCCTAGGTAACCCCGGTCGCCCACCCACGACAGGCCCACGCTGCCGGTGTCGGTGCGGTTGAAGCTGCCCAGCACCTTGCGGGTGGGCTCGCCCTCGGGCGCCCAGCCTTTGCCCACGCGGTAGTCGCCCGCGTCGCGCGCCACGCCTTCCACGTGCACGGCGAGGTTGCCGGTGCCGCCCGTCAAAGAGAAGGCGCCTGCTTTTTCACTGGCGCCGGAGTTGGCGCGCAGCTCGGCGCTGCCTTCGTAGCCCTTTTGCGGGATGGCGGTGGGGATTTTTCCGTCGAGCACGTTGACCACACCACCCACCGCACCCGCGCCATACAGCAGGGCCGAGGGGCCGCGCAGCACTTCAATCTGCGTCGCCAGCAGGGGCTCGGACACCACGGCGTGGTCGGGGCTGATGGTGGAGGCGTCGTGTAGCTCGGCGCCGTCACTGAGCACCTTGACGCGCGGACCGTCCATGCCGCGAATGATCGGGCGGCTGGCGCCCGCACCGAAGTGGCTGCTAGTGATGCCGGGCTCGCTGTTCAGCGTCTCGCCCAGCGTGGCCTCACGGCGGCGCACCAGTTCGTCGCCCTCCAGCACGGTGACGGGGGTGGTCATGTCGTTGGCACCCAGTTGCAGGCCGCTGGCGGACACAGTGACGGGGGGCAGGCTGGCGGCGGTGGGTGGTGCTGCCTGGGCGGTGGCCTGGGCATGTACCAAGCCGGTGCCGGACAGCGTGATGATCGCGGCCAGAGCCACCGGATGCAGGGCTGGGTGGCGGCGTGCGGCGCGACGCAGGGCGGGCCGAAGAGGGGTGCTGTGATGGGGGCTGTGGTGTGTCATGGCTGCAATACGAAAAGGTGGGCGTGCCGGGGGCGGCATGCGGTTGACGGCGCTGAGCGGTCAATAAAACCAAGAATATGAATAAAAAATGCCTCTAGCGCTTATTGGATAAGCGCTACAAGCTATGAAATCAGGAGCATTTGCGGTGACAAATTTGCGGCGACAAGCCAGCGCCACGGTGCTCGAAGCGGTTTCAGATCTACACGGTGGGTACAGCCGGTGAGGCGGTTTTTGGCCTCCGCCCCATGCCATTTGCACTGCGCGGGTCGAAACGATGGCTTCGACTGGCTCAGGCAGGCGTGGCGGTGTGCTGCGAATAGCGGTGCCTGATCGATCAGCCGAGGTGCAGATCTGAAGCCACGCGCGGTGCGTGGTTAGCGCTGTGCAGGTTCAGTGCGGGAAATGAATGAGGCGAATCCGCCAAGCCGCCCCGCTGCAAAAAGCAGCTCACGCCGGCGGCAAGCGCACCTCAACCCGCTGAACCCATCACCCCACCACAGGCGGGCCGCGGGCGTGAAAAAGCGCTACATGCCGGGCCGCCGCGGTGGCAGCCGGGTGCACCAGGGGTGCCTGCGCGGTGACCGGGGCGGCAAGCGCCGCAGGGGCGCTGTGCAATGCGTCGCCCAGCGCCAACTGGTCGAGCAAGAGGCAGTCCACTGGCGCGTGGTGCGCCAGCAGTGCGTCGAGCAGGCTGTGGGCGTGGGCTGCGGGTTCGTCGGCCGTGTCGCCGTGTGTGTGAGCGTGGCCTGCCGAGGTGTCAGCGCCCGCGCCGGGCTCTGCAAAGGCAAGCGCGTGCGACGCAGACAACGCATGCGTCTGCTGCACCGGGGCATGCATGACCTGGTGCAGGCGCCCCAGCGTGGGCACCACCACCAGAGCCAGGAGCAGCCATACCAAAGCGGCTTGCGCCCACAGCTGGCGGCTTGTTTGACCGTGGAAAAGCGCACCCAACCCTGCCCTGCGGGCCGACGCTTGCGGGAGTGCAAGCTGTGCCGTGGCGGCGGGTGGATGGGCGCGGGCGCGGGTCACGGGGCGGGATTCAATCTACGAAACAGTCAGAAGCGGGGCGCGAAGGAATGCGGGGTTGCTTCACTTCACCGGCACGGCCTCGACCACGCGGTAGTAAAGGCCGTATTGGTCGTTGGTGAGCACGGTGAACTTGCCTTCGACCACCACAGGCTCCAGCGAGTAGCGCACGGGCGTTTTGGCCTTGACCTCGACCATGCTCTCGGGCCCGCCTGGGATACAGAACGAACAGGTCAGCGGCACGCTGGTCAGCAAAAAGTGCGTCTGGGTAGCCTTTGCGTCCAGCGGCATCATGAAGCCCTGGATGCGCTGGGTGGTCTTGTCCATGCCCTTTTGCGCGTCATTGAACACGGGCAGGATGCCGTTTTTGGTGGTCTTCTTGGTCAGGTCGGACAGCACCGACCACGGCACCACGTCGTTGCGCGGGGGCAGTGGCGCGATGGGGCTGTTGGGGCTGTGGTAGCCCGCGCCAGAGCCCGAGGGCACGGCAGTGCCTGTGCCCGCAGGCAGCGGCGACGAGAGCACGGGCATCGGTGTCGATGTTGGGGACTCTTTGGCACGCTCGAAAGCGCCCGGTGCGGGTTTGGTGGCTGTGCTCTGCTGCTGTGCGTAGGCGCCGCCCGTCAGTGCCAGCGCCGCAGCCAGCCAGGCCAGGCGGAGCGGTCGGCGGCCTACGGGTGCAAGATTCAAAGCGTGGAACATGGCGGGCAACCTCTAAAGAGAATGAACGGCGTGGGGGTGGCGATCAGTGCGCGTGGCGCATGCCGCAGTATTTGCCAATACCCAGACCCTTGCAGGCGGTTTGGAGTTCCTTCTGGCACACATCATGGCCTTTGCCAGATTCAAGGCACTTGGCTGCGGCCTCGTGCGCAGCGGCCATGGCGCGGTGGCGCTCGATGTCGGCCTTGGTTTCCTTGTCGCTATGGCCTTGGGCGTGCGCCAGGGCGCCGACAAGCAGCATGGGGGCCAGGGCGAGTGCGGTGAGGAGCTTTTTCATGGAGAGCCTTTCAGGTCGGTTGGTTTGAAAACGAGAATTTGCGGGCGGACTAGGGCTGGCTGAGTAGATCAGCCACTTCGGTGCGGTAGGCCTGCATGGCAGGCAACAGCGCCGCCAGCGCCGCCACACCGGCGGCCATCAACGGCACGCCAGCTTCTGCGGGCAGCCAGATGAGACCGGTAACCGGCAACAACCCTTGCGCCTGCAGCGCCCAGCCCAGGCCATGGGCCAGCAGGTGGCCCAGCAGCAGGCCCAGCACGGAGGCCAGCGCCGCCAGCCACAGGGCCTCCCACAACACCAGCCCGGCCACACGGCCCGGCGGCGCGCCCAGCATGCGCAGCATGGCCAGGTCGGCCCGGCGCTCGCGCACGGCGTTCCACAGCGCGATGAAAACACTCAGCGCCGCCACCGCCAGCAGCACGCCGCCAAAGGCGCGCAGCACATCGGCCCCCACGCCCAGCAGGCGCAGCAGGCGTGTGACTTCGATAGCGGGCGCTGCCGCCTGCATGGACGTGTCGCTGTTGATCTGGCGCGGCAACGTAATGGCGGCCATGGGGGTGCGGTAGCGCACCAGGGCCACGGTCACTTCGCGCTCTTCTTTCAAAATCTCCAGGTCTTCGGGGTCGCTGGCCGTGGCCGTCTCGTGCACCATCCAGACGGATTCGGTGCTGGTCAGGATCAGCCGGTCGAGCACGCAGCCGCAGGGCTTGAGCACGCCGCTGACGCGGTAGGGGTGGTCACCATGCGCGTGCCCTCCACCACCCAGCCCGTGGCTACCCACAAAGGTGGCACCCACCAGTGGTGCGCCCGCGTGGCTGGCTTTGACAATGCCGCGCGCCACGGTGGCGCCCAGCACGGCGTCCATGGGTTGCTGCCACAGCGCGCCTTCAGCCAACGTGGCTTCATAGTGCGACACGTAGTCGGGTGTGGTGCCCACGATGCGGTAGCCCTGGTAGCTGTCGCCCAGGCTGAGCGGTATGACCTGCGCCACCAGCGGGTTCTTTTGCAGCGCCTGCACCTCTTGCAGCGGGATGTTGCCGGTGGGCACGTCGATGTGGAACACCCCCGCCAAAATAAGCTGCAACGGGCTTCCCTTGGCGCCCACCACCAGGTCGATGCCAGCAAGGTCGCGTTCAAACGCCTTGTCGAGCTGCGTGGCCACCAGCAGCACCAGCGTGATAGCGGCCAAGCCCAAGGTGAGCACCAGCAGGTTGAGCACCGCAGCCAGAGGCCGGGACCACAGGTAGCGCCACGACAGGCGGGCGAGTTTGATTACTCCTGAATTCATAGCTGTTCGCGCTTATCCAATAATCGCTGGGCGCCAATTTCATTCAAATCCAGTGTTTGCGCACCTGCCAGCGCCGCCACCACGCGCTGGTCGTGCGTGGCGATGATCAGGCTGGCATCACAGGCGGCGGCGCTTTGCTGCAGCAGCGCCAGCGCGTCGGCAGCGGCTTCGTCGTCCAGGCTGGCCGTGGGCTCGTCGGCCAGCAGCACTTGGGGCGACAACAACACCGCCCGCGCCAGCGCCACCCGCTGCGCCTGCCCGCCCGAGAGCTGATGGGGCTTGCGCGCAGCCAGCTCAGCCACGCCCACATGCGCCAGCGCCCGGGTGATGGCCGCATCGTCGCGCCGCAGCCCGGCCGCAAAGTAGACCAGCGCCAGGTTGTCAGCCACCGTGAGTGCGGTGGAAAGGTACAGCTTTTGCGGCAAAAAACCAATGCTGCGGGCCCGCCAGGCGTCAATCTCGGCCCCGCGCTGCGTACCCAGCTGCGTGCCCGCCACAAACAAATCGCCTCCGCTGGCCCCGCGCAAACCGGCCATCAACGACAGCCAAGTGGACTTGCCTGAGCCCGAGCGGCCCCGCACCAACAGCGTGCCGCCCTGGCGCAGGTCCACATCTGGAAAGCGCAGTGGCGCAGCGGCGCCACTGTTCGCATAGCTATAAGAGAGGCCTCGTGTGCGAATCATGCGGCGGCCCCCGCGGAGGGGTGCGCGCACCCTGCGCAGCGACCACGCACTGCAATGTCTACTGCCAGGCTCTCATGCCCGGCCGTGGCCAGCGCCTGCAACACCTGCTTGAGCGCGGTCTGCACCTTGGCCGAGCCTTGCGACAGGCGAAACTGACGGTGGCAGTCATCGCACTCAAATCTTGGCGCGGCGCCCTCTTTGCCTCGGGGCGCCAGTGCATAGCGTGTCACGCGGGCGGCATCCACCTGTTTGTGCAGCAAGCCCGCAGCAGCAAAGCGGTCGAGCATGCGGTAGACGGTGACTTTGTTGACGGGGGCGCCAGCTGTGGCGAGGGCTGTCTCTAATTCAGACTCGGAGAATGCGACCTCAGGCTGAGCCTGGAACAGCCCAGCAAGCGCCCGTGTTGCCCGGGTTGCGCGCATACCGGGGGGGAGTGTCCAAGCGAGTTCGGGGTGCATGAATTGGGAGGGCGTAAACGCAATTGGGTTGCATTATGCACAGGCGGAATGCCTGTTGTAGCCAAAAGCCCATACCACTCCGAGCATCATCTCCTCCTATCTGCCGGATCCATTGGCTTTGGGGCACCCACCGCCTGAGCTGCCATGAAGTCGGTGCCACCTTTAACCCGTGAGAACATTGACGTGTTTCCCTTTCTGGTGGTTTTGGTAAGCGGTTCCCAAGACAGCCATCGTTTATCTATGCATATCACTTGTTGCCTAGCCAAAAAAGCCAGCGACTACCCTACTTGCTTACTAACGCTATGATTTTTTGGCTGCGCGCTTTTCTCGCGATTCCGCTAGTCCTTGCAGCTTCTGTTGCCAATGCCAAGGGAATCGTTCAGGCTAGTTTTGAGGCTTCCGTAGATCGATACGGGCACTTTGCACTGGGGCGGCCGCACGAGTACGCGCGTTTGGTTGCTATCACGGCTTCAGGGCAGCGCAGGGTGTTCGAACTGCCTGAAAACGAAGTCTTTGAGGATTTGACTCCGCGTATGGTGCGGCTTGCTGCCAGTGAGCCTGACGAAATTTTGGTAATCGTCAGCCACCGCAACCAAGGCGCTCGTCTAGTGCTACTGCGGTTAAACGGAGGGCGCATCGAGGTCAGCGCGCAATCCGCTCCCATCGGCACACCCATGCGCTGGCTCAATCCAGTGGCAGTTGCCGATTTGGACGGTGACGGCCAAGCGGAGATCGCTGCTGTCATCACGCCGCATATCGGGGGTATCCTCAAAATTTATCAAAAGCAAGGTGCTGCACTGGTCGAGGTCGCAGCGCTGGGCGGTTTCTCCAACCATGCGTTGGGCAGCACGGAGCTGGCTCTGTCGCAAGCTTTTGAAATGGGAGGAAAGGTGCGTTTGCTGGTGCCCGATACCACACGCACCGAGCTTCGTGTGGTGGGGTTTGAGAACAGGCGCCTGGTGGAGCAGGGCCGGTGCACTCTGCCCACTGCGATAACGGGTGGAATGCAAGCTGTGTCCACCACACAAGTATCTGTTGGGCTGCGCTCTGGGCGCCAAACGATCTCGCCGAAAGACTGCCTTCGGCAATAGCGACTGGAGCCACTCGACAATGTGCCGGCTTAGGCAGCCCTCGCTCAGGGTGGGGGCTGCACCCTGAAGTGTGCGGCGCTCCCCGCGCCACCACACACTGCAGCTGGGCTGGCTACCCCTTCAAATACTTCGCAAACGTCTTGCGAAACTTCTCCACCTTCGGCCCCACCACAAACGCGCAATATCCCGCGTTCGGGTTGTTCGCAAAGTAGTCCTGGTGATACGCCTCGGCCGTGCTGTAGTTGTCCAGCGGCTTCACCTCCGTGGTGATCGGCGCGCCAAACAGCTTGTCTTGCGACATCTGGCGGATCATGTTGTTAGCCACCTCACCGTCTTCGGGCTTGTTGAAATAGATGCCGCTGCGGTACTGGGTGCCCACGTCGTTGCCCTGGCGGTTGAGGGTAGTCGGGTCATGGGTGTGGAAGAAGATTTCCAGGACTTCTTCGAGGCTGATCTCGTCGGCGTCAAACGTCAGGCGCACCACTTCGGCGTGGCCGGTGTCGCCTTGGCAGATCTGCTCGTAGCTGGGGTTGATGGTCTGGCCGTTGGTGTAGCCACTTTCCACGTCGGTGATGCCGCGCACGCGGTCGAACACGGCTTCGGTGCACCAGAAGCAGCCGCCGCCCAGGGTGATAGTTTGTTGGTTGTTGGCCATGTCGTTCTCCATGCGGTGAATGTGGGCCGCATGGTACGCGGCCCCGTTCGCCGCTGGGCGGGCGGGGACATTGGGGTGGCGGCCACCCTACTCGTATTTACGCCCCTGCGCCATCAGTTCGGGCGTGCCGATCAGCGCGTTCAGACCGTCAAAGTCCATCATCCGGTCCTTAAAGGGTGCCGTGGTCTGGTGCGCATGCAGACTGGCGTAGTAGCCCTGCAGGGTGTGCGCCACGGCCCGCGCCGTGCCGCCCGGGAAGATCACGATGCGAAAGCCGCGTTGCTGCAGCTCGGCAGCGCTCTGGATGGGTGTTTTGCCGCCTTCGACCATGTTGGCCAGCAGCGGGATGCGGTGGGCAAAACGTTGACACGCGGCGTCCATTTGCTCGGGGGTGCGCAGGGCTTCGATAAAAAGCGCGTCTACGCCACAGGCCAGGTAGGCCTCGGCGCGGTCAAACGCCGCCTCGATGCCCTCCACCGCCAGCGCATCGGTGCGGGCAAGAATCAGAGTGTGGGCGTTGTGGCGCGCGTCCACCGCCGCTTTGAGCTTGCCGCACATCTCGGCCATGGGCACTACGGTTTTTCCGTCCAAGTGGCCGCAGCGTTTGGGAAAGCCCTGGTCCTCGATCTGCACCATGGCGGCACCCGCACGCTCAAAGCCGCGCACGGTGCGCTGGGTGTTGAGCGCGTTGCCAAACCCGGTGTCGGCATCGACGATGACCGGCGTGCGCACGCGCTCGGTGATGCGGGCCAGGGTGTCTTCCACCTCGGTGTAGGTGGTCAGGCCCACATCAGAGCGGCCCAGTCGCGTGTAGGCAATGGAGGCACCCGAGAGGTACAGCGCCTCAAAACCTGCCTGTTCGGCGACCAGTGCGCTCAGGGCGTCGTACACGCCGGGGGCGAGGATGGTGCGGAGTTCGTGGAGGCGTTCTTGCAGCGATGAAGTAGTCATGTCTTCAAATTTTCTAACGGGCCAGTTGGGCCGCCGTGTGTGCAGCGATGTAACCGCCCGCCACCGCGCTGAGCAACCCGTTGCCCGAGAGGTAACCCCATACCGCGTTGCCCGACACGCCGCGCGCTGCGCCGCCTGCGGCCAGCAGGTTGGGAAACGGTTCACCGTCGCCGCCGAGCACGCGGCACTGGGCGTCAATATCGAGTCCGCCCTGGGTGTGGAACAGCGCGCCAGTGACCTTGACGGCGTAGAACGGGGCCTGCAAGGGGCGTTGAAAGACGCGGTTTTCAGCAAATTTATGGTCTTTTTGGTCGCTAGCGCTTGTCAGGCTTGCGGTAGTAGCTATCAAATTTGATTCATCGCACCCGATGACCGCCGCCAGTGCCTGCACGCTGTCGCAGTGCTTCACGGCCCCAGCGGCCTCGGCGTCGGCAAAGTCCGGAAAGGTGCGTGCCAGCGCCAGAATGGGCGCGTCGAACACGTTCCAGACCACGCCGCCGGGCTGCGCCAGCACATGCACCGAGGCCTCAGAGTAGCCTTGAGTTTCGTCGTGGAAGCGCTCTCCCAGCGCATTGACCTGGATGCCGCCTTCCATCATCAGCGCCCACGAAATCAGCGCACCCTGCGGCACGGCCCAGGAGCCATGGCCCTGGTAGCCACCCAGGTCGGCCAGCCGGGCGCCCAGAGCGCGGCCCCAGGCAATGGCGCTGCCGTCATTGCCAGTGTGGCCCGCAAACAGCGCGTTGCGCATCTCGGGCAGCAGCTCGCGCACCATGGCCGCATTGCCGCCAAAGCCGTTGCACGCCAGGATAAGCGCGTCGCAGGCCAGGTGTTCCAGCGTGCCATCGGGCCGCTCGTAGCCCACGCCGATCACGCGGTGCCCTGCATTGATCCACAGCTCGCGCACGGTGGCGTCGGTCACCATCGGAATATCTGCGGCGGCCATCGCGTTGGCCAGGCGGCCCATCAGGCCTGCGCCGGTTTTCTCGGGCGTGGCGTGCATGCGGCGTACGCTATGGCCAGGGTACAGAAAGCCGTCGAGGACCTGCCACTGCAGCCCGTGGCGCTGCTGCAGCGCATCGAGCGCGGGGCCGATGGCCTGGGCGTAGGCCTGTACCAGGTGCGGCGCCGCCCTGCCCTTGGCTTTTGCGGTGATGTCGGCGGCAAAGCGATCTGGGCTGTCGTCAACGCCCGCTGCGCGCTGCACTTGCGTGCCCGGCGCCGGAATGAAGCCGGAGGACAACGCCGATGAGCCCGTGGGCGTGGCGTCGCGCTCCAGAACCGCGCAGTCCACACCTGCGTCGTGCAGCATCAGCGCTGCCGTCAGCCCACAGGCACCACCGCCGACGATGACTACCGGCACATGCGCGTCTTGCGCCACGGTGCCGGGCATGTGTTCGGCTTGGCAGATGCGGGGCGCGGTCATGGGTGGCGCGGTCATGCGGGTGTGGCTCCCACCGCAGCGCTGAAATCGGCACAGGTCAGCACCTGCGCCACGTTGGCCATGTCGGCCAGCGAGGTGTCGTGAACCTCCTGCTTGAAGGCCGCGCAGCCGTCAGACAACACCAGCGTCTGGTAGTCGCGCATGTGGGCATCACGCACCGTGCTGGCCACACCGCCGTTGGTGACGATGCCGCACACCGCCACCGTGGTGATGCCCGCGCGGCGCAGCACCCAGTCGAGCTGGGTGTTGAAGAAGGCCGAATACGCGACTTTGCACACCGAGACATCTACCCAGGGAGCGATGTCTGCCACATGGGCCTGGCCGTTGCTGCCGGGAGCAAAGTCGCCACGGCGCAAAAAGGGGCGCAACTGCTGAAGGTGGGGCGACACCATGGGCTCGCCCTGCGCGTCGGGCCACAGGGTGAACTGGCTGCCGACCACCATGCCACCCGCCGCCTTCAGCGCCTGGGCCACTGCGGCGACGCGTGGTGGCAAGGCTTGCGCAGCCGGGCTCACCGCACCGCCCCGGGCGTAGGCGCCATCGGGTGCCAGAAAGTCGTTCTGCAGGTCGATGATTACCAGCGCGGTATGGCGTGAGTCGATAACCGTGGTGCTGCTCATGCTGCACCCGCTCCATCGGCACGCACCAGCAGGTTGCCCAGCGGATCAACGGTGGCGCTGAAACCGGGCTCCAGCCACACGGTGGTGTCGGGCTGCTCCAGGATCGCGGGGCCCTCGATGCGGGTGCCCACGGGCAGGTCCAGTCGCGCGTGGCGCGCGGCATCCCACCAGCGGCCTGCATGGAACACAGGCTGCACACCCAGCGATGGGTTCACCGTGGTCGTCTGCGGTGCGAGCACCGTCAAGTCGAACTTGGGACGCACGCCCACGCGGGCGTAGCGCAGGTTCATCACCCGCACGGCAATGCCGTCGAGCACACGGCCAAAAGCGGCACGGTAGGCCGACTCAAAAGCGGCGCGGATGCCATCAAAGTTCAGCGCGTCAGCCGCTACCGGCACCTGTACGGTGTGGGTCTGCCCGGCGTAAAGCATGTCGAGCGCGATGATCTCCTGCACCTGCACAAACTTCACCCCCGCCGAATCCAGCCGCTGCTGGCAGGCCGCGGCCAGTGTGGCCACGCGCTGGCGCAGGTCGGCCACGTCCAGGTCGGCCAGGGGTTTGTTGAGCGTTTGCACCGCGTCGTGGCGCATGTCGGCCATCACGCAGCCCAGGGCAGATGTGACACCGGGGTAGCGCGGAACGATGCCCGTGCCCACGCCCACCTCGCGCATCATGGCGCACACATGCAGCGCACCGCCACCGCCAAACGGCATGTAGGCAAACTGGCGCGGGTCGTGACCGCGCTCGATGGACACCACACGCACGGCGCCTGCCATCTTGGCGTTGGCCACCGTGAGGATGGCTTCGGCCGCAGCCATCAAATCCAGGCCCAGGGGTTGGGCCACATGCACCTCAATGGCGTCGCGCGACTTTTGCGAATCCATGGCGGCCAGCAGGCCGCCGCCCAGGGGTCGGTCGGCCGCGATGCGACCCAGCAGCACGTTGGCATCGGTCACCGTGGGGCGCGTGTTGCCCCGGCCATAACAAGCCGGGCCAGGAATACTGCCCGCTGACTCTGGGCCTACCTGCAGCATGCCGCTAGCGTCCACCGAGGCAATCGACCCGCCCCCCGCGCCTATGGTCTCGATCTGGATCATCGGAGAGCGCACCACCATGCCAAATTCAATGGCGGTCTGTGCGGCCAGGGCGGCTTCGCCCTTGGCGACGAGCGACACGTCGAACGAGGTGCCGCCCATGTCGCCCGTGATCACATCGGGGAAACCTGCCGCGCGTGCAATGGCCGCACAGGCAATCACGCCCGCCGCCGGGCCCGAGAGCGCGGTGCGCACCGGCACATCGCAAGCCGTCTGGCGCGACATGACGCCTCCGTTGCTCTGCACGATGAGCAGCTCGCCACCAAAGCCCTGCGTGCGCAGGTCGCCTTCCAGCCGTTCCAGATAGCTGCCCACCACGGGCTGCAGCGCTGCGTTGAGCGTGGCGGTGGAGCAGCGCTCGAACTCGCGGATCTCTGGCAGCACCTCGCTGGCGGCTGTCACATGCGGGTTGGGCCAAACGCTGCGCACCGCGGCCACGGCGGCCTGTTCGTTGGCGGGGTTGGCGTAGGTGTTGATGAAGAACACGCACACCGCCTCGCAGCCCGCGTCCAGCAAGGCCTGGGCCTGGGCCTTGACCTGCTCGATGTCCACCGGGGTGTGCACCGTGCCATCGGCCAGCACGCGCTCGTCCACTTCGAGGCGCAGGTCGCGCGGCACGATGGGCTCAAAGCTGCCGCGCAGGCCCCAGGTCTGGGGTCGGTCGCGGCGGCGCATCTCCAGCACGTCGCGAAAACCGCGCGTGGTGATGATGCCGGTGCGTGCTACCTTGCGCTCCAGCAGCGCATTGGTGCCCACGGTGGTGCCGTGCACGATGGTGGCGATCTGCCCCGCCGAGTCGGCCACACGCGCCACGCCGTTCATGAAACCGCGCGCCTCTTCGCCCCGGGTACTGGGCACCTTGACGATGCGGGCGCTGCCGTCGCGCTCGTCCAGCACGAACAGGTCGGTGAAGGTGCCGCCCACGTCCACGCCGACGACGTACGACGCTTTCTCCGAATCTCTTTCCGAAACCTTACCGCTGCTCATTCCTTGCCTTTCAGTGCTTTCAGTGCGGTTGGGGCAGTCACATAGCCCATCGCCAAATCTTTCTCACGCGCAGCCGCACTCCGCGCACTGGGCGCGCCATAGCCGCCGCCGCCGGGGGTTTCCAGCCGCACGCGTTCGCCGCGCTTCAGGCGGATGCCGATCATCTTGGAGCGCATGGGCGGTTGCTGCCACTCACTATCGTTTTCATAGCTGAAGACGTTCATGGAACCTGCGCTACCGCCCGAAATGCCTTGGGGTGCGGCCTTGCCACGCTCGCCAAAGATGAACACCTCGGCGTCCTGTTCCAGCAGCTCAATCTCATAGATCGCGCCCAGGCCACCCCGGTGCTGGCCGTCACCACCGGAATCGGGCCGGAGCGCCCATTGCGTGAAGCGCACGGGGTACGCAGCCTCCAGAATTTCCAGCGGCGGGATGGTGGCGGTGGAGATGGGCGCGTTGCCGTGGCTCAGGCCGTCGCCATCGCTGTGCCCGCCGTGGCCGCCACCGAAGAAGCTGAACATGACCCAACGCTGCCCCTTGCGAGCGGCGTCGGTGCGGTGGCCTGCGATGGACAGCGCGTTGATGGTGCCGTAGGCCTGGGCCATGGCGCGCTTCGGGTCAGCCTGCGCCGTGGCGCTGAAAATCACGTCGATCATGCGCAGGATGGTCTCGGTGTAGCCACCCACCGGGCGTGGGCGGGCGGCGCTGATGACCAGGCCGTCTGGCAGCACGAAGTCCACCGCATCCAGTACGCCCGCGTTGGCGGGTACATCGGGGAACAGATGCTTTAGCGCCACGTAGCACGCCGCAATCGCTGTGGCGCGCGAGATGTTCACCGGCCCGGCGCACTGCGGCGAGGTACGTGAGAAGTCGAGCGTGAGACGCTCGCCCTGCACTGTCATGTCGAGCGCGATGGTGAGTGGCTCATCCTTGACGCCGTCGTTGTCCAGGATGTCGCTGAAGCTGTAGCGCCCGTCGGGCAGCGCTGCAATGTGCGACTGCATGAGCTTGACGGCGCGTGTGCGCAGCTCACCCATGGCCTGATGCACCACGGCGTCGCCATACTGGTCCAGCAGGTCGTGCAGGCGGCGCTCGCCCAGGTCTAGGGCGGCCAGCTGGCCATTGAGGTCGCCCCACAGGCTGTCGGGCAGGCGGGTGTTGGCCTTGAGGATGGCCAGCACGTCGTCATCAAACACACCGCTGCGCACGATGCGCACGGGCGGGATCTGCACCGCCTCCTGCCAGCACTCGGTGGCGGCCGGGTTGTAGTTGCCGGGCACGTTGCCGCCCACGTCGTGCCAGTGCGCGGCCGATGCCAAAAAGCAATACAGCTTGCCGTAGCGAAAGAAGGGGCGCACCAGCTTGAAGTCGTTGGCGTGCGTGCCGCCTTCGTAGGGGTCGTTGAACAGCCAGGTGTCGCCCGCCGTGATGCCGCCGCGCTCGCCTGCGACCCGCATGGCAGCGCGCACCGCAAACGCCATGGCCCCCACAAACACGGGCAGGCCCGACTTGCCCTGCACCAGCGTGTCGCCACTGATGGCGTCGTACAGGCCGTGGCAGGCATCATGCGCCTCGGCAATGATGGGGTTGAACGCGCTGCGGTACAGCGTGGCGTCCATCTCGTCGGCAATCTGCTCCAAGCGGCCGCGCAAAACGGCCAGGGTAACGGGGTCCATGGGGGGCGGTGCGGTGTGTGCGATCGTGTTGTGTTCAGCCATTGATGGCCTCCTTGCCAAAGCGGGTGCGCAGCTGGTTCAGCAGACCGCCAGCGCGCACCATGTCCATGAGAAACGGGGGAATCGGATCGCAGGCCAGCGCCTGGCCCTGCTGCGTGATGACGGCGGGTGCCTGCCAGTCGAGCGTGATGGCATCGCCCTCCCCCACCGCATCGGCCTCGGGGCAGGTGAGCAGCAACAGTCCCAGGTTGAAGGCGTTGCGAAAGTACAGGCCGCTGAAGGACGGTGCGATGACCGCCACGATGCCCAGGCGTACCAGCACGGCGGCGGCCTGTTCGCGCGATGAGCCGATGCCGAAGTTGGGCCCGGCCACGATGACATCGCTTTTGCGAACCCCGCTCACGAAGTCGGGTCGCATCGATTCGAGGCAGTGGCGAGCGAGCACGTCGATGCCGTGCTTCATGGCGTGTCCGGGGGCCAGCACATCGGTGTCGATGTCGGCGCCCAGCTTCCAGACGCGGTGGGTGTTTGTCATGCCAACACTTCTCTCGGGTCGGTGATGAAGCCGCGCAGTGCTGAGGCGGCCACGGTGTAGGGCGACGCCAGGTACACCTGCGCAGTGGCCGATCCCATGCGGCCCTTGAAGTTGCGCGCGGTGCTGGAGATGACGGTGGTGTTGTCGCCCACCGTGTCGCCATACCCTGCGCAGGCACCGCAGGTGGTGGGAAACAGCTCGGCCCCGGCGTCCTGAAGCACCTGAAGCACACCTTCTGCACGCGCGGCAGCCTGGTCCTGCTGGCTGGCGGGGGCCACCATCAGGCGCACGCCGCTGGCCACGCGTTGGCCACGCAGTACGGTGGCCGCGGCGCGCAGGTCATCCAGCTTGGCGCCAGTGCACGCACCGATGTAGGCCACGTCAATCGCCTGACCCGCGTGCTGGGCCACGGGGGCGGCGTTGGCGGGGCTGTGGGGGGCGGCGACCTGGGGCGTGAGCGTGGTCGCATCAAACGCATGGCGCGTGAGGGGTGCGCCCTCATCTGTGCACCAGGCGTCCAGCCCTTGCAACGCGTCGTGGGCCACGCCCGCAGCGTGGAGCCAGCCGCGCGTGGTGGCGTCAGGCGCAATCAGCCCGGCCTGGGCGCCCAGTTCGGCACTCATGTTCGACAGTGTCATGCGCTCCTGCATGCTGAGCGCCTGCACTGCCGGGCCTGCAAACTCCACGGCCTGGTACTGGCCGCCGTTCATGCCAAAGCGGCCGATCATGTGCAGCATCATGTCCTTGGCCGTCAGGCCGGTGCCCAGGTGCCCGCTCCAGTGCATCTGCAGGGTGTGGGGCACGCGCAGCCAGATCTCGCCAGTGACCACCACACCCAGCATCTCGGTGCTGCCAATGCCAAACATGTAGGCGCCAAACGCACCGCCCGTGGGCGAGTGCGAATCGCCACCCACGCAGAACATGCCGGGGCGGATGTGGCCGTGCTGCGGCACCACCACATGGCAAATGCCTTTGCCGTCATACACGTGGGGCAAATCTTGTTCTCGTGCCCATTCGCGCGCGATGCGCACGATGCGGCGGGATTCGTCATCACGCTCGGGCAGGTAGTGATCCATCACCAAGACGACGCGGGTTTTGTCCCAGATCTGCGCGCCCAGCTCGTCGAGCATGGGCTTCAAACGCCGGGGGCCGGACGAATCGTGGAACATGGCCAGATCGACCCGGCAGTTGACGATGTCACCGGGCGTGACGCTGGCGCGGCCGCTGGCGCGAGCCACCAGCTTTTGCGCCAGGGTGCTGGGGCCACTAGAAGGCATGGTGGTCATGCAGCTACAGGCCCAGGTAGGCGCGGCGCAGGTCGTCGCTGCGCAGCAGATCGTCCGGCGCGCCGGAGAAGCGGATGCTGCCGTTTTCCATCACATAGGCGCGGTCCGCAATCTCCAGCGACTGCCCCACGTTTTGCTCGACCAGCAGCACGGCCAGACCGGTGGATCGCAACTGGCGGATGAGGCCAAACATCTCCTCGACCAACAGCGGCGAGAGGCCCAGCGATGGCTCGTCCAGAATCAACAGGCGCGGCTCGGCCATCAGGCCCCGGCCAATGGCCAGCATCTGCTGCTCGCCGCCGCTCATGGTGCCGGCGAGCTGTGTGGTGCGTTCCTTCAGGCGCGGAAAGGTGGCGAACACTTTGTCGATGTTCTCGGCCCGGCGCTCGCGGGCGCGGGTGAAGCTGCCCAAGGCCAGGTTCTCCAGCACGCTGAGGTTGGGGAAAATCTTGCGCCCCTCGGGCACCTGGATCAACCCGGCCTTGACCACATGCGTGTAGTGCGCGCCACTGAGGTCGGCACCGTCGAACGCCACCCTGCCCTGCCAGGCCTTGTAAATGCCACACACCACGTTGTTGAGCGTGGACTTTCCCGCACCGTTGCTTCCCAGCAGCGCAACTGTCTCGCCTGGATTGACGTGCAGGTCCACACCGCGCAGCACCTCGACGCGGCCGTAGCCGCCACGCAGGCCCTGAATGTCCAGCAGGGGCGTGGTCTTCAAGGATTCCGTCGCACTCATGCCGCGACTCCCTGCGCTGCGGCGCGCAGCCGCGCGGCCGTGCCGTGCCCTAGGTAGGCCTCTATCACGCGCTCGTCGGCCGTGACGTGCGCCGGGCTGCCCTGCGCAATCAACTGACCCTGGGCCAAAACCCACACATGCTCGGCCAGGTTCATTACGGCCTGCATGACGTGCTCGATCATCAGCACCGTCACGCCTCCGTCGGCAATGCCGCGCACTACGGGAATCATCTCGGCAATCTCCTGCGGGTTAAGGCCTGCCAGCACTTCGTCGAGCAGCAGCAGCCGGGGCTGGGTGGCCAGCGCACGGGCCAGTTCAAGGCGCTTGCGGCCTGCCACCGTCAGGTCAGCCGCTGGCTTGTCGAGCTGGGACAGCAGGCCCACGCGCGCTGCCACATCGGTTGCCAGTGCCAGCGCGGCGCGGCGGCTGGGTTCTTTGAGATGGGCGCCCACAGCAATGTTCTCGCGCACGGTTTGCGCAGCGAACGGCTGCACGATCTGGAAGGTGCGCGTCATACCCAGCCTGGCGTTGACGTGCGGTGCCTGGCCGGTAATGTCAACGCCTGCAAGCCGAACGGTGCCGGTATCGGGACGCACAAACCCAGACATCAGCGCAAACAGCGTGGTCTTGCCCGCACCATTGGGGCCGATGAGGGCCGTGAGCGAACCTTCGGGCACCGTTAGGCTGACGTCCTGCACCGCCTTCAGGCCACCAAAGGACTTGCTCAGATGGCTCAGTTGCAACAGATCATTTGCCATTGCGGCCTCCCGAGCGCTTCCACAAAGCCACTACCGATTGCCCGATGCCTGCAATGCCACGTGGCAGAAACATCACGATGAGCACCAGCACCACGCCGTAGATCACCATATTGATGCCAGGCAACTGGCCAAACAGGTTGCGCGTGACGTCGGCCAGCACATGCAGCACCAGTGCACCCAGCACCGGGCCCCACACAGTGCCGATGCCGCCCACGATGGCTGCCACAAGGGCTTCTACCGACGTGACCGAGCCATACGCAATGCCAGGGTCGATGTACTGGAACACCTGCACATAAAACGCACCCGCCGCGCCCATAAAGCCGCCCGACAGCGCAATCGCGCCCATCTTGACGTTGAAAGGGTTCACACCAATGGCGCGTGCGGCGTCTTCGTTGTCACGCACGGCCTGCAGCCAGGCGCCAAAGCGCGAGTTCTTGAGCCACCAACTCACCAGCAGCGCCAGCGTGACCAGGGCCAAGATGAGAAACACATAGCCCTTGCGCGAGCCGAACTGCATGTTGCCCAGTGATTCCTTGAGCGGCAGCATCAGGCCCACGCCTGCCCCGGTGAAAGGCACGGACAGCGCCAGGATGCGGAACACCTCGGCAAACGCCAGCGTGACCAGCGCGAAGTACGAACCCTTGAGCCCATATCGGAACGACAGCCCGCCCACGAACAGGCCCACCAGCGCGCTGCCTGCCACGGCCATGGGCAAGGCCACCCAAGGGTTGATACCGCCCTGCATTTGCGCAATGGCCTGGATGTAGGCACCCGTGCCAAAGAACAAGGCATGGCCAAACGAAAACTGTCCACCAAACCCGCCCAGAATGTTCCAGGCCTGGGCCAGCAAGGCCGCGTAAAGCGCCATCATCACGAAGTTGAGCAGCACGCCCGATTCCGAAATGCCGGTGACAGCAGCCACGACGGCCGCAAACAATCCAATGGTCCAGAGTTGCTTCACGGCTTGGCTCCAAAAAGGCCCTGCGGGCGAAACAGCAGTACCGCAATGAAGATCGCAAAAATGCCGATCTGCCCCAGCGATTCGCCCAGATAAAGACCGCCCAGCGACTCCACAACACCGATCAGCAGGCCCCCCACCAATGCGCCAGTGAAGCTGCCCATGCCGCCCAGCACCACGATGGTGAAGGCCACCAGCACAAAGCCGCTGCCCACCTGCGGGTTCACGTAGTAAGCCGGCAGCAGAAAACACGCGGCTGCCCCCAGGCAGGCCAGGCCAATGCCAAAGCTCATGGCGTAGACGTGGTCCACGTTGATGCCCATGAGTTTGGCGCCGTGTTTTTCACGCGCTACAGCGCGGATGGCGCGGCCCAGGTCCGTCTTGCCGACAATCCACAGCAACACGCCCGACACCACCAGCGCCCCGGCAAAGGCCACCAGCTTTGGCAAGGCAATCATTGCGGGACCCACCGCCACGGTGGTCAGCGTGTACGCGGTCTCGATGGTGCGGGTGTCGGACTTGAAGAACAGCAGTGCCAGGTTCTCCATGACGATAGAGATACCCAGCGTGACGAGCAGGATGTTCTCGTCCTTGCCGTGGCTGGCACGGTTGATGACTACCCGCTGCAGTCCATAGCCCAGGGCAAACATGCCCGGCACCAGGATGGGCAGCGCAAGGTACGGGTCGATCCCGAAGTTCTGCTTGAGCAAGTACACGGCGTACAGCGCCAGCATCAGCGATGCGCCATGGGCAAAGTTGATGATGTGCAGCACGCCATAGATCAGCGTGAGGCCAAGCGCGATCAATGCATAGACCGCGCCCGTCGTCAGGCCGTTCAGGATGGAGGGAAAGAGGATGCTGAGCTCAAACATGGGTATGAGTCCGGCTTTCAGGCAAAGGCGCAGCCCGGCGCTCCGCGTGGGAGCGCCCCGCAGCCCCTGCATTCAGGGCCGAAAAGTGGTGGAGGTCAGGCCTTCAGCGGGAAGAGCGGGTCCGCTTCGCGGTAGTCACGCGGGATGATGACCTTGATGTCCTTGTTGAGCACCTGGGTCATGAGCGGCTGGGCGCCCTGATTCTGGCCGTTAACGAATTTGGTCGGGCCGTACGGCATGATGTGATCGGCAAAGGTGCTCTTTTCTAGCGCGTCGACGATGGCGGCGCGGTCCACTGACTTGGCACGCTCTAGCGCATCGGCCAGCAGCCACATGGACGTGTAGGTCATGAACAGCTCGTAGCTGAAGAACAGGCCCTTGGCCTCCACGCGCTTCTTGATATCCTGAGCCCGCTTGTCCTTGGGGTTGAACCAGTGATTGCAGTCGATGATCCCGTTGGCTGCGTCCGGGAACTCCTTCACGAACTTGTAGCTCGACGCGGCTCCGCCCAACACCGAGTAGATGGCCTTGGGCGTTACTTTTTGCTGTTGCATGGTGCGCACCAGCAGCGCATATTCGTTGTAGTAGTTGGCAGGGATGACGATGTCTGGATTGATCGCCTTCATGCGCAGCACGATGTTATTGAAGTCACGCGTGGGGTTGGCGTGTTTGACGATCTCCTTGACTTCGTAGCCGTAGCCGGGAAGCTCGCGCGCCAACAACGCGGCCGTGCCCGAGCCGAACAGCGACTCTTCATGAATGATCATCACCGTCTTGGCAGGCTTGCCGGCCGACGTATTTAGTACATGCAGGTTGGCCACTGCGGTTTCGGCGCACTTTTTGTAGCCAGGGCCGAAGCGGAAAGTGTTTTTGAGGCCGCGCTCCACGATCTGGTCGGCCACACCCACATCCACGATGTGCGGCAAGTTGTATTTGGCCGCAGCCTGGGTTGTGGCCAGGCAGATGGCCGAGGCGAAGGCGCCAACCACTGCGGACACGCCTACTTCGTTCATCTTCTCGATTTCAGCAGCGCCTGCCTGGGGCTGCGACTGCGCATCGCCCAGCAGCGCTTCCAGCTTGGCACCGCCCAGCGACTTGATGCCACCAGCCTTGTTGATGTCTTCAATCGCCATCATCGCGCCTTCACGGCACTGCTGGCCCGAATAGGCCAATGCACCGGTCACCGGGTGCAAGACACCCACTTTGACAGATTTGGCCTGCGCTCCACCAACCAATGGGAAAGCCATGGCGGACGCTGCGGCGGCCGACTGGGACATGAAATGGCGGCGAGTACTCATGGGCATTCTCCTGAAAAGGTGCGGTGGGTGGGGTGGATTGGAGGCGAAGCGCGAGGGGAAAATCAAGCCGATTCAATGAAACTGGGCGGACAGCTCTTTGCTGACCCAGACCTTGGCGTCAATGCTGCCCACACGGGACAGCTGCATTTCGTATTCGTAGCGGTCGGGACGGTATAGGCCGTGCAGCCACTGCACCGGACGCTCCTGGTCGTCATAAATCAGGCGGCGCACGGCCAGCAGGGCTGAACCCACCGATACGTCCAGATGGCGTGCCACCACTGCGTCGGCCAGCTTGGCCGAGATGGTCTGGTGCGCACGGCCGACCTTGACGCCGGACTCTTCCAAGAGCACCAGGATGGGCTTGCGCGAGAGTTCGCGTCGCCCGAACTGGCGGGCAATGTCGGCGGGGACATAGGTGGTGATATGCGACAGCGGGCCTTCTTTGGTGCTCCGCACCCGCACTGCTTTTTGCACCGCGTCACCCACCGCAATCTGCAAGGCGCCTGCCACTGCGCGGGACGCTGTGACGGTGTCAACGTCCACCACCTTGACCGATGTGCGCAGGCCCATGCTGACCAGGTTCTCCAGCAGGCCAGTAAGGTGCGCGCGGCTGTTTTGCCCATCACCGTCCGTACCGCTGGAAGGGGCCGCAGCTGGCGCCAGAGGGCGCGTGCCACGGCCGGGTTCGCGGGAGATCATGCCTTCGCCCTGCAACAGCTCCAGGGCGCGGCGCACTGTGACGCGGGCCACCGAGAACTGCTGCATCAGGGCCAATTCGCCCGGCAAGCCTTCTGCGAACCGACCTTCCTGCAACTGTTCACGCAGCACCAGATAAATCTGGTGGTACTTGGGCAACGGCAGATTGTTCGCGGGCATGGAGGTCATATTAGGAATAGTTCTAATGTCCTGTCAATAAGACATTTCACGGCAGATTTTCTCTTTTTGCAGACATTTGGCGGGTGGTGCCGGTTGTCGTTCTCCTTGCAACCAACGTGCCAGCTGATCCCCGTACAGGGTGCTTGCTGTGTAAAGCCGCGCGATTATTTAAAGGAGTCGCCATCGTTTGATTGACGCTGCCACAGGCATTGACTACATTACTAACCAGTCAGTCATTAACGATGCCGCCGTTGTCCCCCACCTCTACTCCTTCACAAACCGCAACAGCAACCAAGCGCGAACGCCGCAAAGAGGCCCGCCCAGGTGAACTGCTGGAGGCCGCGCTCGACCTTTTCGTCGAAAAAGGCTTTGCTGCGACGCGTGTGGACGAGGTGGCAGCACGCGCAGGGGTATCGAAGGGCACCTTGTTTTTGTACTTCCCCAGCAAGGAAGAGCTTTTCAAGGCCGTGGTGCGCGAAAACATTGCAGGCCGGTTTGCCGAGTGGAACGCCGAGCTGGAAACCTTTGTCGGCACCACCAGCGATGTGCTTCGCTATTGCTACAAGGTCTGGTGGGAGCGCATTGGTTGCACCAAGGCGTCCGGCATTACCAAGTTGATGCTGAGTGAAGCCCAGAACTTCCCGGAAATTGCCCAGTTCTATCAGCAGGAAGTCATTCTCCCTGGTCAGTCGCTGGTTCGGCGCATTCTGGAGCGGGGCGTTGCGCGCGGAGAGTTTCGCGCGGTCAATCTGGACTATGCGGTGTATCTGGTGCTCGCTCCAATGATCTTCCTCATGATGTGGAAGCACTCCATGGGTACGTGTGTGCCTGACGCACAGAACCTCGCACCCGAGGTCTACATCGACACCCAGATCGATAACATCCTGCACGGCCTGTGTGTAAGGCCCGATGCAACCCCTACCTCCCCTCCTCCCTTGGCCTGACCATGAAACGCTGGATTCCCTGGATGGCTGCGGCCATCGTTGTCGTGCTGGTGGGTGCGGGTGGCTGGCGCGCCATGGCAGCGCGCCAAGCGCAGCAAAAGGCATTGAACGACACCGCTACGCTACGGGCAGAGGCGCCGCTGCAGCTGTCGGCCAATGAGGTCCTGGCCGTGCAGCAGCAAAGCCTTTCGCTTGGAGTGCCTGTATCGGGATCGCTACGCGCGGTGAACTCTGCCATGGTCAAGGCACGCACAGGGGGCGAACTGCAGGGGCTGACAGTGCGCGAAGGCGACAGCATCAAGGCCGGCCAGGAGGTTGCACGCATTGACTCTACCGAAGCGAACGCGCGCCTGCGCCAAGCGCAGCAGCAGGCCGATGCGGCCAGATCGCAGGTGGACATCAACCAGCGCCAGTACGCCAACAACCGCGCTCTGGTAGACCAGGGTTTTATTTCAGCCACAGCGCTCGTCACCTCCCAGGCGAGCCTGGATGCTGCCAAGTCCACCTACCAGGCTGCGGTCGCAGCGGCCGATGTAGCGCGCAAGGGGTTGGACGACACCGTGCTTCGCAGCCCCATCAGTGGGCTCGTCTCTCAGCGGCTGGCGCAGCCTGGCGAGCGCGTGGCCATAGACACACGCATCATCGAAGTGGTGGATCTGTCGAGCCTGGAGCTGGAGGCGCTGCTCAGCCCTGCGGACTCTGTCACCGTGCGCGTGGGCCAGAAGGCGCTGCTCGCCATTGAAGGCCTGACTTCCCCTGTTTCTGCCACCGTGGTGCGCATCAACCCCAGCGCTCAGGCAGGCAGCCGCACCGTACCGGTTTACCTGCGCTTTGACCAAAGCAAGTTGGATGCACCGCTGCGGCAAGGGCTTTTTGTGCAGGGCAGGCTGGACACTGGACGCGCGGACGTGCTCACCGTGCCGCTGGACGCCGTGCGCACCGACAAGCCTGCACCCTATCTGCCGACGCTCAAGGAGGGCCGGGTTGTCTACATGCCGGTCAAGACAGGCACCCGTGCAGTGGTGAACGGGCAAACGCTGGTGGCGGTAGAAGGTGTGCCCGCGGGTACGCCCGTAATCGCAGGGCGCATTGGCCAGCTGCGAGAGGGCACAGCGGTGTCGACTGCAGCGGCTGCCCCGTTGTCCGCAGCGTCGCGCACCGCGCCCTGACTGCACTGACCCGCCATGTGGTTCACCAAAGTCAGCCTCAAAAACCCCGTGTTCGCCACGATGGTGATGCTCGCCATCGTTGTGCTGGGGTTGTTCTCGTACCAGCGCCTGAAGGTTGACCAGTTTCCGAACATTGATTTCCCCGTGGTCGTAGTCACCGTGGACTACCCCGGTGCGTCGCCTGAAATCGTCGAGAGCGAAGTCACCAAGAAGATCGAAGAAGGCGTCAACTCGATTGCGGGCATCAACGCCCTCACCTCGCGCAGCTACGAGGGCACGGCCGTTGTCATCATCGAGTTCCAGTTGCACATCGACGGTCGAAAGGCGGCCGAGGATGTGCGCGAAAAAGTGGCCACCGTGCGCCCCCTGCTGCGCACGGAGGTCAAGGAACCGCGCGTGTTGCGCTTTGATCCGGCCAGCCGCGCCGTGTGGTCTCTGGCGGTGTTGCCCGAAGAGCAAGCTGGTGTCACGCCGCGCAGCGCGGTTGAGCTCACCACCTGGGCCGAACAGATCCTGAAAAAGCGCCTGGAGAACGTCCGCGGCGTGGGCGCGGTGAACCTGGTGGGTGCCACCAAGCGCGAGATCAACATCTACCTGAACCCGCAGGCACTCGAAGCGTTTGGCGTAACGCCCGACCAAGTGGCGCAGGCTGTGCGTAACGAGAACCAGGACCTGCCGGTTGGCTCCATCCGGTCGCTGGCACAGGAGCGCGTGGTGCAGATCGACGCCCGCATGGAGCGGCCCGAAGACTTCGGCCGCATCATCGTGGCGCGCAAGAACGGCGCGCCGGTCCGGCTGGACCAGGTTGCCCGCGTGAACGACGGCGCGCAAGAGGTCGAAAGCCTGGCCCTGTACAACGGCCAGCGCACCCTGCTGCTGTCGGTGCAAAAGTCACAGGGCGAAAACACCATCGAGGTGGTGGACGGCCTGAACGCCGCCGTGGTGGAGTTGAAGAACCAGCTGCCCCCCGGCGTGCGGCTGGAGACCATCGGCGACAGCGCCCGCCCCATCCGCGTGGCGGTGGACAACGTGCGCCAGACGCTGATTGAGGGAGCCATCCTCACGGTGCTCATCGTGTTCCTGTTCCTGAACTCCTGGCGCTCCACGGTGATCACCGGGCTGACCCTGCCGATTGCACTGATCGGCACGTTCCTGTTCATGAACATGTTCGGATTCACCATCAACATGATCACGCTGATGGCGCTGAGCCTGTGCGTGGGCCTGCTGATCGACGACGCCATTGTGGTGCGTGAAAACATCGTGCGCCATGTGCAGATGGGCAAATCCGCCTACAACGCAGCCATGGATGGCACGCAGGAGATCGGCCTGGCGGTGCTGGCCACCACCCTGTCCATCGTGGCGGTGTTCATGCCCATCGGTTTCATGGGCGGCATCATCGGCAAGTTCTTTCATGAGTTCGGCATCACCATCGTCGCTGCAGTGATGATCTCGATGTTTGTGAGCTTCACGCTCGATCCCATGCTGTCGAGCATCTGGCACGACCCCAGCATCCACAGCCACGGACAAAAGACAGAGCCTGTCACCTTCTACGACAAGACCATCGGCCGCGTCACGGGCTGGTTTGACCGCGCCACCGATGCTTTGGCAGAGGGCTATCAGAGCATCTTGCGCTGGTCGCTGGTGCACAAGCTGACCACCATGGCGATTGCGCTGGCCATTTTTGTGCTGAGCGTTTTCATGGTGCCGCTCTTGGGCACCGAGTTTGTGCCCAAGGCCGACTTCTCTGAAACCTCGCTCAATTTCTACACACCGGTCGGCTCGTCGCTGGAAGCCACCGAGGCCAAGGCCAAGCAGGTCGAAGGCATCCTGCGCGAGATGCCCGAGGTGCGCTACACGCTGTCCACCATCAACACCGGCAGCGCGCAGGGCAAGATCTACGCAAACATTTATGTGCGGCTGGTGGACCGCAAGGACCGCAGCCGCAGCGTGGACCAGATGTCAGACGTGCTGCGCGAGCGTCTGAAGACCGTGCCCGGCATCACAATCACCCACGTGGGCCTGCTGGACGCCGTGGGCGGGCAAAAGCAGGTGGAGTTTTCGCTGCAAGGCCCCGACCTGCAGGAGCTGGAGCGTCTGACGAAGATCGTCACCGAAAAGATTCGCGACATCCAGGGCCTGGTGGACCTGGACACCAGCGCCAAGCCCGACAAGCCCGTGGTCGCTCTGGAGATCAAACGCGATGCAGCGTCAGACCTGGGTCTGTCTGTGGCGCCCATGGCCGCGTCGCTGCGTACCTTGGTGGCGGGCACCACGGTGGGCAACTGGCGCGCGCCGGACGACCAGACCTACGACGTGAATGTGCGCCTGGCACCTGAGGCCCGCACCGCTGCGGCGGACCTGGAGCGGCTGCCGTTTGCGCTGACCGCCCCCGACGGCACCACGCGCATCGTGCGCCTGAACCAGGTCGCGAGCGTGACGGAATCCACCGGCGCCAACCAGATCAACCGCCGCGACCTGACCCGCGAAGTGGCTGTGAACGCTAACGTGGCGCAACGGTCGGCGGGTGAGGTGTCGGCAGACATCAAGAAGGCGCTGGACAGCGTGACCTTTCCGCCGGGCTATCGCTACCAGTTTGGTGGTTCCACCAAAAACATGGCCGAATCGTTTGGCTACGCCATCTCGGCGCTGGTGATGGCCATCATCTTCATCTACATGATCCTGGCGAGCCAGTTCAAGAGCTTTTTGCAGCCGCTGGCGCTGATGACCTCGCTGCCACTCACGCTCATTGGCGTGGTGCTGGCGCTGCTGATGTTCCGCTCCACGCTGTCGATGTTCTCGATCATCGGCGTGGTGATGCTGATGGGACTGGTCACCAAAAACGCCATCTTGCTGGTGGACTTTGCCATCCGAGCCCGCGAGGAGCATTTGAACGACCAGGGCCAGACCGTGCCCGGCTTGCCCCGTGCAGACGCCCTGCTGCTGGCCGCGCGGGTGCGCCTGCGCCCCATACTGATGACGACGCTGGCCATGATTTTTGGCATGGTGCCACTGGCGTTCGCGTTGTCCGAAGGCTCGGAGCAGCGCGCGCCCATGGGTCAGGCCGTGATCGGAGGGGTGATCACTTCATCGCTGCTGACGCTGGTGGTGGTGCCGGTGGTGTATTGCTACATGGACGACCTGGCGCAATGGGCCCTTCGCAAGATGGGACGCGCCCCGGCAGCGCCTAAAATCGAAGGTTTGTCCTGATCGTCCCGATCGGCCTTGCATCTGCCCCACGGAGAAATTCCATGAACATGCCTCTGAACACGTCCGCCAACATCAGCGACCCCATCGCCCAGGCTCGCTACAACATGATCGAGCAGCAGATTCGCCCCTGGAACGTGCTCGACGCCGACGTGCTGGATCTGCTGGCCGTGGTCCGCCGCGAAGACTTTGTGCCCCCGGCCTACCGCAGCCTGGCCTTTATGGACATTGAAGTGCCCCTGCTGGGCGACGACGCTGAAGAGGCCGTGCGCCTGGGCCTGAGCATGCTGCAACCCCGTGTGGAAGCGCGCATCCTGCAAGACCTGCAAATCAAAACGACCGACCGCGTGCTCGAAATTGGTGCAGGCTCTGGCTACATGGCCGCCCTGCTGGCCTACCGCGCAGAACGCGTGGTGTCGCTCGAAATCAACCCCGAACTGGCCGAAATGGCCCGTGAGAACCTGCGCGACGCGGGCGTCAATAACGCCGATGTGCGCCTGGGCGACGGCGCCCGTGACGCCATTCCCGACGGCCCGTTCGACGTGATCGTACTCAGCGGCTCGGTGGCCGAAGTGCCCACCGCCCTGCTCTCGCTGCTCAAGGACGGCGGCCGACTGGGCGCCATCGTGGGCAACGACCCCGTGATGCGGTTCACGCTGACCCGCCGCACCGGAGACCGCTTTGAGACCACGTCGCCCTGGGACACCATCGCGCCGCGCCTCTCCAACTTCCCAGAGCCATCTGGTTTCACCTTCTGATCTCGGCCTTTTTGAGTCCCACCCTTCGGAGTTCTGCATGATCGATCACGTCCGCCCCGCCCAGCTGTCAGCATGGTTTGCCGCCGCACCCGAAGGCAGCCACCCCCTGGTGCTGGACGTGCGTGAACCCTGGGAGCTGCAGACCGCCAGCGTGCGCGCGGACGGCTTTGAACTGGTGGCCATCCCCATGGGCGAGTTGCCCACGCGCCTGGACGAGTTGAACCCTGCCCGCCCCATTGCCTGCCTGTGCCACCACGGCGCACGCAGCCTGCGCGTGGCCGTATTCCTGCAGCACAACGGGTATGAGCATCTTGCCAACATCACAGGCGGCATTGACGCGTGGTCGCACGAGAACGACCCCGCTGTTCCGCGCTACTGACGCGAGCGCTCCTGCCAGCCCGCAACGCCCCATGCCCTTGTTCGCCGCCCTCCCCATTCGAACCGCAGACTCATCCGAAGGAACCCCATGACACCGCACCGGCCGCTTTCCCTGTCTCTCCTGACCCTGGCACTGGGCGCAGCACTGTGTGCGCCTGCGCAGGCCCAGAGCTTGGCGGAACTGGTGGAATCAGCCCGCACCTACGACACCGCGTGGCAATCGGCCCGGGCCCAGCTGGAAGCGGCCGCCCGCCGCGCCGACCAGGCCCGCGCCGGCCTGCTGCCCAGCGCGGCTCTCTCGTCCGGCATCAACCGCGCCAATGTGGATGTGAGCCGCCCGCCCATCGAGAACACAGGCACCACGCAAACGCTGGGCGTCAACGCCTCGCAACCGCTGTACCGCCCAGCCAACCGCATCAACCTGCAACAAGGTCAGCGCGGTGTGGATGTTGCGCAGGCGCAGCTGGACGCCGCTACCCAAGACCTGCTGGTGCGGGTCAGCCAGTCCTACTTTGATGTGCTGGCCGCGCAGGACACGCTGGCCTTTGTGCGGGCCCAGAAGGCCGCCGTGTCCGAGCAACTGGCCTCTGCCAAACGCAACTTCGAGGTGGGCACCACTACCGTGACCGACTCGCGCGAAGCGCAGGCGCGCTACGACCTGGTGATTGCGCAAGAGATCGCCGCCGAGAACGATCTGCGCGTAAAGCGCCTCGCGCTGGACCAGCTGGTCGGCATCACGGGCAGCACCCCCCAGCCGCTGGCGCTGCCCGTGCAACTGCCCAGCGTGGCGCCCGACAACGTGAACACCTGGGTGGACACGGCCCGCGACCAGCAGCCCGGCGTGCGCCAGGCCGCCATTGCGCTGGACATTGCACGGCTGGAAACCCAAAAAGCCGAAACCGGCCACTTGCCTACGGTGGATCTGCAAGCGGGCTACAACATCACGCGCAACCCCAACGGCACGATCACATCACCCCGCGTGAACAGCCGCACCAACAGCGCCAGCGTGGGCGTGGCGCTGAACCTGCCGCTGTTTGCAGGCTTCGCGGTGCAAAACCGCATCAAGGAAACCCTGGCGCTCGAAGAAAAGGCCGCGGCCGACCTCGAAACCACCCGCCGCAATGTGGCACAGGCCACCCGCGCCGCCTTCTTTGGTGTGCAGTCTGGCGAAGGTCAAGTGAAAGCGCTGGAGGCCGCCGAGGCCTCCAGCCAGAGCGCACTCGATGCCAACAAGCTCGGCTACCAAGTGGGGGTGCGCATCAATATCGACGTGCTCAATGCACAAAGCCAGCTATTCCAGACCAAGCGCGACCTGGCCCAGGCCCGCTACAACGTGCTGCTGGGCACGCTCAAACTGCGCCAGGCTGCGGGCACGCTGAGCCAGCAGGACATCGACGCGATTAACGCGCTGCTGACCAAGCCGTGACCGGTGAACAAGGCGCCCGGGTCAACCGGCCCGGCGCATGAGATTCGTCCGGCTATTGGGCGACTGACAAGCCGGGCTGCACGATCTCCAGCACGGCCTTCACCGTCGCCTGCGCCGCACCCCGGTGCGCCTGGGCAAACTGCATGGCGCGTTCACTGGCCGCTTGCTGCTGGTCGGCATGTTGCGCCAGCTGTACCGCCCGTTCCATTCCAGCGCCAATGTCCGGCACACGCTGCGCCGCACCGGCTGCGCAGGCCAGTTCGGCCGCCTCGGCAAAGTTGAAGGTGTGCGGGCCCAGCACCACAGGGCAGCCGCAGGCAGCGGCCTCGATCAGGTTTTGCCCGCCCAGTGGCGCAAAGCTGCCGCCCAGCAACGCCACATCGGCCAGGCCGTAGTACAGCGCCATTTCGCCCAGCGAGTCGCCCAGCCACACATCGGCTGCGTTCGGCTGCCCTGCCCAGGTGCTGCGGCGCGACACGGTGAGGCCCGCCCGCTGCAGCAGCTGGTGCACCTCGTCAAACCGCTGGGGGTGGCGCGGCACGATGAGCCATTGCACGGCAGTCAGCGCCAGGGCATTTGCTTCACTATTGATAGCTGCTAGCGCTTTACCATCAAGCGCTAGAGCCTGTTTTTGCTTGAAATTTTCCAGCCACATCGCTTCTTCGCCTTCGCGGCTGCTGGCCAGCATGACCACCGGGCGCTGGACCTGCGCGCGCCAGGCGCGGCCTTGGGCCACCTGCCGCGCATCGGGCACCACGTCGAACTTCAGGTTGCCGAACACACCACGCACCGGGGCACCAATGGCACGCAGGCGCGTGGCGTCTTCCTCGGTCTGCGCCCACACAGCCACGAGGCCGCCGTAGGCCGGCCGTGCCAGTGCCGCCAGGCGTTGGGCGTTGCGCAGCGACTTTTCATTGAACCGCGCATTGGCCAGCACCAGCGGAATGCCGCGCTGGCGGCAGCCCGCCACCAGATTGGGCCACACCTCGGTCTCCATCAGGATGCCGATCGCAGGCCGGAACTTGCGCAAGAACCGCGACACCGCGCCCGGCGTATCCCAGGGCTGCCACACCTGCACGTCGCCCGCCTGCAGCAGCTTTTCGCCTTCGGCACGGCCTGTGGCGGTGCCGTGCGTCAGCAGCAGGCGCATGCCAGGCAACTGCTCGCGCAGCTCGGCCAGCAAGATCGCAGCGGCGCGGGTCTCGCCCAAGGACACGGCGTGGATCCACACAAACCGGCCCAGCGGGTCGGTGCTGCTGTGCGGCATCAGGCTGTCGATGGGCGCCGGGTAGCGGCCAAACCGTTCGCCCACACCGTAGCCGTAACCGGGCTCGGCCACGGCGCGGCGGCGCAGCTTGCGGCGCAGCAAAGGCTGTGCGCACCAGGTGACCAGCGAATACAGGGCGCGAGCGGGGTTCATGCGGCCAGGTCCAGCGGCACCACGCGGCCCGACCATCCGTCATTGCTTTTGCGTGTGGCCACCACCAGGCATTGGCCTGGGCCGGGCGCTGCCGCCACTTCGTCGCCACCTGGCGCCCAGAAGGCACTGCGGCCCGCGCTGATGTAGGCGCCCGAGGGCCCGCCGTGGTTGGCTAGCAGAACCGCCATCGCATGCACGCGGGCGTAGGTCTGGAGCTGGGCTGATTCCGGGCCGTAGCCGTTTTCAGAGACCAGGGCGCCGCTGGCATACAGCCCGGCGCCCGCGCGTGCAGCGGCATCGGCATGCTCCGGGTGCCTGGCGTCGGCGCAAATGGCCAGTCCCGTGGGGATGCCTGCCAGGGACAGCACCAGGGCGTCGTCCTCGCCTGCGCTGGCAAATTGTGTTTCGCTGCCATGCAGGTGCCGCTTGCGGTACAGCGTTGCCGTGCCGTCCGCACGCAGCACCCAGGCCCCGATGGAAGGCAGGTCGCCAGCACGTGCGGCTGCGGCCGGGGCGCCCACGATGAGCATCATGGCATGGTTGCGCGCAGCCTGCCGCAAGGGGGCCAGTGCCGCGCCATCCTCATCAAGCACCTGGGCCGCGAGGTGCGGCAACTCATACCCTGTCAGCGACAGTTCCGGGAACACCAGCAGCTGCACACCCTGCTGCGCGGCCTCCCGGGCAAACGCCAGGTGGGTCTGCACATTGCGGGCAACATCGTTGGCTACCGAGATGGCTTGTGCCGCAGCAACGCACAGCTGCGGACGAGAAGAAGTGGTGTTCACACGGAGACCCAGGATTCAACGGGAGTTTCAGGCAGCGCCAGCTGTTCCAACGCCGCAAAGGCAGGAGCAGTGGCGTTGGCCCGGGCGCCCCGGGCCGTCCAGCTCGCAATTGTGTCTCAGTGGCTGGCCGCACCCACCTGCGCGTTGGGCTTGACGCGGTGCAGCAGGGCCAGCATGGCGGCTTCGATGCGCGCCAGGGCTTCGGTCGTGTGGCCTTCAAAGCGCAGCACCAGCACCGGGGTGGTGTTGCTGGCGCGGATCAGGCCGAAACCGTCGGGCCAGTCCACGCGCAGGCCGTCGATGGTGTTGATCTGCGCGGGCGCGGCAAAGGTTTCGGCTGCCAAGGCCTGCAGTTCGGCGGTGAGGCGGTGGGGTTCGCCCTCGGCGCAGGCCACGTTCAGTTCGGGAGTGGAATGGCTGGTGGGCAAGGCGTTGAGCACCGCGCTGGGGTCGGCGCTTTTGCTCACGATCTCCAGCAGGCGGCAGCCCGCGTAGGTGCCGTCGTCAAAGCCGTACCAGCGCTCCTTGAAGAAGATGTGGCCGCTCATCTCACCGCCCAGCGGGGAGTTGGTCTCCTTCATGCGGGCCTTGATGAGCGAATGGCCGGTCTTGTACATCACCGGCACGCCGCCCGCAGCCGCAATGGCGGGCGCCAGGCGCTGGGTGCATTTCACGTCAAAGATGATCTCGCCGCCGGGCACGCGCGAGAGCACGTCCTGCGCAAACAGCATCATCTGGCGGTCAGGGAAGATATTGGTGCCGTCCTTGGTGACGATGCCCAGGCGGTCGCCGTCGCCGTCGAAAGCCAGGCCCAGCTCGGCATCGCTGGCCTTCAAGGCCTCGATCAAATCGCGCAGGTTCTCAGGCTTGCTCGGGTCGGGATGGTGGTTGGGGAAGTTGCCATCCACCTCCGAAAACAGCTCGATCACCTCGCAACCCAGCGCACGGAAGATGTCTGGCGCCGAGGCCCCCGCAATGCCGTTACCGCAGTCCACCACGATCTTGATCGGGCGGGCCAGCTTCACGTCGCCGACGATGCGCTCGCGGTACGCGGGCAGCACGTCCTGGTGGCGTACCGAGCCGCCGGGCAGCAACTGCCAGGTCTCTTGCTCCATGGTGCGGCGCAACGCCTGAATCTCTTCGCCATAGATGGCGCGGCCATTCTGTACCATCTTGAAGCCGTTGTAGTCCTTGGGGTTGTGGCTGCCAGTGACCTGGATGCCGCTGGTACACAGCGTGCTGGCCGCAAAATACAAAAGCGGCGTGGTCACCAGGCCCACGTCGATCACTTCGATGCCCGCCTCCACCAGTCCCTGGATCAACGCTGCCGACATCGCCGGGCCGGACAGGCGCCCGTCCCGCCCCACTGCCACGGTGGTTTGGCCTTCGGCGCGTGCCGCCGTGCCAAACGCACGGCCCAGGCCCACCGCCACTTCTTCGTTCAGGGTCGACGGCACGATGCCGCGGATGTCATAGGCTTTGAAAATGGCGGGGGTAGGTTGCACGCGGAGGGGCCTTTCTTGGTGGGGGGGTGAAAAGTTCGCGAATTGTAGGCGGCACCCTTGGGCGCACCTGTCAGCCGATGCCGTCAGCCAATGCCGCGCAGTGCAACCCGCGTCCTAACAACGGCGCGAGCCACATGTCCGAAAACGGCCAGTCATGGCGAGCCAGCCTCCTATGATCCAGCCCATGTCCTTGGCCCCACCACCCTCCTTCACCGCCGCCGCTGCTGCAGATTACGCAGCAGCAGACGACAGCCGCTATCTGGCGGTGCTGGCCCGCGATGCGCGGTTTGACGGACACTTCTTTACCGCCGTCACTTCCACCGGCATTTACTGCCGCCCGGTGTGTGCGGTGCGTGCACCCCGGCGCGAAAACTGTCGCTTCTACACGCTGGCCGCACAGGCCGAGGGTGCCGGATTTCGCCCCTGCCTGCGCTGCCGCCCCGAGCTGGCGCCCCAGGCGATGGTGTGGTCGGTGCAGGACGCGAGCGGCATTCTGGTGCAGCAGGCCGTGCGATTGCTGGATGCACCCGATCTGTGGCCCACGCCATCTACACCGGGCGAAGGCGCCACAGTGGCTCGGCTGGCCGAGCGATTGGGCGTGAGCGACCGGCATCTGCGGCGCATTTTTGAGGCGGCGTTGGGCGTGTCGCCCCTGCAATACCTGCAGACCCGGCGTCTGCTGACGGCCAAACAGCTGCTCACCGACACGGCCATGCCCGTGACCCAGGTGGCGCTGGCCAGCGGGTTTGCCAGCGTGCGGCGCTTCAATGCGGCGTTCTCTGGGCACTATGGGCTGAACCCGACCCAGTTGCGACGCAGCGGCGCCACCGATGGTGCGGCCCCCGGCACAGGCCGCGCAGGTGCGGTGCGCCTGGCGTGGCGCCCGCCATTTGATGTGGCAGCGCTGCTGGCATTTTTTGAACGGCGGCAGTTCCATGGTGTGGAATGGGTACTGCCCAGCGAGGCCACCCTGCGCCGCACGGTGCGCCTGCAGCATGGCCCCACGGCAAGCACCGACCAACCCCACGAAACCACCGGCTGGCTGAGCGCCCGCTTCGACGTGGCTCGCCACCAGGTGCTGCTGCAGACGAGCGACAGCCTGTACCCGGTGCTGCCCCTTGTGATCCGCCGCGTGCGGGCCCTGCTGGACCTGGACGCAGACCCCACCGCCATCAATGCGGTGCTGCATCCGCACTTTCCTGATGGTGACGGCCTGCGGGTGCCCGGCGCGTTTGATGGGTTTGAGCTGGCGGTGCGCGCTGTGTTGGGCCAGCAGATCACGGTGGCCGCAGCGCGTACGCTGGGCCAGCGGCTGGTGGAGCGGCTGGGCGAACCCATCACCACCCCGTGGCCCGAACTGAGCCGCCTGTTCCCCACACCCGCCACACTGGCCACCGCCGACGGCGATGTGCTGGGTCAGCTGGGCATCGTGCGCCAGCGCCAGGCCGCCATCGTTGCGCTGGCCCGGGCGGTGGACAGCGGCACGCTGGCATTGCACGCGGGGGCCGACGTGGCGCAAACCACCGCCGCCCTGTGCGCCCTGCCCGGCATCGGCGACTGGACGGCGCAGTACATCGCCATGCGCGTGCTGCGCTGGCCCGACGCCTTCCCTGCGGGCGACGTGGCACTGCACAAGGCGCTGGCGGTGCAAGGGGAAAAAAACCCGGCCCGCGTCGCTACCGAGGCATCTCAGGCCTGGCGCCCGTGGCGCAGCTATGCGGTGTTGCGTGCGTGGGCGGCCGGCAGCGCGGCGGCCATCGTCTCCGACACCATAGCTTCGACACGCTGAACCAAAACCAAAACGCCCCATTGCTATAAAACCAGTAGCTATCAGCGCTTTACAATCAAGCGCTAGAGGCCAATTTGACTATAAATTCACCTCTTGTACCCATGCTCTTCCACCCCCACACCGTGCAGACGCGCACAACCACCTTGCTGGGGCCCGTGCGTCTGGCAGCGTCACCCGCTGGCCTTTCGGGCCTGTGGTTCGAGGGCCAGCGGCACGAGCCTACGCACCAGCTCTACGGCGTGGCCGCCTGGCCCGATGCGCCGGATCACCCCGTGCTGCAAAGCGCCGCTGCGCAGATACAGCATTACCTGGCGGGAAAACGCGCAGACTTTGATTTGCCGATCGACCTTTCCGGGGGCACGCCGTTTCAGCAAAGCGTGTGGCGGGCGCTGCTGGCCATTGGCCGTGGCGCCACCACCAGCTACGGAGCACTCAGCCAGCAGCTGGGCAACCCCCGGGCTGTGCGCGCGCTGGGCGCTGCCGTGGGCCGCAACCCACTGAGCGTGGTCGTGCCCTGCCACCGCGTGGTGGGCATGGACGGCAGCCTCACGGGGTACGCGGGCGGCCTTGACCGCAAAAGGGCCTTGCTCACCCTGGAGAATGCGCACCTTGTCGCCACCAGCGGCAGTCACATCAAAACCCAAGGACATGCATGAACAGCCCAGGAACCCAGCCTGTATCGACCTGGATCGGAGAATTCATCCTGCTGGCAGCCTTGTGGGGCGCATCGTTTCTCTTCATGCGGCTGGGCGCCGCAGAGTTTGGCCCCTTGCCCATGGCCGGGCTGCGCGTGGCGCTGGCCACCATGTTCCTGTGGCCCATCATGCTGCGCCAGGGCCACTGGCCCGCGTTTCGCCAGCACTGGCGGCCCATCATGCTGGCGGGGGTCATCAACTCGGCCATTCCGTTTGCCCTGTTTGCCTGGGCGGTCCTGCACATCCAGACAGGGCTGGCCTCTATCCTGAACGCCACAGTGCCGCTGTTTGGCGCGCTGGTGGCCTGGGTGTGGCTGGGCGATCGCATCAACCGGCTGCGCTGGGTGGGGCTAGCGCTGGGTTTTATCGGCGTGGCCCTGCTGGCCTGGCGTGCGCCTGCGGGCACGGGGTTCAAGACCGACAGCGCGCACTGGGCGATTGCGGCCTGCCTGCTGGCATCGGCCTTTTACGGCATATCGGCCAGCTTTGCGCGGCGCAACCTCACCGGCATTCCGCCGCTGGCCACGGCCACGGGTAGCCAGCTGGGAGCCACGCTGGGCCTGGCGCTGCCCACGGTGCTGCTGTGGCCTGCGCAAATGCCCGGCCTGCGCGCCTGGGGCGCCATCGTCGCCATCGCTGTTTTCTGCACAGGCATTGCGTACATCCTGTACTTCCGCCTGATAGCGAACGCTGGCCCTAGCCGTGCGTTAGCGGTGACTTTCATCACGCCGGTGTTCGCGGTGCTCTACGGGGCGATGTTCCTGGGTGAGAACATCACGCTCTGGATGGTAGGCTGCGCGCTGGTCATTGTGTGCGGCACGTTGTTGTCAACGGGACTTATCCGGGAGCGAAGGGCCCGCGCCGTCCTCGCTGAACGGGCCTAAACTCTGTGGATGGGTTCTACACCGGGCTTTTGCGATCTGACCAAGTCCGCTAGCGGCAGGGAGAGTGGTTTTTTGGCCGAAAGGCAGCGCCGCCACCTCTTCTTCACGCATCAACGAGGTGCGGCGACGCCTCCACCTACCGCGCAGGGGCGCCGTCGTGGGTAACAACACGCTATTGGCGGGCACAGCTCTGATGTTGCTGTTGCTGGTGCTGTCCTGGCTGCCCCCGAAAGATTTTTTGCAACCGTCGCGCCGCACTTTGGTGTGGGTGGGGTTGGCGGGCGGCGTTGTTTCGGTCGCCGCGTTTGAGGCCCTGCAATGGAACGCCCCGGAGCTGGGGGTGGTGGCGTACCCCACGGTAGCCGCTTTCATTGCACTCTTTTTTGGCGGCCAAGCGGCCATCGTGGCTGCACTCTTTGCCTTGGCCGCGGTGCTTCGGACGAGCGCATCGGCCGCAGTGCCTGCCATCGCAGTGCTCAGTGTGGCCGTTGGGCTGGGCTTGATGTGGCGCATGGGCGGAGAGCGACAACGCATTCCAGACTGGGCCCGTCTTGCGGGTCTGACGCTGACCCTGCCCGTGGCGGTCGCTGGGTGCCTCTGGGCCATCGACAGCACAGGCGACGTAGCGCTTCCCTGGCACCACGGAGCTGGGGTGCTCATGCTGGGGGTGGGCTGGTTCATCCTGACAAGCAAGGCCCGTTCTGAACTGGCGCGAGCCGACATCCAGCAAGCCCTCAAGGCTCAGGAACAGCACCTGCGCCTGGCGCTTGACGCGCTCGGCGGCGGGCGCTGGGAATGGGATGTGACCCACCGCCAATTCCGCTGTTTTGGCGCGTTCTACGAGACTTTCGGTATCTCCGACACAGACGCTGACGCGCCAGATCGGTGGCAACAGTGGTACGCCCTGCGCCACCCGCTGGACGCAGAGCGCAACGCCGCCAAACTGCGCCGCGCCATGGACGGGCTGGAGGAAACCTACGAGGCCGAGTTTCGGGTGAAGGACACCCGCGGCCAATGGCGCTGGTTGCTGTCGCGCGGCACCGTGGCCCGGCGGGACGCCGACGGGCGCCCGACTGCGCTGATCGGCATGGATGTGGACATCACGGCCCACCGGGAGGTGGAAGACGCGCTGCGTTCGTCTGAAGCCAAATACACCACCTTCTATCAGACGCTGCCAGACCCGGCAGGCATTTCCCGCATCTCAGACGGGCGCTATATCGACGTGAACCCCGCGTTCTGCGAGGTGTTGGGCATACAGCGCGAACACGTCATCGGCCGCACCTCCACCGAACTGAAGATCTGGGCCACTGAACAGGAGCGCACCCGGCTGGTGGAGGCGTTTCGCCGCCATGGCAAGGTAGACCGCCTGCCGCTGGTGGCGCAAAGCAAGGGGATTCGCATCCCTGGGCTGATGTCGGCACGCTCCGTGCTTTTGGATGGTGAAAACTGCTTTGTTTTCGTTTTCCACGACATGACCGAAGCCCAACGCGCCAGCGACGAACTGCGCGCCCTCAACAGCCTGCTGCAGCAGGCAGGCCGCCTGGCCCGGCTGGGCGCTTGGGAAGACGAGCGTGGCAAAGGCCTCATCTACTGGTCGGATGTGTGTTTTGACATCCACGGACTGGCGCCGGGGTCGCCCCTGCCGCACGACTACATCGATCGCCATGTGGCGCCGGCCTACCGCGAGCCGCTGCGCGACAACTTCCGCCTGAGCATTCTGGAGCGCCGCGAGTGGAGCATGGAGATTGAGGTGCAACACACCGATGGCAGGCTGGTGTGGGTGCGCGCCATGGGCGAACCAGTGATCGAAAACGGCCGCGTGACCCGCGTGCGCGGCGTGATGCAGGACATCGACGAGACCAAACGGGCCGAGCAGCGCCTGCGCCAGTCAGAAGACCGCTTTTCACGAATTTTTCACCTCATGCCCTACCCCATGGGCCTGTCGCACCAGAGTAACGGGCGGTATGTGGCCATCAACCCCGCGTGGGTGGAGATGATGGGCATACCCCGCGAAGAAGCTATTGGCCGCACGGCGGTGGAACTGGGCATCTTCAGTGCCGAAGACCGGGCACGGATGCTCGACGCGGTGCAAAGCAGTGGCCACCTCAGCGGCTACGAGATCACGCTGAATGTGCGCGGTGGCCCGCCGCGCACCGTGCTGCAGTCCATGCGTGCCACCGAGTTCGACGGTGAGCCCTGCTGGCTGTTTTCAGTACACGACATCACGGACCGCAAGCGCAACGAATTGCGGGTGCGCGAACGCGAAGAATTGCTTTCGCTCACCATTTCGGCCGCATCGCTGGGCCTGTGGGACTGGAACCTGCGAACAGGCACCGTCACCGGCGACAGCCGCTGGCGCGCCATGCGGGGGCTGGAGCCTTCAGACGACCCGCTCGCAACCACCCAGTGGACCCATGCCATCGCCCCCGACGACATGGACCGCATCAGTGCCGAGCTGGCCCGCCACAGTACCCACCCAGGCACACCTTTTGACGCCACCTGGAAAGTGAACCAACCCAGCGAAGATGTACGCTGGGTGCGCAACCTGGGCAAAATCGTCAGCACCGACAGCGCAGGCCAGCCCGAACGCATGCTGGGTGTCGCCATCGACGTGACCCCCCAGCGTGAACAAGAGGTGCTGCTGCAGCGCCTGGCGCTGTACGACGCCCTCACCGGCCTGCCCAACCGCGTGCTGCTGGCCCGCAAACTGCAAGAGAGCATGGCACAGGCCCGTATCAAGGGCACGTTTCTGGGCGTGGCCTACCTGGACCTGGACGGCTTCAAGCCCGTGAACGACCGCCTGGGTCACGGCGCTGGCGACCGCCTGCTGGTGGTGGTGGCCGGGCGCCTGACCCGCGCCCTGCGCCCGCTGGACACGGTCGCCCGCCTGGGTGGCGACGAGTTTGTGATACTGATGCCAGGACTGGAGTCGATTGAAGACTGCGAAGCCCTGCTGCACCGGGTGATGGAAAGCATCTCGGCCCCCTACACGCTCGACACGGAGCGCGTGGTCGTCACCGCCAGCATCGGGCACACCTTGTTTCCGCTGGACGACGCCGACGCCGACGCCCTGCTGCGCCACGCTGACCAGGCCATGTACGCGGCCAAACAAGCCGGCCGCAACCGATTTCACCAGTTCGACGCGGCGCAGGAGCGCGCCCTGCAGACGCTGCGCGAGCAGGGCCGCTTCATCCGCGATGCACTGGCCGATAGGCAGTTTGTGCTGTACCTTCAGCCCAAGGTGGACATGCGCAGTGGCACGGTGGTGGGCGCAGAAGCGCTGTCTCGCTGGCAACACCCTGAGCGCGGCATTGTGTCGCCGGGCGATTTTTTGCCGCTGCTGGAGGGCACTGAGCTGGAGATCGCCTTTGGCGAATGGGTCGTCGAGGCCGCCCTGGTCATCCTGGAGCAACTGCAACACCGCAGCATGCCGATGCCCCTCAGCGTCAACATTGCCGCCCAGCATCTGCAGCACGCTGGCTTTGCCGAGTGGATGGCCCAGTGTCTGGCGCGCCACCCCAGCGTGCCCGCACACCTCATAGAGATCGAAATCACCGAAAGCGCCGCCCTGTACGACCTGACCGCAGTGGCCGGCACCCTGACCGACCTGCGCGCCCTGGGCGTCAGCGTGTCGCTGGACGACTTTGGCACGGGCTACTCATCGCTGACCTACTTGCGGCGCCTGCCGATGGACACGCTCAAGATCGACCAGAGCTTTGTGCACGGCATGATGGGCGACCCCGGCGACCTGGCCATCGTGCAGGGCGTGATCGGCCTGGCCCGCTCGTTTGGCTACCGGGTGATTGCGGAGGGGGTGGAGACGGTAGAGCAAGGCCAGATGCTGCTACAGCTGGGTTGCATGCAGGCACAGGGGTACTGCATTGCACGGCCGATGCCGCCGGAACATTTCATCGAGTGGGCAGACGGCTGGGTGCCGCCGACAGGCTGGCAGCGTACGCGGCCTCACTAGTGAAAAGTACGTTTGCGCTTTTCCCGCAAGGACTTTAAGCTATCTTTTTCATATCTCATCTGCCTGCGACAAACAAAGTCTGCGACCTCAACGCAGCCGCCCTACTCGCTGCGCTGCAACTCGCCCCAAAACAAAACATTTCGTCAGCCCCACCAGATCATGATGAGTGTGGCTTGCGGCAAGTGCCCAATGCCCTTGCCGCATCGTGTGTGAATCGCCCTACGCACCAACGGCGGCGCGACACATCGCAACCAGTTCCGGCGCCCGCAGCCTGCAGCACCTCATTGCAGGCTGGCAGCGGGCGGCATCCTGGATGGCGAGGCTCGCTTGATCTTGCGAAATACCGTGCGGACCGCCCGCGCTAGCGCCTCGTCGAGCGCGGTGCGCCAGTCACCAGCTACCGAGGAAACCACCACCAGTCCACGCCCTTCTGTTTTGACTGCAAGTTGGCAACGCTTGTCGCGCCCACCGCGCGGACCGTTAAGGTCTGACAGCTGCACCTCGGCACGGGGCACCTGCCAGCCCAGTCGGCGGAACACAAACCGCACCCGGCGCTCGACCTGTTCGCGCATGTTGGAGCCTTCTGGATCACGTGTTCTAAAAAGCACTTGCATGACATGTCTCCTGGTTGAAAAGAGCCTCAAGGCTATGGCGGGTGCATTTCAGGAACCAGCAGGTTTTTTGGAAGCCAGACCTCGTGTGGGACTGAATAAGCACCCCATCGGTTTTATCTACGTGAAACTGCGGCTAAAGCAGGTTTTTACGAAACGATGAACCCCCTAGATTGCGGTGTCTGCAACACAACCGTCGAAAGAGCCCGCCATGAAAATCCGCCCCACACGCACCACTTTGCTGCTGGACAAACTGCGCCAGATCCTGGAAGAAGTCCGTCGGTTTCTGGCTGCGCCCGCCAGGTCTGAACGGCAGCCTGTGCTGATCCCCATCAAGGCCGAACGGCGGGTGCGGGCCGGCCACCCGACCAACCGCTATCGCAACTACGACTAGTGTGGTGTTGCACGCTTGACGGCACATTTAAAACCGATGGATTTTTGGTCTGGGCAAGGCGCAAACCACAGCGATACCCGTAGGTATCGCGAGGATTTGCAACGCAGCCCCGGCCGAAAAGACGCGGTTTTAAGTGCCGGATAGCGTGCAACGCCACACTAGCCGTCTCTCCGTACACGCCACGGCTTCCGCATCTGCACAGGAGGACTTCATGCGCAACTACCCCCACAACAGCCTCGAAGCCGGCGCCCGCATCGTGGCTCTGGTACTGATCTCAGACGGCAACGTTTGCCGCTCGGAGATCGACACGCTCCAGTATCTGGAGCTGGAAAAGGAACTCGGGCTGGACCCCGGGGCATTCGCCCGTGTAGTCCGCGACCTCTGTGAGGACCTGTTGATGGGCGCGCACCACAACCGCTCCATGACGGCGCACCTGGATGAAACGATGTTGGCATCCATGATGTCTGCCATCAGTGCAGAACCCTTGCAGCACAAGGTGCTGCACCTTGCCGCTGCCGCCGCACAGGCAGACCACCATCTGGCAGAGGCTGAAGAACGGGTGATGGCATCGGCCTGGCGCCACTGGTCACCGGAGCCAGTCACAGTGCCTTGAACTGGAGCAAACGCCTCTCAGGCCTGCTCGCTCGCAGCAATGATTTGCTTGACCAGCGGGTGGTGGAGCCCGCGGCGCGAACGGATGGCGTGGATTTCCTCGCGCACATCTTCGCACTGTCCCAGCAGCCTGAGGCCGCGCATCTGCCCTACGTCACCAGCGCCGAGCTGACTCACCGGAAAAACGCCCATGCCCCGCGCGGAAAACACCGCCAGCAGTGCGCTGTCTTCAAATTCGCCGACGATTCGCGGACGAATCCCCTTGGTGTCGAACCAGTGGTCCAGCGCGATGCGCAGTGCAGAGTGACCGGTGGGCAACAACACGGGCAGGTTGCTCAATGAATGCGGAAACCCCTCGCGCTGGGCTTTGCCCACCAGCTTGGCCGGTCCGTACCAGTGCACGCCAGAGTCCACCAGCCGCTCACTGGTCAGCCGCAGGTTGGGGTTGCGCGGTGCCGGCTGCCCGGCCAGCACGATATCGAGCTGGTGCAGGGCCAGTTCGGCAAGCAGTTGTTCGAATTCGCCTTCGTGACACACCAGCCGCAGATCGGGCGTTTCGAGCACCGGGGCCAGCAGCGCGTGCGCGGCCAGCTTCGAGATCCCGTCGGACAGCCCGACCGACAACTGCGCCACCCGGCCGGTGGCGGCCTCGCGGACCTCGTCCGGAAGCGACTGGCCAAGGGTGAAAATTTCCTCGGCACGTTTGAATGCAGCGTGCCCAGCTGGCGTGGGCGCAACCCCCCTGCCCGCCGGCTTGAGCAACTGGTGCCCCAGCTGCTTTTCCAGCTCGCGCACTTGGGCACTGATGGTCTGCACCGCCATGTCCAGGCGTTCGGCGGCCCGCGCAAACCCGCCCTCCTTGATGACAACCCAAAAGTAGTAGAGGTGGCGGTAATTCAACATGTGGAATCAGCTTCGGGAAAACCGCATCTTAGTTGCGGGCAGGGTTGGTTTATCCAGCGCCATTCCCTCGCCAGACTACGGGTTCTCGCACCCGCAGTCTGACTATTGGACTATCTGATCTATTTCGAAGAAGAGGAACAACACATGCTTTACATCGCCAACTGGACACTCGTCACCGTGCTGCTCGGGCTGTGGTCGCTGGCCGCCTGGGCGTTTCATGGGGTGGTGGTCTGGGCCGTGACCAAGGCTCCGTTGCTCACCGGCCCAGCGGCAGATCTTTCATCCGTTCCCGTGCCTGCGTGGCTGATGCAGTTTTTGCCGGTCGAGGCCATTCAGGCACTGATCGTGGGCCTGACAGAAACGTGGACCATGCTGGCCGGCCTATTTCAGGCTGCCCCCTCTGTGGCTTCGGGCGTCACTGTCGTGACCTGGACGGTATGGGGGCTGGGCAGCGCAGTGCTGGTCGCATTGGGCGTGGGTGTGCACATCTGCGTGTCGCTGTGGGGCCGGCGCAGTATGGGCGCCGCCAAGCTGTCCGGGTAAGGTCCGCTCGGGGCGGCGAGCCGCCCCCACTTCGACAAAGGCGGGCAGCGCAGCCGATCAGCCGATCAGCCCACCAGATCCTTCACCTGCTGCAACGCCGCCGGGTCTTCCATCGTCGTCAAGTCGCCCGGATCGCGCCGCTCGGCCACGGCCTGCAGCGCACGGCGCAGCAGTTTGCCGCTGCGGGTCTTGGGCAGCACGGTGACGAAGTAGACGCGTGACGGCCGGGCCACGGCGCCAAGCTGGTTGTCCACCTGCTTCATCACTTCGCCTTCGAGTTTGAGGCGCGCAGCATCGTCCGTCAGGCCCGAGGCATCGCGCGCCACGGCAAAGGCCATGGCTACCTGGCCCTTGAGGCTATCGGCCACGCCCACCACGGCCACTTCGGCGATGTTGGGGTGCGAGGCAATGCTCTCCTCGATCTCGCGCGTGCCCAGGCGGTGGCCTGCCACGTTGATCACGTCGTCAGTGCGGCCCAGGATGAAGTGATAGCCGTCCGCATCGCGGATACCCCAGTCAAAAGTGCTGTAGATCAGGCGGCCGGGGATGCTCTTCCAGTAGGTGTTCACAAAGCGCGCGTCGTCGCGCCACACGGTCTGCATGCAGCCGGGGGGCAGCGGGCCTTCGATGGCGACCACGCCCTTCTGGTTGGCACCGGTCAGCTCTTCGCCGTTGCTTTCGTCGATCAGCTTGACGTGGTAGCCGTACATGGCCTTGCCGGGGCTGCCAAAGCGTGTGGTCTGCTGCTCCACACCATTGGCCAGCGTCAGGATGGGCCAGCCGGTTTCGGTCTGCCAGTAGTTATCGATGATGGGCACCTGCAGCGCGTCGCTGATCCACTGGGCCGTGGGCTCGTCCAGCGGTTCACCCGCCAGCCACAGGGCCTTGAGCGTGTTGACGTTGTATTTCTTGAGCCAGCTCGCGTCCTGCTTCTTGAGCACCCGCACCGCCGTGGGGGCCGAGAACATGTGGGTCACCTGGTACTTTTCGACAATGCTCCACCATACGCCCGCATCAGGCCGCGTGGGCAGGCCCTCGTACATGATGGTGGTCATGCCCGCAATCAGCGGGCCGTAGACAATGTAGCTGTGCCCCACCACCCAGCCGATGTCGCTGGTCGCAAAGTAGGTGTCGCCAGGTTTCGCATCAAAGATGTGTTTCATGCTGGCGGCCAGCGCCACCGTGTAGCCGCCCGTGTCGCGCTGCACGCCCTTGGGCTTGCCAGTAGTGCCGCTGGTGTAAAGCGTGTAGCTGGGGTGGGTGGATTCGACCCATTCGCAGGGCACCACGGTGTTCAGATGCTGCTCGCGCAGGGCTGTCCAGTCGTGGTCGCGGCCCGGCTGCAGGTGCATGGGCGCAAGGCCCCGGTTGATCATCAGCACGGCAGAGGGCTTGTGTTTGGAGAGCGCAATGGCTTCGTCCAGCAGCGGCTTGTAGGGCACCACCTTGCCGCCGCGCGACCCGGCATCAGCGCTGACCACGGCCACGGGTTCGGCGTCTTCAATGCGCGAGGCCAGCGAGCCCGATGCGAAGCCGCCAAACACCACCGAATGCAGCGCACCAATGCGCACGCAGGCCAGCATAGCAAAGGCGGCTTCGGCAATCATGGGCATGTAGATGAGCACGCGGTCGCCCTTCTTCACGCCCAGGCCCTGCAACACGGCCGCCATGCGCTGCACCTCGGCGTGCAGCTCGGCAAAGCTGTAGCTGCGCTCAGTCTCCGTTTCGGTAGAGATGGCCACCAGCGCTGGCTGGCTGGCGCGCGTGGCCAGGTGCCGGTCTACCGCGTTGTGGCACAGGTTGGTGGTGCCGCCCACAAACCACTTGGCAAACGGTGGGTTGCTGTAGTCGCAGACCTGCTGAGGCGGGGTCTTCCACTCGATCAACTGGGCCTGCTCGGCCCAAAAGGCGTCGGGCTGGTCGATGGACTGGCGGTAGAAATCAGCGTATGCGGTCATGGTGGGTGTCTCCTCGGCATCTCTCTGCCTGCCAAGACAGCAGGTTTTGAATTCATAATTATTCATAACGGGCTTGCGGGAAGCTGACGTGGCGATGGTGGGAGCAGAACAAGCCACCTTCGCCCCGCGCATCTGGACATGCCCTGCCCGGCGCTGCCACCGCAAGATGCCCCGTTGAAAACGTCCAGGCTGCAACCTCTTCGTCATGGCCCGCAGCATAGACTTCGAGGTCCGTTGTGTATGCATCTATATGACCGCATGCGGCCAACATGCAGGGGGCTGGATGCGATGCATGCCTCTGCTCTTTTTCCTTGCCGTAGATTTGCCTCCACGCCTGCCCGGGCACCCCCCCCCAAAAAAAACCATGACGCCCGAACGCCCAGCAGACATCATCCCCGTTCAGGAACGCCCGGCCCCCGTGAGTTTTGGCGAGGCCTTTCTCTTCTGGCTCAAGCTCGGTTTCATCAGCTTTGGCGGCCCTGCGGGCCAGATTGCGATCATGCATGCCGAGCTGGTAGAGCGCCGCCGCTGGATCAGCGAAAAGCGGTTTCTGCACGCCCTCAACTACTGCATGATGCTGCCCGGCCCCGAGGCCCAGCAGCTGGCCACCTACATCGGCTGGCTCATGCACCGCACCTGGGGCGGCATCGTGGCCGGGGCGCTGTTTGTGCTGCCCTCACTGTTCATCCTGATCGCGCTGTCGTGGGTGTACCTGCGTTTTGGCGACGTGCCGGTGGTGGCGGGCATCTTCTACGGCATCAAGCCCGCCGTGACGGCGCTGGTGCTGCACGCTGCGCACCGCATTGGCACGCGGGCCCTCAAGAACGGCTGGATGTGGGGCATTGCCGCGGCATCGTTTGTGGCCATCTTTGGGCTCAACACGCCCTTCCCGGCCATTGTGCTGGCCGCCGGGCTCATCGGTTACTTTGGTTCACAGCGCTGGCCCGCCGTGTTTGTCCTGGGCGGCGGCCATGCCAACGGCCACCAAGGCTACGGCCTGGCTTTGATAGACGACGACACACCTACGCCGGCCCACGCCCGCTTCTCACGCAGCCACCTGACCAAGGTGCTGGCCGCTGGGCTGGCGCTATGGCTGGCGGCCATGGCCGTGCTCGTGGCCACGCAAGGCTGGCAGGGCACGCTCACGCAGATGGGCTGGTTCTTCACCAAGGCAGCGCTGGTCACCTTTGGCGGCGCCTATGCGGTGCTGCCCTATGTGTACCAAGGCGCAGTAGATCAGTACCAGTGGCTCAGCGGCCCCCAGATGATCGATGGGCTGGCGCTGGGCGAGACCACGCCCGGTCCGCTGATCATGGTGGTGGCCTTCGTCGGCTTTGTGGGCGGATGGCTGCAGCAGGTGTGGGGGCCGGATGCGTTGTTTGCCGGTGCCGCCGCCGCCGCTACGGTCGTGACGTTTGTGACCTTTCTGCCCTCCTTCATCTTCATCCTGGCCGGCGGTCCGGCGGTGGAGGCCACCCACGGCAAGCTTGGGTTCACCGCGCCGCTGTCGGCCATCACCGCTGCCGTGGTGGGCGTGATCCTGAACCTAGCGCTGTTTTTTGCCTACCACCTGCTGTGGCCGCAAGGCTTTGGAGGGGCGTTTGATGCCGTATCAGCCGTGATTGCTGCCTTGGCGCTGGTGGGGCTGTTTCGTTTCAAGACCGGTGTAATGACCCTGCTGGGCATGTGCGCGATAGCGGGGCTGTCACTAACGTTTTTGCAATCGTGGCTTGCCTGAGCGGCGGCCTGCCCCAGCACGGTCCAGGCGTCGAATCGCTACTTATTTAATAGCTACCAGCTATTTATGGATAAGCGCTATACGCCAAAAACATCAAGTTGGCTGGTGGGCTCGAGTAGCCCCCACTTCTGATGCCTCAGGCGGCAGCCCTGCCCCAGCGCGCCGGGTCTGGCGCCCACCCATGGTTGTCGTCGATGTCGAGCAACGCGCCCACACTGCGCCCCAGGTCCACCGCCAGCACGTCGGCCGCCGCCTTCGCCCCGGCATCGCTGCGCTGGGCGGACGTCACAAACGCAGTGAACGCAGCCCAGTCCCGCGCCATGTGGTCCACCAGAATGCGCGCCAGCTCGTACGACAGCAGATTGCCGTCATCGGTGCGCTGAAACGACGTGCCCGCCCAGAACTCCTGCATGCGCTCGGGCGTCCAGAAGCGCTGGTGCAGATAGTGCAACTGCGCAGCGGTGTGCTGCGCCGGTGGCGCGCCCTTCAGGCGGCGCTCGGTGTTCACGGCCAAGCCCTCATCCAGCCAGGTCGGCAGGTGCAGGTGGGCCAGCGCGTTGTGCGTCATCTCGTGGGCAATCACCGGCTCGATGGCGGCCAGGTCGGCTGCCACGACCACAAAATGCGGGCACCCAAAATGGATAAACATGCCGCCGCTGCGTGCAAACTCGCCGTCCTCGCCATAGAACTGCGCCACGTAGTGGTAGTAGGTGTCCTCATCTTCCAGCACCAGCAGGATGCTTTTTTCTGCCACAGGGAAATGCGCCATGCCCGCCAGCAGCCGGTCGATGCGCTGACGTGTGGTGGTCACATAGCGCGCGGTGGCGCGCGCCACCGACGGTTCCAGCGGCGACAGGATGAAGCAATCCGCCCCTTCGTGCAGGTGCATATGTGTGCCCAGCGCATCGCGCAGGTGCAGC
>NZ_JBKBXG010000024.1:0-61805 GCF_046314175.1 Acidovorax sp. | reverse complement strand
CCACCGCTCCCGGCATTTCGCGAGGCGGGAAGGAGGCGCTGAAAGCGCTCCGTGTCACTTGAGAGGCCGAAACGAAAAAAGCGCCCCGAAGGACGCTTTTTGATTTTTGGCGGAGAGGGCGTCCGCAGACTTAGTGCTGCATATAAGTGCATGCAGTTGCTAAGTTGTTGATTTTGATGGGAATATTGGAATTTTCTTGTTGCGTGCTGCTGCATGCGATTCCACAAAGTTGCAGCGCGTATGTGGGCAGGTTGTGGGCATGGGATAGGATTCGTCATGCCAAAACGAGCCAAAGAACTTACAGCCGCAGCCGTAGCCAAGCTGCGCACCCCAGGACGCTACCCTGTTGGAGGTGCTGAGGGCCTGCATTTACGGATCACCGATGCCGGTAGCAGGCTCTGGGTCTGCCGGATCATAGTCGGGGACAAGCGCCGAGATATCGGCCTTGGCCGGTATGAGGATGTCTCACTTTCTCAGGCGCGTGACGAAGCGCGTGACAAGCGCAAGATGGTACGCCAAGGGGTGAATCCCATGCCCCCAGCCAAGGAGGCGCCACCAAAGCCGAAGACACCACATCCATTCCGCAAAGTTGCAGCCGAATTTATCGCCGGAAAGAAAGAAGGCTGGAAGAACGAAAAGCACAAAGCCCAGTGGTCAAGCACGCTTGAAACCTACGTGTATCCATTCATCGGGGATATGGACGTTGCGGATGTGGCCATGGCGAATGTGCTGGATGTGCTGCGGCCGATTTGGTCTGCCAAGACTGAGACAGCCACCCGCGTGCGCGGCCGCGTGGAGTCTGTGTTGGCCTACGCTGCGGTGCAGGGCTGGCGGGATACCGACAACCCGGCGCGCTGGAAGGGGCTGCTGGACAAGGTGCTGCCAGAACCAGAGAAGATCAAAAAGACGGAGCACCACCCGGCGATGCCGATTGATGAGGCGCCTGCCTTCATGAATGTGCTGGCGGGCGTGAAGGGCACCGCCGCCCTGGCGCTACGCCTGCTGGTGCTGACAGCTACACGCTCGGGCGAGGTGCGCGGCGCCAGATGGTCTGAGTTTGATTTGGAGGAAGGTGTTTGGACAATTCCCGCCGACCGAATGAAGGGTGGGGTAGAGCACAGGGTTCCCCTGAGCACGCAGGCATTGCACCTGCTGTCCGTGGTGCCAAAGTTCAAAGACAACGAGCTGCTGTTCCCATCTGCGAAGGGCGAGCTGCTGTCAGATATGGCTATGACCGTGCTGATGCGCAAGCGTGGTCTGGTGTATGTCCCGCATGGATTCCGGTCCACCTTCCGCGACTGGGCGGGGGACCACACTGAATACCAGCGGGACATTGTGGAGGCCGCGCTTGCGCACACGGTTGGGAACAAAGTGGAGGCGGCATACCGGCGCAAGGACGCGCTGGAACGCCGCCGACCACTCATGCAGGATTGGGCGGATCATCTTTTGTCCATTCGCCGCGCTGCCAGCGCTCCAGATCAGACTGCCGCCAAGCCATGACGCGAGGGCCAAGGGATACTGCTGGAGGTGCTATTCCCGCTTTGATCCATCGCCACCACGTCACGCGATGCACGGGGGCGTACTGTTCAAGAACCTTTTTTTCCCGAAGGAATACATCAGGCGCGGCGCCTGGGCCAGAGGTTTGCGCTGTCATGGCGCCACCCACTGACATTTGCCGTTGGCGTCCACCACGCAACCCTGAATGATCCAGAGCTTGACGGCGACCAAGAACGGCTTGGCCTCTTCCTCGGTTGGCTGCACTCCTGCGATTTTGGCGCTGATGGTGTCGTTGCCATCATCACGGACCGTGAACACCCACACCCTGCCGTTGGCATCGGTAATGCTGCGCTTGTTGTCGCCGAAGCTGATTCGGATGGTCTTCTTGCCCATGAGTTTTGCGAATTGATTTTTGATGCGTTGACTGAGGTTCATGTTCAAGCCCCTTCTTGCTTGCGGGCTGCGCGTGGGGTGGGCGCAGCGGTGTAGAGGCATTCCGAGTCGCACAGAGGTGGTGGCGCATCGTCGTAGCGCGTGTAAGTTGCCTCGCCTTCGTGCTCCTCACCGGTGGCCACCAGGAAAACCTTTCGGGCGTCTTGTGGGGGTGGGGCAGAAAGATAGACCTGGCGAATCTCCCAGCCCAACTCCATCAGGCGACCGGTGGCGGTTCCCTTGTAACCTTCCTTGCGCGCAACTTCGAGAACGCGGTTCTTCACGCCGTGCTCTGTCACGTCGCTGTAGCCAGGAATGGCGATCCACCGCCCTTCACCTCTGTCCTCATTCAATGCGCAGGCTGTGTAGAAGTCCGGCGCAACCGGCGCTGTCGCCTCGGATGGCTGGCCCCAGCGCGCCACAGCGGCACGCATTGCGTTGAAGATGCGGGCGGTTGTCAGTGGCTGGGCCTTGCCAATGTCTTCGCCGTTTGCGGCTTTGTAGACCTCGGCCAGCTCTGGATTCGTCGGTTCAGTTGCCATGGGTGTTGCCCTCCTTCTGTGCCAAGGTTGCGCGGCGGTTTGCTTCTTTGCCTTGCTCCCAGTGCATTTCCAGGGTGGTGCAGATCGAAATGATGGCGCGGTCCTGTGCCACTCCGCCATGCTGCCTCGTGTCCAGTGCGTAGTGGTAGTCGCGGATGGCCTGCTCAATAGCACCAAGGCGTGCATCCCCCTGCTGGGCGGCTGGGGTGGGCGCGGCGGCGATCAGGTTGCGCAGGTCCGATGCGTAGATCAACACGCCCATGCGGTTACCCATCGTCGCCAAGTCATCGGTGCCATCGGCCTGCCAGCGCCACACCCCCCCGCGCGCGTGTTCCTCCATCAGCGTCAGCTGCTCGCGCAGTTCTGTCGCGGTTTCGATGGCCTTCTTCAGGTCGCGCGCAAGCTCGTCGGCACTGCTCGGCCCCGCAACTGCGCCAGCGGCTGGTGCCGTCCCGCTGGCATAGGCGAGCGCGGCGCGCTGTTGAGCCTCGGTGCCATGCTGCAGCATCACTGCTGCGATTTGGTCCTGCGTCTCAGCGTTGAACGGGGCGGATGGTGCCGCCTGTGCCGTGGTGGATGGCTCTGAATTCTCAGGCGCTCTTGATGCCTCCGTGCCTTCCACATTGCCGAACAGAATTATGCTCATGCGGTGTCTGTAGTAGCCCGGTGCGCCCTGCTCTCTGAGGTACTTATCGACCTCACAGGCCGCATCAAACCGCGTCAGATCGCGGGCCATCATCCGGCTGGCTTTTATGCCGTACTCGGCAATCAGTTGCTCATCCGGCACCGCCCCGGCTGATGCTTGCCCATCTCTGACGCCACGCAATACTGTGATGATGTGCGAGCGCTCCTTGGTGTTGGGTACGAACATTTCCAACCAAGCTATGTCTTCGGTCAGGAGCCTTTTCCGCCACAGATCATTCTCAACGGCTGGCGCTTTCCCACGGGATGCTGCGCCAGCCAGGAATGCTGCGTGCCATGCTCCGCCAACGTCCGGCACGATGGCGTGGGCCTCGCAATCCTTGATGTATGCGCGCAGCGCCGTGGCTGCGACATCGGGATTTATGACGGCTTCAATGCATGGCGGCGCGTTCACCTTGATAGCCGCATCAATCTCCGATTTGCTCCATTGGTCCGCCGTGCCATCGCTGGATGGCTGCGCGGGGGACTTGGGGAAGATCAAGAACTCGTCTCCAGGCTTGATGGTCATCGCCGGTAGCCCGGTGATGGATGCGCCCATGTCATCGTTGAACTTGAGCAATCCCAAGGCCCCATCCTGAGCCACTGGCTGCACTGCTGTGATCTTGTGAAGGGTGACGCAATCCGGATCGCCAGCTTCCACGCGCAGCAGCGTGCCAGCTGGTGCGATAAAACCATCATCCCCAAACATTGAAGCGGAGTAGCGCTTGCCGTGTATGGTCAGAATGTCGTACCGCTTGTCGTACTGCATCCACGATGGCATGCGCTCGGCTGGCTGCGCGTCTGGCTGCGCGATGAGCGCCAGTTCGCGCGCAACGGTGTCGGCCTCATGCCCTCCAAGCTTGATGCCAGGGTGCACGGTCAGGTACTCGCGAAACGCTTTGGTGATTTCGTTCGCGGCATCAGGTGCTGCCGCCGCATCAACCTGGATCGACTGGGCGCCAGCGTCATAGGCATTGCTGATGGACAGCTCTGCGCGCTGCAGGACGCCTGCAAGGGTTGCAGAAAATGCTTCTGGCGTGCCGTGCTTGGCAACGGCCATCAGGCGGGCATGGCACTCAGCCATGCCTGGGCTCAACTGGGATAGGGCATTTGCTGGGTTCATGCGCGCTGCTCCTTGGCGGCTTGGTCTTGAATGGCGAAGTACACGCTCATGCAACTGCGAGCGTCAGCGATAGCGCTGTGCGCGCCCTCAATGGGTTTGCCCAGCAGCAATTCGTGCGCCTCTGCGAGGCTGCACGTTTTGCCTTTGAGGCCCTGGGCCTTGCGATGGGTGGTCAGCAGTGGGGTGCAAATGCGTTGGGTGCATTCGCTGGCGCCAGCCTTCCAGATGTCGGATGGCAGAGTCGCTGCGCTGATGTTGCGGGGGTCGGCAAAGCGCTTGAGGGCGATGCGCAAAAGGCGTGCGTCAAATGGCTCGTTGTGCCCGATTCTTTTGCGCTGGCCGCACAGCGCAAGGAGCATGTCCACAGCCAATGACTCGGGGACACCGACATCACGGGCGTGCTCGGTGGTGATGCCATGCACCTGGGTGGTGTCTGCTGGAATCTCCCAGCCCTCGGGCTTCACGATCAGGTCAAGGCAGGCGATTTCCTTGCGAGCATCCAGGTCCACGAGGATGGCGCCAAGCTGCACGATGTGTGGTTGTCGTGGATCGTCGCTTGGCTGGTCGTAGAGTGGGAGGCCCGTGGTTTCCGTGTCGTAGAAAAGTGCGATGTTCATGTGACGGCCAAAAATTAAGCCCGCAACGGTGGCGGGCTTGTGGTGGGGTGGTGGGTAGCCGGTGAGCGCTTCACCGGGTCCGTGGGCCTGGGCTTTCGCTCAGGGTGCGTGACCGCAATTTCGAGTGCGATCTGAGACGCAATGGCTTCCACTTCCTCATCGCATACCCCAGCGCGCGATGCCTCAAGGGCAGGGCTGTACGGGTTCTGGTGGCAGAAAGGGGAGCCGGGTCGGTGGCTGTAGTGATACCCGCCGCATCGGCACAGTGCGTGGCCGCTGTCGGTCAGGTGCTGGGTGAAAAGCCCATAGTCGCGGCGCCTGGTCCGACACTCTGGGCATCGGAATAAGAACGCCACGGTTGCAGCGTCATTCCGAAGGTGAAGAGGTGGCTGACTGAATTTCTGGGACTACCTCGTCACCCAGTGCTGCGTACAGATCGGGCAAGAGTCGGCACAGTTCGCCTGTGGCAATGGCCACGTCGGTGTCAAAACCTCCATCGTCGGCCTTGCCATCGAACACGGTGTCCAGAAACTCCAGCTTCTTGATCTGCATGCCTTCGGTCAGCATGAACGAAACACGGTCATCCCAGGTCATTGCCAGACGAGTGGGCAGCTTGCCCGCGTCGATGTGGGCCTGCACCTCGGCTATGTCCAGCGGATGTCGCCCGTACTTCACGACAGCCTTGGATTCGCCCGCGCTTTTCAGCTCGCATTCGCGATCAACGGTGAAACCAACGGGCGGCTCCTGCTCCTTGAGCCAGTGGGCCATCGCGGCTTGTGGGCTGGTCTGCGTGTTGATGAGAGAAACAGACAAGCCTTGCAGGGCCTCGACCAACAAGCTCACAACCTCATCGGCCCGGCCCTGGCTGGACGTGTCCAGCACCAGCGTAAGCGAGCGTGGGTCAACCCACACCCAGGTGCTCGCCTGCTTGGCGAACGCCATAGGCAACAGGTCAAGCATGGCCTCATCCTTGAGTTCCTTGCTCTCTTTTTTGCCGGGCTTGCGGCCAGTTTCCTTCTCGATGCGGTCGGCCTTTTCCTTCACCCGGCGCGCCAGGACGCTGCCAGGAACCGACTTGGTTTCTGTCATGAGGCGCAGCACCCACTGGCCGCCAACCGATTCCGCGAGCGCGCCGTTTTCTTCGCCTCGCGGCGGAACCCACCCAGATGACTTCGCCTGCGTGGCACCGCACTCCAAGAAGGGTGTCTTTGCAAGGGCTTCTTCCACATGGGTAATGTCCATGGACCACCCGGAGGCAATGCGATAGACGATGAGGTTCTTAAACATGCTCTGGCTCCTTCTTTTTGGCCGCGTCGATTGCGGCGCGAGGATCTTGGAAAAGACCGGGCTGCACCTTGCCGTCATCGGGCCAGAAGACCCAGTAGCCGGTGGTGGATTCATCGCCCACGAGGTCATCTTTCTTGCCGCGCGCCACCATGGCGCGCTGGTCGATGAGCCAGTCCAGGCGCTCGCGCTCTTCTGCGATGTCTGATGCCTTGGGCTTCTTGGGTCCGGCTTTGCTGGGCGTGAGCTTCTTTCCGCCCTGTGCCTTGACCTCGGCCAGTTGCTCGGCCAGGACTGCACCGGCCTGCTCGCCGTGCTTGCGCGCTGCAGCGGTGGCCACGGTGGCGGAGACTTCGCCCGACTTCACCATGGCCTGCACGTCGCTGTTCGCATCGCCCAGCTCCAGAAGCTGGCGCACGCGCTCAGGGGTGCGATTGATGCGCTTGGCGATGTCATCCAGCCCCCAGCCGAAGGCGCGCAACCGCTTGAGGATCGTGGCGGTTTGCAACGGGCTCAGGGTGCGGCCTTCTGCGGACGTGATGATCCGCAGGTGGCGGTCAGCGTCATTGCCAACAAAGGGTATGGTCAGCACGTAGACACGGCCATCCTTTGGGTCATGCACCGGAACGCCACGAGCCACAGCCCTGGCATAGGCTTCGCGCCGTGCGTGCCCATCGACAACAAATTTGCCCCCTTCGGCGCGGTCGCGCACCTCAAGCGGTGGCAGCGTGCCCCCACCAGCGAGGTGGGCCACGATCCCCTCAACGCGCGAGTCAAATTCCTCTGCGCTTTCCGGCGCATTGAAGTCAGGTTCAAGGTGAAGCTCTTCGAGCAGAACCTTTACAAGGTCGGCGCGCTTGGCTGTACCGGCCTCCAGCAGTTGGCGGTTTGATGACATAGGGTCTTTCAGGCGGCGCACAGCCGCATTTGTTTTTCATGTGCATCGGTTTCCATGAGGAACTGACGCACCAGGGTTTCGTGCTCCCGAATGGCCGCGTCGTCGCGCTCTACGTGCACGATCAGCAGGCGCATGTCAGGCGGGAATCGCGGGTCGAAGGAAACGAACTTGGCGAACTGCGCGCCTGTCACCCACAAGTTGTGCGTGATCTGCGGCACGTAGATGGTCGGCACCGTGCGGTCTTCGAGGTACAGCAGGTGGGTTTTGCTGTCGGGGCACTTGAGTTCAAGCACCCCAAGGCGGCGCGCGCTGATTTCGTCGCCGTGGATAAAGGCATCTACGCTGCACCCTGCCGCCAGCCGATTGAGCTTGCAGAACCCAGCCTCGCGGACCACGTAGCCCGTGCGGGCCTCGAAAGCCAGGCGGGCGCGGGGTTCGGTGGCATTGCCCCAGGCCATCGACGGGGAGCGAAAAGAGTTGTCCTTGGACGGCACCCCCAGGCGCTCCAGAACGATGCGGCGCATGTAGCCTGCGCGCGTCTTGGAGTCGCCGCGATCCGACTTTGCCTTGGCATAGAGCGCGGAGACTTCGGAGCCGGTCACAAGCCCCATACGCTCCTTGAACCACTCGGGTGAGCCCTGGGCATGGTGGCTGATGGTGAAGCGTGTCATGGTGCGCCCCCAAGCTCCTGCAGGCGCGCATCAAGCGCCAACTTGACCGTATTCCACCCGCGCACGTCGCCCGCATCGCTGAACGCAGTTGCGGCCTGCTTTCGCACCTCGGCCAGCGCTTCCGGGGTCTTCGCATCCCTGGCGTAGATGCACCAGCCCTGAACAACGGAATCATCAGCGGGCTTGGGCATGTCGGCGCCGCCACGGCCATCGTCGTCTGGACTGTCTTTGGGGGCGAACCCGAAGGCCATAAGCAGCGAGTAGCGCTGCAGAAATGTGCGTACCGATTGCTCGGACTGCGCCACTGTCAGGCTTGGGTCACGCTCTGCTGGGGCGTCGAGTCGGGTTGTTTCGATGTGCCCGCCACGATGCGCCAGCTCGCAAGATATTTCGATGTTGCCGTCTACAGGGCTGCGGCTTGGAACCCAGCGGTGTGAAAACCCGTGCGCGGCAGCGGCCTTGATGATCTGCTCGCACACGTTGCCAATGGTTGCGTAGTCGTAGGACTCAAACCCGCCGTCGCCATCTGGTTTGAATGCGGTCTTGTCCTTGAGGATTTCTGGCGGGTTCACCTTGAACGCAGCCATGTCGGCCACAAACGCTTTGCGGGCCTCGTCTTTTTCCCACGCGCTCTGCTCGATCTGCAGTGCTTTGACTTCGCTGATGTTGAGCCCGGCTTGCATGGCCAAAATGGCCGAAGCCATTGGGCCTGCCTGTGTTGTCGTGTTTTCGTTCATTGTCTTAAGCGGTGGTTGTGGTGGTTGCTTGTGCGATAACGTCGTGGGCGTTTTTGATCAGCCCACGGGTGCTTTCGGACACTTCGCCCGCAAGTTCTTCGCAGCCCAGCAGGCCGGTGACGGCGTCGAACAGTTGCTCTGCCACCTTGCGCTTTGCGTCGAGGGCTGCAGCCTGGGCGGCCAGCTCATCGGCTTTGCGGCGGGCGGCGGCTTCCTGCTCTTCTTTGATGCGGCGCTCAGCGGCGGCCTGCTCGGACTGGATGCGCTCGCGCTCGGTTGCGCTGGCGTGCATGACGGTCAGTGCTTGTCGTGATGTGCTGCGCGCTGCTTGCGCCTCGGCTGTGCGGTCATCAAAGTAGTCCCCGACGATCAACATGCCGTCCAGCGCCTGGAGTGCCGTCGCAATGGCGGCAGCGCTGCTATCAGCATGCGTTTCGGGGGATGAGCGGATAGCGTCGATGCGGCGCTGAATGTCTTTGGCACGCTGCTGGCGTTCGCGCTCGATGCGCTCTGCCTGCTCGCGTTGCTCGGCAGCCTTGCGCGCAATCTCGTCGGCCTGGGCCTGGGTTTCGCGCTGCATCTTCTCCAGTGCGGCACGCTGCTCTGCCATGCGTGCGTCGTGTTCGCGCTGCTGCTGTTCCATCTGCTCACGCTGCGTGCGTGCGGCTTCTTCCTGACGCTGGCGTTCTGCATCCAGTGCGGCGCGCTGTGCCGCCAGCTCCTGCTGCTCTTTCTCGTGTGCCTGGGCGGCCTGGAGCATTCCGTCCAGACGCTCCAGCGTGGCGGCCTTGACAGAATCAACACGGCCTGCTGCGTCGCCATAGAGTTCCAGCGACACAGGCACAGCATCAAGCGCTTCGATGGCCAGTGCAATGTGCTCAGACGACTTGCCTGCAACATCTGCAGGCTTTGCAAGGATGTCCGCGATGGCCGTCTCTACGCGCGCCGCAGCTTCGGCTTCCTCGCGCTCTTTTTGCGCCTTGATCGCGGCCTTGCGGTCTTCTTCACCCTTGATCTGGTCATGGATTGGGGTTTCCAGCTCCAGCAGCGCGGCCACGATGCGCTCTCCTTCGCTGTCCACTTTTTCGGCCACCTTCTTGATGGCAGCCTTTTGCTCTTTGACGATGTGAGGCACCTTGAAACGGCGATCCCGGATGTCCATGCGTGCCTTGCGTGCGGCATCCATGCCTTCGGCGGTGGCCACGTCGTAGGTCTTGTTGCGGTACTTTCTGCGCAGCGCCGCAATGCCTGCGTCTACTACGCTCAGCTCGGCAAGAGCGGCTTTCTCAAGGGTGGCAAGGGCGGTCTTGGAGGTGATTACTTCGGCGGCGCCAGCTTGCGGCGCCGCTTCAATGATTTGTTGATTCATGGCGTGAAGAACGGTTGAATGAGCCCGGAGCAAAGGCCTGTAGCGGCGGCGGTTGCCAGGGCAATGAAGGTGAAGTTGATTGCGCGCAGTGCTGCGCGTTGGAGCCTGCGTGCGCGCCTCACGGCCGCTCCCGGTGGCAGATCAGAACGTCGCCCTCCCACTCGAAGGGCTGGCCCTTGCAGACATGGCGCGCGGCGAAGTCCCGCGAGTGCTGAGCCTGCTCAATCTCGGAGGGCTCTGCAGCGGCCTCGGATTCGTGCCCGGCGATTGCGCCCAGCCCAAGGGCGAGCACGGCGGCGATAAGCCAAACGGCGTCTTTCATGAGGGGTCTCCTTGCTCGATAGATTCGGGGTCCAGCGTGGCGCCAATGGCCGACGCCTCGGGGGGGGCGGTGCACCGCACACGCTGCTGGCATGAGCGCAACGCGCCCTGGGCGATTGCCACGCAGTTATCCAGGGCCTTGCCCATCACCTCGGGGTCCGAGTTGCTGCAGGCCTCGGTCAAGGCGATCTGTCGTAGGGCGTTGAGCAGCGTGTCGCGCTCGCTGCGCAGGGCGTTCAGCTCTCGGGTTTGGGCCTGGGCTGCGATGGATGCAGCTAGGGCCACCGGAGCATCGCGTTCTGCACGGGTCTGGCACTCGTCGGCAAGACCTATGCGCTGCAGGTGCTGCATCACCACGTCTTCACCGGCTTGTCGCTGGGCGGTGCGGATTCGGTTGAGAAGTTCGCTCATGCGCTGTATTCCTGTTCTGCTATTTCGCACTGCAGGCCGCAGGCTGGGGGGGATAAATCGCGGCGCTCCTTGCCTGGCGGTATGTCACGCAGGCTGTAGCGTTCGCCAGTTGAGCGGTTTCGGAACAGGTAGGCGCCTGGTCCGATTGCTTCTTGCACTTGGCATAGCCTTTCAAACTCTTCCGGGAAGTCCTGCTGGATTGCCCTGAAATAGCCCTCGCCACCTTTGATACATCCGATGCAGTTGGCATTGCTGTAGCCCAATCGGTACATCGCGGGAAGCTCAATCCCAGCACGCTCAAGCATGGCGAGGCAATCTTTTTTGCCCAGGCCGCGCTCAATCAAAGGCGCCAGCACTTGCTTATCTGGGTTGCGGTCTTTGAAGTCTTCGTAGCGGTCTTCTTCTTCCGCTGTGTAGCCGAACACCATCACGTCGCCGGGCTGGCGCCACTGGTCTAGCAGCTTGCGCTTGAGCTTCGCTGTGCAGGGCGCGCCGAACCGGGACTTCATGAAGCGCTCGCGGCGGAACACCTCAATGACTGACGCCCCGTAGCGCTCATCGCGCAGCACAGTGATCGGTCGGTCAAACCACTTTTCACAGTCAAGCAAGAAGCGCCGGTTGTCCGGGTGCTCTTCCTTCACAAACGCATTGATGATCTGGACATCGTGCGTTGCACCGAACTTGGACAGCGTGAGCTTTGTAGCGACGGCAGAAGCCGCGCCGCAGGAGAATTGGCAGACGACTCGGCTCACGACAGCATCCCCAGGCTATGCAGGTGTTGCTGCTGGTCCTGCAGCGCACGGTGGTAGTGGTTGTCACTGGCCTCGATTGCCGCCACCTCTGCCCACGCCTGTTTGCGCAGGCGCTGCAGTTCTTGCTCGGTGATGGGGGGCGGTGCGCCGGGGACGCGCAGCAGAGGCTGTATGGTCGCGTGGACGTTGTGCATGGTCTCTCCAGAAAATGATTGAAATCAGTCAGGAGCGCTTTACAGATAAGCGCTTGCAGCTATAAATTTCGTAGTGAATTGACGAAAAAAATCCCGCATGGCGCGGGCTGGGGAAAAAAGAACCGCTGCCCTTGCGGGGCGTGCCGGGGGAACTGAGAAGTGAGGGAGGGAGGAGACTCCCCGGCGCGGTTGAAAAAGGGTGGGGCGGCGCGCTTCTAGGAAAGCACTGGAAACGCCATCGCTGATGTGTATGGTGGAAATAACGAGGAATGCCCGAACCCCGACCAACGCATGGCAACCGCAGTTGCCGCCCCGAAAAGTGGGCAGGGGTACTCTCCCTGCGCGCCAGCTCACCGCCGACTCTTTCTGCGCCTCCCGCCACTTCGACAGGGCTCCATGGGGGATCGCAGACTAGGTTTGCCAGACAGAGGATTTCCCTGCTCTTCACGGCCTGAGCTACTTCGACGAGCCCGAAGGCCCGTTTCGCCGTCTTACCCGTCGGCTCATCAGGAAGTTGGGCGAAAAAGAAGATGGAGTCGGGCTACCTGCACCGCGACGTACTGAAGCCACTCGCTAACGCATTCAAGAACCAGCCGTTGGCCTGTCTGCGGGGGGGTGGGCAACTTTCAACGGGTCGGGTTCTAGCCGACCAGATTCAGTCATGCGACACCATCACATCAGCAGGGTTCGCCTTGAGGCTTCTGGCAAGCCAGGCCCAGTCCCCGTAGCGGCCCTGCTGATGTGATGGCCCTCTTGCAAGGGCATCCCGGCATCTGGTAGCCGTGTCGCTGCATCAACATGCAGCACCGTTTCCGTGGTGTCAGCCCCGTGAGGGGTTCCCATCCCGTTTACCGCGCTTCGGCGGACTGGGAACCGCCTCGGATATCGGCGGCGCATAGCTTCGGCCCATGCCCGAAGGTGCTCTTTTGCCGGACAAATGCCCCGCAGGTGGGGCAAGCAACATCGGCGTGCAACTTGTGAAGGAGCCATGAGGCTCCGCGACGATCCGCTTGAGCCCACCGCTCCAACTGCCTGGCATTCCTGCCCACCCTTGCCTCTGCATCGTTTGGCTTCGGCCCGTGTCGCTTGGCCTGGGGTGTTTCGCGTTTGTTGGTGCGATGAGTGAATTGAACCACAGTTCAAGTTGGGTTGTCAACCTGGGTTCAATTTTGGCGGTGCAGTGCTCGGCTACGCCCGAGCCGGGGTGAAAAAAAGCCGCCTCGGTGGGCGGCCTTTTTCGGCATAACTGTTTGAAAAATTTACGCCTACTGGCGATACGCGCACATCTCCCCATGGAAGGAGGGCTTCTCGTACAAGCAATAGCAAGCAGCACTGATTGATGCAGCCGCCGCTCCGAAGGGAGTATTTGCGGCCTTCTTTCTCACGCAGGAATCTCGACCATCGAATCCAAAAAAACCTCGTCCAGATCCCTGTTTTGACGCCAAAAAGCCCTCTGGATGGTCAGCCAAACACGCGCGTATCACGGCTTGGTGAACGGCAAAATTCTGAGTCCCAGGCATCTTTTCGAGAATGCAATCCGCATAGTCTGCAGAAAGCGCCGCTGATGCAGTCAGCATTCCAAATGCTGCGGCAATCGCGCGACCTTTGCTACCCATCATCCCTCTCACTAAATCCGCTCACTTTGTTTGTGCACTATCTCGCCAATAAGTACACAATGCTCGTCGCAAATTTTTCTTGGGTATTTGCGCTGATCTGGGTTGTCTGAAGAGAGCCACCACTGGCCGCCATCGCGCAGAAGGCGCTTTATGACCAGCTCGCCTTCGTAGTTGACGGCAAAGACCACCCCATCCTTTGGCTCGACGGAATCGGTATTGACTACCACAGTGTCGCTGTCAAAAAGGCCTGGCTCCATGCTCCCATTGGAGACACCAACAGCAAACAGTTTTTCGGGCCGCAGGCCACGCCGCTCGTACCACTGACGTTGAAACACGATGGGTGCACCTTCATCGTCACGGTACTGAATGCCAAAACCTGAGGCGCCTGCTGACAACTTGAATTTCACTCTGCGAACTGCTGGGTACTCTGGATTGTTTTCTAGGTCGATTGGGCCTTGACTGCTTGCCAACTGGGTTCCATGCGCCACCTTCTCCCCATTGCCGTTTGCAAGCCATTCCGGGTTGAGCCCGAACAGACTGGCGGCCTTGAGGTTGTTCTTGGTGCCAAACGCCCCGCCGTCGCGGACCTTGGCGACAGCCTGGTAGCTGACGCCCAAGGCATCCGCGAGTTGCTGAACCCCCCATCCTCGGGCGTCTAGTTCAGGCTTTATTCGATCCCAGCAGTTTGCAACCATGGTTGTGATGGTAGCGGCTTTGATTTGAACCTAAGTTGACAAATAGAGGTGAACCGTGGTTCAATTCCGCCTATGCTCAAAGCCAAGGCCATTGAATTGCTCGGGGGAACCACATCCGCCGCTTCCGAAGCAATAGGCATTTCGTACCAGGCGGTAGACAAATGGCCAGATGTTCTGCCAAAGCGGATCGCAGAGCGCGTTCTTGGTGTGTATGCACGCAAGCACCTCCCCCCTGATGTCCTGGCTGATTTTGACGCCACTGAATCTGACGCATCGACATCGAAGGGGGTTGCATGACCTCCATCGAAGTGATCGACCGCGAGGCCAAGGAGGCCGCTGAGAGCGGCCAAACCCCAGAGCAAGCGTGTCGCTGGCCGTTGGCGCTGCCCGAGGGCGAGCGTTGGCTTGAAACCTACAACTCCGCATTGCTGGAGCTGGAGTCCGCGTGAGCGAAGCCCCGCACCCGTTGACGCCTTCTGACTGCGAGCTGCAAGACTTCGCTTTCATGCCGCTGGACGTTGCACGCTTGCGTGACAGCGATCTTGCTTCGGACGAGTCGCCAGAAGCGTGCTGGGCTGCTGTGCTGCTTTGGGCCGCATCGTGGCACCAGATACCCGCAGCCTCCATGCCTGACAACGAGGCATGGATTGCGAAGCATGCCGGGTACGCCCAGCGCGGGAAGATTTCCGAGGACTGGGCGGCGGTGCGCGCAGGCGCTATGCGCAACTGGGTGCTGTGCAGCGATGGGCGCTGGTATCACCCCGTGGTGGCAGACAAGGCGCGTGATGCCTGGGCGGCGAAGCTGCAGCAGCGCTGGCGCACGGAAACGAGCCGGATCAAAAAACACAACGACCGCCACCCAGGTGCGAATGTTCCGCGCCCCACGTTTGAGCAATGGATCGCTGCTGGCCGTCCTGCTGGACAGCCTCTGTTTGTCCCGGAGGACATGCCGCCTTGTCCCAAGGGACAACCCCCGTCTGTCCCCGGTGAAACGCCCTCCAAGGGAGAGAGAGAGGGACAGGGACAGGGACAGGGAGATTCTTTATTAATAAATACAGACGGATCTGCGCCCGTACCTCCCGCGCCGCCCGTCGCACCCATTGCGCCCAGGCCACGCAAGGTGTTGTCGCCCGAAGAGCAGGCGAAGTCGGAGCTGTGGAAGGCCGCCGTGTCCGTGTTGGAGCACGGCGGGTGCCCCGCATCGCAATGCCGCACCTTCATGGGCAAGTTGGTGACCGACTACGGCTTTCCCATCGTCAAGGATGCGATTGCCGCCGCCGTCAGTACGCAGCCCGCCGATGCGCGGGAATACCTCAAAGCCACATGCCAGCGCCTCAAGGGAGAGCGCCTGAACCGCCAGGAGGCGCTGGAGCAGCGCGGCCAGAGCGTGGTGGATGACTGGGCAACAGGAGGCAAGCCATGAATGAATCCGAGCGCCGAGACTTCGGCCAGTTGGTCAAGGACGTGATGGCGTACTACCGCCAAGACACGTCTGCATTCCTGCTAACGGTCTGGTGGAACGCCTGCAAGCCGTTTGAGCTGGAGCAGATCCAGCAGGCCATGCAGCGCCACATGACGGATGCCGAGCACGGCCAGTTTGCACCCAAGGTAGCCGACATGGCGCGGATGCTGGTGGGCACAGCCACTGATCGCGCATTGGTGGCCTGGGGCAAGGTTCACGAGGCCATGAGCGCCGTGGGCGCCTATCAGGACGTGGTGTTTGACGACCCGGCCATCCATGCCGTCATTGAAGACCTTGGCGGGTGGGTCAAGGTGTGCCGGACCGACCTGAAAGAGGTCGGCTACCTCCAGCACAAATTCTGCGAATCACACCGCGCATACACGCGCCTGCCGTCCTTCGACTACCCGCGCAAGCTGGGTGGCGCGGCCGATGGCTCTGCGCAGTACGCGCGCTTTGGATTGCCACCACCCAAGCCGGTTGTGGTCGGCGACATCGAGAAGGCCCGCCAGGTCATGCGCCTGGGCAGCTCTGGCGGCAAGACCGCCATCACCACGGAAATCACGGCGCTGCTTGCATCGCGCAGCGCGCAGCAGCGCCTTACGAATGACGAGAAATCACATGGCAAAGCAGACACTTCCGTTGCCTGAGTTTTCACTTGAATGGCTTTACGCCAGAGTGAAGGAGGATGAGGGTGGCTGCCTTATCTGGACCGGCTACACGTCGGCCGCTGGGCAGCCACAGGCGCGCATCAACCATCAGTTTTTTTTGGTGCGTCGATCCGTTTGGGCACAAACCCATGAGAAGGAGCCAGACGCCAAGCTGTGGATTGGCGCCCGCTGCAAGAAGCACGGATGCGTGCACCCTGATTGCATGTTCGGGCGGTCGCGCTCGAAGGCTCTAAAAGGCAACACGCTGCCCATCACAGTGCGCGCGAAGATTTCTGCATCGCGCTGCAAAAACTCCAAGGTGACGCCCGAGAGCGTGAAGGCCATGCGTGTTGAGCCCGGCACGCTGCATGAGATTGCGGCACGGCACGGAGTTGATCCGTCGTATGTGTCTCAGCTCAGGCGCAACAAGCTTCGCTTGGACTACAGCAATCCATTCGCAGGACTGGGGGCGCGCTGATGTGCACTGCATGCGATGAGGCGCGGCCAGCGCCAGCATTTTTCAGGTTCTTTGCCGAGGGCTGCGCATTCTGTGCGGCCCGGCGCATTCAGTACATCCAGCGCACGTTGAAGCTGTCACCCACCGACACGCGCGACCGCTGCCGCAAGGCGCTCGCCCAGGCGCTGGAGCTTGGGCTTGATGAAAAAGAAATTCGAGCGACTGCCAAGGCATCGGCGTGGGCGCTTGCACCAACTCAGGAGGGCAAAAAGCCATGAAGTCTGCATTCGAGAAGATGCGCGCCAACCGCGCTCAAAGAAGAGCAACCAGGGATGCCACTGACAAATTGCTGTGTGCAGAGAACAACCTGGCTCTGATTTTTGGGGCGGAGCCCAAATGCATGGACGCCAGTAACTACAAAGCTGCGCATGAGGCATGGGAAACGCTCGCAGCGCGCCGCGAAGCGAGGGCAGATGTTCATCGTGGTGATTGGAAGTCGCACAGATGGGTGGCCCCATGAGCGGGATAGTCCTTGGCATAGACCCAGGCCAACAAACTGGTATGGCCATCTATCGGCATGGAGCGCTCAACGGACTGCTCACGCTGGACCCGTGGGACATCACGGCCTTCATTGAGCACCAGCGTGGCGCCTGGGGCGTCAATCGCGTGATCTTTGAGGACTCGCGGCTGCAGTCGCACATTTTCAGCGCTCACAAGCCTGGCAAGCGTGTTCTGAGCCACCCCGAACAGCTCAAGGTAGCTCGCAACGTCGGCCAAATCGACGGCTGGTGCCACCTCATTTTCAACGTCTGCGCAGAGCGCGGCATCAACTGCCACGGCATCAGCCCAGCGAACAAAGGGGAGAAGCTGGACCACAAGCAATTTCAGAGCGTGACCGGCTGGGCGGCGAAGTCAAACCAGCATGAGCGCGACGCCGCAATGGTGGCCTGGAAATACCGGAGAGCTGTATGAGTCACGACCACGATACCCAAGAGCATGGCGGCGTGACCGACCCCAACAAGGCGGTCGATTTCATGATCCTGAATTCCAAGAGCTTCGCCCAGGCCAAAGCCCAGCGCGTGTATCTGGAGGAATTCCGCAAGTCCAAGAAGGCCCTGCTCATGAACCAGTGCACTGAGAAGGCATGGGCGGCCAAGGAGGCCTATGCCTATTCGCACCCGGAGTACCTGGAGCTGCTGGAGGGCATACGCGAGGCGGTGCGCTTTGAGGAAGCGCTGCGCTGGCGCCTGACAGGCTCCCAGCTCCGCGTGGAAGTGTGGCGCAGCCAGAACGCCAACAACCGAACCCAGGACAGGACGATGCGATGACAAAAACCCGACGCAAACACAACTCGACCGTGCCCAACGGGCGCTTCTTGAAGTCGGCGGATGTTGAGCGCTTGCTGTATGGCGAAGCTGTGCCGGATGCGCAGCGCCGAATAAACGCCAGCGCGGCAGCCCAGGAGGCACGGGGCTATATCGAACTGGGCAAGGCGGCATTGGCGCAGCAGGCTCAACGGGCGGAGAGGTAATCATGAAGGAATTTTTTGCCGTTTTGGCCATCGTTTTGATCGTTGCTGGGGGCGTCGTCTCATGCAACGACCAACTGAGTAGGTCAAGTGAGTGCCGCGCCGCTGGTGGTGTTTATCTGTCGCGTGATGCCGTGTGCATCGACGTGAAAACAATAGACCTGAGCAAGCAATGAAGCGGGCAAAACCACTCAATAGGTCGGCCTTCAAGCGCCCTACGCCGGCCGCCTGGATCAAGCCAGAGCGCACATACACCATGCCAACGGTGACAGATCCAACGGCTTTCCGCGTGCCCGTAGCCGTCACCACGGCTGCAGATGCCATCGTGAAGTCCGACCCCGTGCGCTGCAAGCCCTACCTCCGCGCTGTGGCTGGCTTGCGTTGCATCCACTGCGGCGTGCTGGGCTACAGCCAATGTGCTCACGCCAACACCGGCAAGGGGGCCAGCATCAAGGTCAGCGACCTTGACAGCTTTCCTTTGTGCACCGTTCACCCCGGCCCGGATGGGACGCTGGTGCAGGGATGCCATGAGCGTTTCGACCAGGGCGCGCTTTTCAGCAAGGCAGTTCGCCGAGAACTGGAACCCGCATGGGCCGCAGACACTCAGCGCCGCATCCTGGCCATGGGGTTGTGGCCGAAGAACTTGCCGCGTCCAGTTTTTTTAGAAGAAGAGACGACCATGACCGAACCAGATGAAGCCAAGAACGACATTGAGCGAAAGATGCTCCAAGGCCTGGGCACCGAGTTGAACCATCAAAGTCATGAGGTTCTTAATTTCCACATGACTGGGCAAGTAGGGGAAGACCCAACTGGCACGATTTGGACGGTCCCTGTGGCCAAGGGTGTAGTGGATGTCATCATCAAGGAGATACGCGCATGAGCCATGGACCCAAGGAAATCACGAGCACCCAGCTTGTATTGGACGCAGCCCGTGATTTGCATGCCATGGGCGAAGAAATTACGCGCGAAGGGCTTGTAGCTGCCACCGGCCTGAAACAGCACATCGTTGATGAGCGGTTGCGCGTGCTGGTTGGGGACGAGCGTATGAAGCGCGTTGGACGGGGCGCGTTCGCCCTGGGCGAGCAGTACCACGAGAGCAGGGCGATGAGCAAAACCCTGCTGCCCAGCGGCGAAGTGAAATACGAAGTGGGGGATCAGTTGCTAGAACTTACGTCCTACGAGGACAGTGTGTTGATGCTGCTGGCATGCGGCCCCATCCACCAGATGACGCTGGCCGATGCCAACAAGCAAGCGATGGTTGCGCACAAGATTTTCAGCCTGGCAGAGCCGCGAGCGATGAGCAAGACGCTGCTCCCCAATGGGCTGATGAAGTACGAGATTGGCGATGTCACTCTGCTCCTGTCCCCTGCCGAGGACCGCATGCTCTGCATTCTCGTGGCGGGCTCATCAGTCCACATCGCAACCATCGAAGCTACCCGGCAAGTTGGCATGGTGCAGGCGCTTTTTGCGCAGCGCTTGGCGCACCTCGAAAAGATCACGCGCGACCGGAACCGTAGAGCCGATGGCAAGGCTCTTTGATTGTGAAAAAAGTATTACAAAAAACACTTGACTGGTTAGATTTGCGTAATACATAATTCAATCACACCAACGCAAAGGAGTGATTGAAATGACCACCGCGAAAATTCTCAACAAGTCACAAGCCGAAGCCGTCTATAGCGCCATGTGCACGCTTAACAACCTGGGGGGGCGCTTGGATGCCTTTCTTGAGGGCTGCTTTCATGTGCGTTCGATGACGGATGGGCGCGTGATCGTGCATCGCGTGACTGGGTTCGCGCATCCGCCCGCCGCAGAGCCAGAGATTTACGCCGATCAAGCCGCCTTCGCCACCGCCTACGGTCTGCAGCAAGGGTGATCGCCATGAACCGCACCCAATACCGCAAAGCCCGGCGCTCCATCCGCGACAACGGACGTTTCGCACTGCGCTGGCTGGATGCCCAAACCAGGGCAGCCATGGAGCACCTGCTGTTCAACATTCAAGACAGCACTGACCCGCTCGCAGAGCGCGCCGACATCGTGAGGTACTGCCGCGCAAACGGGATCGCCTGCAACGTGCGCCAGACCCAAGCCCGCTGAAAGGACGCGCAGCCATGACCAACTGGGACAAGGCTGCAGTGCTTGCACTGCTGGCCGCTGAAAACTTCTGCTGGATCGCCACGCGCGCCCCGGCTTCCATCGAACCCCTGGCACTCGCCTGAAAGCCTTCCATGGACCGCAGCTATTTTTCCCCTCTGGTGAACAAGCCCATCGTTATCACCGGCCCAGGCACCTACCGCACCCGTGCGGGTGAGGTTGTGGAGGTGCACACCTCCAGCATGGAGCACGCCTACGCCTGTAAAGGCACCTACGCCAGCGGCGCCATGGATTCCTGGCATCGCAGCGGGCGCATTTACGCCCATGTTGAAAGCGCCGACGACATCGTTGCCGCAATCCCCAAAACCTACCGGCTGTACGGCATGGACTTCGCCATCGTTGCTGAGTACCCAGACACCGAGCAGGGCATGACCCAGGCAAACGCATTCATGGAGGCCAACCGCAACACGGGCCTGCTGGCGGCGGAAGGGGGCCGGATCATCCTGGCCGCGCTGGCAGACAAGGGTGTGAAGCCATGAGAGCCGTCGTTTCCAGAATTGAGCCCGCAGACTGCGCAGCCAGGCGCGAGGACGGCATCATTGCCCAGGCCCTGGCCATCCTGCACAGGCGCATCAAGCAAGGCCCGCTCATGGACAGCCCGAAGGCCGTGCGCGACTTCCTGGCGTGCCATGCAGCCAAGTCGCCTGACGCCGAAGTGTTCACTGTCATGTTTCTCGATAGCCAGCACCAGCTGATCGAGTGCCGGGACATGTTCAACGGCACCCTGAGCCAATGCAGCGTGTACCCGCGTGAGCTGGCCAGGACAGCGCTTGAGCTGAACGCATCGGCGGTGATCCTGAGCCACAACCACCCCAGCGGCAGTGCGGCCCCCAGCCGAGCGGACCAAGACCTCACGCGGAGAATCAAGCAGGTGCTGGAGCTTGTTGACGTTCGCACACTGGACCACATCATCACGGCGGGCGGAGAGAGCCAGTCCATGTCCGAGATTGGTCTGATGTAGTGGATGTCCCAAGGGACAATACAAGCATGTCCCCAGGGACACACCAGCGATGTCCCAAGGGACAATGCGGGGACAAGTGAAAATGGCTGTTCAGGCCACGCATCATCATGAGCAAAGCACCAACACCAGAACCCGCCAAGCGCCCACCCAACGACCGTGGACAGGGCCGCAAGCCCATTCCGCCCGAGGAGCGGGCCGTGAACAAGAGCATCCGCTTAAAGCCTGCCCACTGGGGCATGTACGATGAGCTGGGCGGATTGGATTGGCTGCGGCCAGCACTGGAGGCTGCCCACAAGAGGATGAAAAGGAGCGACCCATGACCCTATCTGCATCGGCTTCCTACGCCTTCCTGGCCGCGCTGGCGGCAGTCTTCGTGGCAGTCATGGTCTACATAACCCGCACCCATCTTCGCAACATGCGTGCGCTTGATGAGCGCGTTGCGCGGCTGGCAGCCGAGCGCGCAGAGTCGGAGAAGACCCTGCGGACCACCGTAAAGCTCATCGAACAGCATGCGCGAGGCGAATTTCAGCCCGTCGATCCTGTGGTTGGAATCGGCCCTGGGTATTACGTCACAAAAAACGCCGACTCGACCCAGACAGTCACCATTGTCGATTAGGGCGGCCAGCTCGCAATGGGATAGCGATTCCCACTGCATAGAGGCCGCGCCCCTCTAGTGTTCGACAGCCATGCCGGGAGCAAGAAGACTCCCGGCCCATGGCAACCACACCCCCCTCGCGCAAGAGGGCCGCGCCTAAGAAGGCCCCCAGCACCAGCAAGAGCAAGACGCCTGCAGCGCCCAAGAAGCCTGCAGGCGCTGCTGTGCCCGCATCCAAGGCATCCCCCATCAAGGGGAAGACAACTGCGCAGGCGAAGCCAGCACGCCCAGCACCAAAGACAAAACAGCTTGTCCCCAGGGACGCAGCAGGGACAACGCTGGATGTCCCAGGCGACAACACAACCGCGATTGAGCTGAGTCCACGGGTACAGAGGTTCGTTGATGAGTACCTGATCGACCTCAACGGCACACAGGCCGCCATTCGGGCCGGATACAGCGCTACAACCGCCCAGGAGCAGTCGAGCCGCCTGTTATCAAATGTTATGGTTCAGCAGGCGGTTTCAGCCGCACGCAAGGCCCAGCAGGAGCGCACGCAGGTAGAAGCGGACAAGGTTGTTCTCGAAGCGTGGAACATCATGACCGCCGACCCGCGCGAGCTTGTGCAGGTGAAAGTCGGATGCTGCCGCCATTGCTGGGGCGAAGGCCACCGTTATCAGCGCACCCTGGCCGAATACAACCACGACCGCGAGAAGTTCCGCGAAGGTGGCAAGCCGCCAGAGGACTGGGAAGAGCAGGGCGGCATTGGCTACTCGCCACTGCGCGAGGCACACCCGGCGTGCCCTGAGTGCCATGGCGATGGATGTCCCCGTGTTGTCCTCGGGGACACGCGCACTCTGTCCCCAGGGACACGAGCACTCTACGCAGGCGCCAAGGAAACCAAGTACGGCATCGAAGTGCAGATGCACGACAAGGGCGCGGCCATGGAGAAGCTGTTCAAGCACCTTGGCCTGTACGAGCGCGACAACCAGCAGAAGACCGATCCATTGGCATCCCTGTTGCACGCGATTGCGTCGGGCAATAGCAACGGGTTCGTGCCGCAGGCGGTGGACCCAGAACGGCCATTAGCTCAGGCCAAGCCAAGCGCGTTCATGCCGCGCCCAGATGACGGCGAGCGGGATTGACCGTGGCAAAGACCGTCACCATCACTGCGGACTTGCCGCTTGCGCCCCTGCCGAGCAATGCGGCGGAGCTGGAGCGCTGCATGGCTGATCCTGAATGGCGCCTGTTCAGCGGGTGCCTGTACAAGATCATGGTCAAGGGCGACGGCGAGGACGATGACGCCGATGAGGCGATGGTTCTGCCTTTCCGGCCAAACCGAGCGCAGCGCCGGTTCATCCTGCGGCTGTGGAACCGCAACCTGATCCTCAAGGCCCGGCAGCTTGGGTTTACCACCCTGATTGCGCTGCTGTGGCTGGATCACGCCTTGTTCAATGGCAATCAGCGGTGCGGGATCATCGCCCAGGACCGTGAGGCGGCCGAGGCCATCTTCCGCGACAAAGTGAAGTTCGCCTATGACAACCTGCCCGAAGAAATCCGGGTCCGGTTCCCACTGGCGCGAGACAGCGCGACCGAGCTGCTTTTCGCGCACAACAACAGCAGCGTGCGCGTGGCCACGTCGATGCGTTCGGGGACCATCCACCGGCTGCACATCAGCGAATTCGGCAAGATTTGCGCGAAGTTCCCCATCAAGGCCGCCGAGGTCATCACCGGCTCCATTCCTGCCGTCCCGCTGAACGGCATCTTGGTTATCGAGAGCACGGCAGAGGGGCGCGAGGGCGACTTTTACGACATCACGCAGCGCGCAAAGATGCTGCACTTCGACCCAACGCGCAAGCTGACGGAGCGCGACTACCGCTTTCACTTCTACGCCTGGTGGCAGGAGCCCAAATACACCATGGACCCCACCACGGTGGTGGTCTCAGGCGAGCAGCACGAGTATTTCGAGGGCGTTGAGCAGGAGATGGACTGCAAGATCGACGCTGGGCAGCGCGCGTGGTACGTGGCGACCATGAACGCCGACTTCTCAGGCGCCGAGGAAAAGATGTGGCAAGAGTACCCATCGACGCCGGATGAGGCCTTTCAGGTGTCCACGAAGGGCAACTACTACGCCAAGGATCTGGTCAAGCTGCGCAAGCGCGGCGGCATCACCAGCGTGCCGGTGCTCGACCTTCCCGTGTACACGTTCTGGGACATCGGCAACAAAGACGGGTGCGCGGTGTGGTTCATGCAGGAGCTGCGCGGCGAGGCGCGGTTCATCAACTACTACGAAGAGCATCTTGAGGATCTGCGGCACTACGTGGCCCACCTCCAAGACCTTGGCTACCTGTACGGCGCCCACTTCCTGCCCCACGACGCTGACCACAAGCGCCTGGGCGACTTCAACAAGTCCACAAAGCAGCAGTTGCAAGACCTGATGCCGGGCCAGACGTTCTGGATCGTTCCGCGCATCACAGAGCTGATGGCAGGCATCAATGCGACCCGCAAGCACCTGAAAAGCGCGTACTTCGACACCGAGGGGACGAAGCAAGGCATTGCACGGCTCCAGGGCTACCAGAAGAAATTCAGCCAGTCCGAGAACCGCTACCTCGACCAGCCCAACAAGCACAACGGCTGCAGTGAGGGCGCAGACGCCCTGCGCCAGTGGGCTCAGGCAAAGGACTGCGGCCTGCTGGACGGCATGACACAGACATCTGCCTACAAAGAGGCCAGGGCGGGCGACTGGCGAACCAATTGATGAGGACCACACCATGAGCACAAGCAACCTACGCAGCGCTGGCGGCGGGATGACCATTGAGGAACAAATGGAGGCAGATGGGCCGCTGACCCTCATTGAGTACACGCAGTACCTTGACGAGATTGAGCAGCAGCCAGCCTACCGAAAGCAGGCCGACCGCGAAATGGACTATGCGGACGGCAACCAGCTCGACTCTGAACTGCTCAAGGCCCAACAAGATCAGGGCATCCCACCCGCGAAAGATGACCGCATTGGACCCGCCATGCTTGCGCTGCAGGGCTATGAGGCCACGGTGCGGACAGACTGGCGGGTGACTCCCAACGGCCAGCCAGACGGCCAGGATGTGGCCGACGCCCTCAACTACAAATTGAATGAAGCCGAGCGCCATTCAAAAGCCGACATCGCGTGCACCGGAGCATTCCGAACGCAGGCCGGTGTGGGCATTGGCTGGGTGGAAGTGGCGCGCGAGAGCGACCCCTTCAAGTACCCCTACCGCTGCACCACCATTCATCGCAACGAGATTGCCTGGGACTTTGCCGCAGGCGATGACCTTAGCGATGCCCGCTACCTGCGCCGCACGCGCTGGCTGCACCCGTCGCGGCTTGCCAAGACGTTCCCGAAGCACAAGAAGCTGATTGCCGAGTGCGGGCGCAATGGTTCGAGCTGGTGGGGCCAGGACGGGCATAGCCTGCTTGACGGTGGCGCATCGACTGGGCTGGAGACGGGTAGCTGGGATGCTGCGCGCGGCTGGACCGTGGCAGAGAACCGCTGGTACAACTCAGTCAGCAAGGAGCTGTGCCTGGTGGAGATGTGGTATCGCCGCTGGGTGAATGTGATCGTGCTCAAGACGCCAGACGGGCGCGTAGTCGAATACGACAAGAACAACCCAGCGCACAACTACGCCCTAGCCACTGGCGTAAGCAAGCCTACCCAGGCCACGGTGTCGCGCGTGCGCCGCAGCTACTGGATTGGGCCGCACTGCTTGCACGATGGCCCTTCGCCCTACGCCCACAACCATTTCCCGTATGTCCCGTTCTTCGGGTTCCGCGAGGACGGCACGCGCGTGCCATATGGCTACATCCGGGGAATGATGTTCCAGCAGGACCGCCTGAACAGCGGCATTGCTATGGCCACATGGGGCATGACGGCATACCGCATTGAGAACACAAAGGGCGCGGTGGACATGACCGATGAGCAGTTGCGCCGCCAAGCTGGCCGACGCAACGCGCACATCGTTCTCAACGCTGCCGCGATGTCTCAGCCTGGAGCCCGGTTTGAAATCAAGCGCGACGTGCAATTGACGGACCAGCAGATCCAGATGATGAACGATGCTCGCGCGTCCATCGAGAGCGTCAGCGCTGCACCTAGCGCCTTCACCGGGCGGCAGGGCACGGCCACCAGCGGCAAGCAGGAGCAGACGCAGGTGGAGCAGGCCAACCAGTCGCTGGGGCTGATGATGAGCAACTTCCGGGCGGCTCGCTCTATGGTGGGAGAGCTGCTGCTGTCGATGATCGTGGAGGATCTGGGCGACAAGCCGCACACCGTGGTGATTGAGGGCGATGCCGTGACAGAAGACCGCACGGTGGTCATCAACAAGCCCGAGGTGGACCCAGAGAACGGATACACCTACCTGTCCAACGATCTGCAGCGCACGCGCCTGATGGTGGCGCTGGAGGATGTCCCAAGCTCTGCCAGCTATCGCGGCCAGCAGCTCAACGCAATGTCGGAGGCGGTCAAGTCGCTCCCCGCTCAGTACCAGGCGGCTGCCATGCCGTTCCTGGCCAGCCTCATGGATGTCCCATTCAAGCGCAAGCTGGTGGAGGCCCTGCGCGCAGCAGGAGAGCAGGAGTCCCCCGAGCAGATCGAGCAACGCATCGCCCAGGCGGTGCAGGACGCGCTGGCCAAGTCTGGCGTGGAAGTGAAGATGCGCGAGATAGCCCTCAAGGAAAAGAAGGGCGAGGCGGAAATCGAAATGATGATGCGCCAGGCGGTACAGATTGGCGTTCAAACCGCTTTTTCCGCCATGTCCACGGGCGTGCAGGTGGCCCAGATGCCAATGATCGCGCCGGTTGCCGACAAGGTGATGCAGGCAAACGGGTGGCGGCCTGCGCCTGGTGGCGTGGACCCAAACATACCGGTCGCAAGCACCACAGCGGCCATGAACATCAAGTCGCCGTACATCCAAGGCCAAGGCCCAGAACTGGCCGCCGAGGAAGCCGCTGGGGCGACCACCCAGGTGCGAGAGAACACCAGCCCGCAGTTTCCCCCCATCCCGCCGAGCGGTGCCAGCCCAATGACGGGCATCGAGACATCTGACACCGCCGACAACCTCCAAGGAGCATGAACATGCACGCCGACACCCGAGAGTTCCGCCTGAGCATCGACATCACCGTGACAGGGCACACGGATAGCGACATGGTTGCGCCCCTGGTCAACGACGCCATGCAGGAGCTGGTGAATCGCCGTGACTTTCGCGCCGGAACCATTGGCGCGGGACGGGCCATAGATCACCGGCACGACTTCGAGGCAGTTCGGATCACCGTCGATGTCAACAGGTTGAGTGTCAAGCCTCTGTAGCGCGCAGTTCTAGTGTTTCGTATTTCGTCTGTCATTTCCCACACTGCCGACCAAGCCTGACGCGCGAGCGTTGGGTGAGGTTCGCGGCCTTCGGGTCGCGGCATCGCAACTGGACCTTGCGGCCACGGCGACATGTGGCGGGACAGCATGACAACAACTACCGAGTTACCCCAGACCACCGACACGGATAGCGCTCTTGCGCAGTATCACGCCGCTATGAAAGCGGATTCGGGCGACACCAGCACCACGCTGGAAAAGGACGGCGCGCCCACGACCGTCAGTGATGCAGACAAGAAGCCTGCCGAGGAAGTGAAAACTGCCCTACCAGAGGATCAGCAAAACGCATCCAACAGCGTTGTTCTCGCGAAGGACGGCAAGCACACGATTGATTTCAGTGTGCTGGCCGACACCCGCGAGAAAGCGCAGCAGTTCCAAGACCAGGCGCAGCAGCTCCAGGCCAAGTACGAAGCCGCACAGCAAGAGTTGGACGCCCTCAAGGCAGCCGCTCAAGCCCGTGCGGACAACGGCGAGGCACCGACCGCAGCAGACACCATGGTGGCAGCAGCACAAGCCGCCATTGATGCCGGGGTTGACATCAAGTTGTTCGGTGACTTTTCGGAAGAGGCCATGGCGGCCGGCATCGACAAGCATGTGAACAACAGGGTGGCCGCCGAAGTGAAAGTCGAGGTCGCTGCTGCTGTGAAGGCCGCTGTGAATGAAGCGCTCGCACCCATTCGGGCGAAAGAGCAGGCTGACAGCGCAGATGCTCATGTGAGCGCGGTTCTCGCAGCTCACCCGGATGCTGGCTCCATCGCGCAAAGCGTGGAGCTGGACAACTGGATCAAGGCCCAACCCTCCTACCTGCAACCAGCCATGCGCCAGGTGCAGGAAGGCGGGACCACCGAGCAGGTCATCGAGCTGATCAGCAACTTCAAGGCAGCCACTGGGGCTACTCAAAAAGCCGCCGCGCCAAGCCACAAGCAGGCAGCGCAGGCGGCGCAGGAAGCCATTTCACGGGTCACGGCGCCCGTTCCCGCAAGCCTCTCGGACATTCCGGGCGGGCGGCCAGGGGATGTGACGCTGAACGACCGTATGGCATCCATGAGCGAGATAGACATGTTCAACGCGGTCAATTCGGGAGCTATCTCCCAGGCCCAACTGGACGCCTATCTCAACCGCAAATCGTGACGCATTGAGGCAACCACATGTCCAAAACCCAAATGTCGGCTGATGACAGCCAAAAACTCGTACAGCAAGCGGTCGGGGTGTTTATCGGCACCCAGAAGCGCAAGGGCAATATCAATCACCTGACCGGCAAGATGCCGACGATTGACCAGGCTGCCAGCTCCATCAGCAACCAGTCCAGCAAGACCATGCCCTTCGTGCAAACGATGGACCTGGGCAAGGGCAAGGGCGATGAGGTGAAGTTCAACTTCATCAACCCCATGGGTGGTATCCCCATCATGGGTGGTGAAATGGCCGAAGGTCGCGGTGAAGGCGTCTCCCTGTCGGAAGATCGCCTGCGCGTGAACCAGGCCCGCTTCCCCATTGACCTGGGTGGCGTGATGGATGAAATCCGCAGCCCTGTGGACATCCACAAGCTGGGTAAGCCACTACTGCAGCGCGCCATGAACGAATATGAGGACCAACTGTCCATCGTTCATGTTGCTGGTGCTCGCGGATACCACAACAACCTCACTTGGCGCATTCCGCTGGCCAGCGATTCGCGCTTCAACAAGGTGGTGACCAACAAGGTGAAGGCGCCTACGAAGAACCGTCACTTCGTGGTGGACAACGGCACCGTGACCCGGCTTGTCGATAACGCTGGCGAGCTGGACATCAGCTCTGGCGACGTGGTGAACATGAGCGTGATCGACTCGATGTCATCTTTCTTGGACCAGCTTGTATCGCCACCTCCGCCCGTGGAGTTCGAAGGCGACGAGGCCTCGGAAGATAGCCCATTCCGCGTGCTGCTCGCAGGTAGTGCTGTGTACAACATCTTTTCGGCTGATCCCAACTTTCGCACCTACCAGGCCAACTGCTTGGCCCGCGCGCGCTATGCAAAGGATCACCCGGTGTTTCGGAACCCTGACAACGCACTGTGGCGCAACACGCTGATCGTGAAGATGCCGGACAACCCGATCCGTTTCTACGCCGGGGATGACATCAAATACTGCGCGGCATTCGATTCCGATACCGAAAGCTCGTGCAAGGTGCCTGCCTCGTTCCAGGACAAGTTCGCGGTGGAGCGCAGCATTTTGCTGGGCGGGCAGTCGCTCGCGAAGGCCTATGCGAAGAGCCGCCACTCTGGCTGGCCCTACTTCTGGAAGGAAGCTCCAAGCGACTTCGACGACAAGCTGGAAGTGATGATCGGCGGCATTCTGGGCGCTTCCAAGATCCGCTTCGCGGTGAACGTTGGCGATGGTCGCGTTGAGTACACCGACCACGGCGCCACGGTGATTGATTCTGTCGTTCCCATCATCGGCGCACGTCAGTAATTCACCCAAGACGGGCAGCGCCACTAGCTGCCCGTCATCCTGAATCGAACCCCTCAAGGAGCCTCATCATGGCCACTCTCACTATCGACGGCGCAGGCAACTCGCGCTATGGCAATCGCCCCTCTGGCAATGACGCGGTGTACCGCTTCGTTGTCGAGACGGGCACCACCGGAATTCTGCTGCGCTCGCGCGAAGCCTTTGTACCGCTCGCAGTCAACGACGTGCTGAAAATCGGGCGCCTGCAGGCTGGCATGGTGCCCGACACCATGAAGGCCATCGTCTCCAACCACTTCGGTGCTGGTGTGACCGCCTCTTTCGGCTTCGCATACGCAGACGGTGTGGACAGCGCGGAACTGCCCCAGTCGGCCACCTACTTCGGCACGGGCATCGTCATGAGTGCTGCCGCTGAAGTCCCGATTCCCATCAAAGCCAAGCTCGCGGCATTGCCCAAGGACGCCTGGCTCACCATGACCATCACTGGCGCTGCCGTGGCCGAAGCTGGCTATGCAGATGTGGTGATTCGCGGCGAGCAGACAGGCGTCTAAAGGCAATAGCGGGGCGCCCTGACAACGCGCCCCGCCCAACAGGATTCTCCATGACCACACCAATCAAGTACATCGGCCGCAAGCCGTCCTACACGGACTTCGTGAACGGCTCCAAGCTGACGTTTACGCCTGGCCAGACGCGGGACATCCCGGATGACAGCTTGGCGGCCAAGTTTCTGCGCCAGATCGACATCTTCAAGCGCGGGGAGCCCGAGCAGGCCGAGCCGAAGCCCACGAAGACCGCCGTGGAGCCGAAAGACGACACCCAGGCCCTGCTCAAGAAGGCGAAGAAGGAGAAGGATGACATCCTTGAAAAGGACATGCAGCGCAACGATTTGGTGAACCAGATCCGCAGCATGGACAAGTCGCAGTTGGACATCCTGGCCAATGATCGCTGGGGCCAGAAGCTGCACAACAGGCTCTCGCTCGAAAACGCACGGGCGAAGGTTCTGCAGCTCGTTGACCAGTACGGCGCAGCATGACCCTCGCTGACTTGATCCGCCGCTTCCGTGTTCTTGCAGACGACAAGGCCACTGGCCATCTGTTTTCTGACGAAGACATCACCGATTGGCTGAACGACGCCCATGCTCAGGCCTGCGTGCGTGGGCGCCTGTTGCTTGAGGATGCGGACGCGGAGATGTGCACCATCCCCGTTACAGCCGGGGTACACAGCTACCCGCTGCATCATTTGGTGTACGAGATTGAGCGGATCGAGTTCAAAGCCACTGGCGAGAGTCGCAGCCAACACATCAAGATCAAGTCTCGCGGATGGCTGGATGACAACCATCCCGGCTGGCGCGATGACGGTCGGTGTGTTCGATTCGCCATCCAGGGCGAGACAAGCATTCGCCTTGTTGGCACTCCAACTGTGAATGGGGTACTGACCATAGAGGCGTACAGACTGCCGCGCGAGGCGATGGTTGCCGAGGATGACACGCCAGAGATTCATCAGGCGAGCCACGAGCATTTGATCCAGTGGGCGCTTTTCCGTGCGTTCAGCATTCCCGATAGCGAAACGCTTGACCCAAACCGTTCCAGGGCGGCCGAGGCGGAATTCACGGCGCGTTTTGGAGCGCTACCCGACTCCGATATGCGGCGCCGCACACGCGAAGACGCCGAACATGTAGTCGAGGTGCATCCATGAGCCAGTTCTACCCAGCATTCACCTGGGCCGCAGTCGGCGGGCGCGAGTCCTTCCCGCACATCGACCTGATATGCGCGCTAATGGAACCAGCGTTCACGTTCAACCCCGAGCACAAAACACTCGCGGATGTGCGCGACCACATCATTGCTGCGGTACCCATGGAGCACACGCTGGAAGGCGACGTGCTCGACGCAAAAGATACCGAGTTCAAGGGCGAGCTTCGCGGCGTGGTTGGATCGTTGGTGGTATTCGCGGCCATTGGCGCCCCGGCGGCCTCTCCGCTGTTGCTCTTCATAGACACCATGGTGCCGCTGCCACTCGTCCTGGATGGCATTTGCAATACCACGATTGCCTGGGACAACGGCCCGCAAAAAGTTTGCATATTGAGCGACATCGAATGAGCGCCACCAAATTTCATATCGAGCTGGCTGCTGGCCAGTCCATCACGGTGGGTGACACCACCGTGACGCTGCAGCACAAGTCGGGGCAGCGCGCGAGGCTACTGGTGCAGGCCCCCGCTGATACCCCCGTCACCCATCCGGGGCGCAATCCCGTTTCCAACCCGAGCGCGCAAGAGTGCGCTCCCTCGCCAAACCCGGCGAAGGAGCACACACATGGCCAACACCACATTTCCTAAAGGTTCCCAGCGGATTCTGAGCGCTGGCATCAACTTTCTCACCGACACCATCAAGGCCACGCTGCTGCCCGACACGTACACCTTCAGCACGGCTCACGAATTCGTTTCGGATTTGGGCGCGCGCATCGGCACCGATCAAACCTTGGCCAGCAAGTCGGTGACTGGCGGCGTTCTTGATGCCGAGGATCTGGACTTTGGAATACTGCCTCCCGGAAATACCGCGAAAGTGATCGCCATCTACAAAGAAACTGGCAACACTTCTACGGCGCCCGTGCTGTTCTATATCGATGTTGCGACAGGCCTGCCGTTTGCGACCAACGGCGGTGCGCTGACCATTCCTTGGGACAGCGGCGTCAAGAAAATTGCCCGCCTCTACCTTCCGTTCTTCCCCAAGGGCGCAGAAAAGACGCTTTCGGCAAGCATCAATTTCTCGACAGATGTGCTGAAGGCGGTCGCCCTGCCTGCGGACTATGCCTATGACGCGGGCCACGAGTTTCTGGACGACGTTGGCACGCTCATCGGCACGCCGGTGACATTGACCAACAAGTCCGTCACGGGCGGTGTGTTCGACGCGGATGACATTGATCTTGGCGCGCTTGCCGGAGGCTCTACGCTGGGGTCGGTGGCAATTTTCAAGGAAACAGGCAATGCGGCCACTTCCCCGCTGCTGCTGCGAATCACGGACATCACCGGATTCCCTCTGCTCACCGGTGGCAGCAACGTGACGGTACGGTGGTCGAATGGCGCAGCGAGGATCATCAGCTTGATTCCTGCGTAAGGGGTGAGAAATGCCCTACCTCTTCTCCAACAACGCCGAGGCCACCCTTGCGAACTCGCTTCCGAGCAGTTCGAGCGACCCCGACTACAACACCATCGTTATTACGGATGCAGACGAGGGGAACACATTTCTTTCTCCATCCGAGGTTCCTGACGGTGGCCAGCTAGCCACGTTGACGCATCCGTCACTGCCTGGCATCTATGAGGTGGTGCGCATCAGGCAGCACGCCTATGGCGCCACTGATTTCACCGTGGAGCGTGGATACGAACTGGGCGCTTGGGCCGTTCAGGAATGGCCTATTGGCACCAAGATGCAGGCTCGCATCACAGCCAAGATGCTGCGAGCCTTCCCGCAGCAGGACATCGGCGGCATGGTGGTGTTCACCGGCAGCCTGAGTGGCTCCGACGATTTTGCATATGGAACTCGCCCAGTGCTGCGTGACCAGCGGGGGCGTATCACCAACGGATCGCCGCCCACTTCGCAAGACACTCTGTTTGCCCCAGAGGTGGTTGGCGGGTCTTTTGCGATGGATCTTGGTGTCGCCGCAACCTGGGGCTCCACAACGCCCTATTACGGGCTGGCGGTTGTGCAGCCTGCCACACCTGATGGCTTTCAATACTTTCTTGATCTGCGGCTTGGTGAAAGCCGTTCGCAGACTAACGTGACCCCAGCCTTTGATGGCACCACTTCCCCGACTGTGGCCCATGATGGGAATACGCCCGGCAACAAGGACGTGGGGTTCTGGGTGCCCACCGCGCTGCCTATCGACGTGTCTGCGAGCTTCGATGGCAACAGCAAGTTGGTGGTCACGGAGGTGGGTTTTATGGCTCGCGAAGTGACGGCTGGCGACACGCCCAGCGTTTCCATCGGCACTAGCGGCAACCCCACCAAGTTCGTCAACAACCAGGCTTTGTCGCAGATCACAGGTAGCAACCAGGTGCACCGGTTTCCCATCACTGCTGGTGGAGAAATGATCTCGTCTCTTCGCTACGTTGTGAATACTGCGGCGACTGGTGGCGTTTTCCGTGGCCGCTTCTATTGGCGTGGGTTCTTCCTCAACGACCTTGAGTAACGCATGAGCTACCCACTCATCAACGGCGCAACCATCAATGGCTTTGAGGCAGGCCAGACCGAGGGCATTGAACTCGTCACGGCTGGCCTTGCTACGGCTTCTCACGATGTCTATCCTGCAGGTGCGCTCCCATTGGAAATGGGGGACATTGATGCAAGGTTTTCGATTGGTCCTGATGGAATAGACCTCGTTCAGACCGAAACCCATACCGCGATCTACAGCGGCATAGTTCTTCCTGCTGGCATCGAGTTGGTGACAGCAGGTGTGGCTACGGTGCATGTGGTGGTGGTTGCAGTTGGCGCACGCCCCTTGGAGATTGGCGCGCCTAGGGCGCGGAATGGGGTGGATGTGGAGGCTCGTCCTGCCGGCCTGGATCTGGTCCGCTCTGGCCTGCACAGCGCGTTCTTGGCCCAGCCAGCGCCCGCCATGACGGTGGAGGCTGCTGGCACACGCCCGTTGCAAATGGGCGTGCCTGGCGCGCATCTGGGGTCTGTCACGGTTGATGCGCCAGGCTATCACGCACTGGAAATGGGTGATCCGGCCACGGGTGTCGCGGCGCAGGCCGTAGGGCATGCAGCGATGGAGTTCGGCCAGCCGTCTACTGGAATTGTTGTCATTGGACGTGGGGGAGTTGCGCTTGATATGGGCGCTCCAGCTCTGCGCTTTCGCATCTCCGTCACGGGCTTCGATTTTGGAATCAGCGGCAAGCATTCTGCGTTGGTCGCGCCCACAGAGGTATTCGCCTCTGGCGCCCATCCGATGGAGTTTGGCAACCCGCTTGCGCCGACTGTCGTTGTGTTTGGGCGGCAGTCATTCCCAATGCAACTGGGCCAGCCCTCGCTTGACCGAGGTGCTACATGCTGACCTTTGAAGCTTTCACTGGCATCAACAATGTAATTCCGGCTCATCGACTGCAGGGCTCGGATTTGATCCAAGCCGCCAATGTGGACATTGGGCTCACCGGTGAAATCACTCGGCGTGGCGGAACTACGGAGATATCCGACCTCTGTCACAAGAATCTGTGGCAGGCCAAAGGGTTCATGCTGGCGACTGTAGGCAGTGAACTGGTGGCCATCCATCCTGGTGGTGGGCGCGTCGTTCTGCACACCGCCCTTGGGCCTGAGCGCGTCTGGTACTGCAATCTTCCGGATGGGCGCACCACCTACACGAACGGTTTGATCCATGGCATCACGGACGGCCTGGTGAGCCGTGATCGCAGCATTGAACCGCCCAGTAGCCTGGGGGCGCCAGATTTCGCCGTGGGGCAGCTTTTCCCAGGCCGCTACCGCTATCACTTGACACACCGGCGCATGGTTGACGGCGCGGAGAGCCCAGCCATTTTTTCCCAGCCCATCGACATCAGCCTTGGCGGCCTTCGCTTGGATGGCCTGCCTGTGGAGCTGGGCTACGAGACTCTGGTGTACCTGAGCAGCAAAGATGGTGAGGGCGCATATCTGATTGGTGCCGCGACTACCAGCAGCTTTGAGTGGGGCGGCAAGAATTCGGACCTGGCGCTGCCGTGCCGCACGACAGGTTTACAGGTGTTCCCCGTTGGCACCTACACCGCCTTCTGGCGTAGCCGCGTGTTGACAGCCGTTGGCAATGTGCTGTGGGCCAGCCGCCCCAACACACCGCACCTGTCGCACTGGCGTGAATTCAAGCAATTCACCGCAGGAATCACCGCCATCCTGCCGGTTAGCGATGGCATTTATGTGGGCACACAAGAGGCACTGATCTTCTTGGGCGGAACCACCTGGGAGCAGTTGGCCTACATCGACACAAAACGTGGCCCGGTGGTGCCTGGCTCAGGCGTTTTGGTGCCGGGCAAGAGGTTGAAGCTTGGTGACGGGGTAGGTGCTGGCGAGGCCATGGCGTGCATTGCTGGTGGCGAGGTTGTGGCGGGATTCAATGGCGGCCAGACCAGCAGCCTGACGGCCGACCGCTACAAAACCACCGCCACCGAGGTGTGTGCGACGTTCAGAGAAATTGACGGAATCCCTCAGTACATAGCTGTCCCGCAATGAGAATCTGGAACCCTTTCGCATTCACGCCTACGGGGCAACCCGTGGCGGCTGTGTCTCCACCGGCGCTGCGCGTTCTCGGGGGGACCGCCACAGCGCAGCAGTTCTTGTACGCCCAAGCGGCCTTCTATAAATTCAGCTTGCACGCGCGGCTGTCCGTTGTTCCGAACCCTACGGAGCAGGGATTTCTTCCAGATGGCTCGCGGTACACCATCGCAGTCGTGGGGCCGCAGACCACCATGACTCTGTGGGTGTCTGAGGGTGAAGGCCTGCGTAACAGTGGCATTGCTTTCGTCCTCTCGCATCTGGATGGCCAACCGATTCCAGAACATTCTGATGAAGACGGCATTCCTTTCACATACCTGCTGACTCCGAGGGAAAAGAAGGGCACCCGCGTCTCAAGCGGTAGGTGGGCGATACGCAAGCCAAAATTCGTCGCGGGCGGCAAAGCCGTGAACACGGATAGTTCCGGGCTCGCCTACTACACGGGGGTGGACGGGGCGCTTGACAGAGATGTTCCTTTCTATCGAGGCCAAGGCTACAGCCTCAACGGACAGGCGTATCTGCACGAGGAATACACGGAAAACGCTCCGCTCTTCCAATACTCCAAGAAGGTTGGGCAGTCAGTATCCAACACGACGCCCGTGCCGTTCATCTACAAAGGATCGGGGACGGAAGGCCGTCTGGCGATGCAACTCAACGTAGTTGTGGAGTTCGATCCGGTACGTGTTCAGTACATCGAGCTGCTGGTAGGCAAGTTTGGTGAAGAAACCAACGCGCCGGTAGGTCCAGTCGTGTCGCGTGAGGATTTGCCCTCGGATCTCTTCCTCAATTATCAGAGCATTACTTTCAGCGCAGACGGTCGAACGTCCAGGGCATTTGGCACGAAGGGCGGTTCGGGCCATGCCTTCATCGAAATAGATATCACGCCAATTGGGACAACCACCCGCGTTGTCTCAACGTCGCCGCTTTCTGGCGACCTTTCTGGAGTCGCTTACTACACGTCGTTCAAGACGGTTGTTACGGGCGAACCCGTAGAGCCTGGGTACACGACTGAAAGCTGGCAAATTTTTGGGGTTGATTCGGATGGCCCGGTTGAATATGGCAGCACAAGGCCAGTGACCAATGAAAATGGGGGCGGCGAGAGCGGGACAACCATCCTCACGCAGAACACACCATCCGGACACGCTTTCGACCGGCGCGGACGCCCCATAGATACCCCATCATCCCGGCGTGTCAGTCGCTTTGATGGCTATCGGGACAAGTACGAGAAGAGCGTGGTCGTGACGCTGCCTTCCGAAACCACCCCGCTACACGCCACCTACCTGCGCATCGACAACTTGCGGAGAAAACAAGTGGTGACCACGTCCACTGGGGCGCTCGTGGTTCTCGATGAAGAAGACTATTTTGAGTTGTTTCAGGAGCAAATCTCCAGTGAATTCACGCTCAATGTGAATGGCGGTGGGCACTGGCACAGGACGCATGGCGCTGGCACGGGACACATCATCCTCTTTGAGGACGACGAACTAGATTTCAGCGCAGGGTACGAAGTGGTCAACACACTGAGAGTTTCCTGGACCTATGTTCTTGACCCATCAACCGCTGCGGGGTGGCGCCGCGATTACTCGGAGGAGCAGAGCGTCAGCACGAAGCGCCTTGTGGTGCGGTGCAAAGGTTCTGTCCTGTTGTCGGAGAGCATCCCGGCAGACGCTGAATACCTGCATGTCGTGTTTATTGCAACCGACCCAATGACGGGCGCCATGGTCGTCAATCTCCAGCAAGTCAACCAATTCAACCGGGCCACACTGAAGAGCTGGATTTTTGTGGTGGATGACACCGGCGCCAGGTTCCTGCACGAGGTCATGAAGAGCGTGGCCCCCGGCACTCACATCAAGGTGCGTCGAAACGACGATCTCATTTCTGTATGAACGCCATTGTCTGCAACACCATTTCCGGCGCGGTGTCCGAGTACACGCGCCACGCCTTTCAATCCATCACGCCGACGCACGGAGGCTCTGCGACCGGGCTTTATGCGCTGGGCGGTGAAAGTGATGACGGGTTGCCCATCGTAGCCGAAATCAATCTCCCCGCCACATTGCGCGATGACACCCTGAAGGCCGCGATGGAGGCGGTTTACCTGTCAATGCATGGCGAGGGCAGTGCGGAGATGACGGTATTCGGGAAGGTTGAGAGCTGGACGTACCCGTTTGATTTGCGCGAAAGCGGTCAAACGCGATGCAAGGCGGGGCGCGGCATCAAAGAGAACTATTTGGGCTTTGGAATCCGAACCCCTGACGGGCAGGCCTTCCATCTTGACCGCGTCGAGGTGCGGTTTAACAAATCGAAAAACCGGAGGATTTGACCATGGATTTGGACTTTGACGGGCCAGCGGCCATCGTAGAGGATAAGTACAACCGCAGCATTGACCTTGCAAACGCTGCCACAAGCGCGGTCGATGGCTTTCAGAAGGCTCTAAACGAAAGCGTTTATCAGCCGCCGACAGTCAGTGTGCGCTGGGAGTCGCTGGCTGCGCCAGATCTGCCCCCCATCCCCGACGTGCCAACATTGCCGGTTGCTCACCTGGTAATCCCCGCCAATATGCCGGGTGCGCTGGATGCCTCGCTTGGGAGTGTGCAAATTGACGACTTCGATGTAACGCCGCCTGTACTGAACTTTCCGCCCACACCGGAAATACACATCGGCGCAGTGCCTACGTTGCCACAGTTGCGCGACGTTGAGGTGCCAGATGCTCCAACCGTGGAACTGCCCATCCCCCCGGCGTTCTTGCCACTGCAGACTCACAGCTTTGGCGGCATCAACCTGCACGAAAACAGGCTTGCAAAGCTGGACGAGATCCCAGAATTTTCGATGTTGCAGCCTGCTCCGTTCGCATTCTCTCCGGGTGCCAAATACGTCTCGCTGCTTATGGACAACCTCAAGGCCACGCTGAATGCTCGCATTCAGGGCGGCACCGGGCTGAATCCTGCGGTTGAGGCGGCGATTTGGGGTCGCGCACAGGACCGAGAAAACACCCTGGCGTTGGCCCGCGAGCAAGAGATTCAGCGAAGCGCCGAGGCGCTTGGCTTTCCATTGCCAACCGGTGTGATGGTGGGCCAGTTGTCAGATGCGCGGCGCGAGCTGCACGACAAGCTATCAGGCCTGTCGCGTGACATCGCCATTGAGCAGGCAAAGCTGGAGCAGACCAATCTGCAGCAGGCATCGACCCTGGCGCTCCAGTTGGAATCGACCCTGCTAGACGATGCCTACAAGCTGGAAGTGTTGGCGTTGGACGTGGCCAAGGCCATCGCGGACAACGCTATCGACATACACAACTCGGGCATCGAGCACTTCAAGGCGCTGCTTGCAGGGTACGACGCTTTCGCCAAGGCCTATGACACGCTCATCAGGGCCGAGATGAACAAGGTCGAGGTTTTCAAGGCGCTGCTGCAGGCCGAGGAAACCAAAGCCAACATCAACCGCATCATGGTCGAGCGCTACAAGGCCGAAATCGAAGGCGCGATGGCTGTCGTAACGGTGTTCCGCGAACGTGTAGGTGCAGCCAAGACTTTGGTGGAACTGGAGGGCTTGCGGATGCAGGCCGGTGCCGAGCACATCAAGGCGTTCGTCGCAACAACCAATGCGGAAACGTCCAAGGTAGAACTCCATAGGGCGGTCGTCAGCGCCGAAGGTGTGAAAGCCGGTGTGTTTGAAACGATGGTGCGCGCTCAATCGGCCAGGTCAGGCGCTCAGGCAGATCGCGCGCGTGTGGAAATTGCCAAGCTCGGCGCTAAGGTGCAGGCCAAGGCCTTGGAGTGGGATGGCTGGAAGGCCCGCCTGTCCGCGTCGAGCGCAGAGGTTGAGGCCGTTGCCCGCACCTCATCCATGACGCTGGATGCCTATCGCATTGGTGCACATGCCGCTGAGTCTCAAGCGGGGGCCGTGTCGCGCATCTGGGAGTCGAACATCAAGCAGTACGAAGCGAGCCAGACCATCACTCTGCAAGCCGCGAAGATCAATTCTGATGCCGTGATGCACACAGCCGACGCTCGCATGGAAGCGGCCAAGGTGGGTTTGACCACCTCGTCGCAACGTCTGGCGAGCGCCTGGAGCATGGTGGGAGCAAGCGCAACTATCCAAGGCAATTTGACGGCCACGCAAACGCTTTGATGCCTGGTTAGCAGCGCGCCCTTGTAGTGTTTTGCGCATTGGCCAGCACCACAAAGAATCCCGGAAGTGATTCACAAGGGGTAGAGCCATGCGGGGCATGAAATCGTTGGTGGCGCCGACCAAGCGGCAGAACTTTGCTGACGGCGGTGTGGTCGGGGCCATCAAGGGCATGTTTGGCATCAAGCCAGAAGACCCTGAACGGGCGCGCCGACTGGCGGAGTACCAAGCCAATGCAGCGCGCGAGAAGGAAGCTGCCAAGGCCGCCACAGCGCCCGCCCAGGCTCCTGCACCTGCAATAACCGACTATGCAGCGGGTAGTGCACTCAAACGCAGAGAGGCTGCTGCTGGCCTGAAAGACGGCGGCCCCGTGCGCGGCCCAGGCACTGGGACCTCTGACGATGTGCCGGACAACGTGCCAGAGGGCACCTACATCATGCCCGCCGATTCGACCCGAGCTATCGGGGAAAAGACGCTCGGCGGCCTGGGCATGCGAGGCATTGATGTCAACCTGAGCAACGGCGAGTTCAAGCTGCCGCCCAAGCAGGTGCATGCCATCGGCGTGCAGGCGCTCAACCAGATGAAGGATGCCACGCACACGCCATCGACCACCGAGGCGGCCAAGGGCATGAAGCCCGAACTGTTCTTCGAGGGCGGCGGCGTGGTGAAAAGGAAGCCTGAGCCTGGCATCTTTCCAAACAATCACCAAGACGCTGGTGCCAACATCTACGCCAATGTCGGTCTTCCCAGCTCGCCTCCTTCTGCGCCAGCTCCCGCCGTCAAAGATCCACTGGATGGCGGCGCGGCGTTCGGCGTCTTTCCGCAGTTGGCAGGCGGCAAGCGGACTACCTACGCCATGGATGAAAAGTTGCGCACTGGCGTGGAGGCGACCGGCCCGAGCACCTTTGTGCAGGCTACACCCCTGGAAAAAACCATCATCGGCGGTGGGAACGGCCAGCGCATGAATGCGACACAAGATCCACGGAGCCTGACGGCAACAGGGATGAATTCCATTGCAGGCGTGTCGGCGCCATCAGCGCCCCTTGGCAACGAGCGTCCAGACACCCCGGCGCAAGCGCCAAGCGGTGCGCCAGTGCCAGGCAGTGCGCAAGCACCTGACAGCAACCCCACTACAGGGAACGTCACCCGCGTTGGCAATAGCTACTCTGGCGCGAACGTGGCCGGTGACATTACGGTCAATGGCCAAGCTCCCAGGGGCGGGTTCATGAACACCGGGGACTCTGGCTCTGGCGCCACACGTTCACCTGTTGGGATGAGTGCCGAACAGGCGCAGCGCGAGGGTTTGATTGGTGAGCGAGTCGGATACAACCCTGCGTATGACAGCCGATTGACCGAAGCCAAAGGTGCGCCCAATGCGCAGAATATGGCCGCAGCCGATGCACTGGCTGGCCGTTCGCAACAAGAGTCTATGAACCGCGTGACGGCGCGCGGCATGGGATCGTTAGCACAAAGCGTGTCAGCTCCCACGGTGCCACACAGTGGAAACAGCTGGCAGGCGCGCAATGATTTGCGCAACGCCGAAGTCAGCGCCAAGTCCATCACGCAGACCGACAGGTGGGGGAAAGGCGGCGACCGCACGGCAACGCAGACATACCTTGCAGCCCTGCAGGCCGACGCAGCAGCACGCGGCGCCCAGCCTGGCCTTGATGCTGCAGCCATGCGCGAGAGTGCAGGCATTCAGCGCGAGGGTATGCAGCAGGACGGGGCCACGACCCGCACCGTCATACAGGAGCAGGGCTCCAATTCCCGCGCTGCTGTCAGCAGCGCATTGCAGCGCGACGAGTTCGGGCTCAAGAAGGAGGCTGCAGGATTCCGAGCCAGGACAGCAAAGCGCATCGAGGACTTGCAGAACAGCTACCAGGGAGCCAAGACTCAGGATGAGCGCAATGCTATCGCCAAGCAGATTCGAGAGCTGCAGGGTACCAGCACGCAGCAGGACGTGTGGGCGCATTCGCCGGGCGGCCAGGTGATTGACCCGAAAACCCAGCAACTGATTACACAGCCAGGCGTTATCTACAACCGCGCTACGGGCGAAACGCGCGCCGATAGCGCGTCCACCCGACTGCCGCCGCTTGCTGAGAACCCGGCTGTGCAGCAAATCATGACCAACACCGCTCTGTCGCGCGAAGAGCGCGCCAAGCAAATCCGCGCCCTCGGATACCAATAAGGAACAGCATGAGCGAAGTAGACAAGTTCCTCGACAGCTACGACAAGAAGGCCAATCAGGCCGCAGCCCCGGCGAGCGCAGTAGATGACCTGATGAAAACCGCCCCAGCCCAGGATAAAGGCATGGGCGGCTTGCTTCGTGATGCCGGGCTCTCCCTTGCAAAGGGTGTGGTGGCTGTGCCAGAGGCAGTCGTGGGCCTGGCCGACATCGCCACGGGCGGGCGCGTGGGCAAGGCGCTTGAAAACGAGGGTGGCGCCGTGGGCTTCCGGCCCAAGCAGGCCAAGGAGTTTCTTGGCGACTTGCACACCGAGAAGTACAAGGACCAGCAGCAGCAATTCCAAGAGGCTGACGGCATCCTTGAGAAGACGGGCGTGGCGCTGTCAAACCCCTCCATGATTGCCAATGCGGTGGTGGAGTCCGTGCCCGTGATGGGCATGGGTGGTGCCATGGGCCGTGCCGGGCTTGCCGCAGGCCGTGGCATGGGCGCCTTTGCCAACCCAACAACCGCTGCACAGGCAGCACGCCAGGCCGCCGTTGCTGGTGCTGCGGGCGAAGGTGTGAGCATGGCCGGATCGCAGGCCGAAGCCATCCGCCAGGAAACTGCTGATGGCCTGCTGACGCCGACGCAATCCGGTGCGGCTGCGCTGACCGGCTTGGTGGGCGGTGCTGTGGGCGCAGGCAGTGCGCGCCTGGCCCGCTACCTGGGCATTGGCGATGCAGACACCATGCTGGCGCAGGGCACAAGTGGTATGGCCAAGCAGTTTGCCGACGATGCGGCAACCGCTGCTGCCAACGCTGGCGCCAAGCCAACGATCAAGAGCATCCCGCGCAAGATGATCGAGGGGGCCATCACCGAAGGCTTCCTTGAAGAATTGCCCCAGTCCATGGCAGAAACCGTGCTGCAGAACCTTGCCCTGGGCAAGCCCTGGCACGAGAAACTGGACGAGGCCGCTGTCATGGGCGTGCTCACCGGTGGCGCGATGGGCGCAGGTGCTGCAGGGTTTCATGGCTTGAAGGAGCCTACCGCTGCACCCGGCGCTGGTGTGGCCGCCGTGGCTGGTGCGCCAGCAGAACCAGCGCCCGACAACAGCATGACCGCAGTGCGCGAGCAATGGCTTGCGCGTGCCCAGCAGTTGCGTGAGGCCGAGACGGGCGAGGCGCTGCCACCTCAGACCCCCGCGCCTGATGGCGCAGCCCTGCTGGCCGCCCAGCGCGCGCAACAGGAACAGGCCCGGCTGGCAGAGCAGGCGCAGAACCGCGCCATAGAAACCGCCGACGACGAGATTCACCAGTCCACGGGCTTTGCAGACCGCGCGCCCGTGCAGCGCCCCTCAGAAGCGATGGGCCTGGACCCCAATGCAGGCAGTATGTCTGCCGCAGCCGCGCTGGCTGTGGACAGTGGCGCCACCGACCAGTTGGCACAGATGGCCCAAGCCCAGGCGCAGGCCGAGCTGGACGCCAAGGGCGGGAAGAAATCCGCCGACAAGGGTGCACTCGAATCCGCCGCAACCCTGGCCGCACCCACCGTGGATGCCGATGGCGTGATTGCCGATGCTGGCCCCGCCGTGTACCCCACTTATGAGGACGCCCAGGCCTACGCGATGAACCAGCGCCGCAACGGCGCCACCGTCACCGGCCTGCCCGTACCAGCCGAGGGTGGTGGGTTCACCTTGGCCATGAAGGGGACGCCGCAATACCAACTTGGCGAAGCGCTGCGCGCCGAGCGCATGCAGGCAGAACGCCAGGCCAAAGCGAGCACAAATCAACAGGAAAAAGCACCGCTGGCGCAGGACACGCAAGCGCTACCAGCTACAAATATCGTAGCGCCATCCGCCAATCTCAAGAGCATCACGGCCAAGCAGATCCCCGCCATGACGGACGTGGAGCTGCAGCAGGCCATCGAGCACTACGGCCCTGAGCACAAGCGCACGGCCAAGTTGCAAAAGGAAGTGCAGCGCCGCGCTGCCGAAACACCAACCCCCACGACAGGAGCATTCGATGGCCCTCAAGCCGATCAAACCCAGCAAGCAAGCGCGCAACCAACGCAAGCAGCAGCAGCGCCAGATGCCGCAGCAGGGCTGACCGATGGCACCACCACGCCTCAGAACCTTGGAGCGCAAGCAGCGCCAGCGGGCGGCACGCAAGGCAATGCGCAAACGCCAGATCAGATAAGGCGAGCCCGCTTGGAGCGTGAGATTTCCACGGGCAAGACAAACAATGGTGGCGTCATCGCAAGCCTCCGACCATCAGCCATCGAGAAGCGCAAGCAGGAGCTTGACGCCATGGGAGAGCGCGGACGAATTTTGGACGCGCAAGGCAAGGCGCCGCGCGCAACGGCCGAGCAACTGACCGGCGCCCAGGAGCGCTGGCAGCGCATGACCACGGCCGAACGCCAGGCCGTTGCCGCCCGCACCGATGTCAAGCCGATTCTGCGCAAGAACCTGCACGGCGCGAAATGGGAGAACCTGAATGTGGACGTGCAGCGCAAGCTGCAGGCGGCGATGGAGCCGATAGAGGCCCAGCCCAGCGACCTGAAGGCGTTCAAGCCAGAAACTGGCACCTTGGGCGTGCCCCGCAGCGAAATGCCGCAGGTTCCAAGCCAGTCCCATGGCGGTTTGGTCAAGCACCTGAACTCCCAAGGCATTTCGCACGAAACCACCACCGTGGATGCCGGATCGCTCAAGCCCACCCAGGCCGAGTATTCGCCCGCCAAGGTGGAGGCCGCCAAGGGCGCCGAAGGCGGGCGGGCGGTGATCGTGTCGAAGGATGGCCACATCATTGACGGCCACCACCAGGCCATGGCGGCGGCCGAAGAGGGCAAGACCGTCAAGGCCATCGTGTTGGATGCGCCTGTGGAGCGGGCGCTGGAGGCGGTGAAAAATTCACCCAGTGCACAGGCACAGCCGACTGAGCCTGCAGCGCAGGCAAAGCCTGCGCAGGCTGTAAATCCCCGAGTCCCGCCAGAAAACCGCGCCTTGGAGATTCGTTCGGCCTCGGAGAAAGAGCCGTGGCAGATGACCGCTCTTGAATTCAGCCAGCAGGAGAAGGGTAATCCGCACTGGAACCAGAGCTATGAGGGAAAGGATGACGGAGCCTACCTTGCTGATACTGCCGCGACGCATCGCAGGCTTGTTCAGGAGGCAATTGCAGCCGCACCGCAGAAGGTGGCTGATGACTTCATCCCTGCCCCAGATGGAGGCCTGGACTACGGCGAGATCACGCCCGAGATGGGCAAGGCCATGCGGCGCCAGGCGGGGAAGATTCGACTGCAGCAGGGTGACGCATCGTTCGGCCTTCAGCATATTGAATTGCGCCATGGTGACGAAATCCGCAAGGCAGGTTTTGAGTCGATTGAGGCGTTTGTTTCCGGTGCGGTCGCGGATATTGAGTCAATCTGGAAGCCAGAGGCTACATCCCAACTTGTCGTTATTCAAGCGACAGAGCGCGGCAAGGTCGTTTTCATCCAGTTGCAGGCTGGGAAAGATGATGACGGGGATTTCTACACGGTAAAGACCGCGTTCCCATCAAGCAGGATGTACGCTGAGAAGCGCAAAGAATGGAAGCAACTCTGGAGCAGGGTTCCCGTTCCTGCTGCTGATACCGGCAAATCAGCCCCGTCTGCTGAACCTGGAAATGAAGCCGGTTCCAAGAGCACGATGGAGTCGGGCCAGAGTGACGCTGTAAGTGTACCCCCTACACCGGAAACACCGCAACCCATCACCAGAGCAGACGTTGCCGCAGCCCAGCAGCAGGCCGCAGCCATCATCACAGAGCGCATCGACGCCATGACGGCGGGCGAGGTGAACACGATTGCGAGGCGGTTCTTGCCCACCATGGGCGTGAGGCCCACCGTCAGCAAGGAGCGCAACAAGGCTGCAGTGGTCGATTTCACGAAGGTCAACCCGCTGGCCGCTGCCGACGAGTTCGGTGCAACGCTGCCAACGGATGTGCGGCGCGTGCTGCAGGCGGACATGGAAGGCCGGGTGGTGGAGGCGGTTCAGGCGCAGGAAGAGGGCGCCGTACCAGCCCAAGCACCACAGGAGTCTGGCCGCAACGCATTCACCTTGGAGCGACTGAACCGCGAAACAGGGGAAATGGAGCCGGTGACGTTTGTTCGCGGCGAGTACGTGCGTTACACGGTTGGCGGAAAAGACCAGTTCGGTGACATTGACGGTATCAGCCAGGCGCGCAGGGAGTTCAGCGTGGATGGCTTGTGGTATCCGTTCGGGTTCGCCTACAAGGCCGAACGCCCAGCCGCGCCCAAGGCCGATACGGTGCCGCTGTCCAGCGTCATCGACAAGGTAAACGCCAAAAACGGCCAAGGCCTGACCGATGCCGACCGCGTGCCCGGCGCAACTGACATTGGCTGGGACTCCATGAGTCAGGAGCAGCGCACCCAGATTCTGACAGCGCCAAGCGGATGGAGTACGGCGAAAGGTGGGCTCAATGTAATCGGCAAGAACATAGCGAAACGGGCTTGGGCCGACATTGCGCCCGCAACACGCGCAACCATTGAGCGGTTGGCACAGAAGTTGGAAACGACAGATGCTGCGCCTGCAAGCAAGACCCCCATGGTTGACCGCCACAACGCCACCATGGCCGCCGTGCGTGATGGCAAGGCCACGGCCGAAGAGTTCCGGACCAGCTTTGACCAGGTGGTGGGCGGCAAGGTGGCCATCGTGGCAGAGCTGGACACCATGACCAAGGCGCAGTTGCTGCGCGAGGGCGGAGCCTTCGTGCAGATGCGCTACGCCAACGAGAAAAAGGCCGATGTGGTGGACGCGGTGTACCGCGAGATGGTGGGCGAGTACGCGCTGGGCGAGACGGTGACCTACAGCATGGGCAAGGGGGCCTACGAGGCCGCAGTGCGCAAGATGGTCGAGGCGACGGATGCTGACAAGCTAGCCCGCTACGTGACCGAGCGCACAGCCGCCATCGAAGAAAACCAAGCGCGACGCGCAGCCAAGGCCGCCGCCATTGAAAACCCCCAGACGCTGGCCGACTTCCGCGAAGCGCTGAACGCCAAGATTCGCGATGGCATGACCCGCAAAGAGGCGTTTCTGGCGCTGACGCCCGAGCAGCGCACTCAGTACGACACCCTGGAAGCGGAGTCCACCCGCGAAGCGCGCGAGACACGCAAGCGCACCCAGAAAACTCTGGTGCGTGCTGCAGGCCAGACTACAGCAGGCGAGATTGTGGCCACCAAGCACACGCGGGACGGCTACGACCTGTTTGTGGTGAAGCTGGCCGACCGCCTGGGCGCCGACGACTACAAGACCGTGCTGGCCAGCGCCAAGAAGATGGGCGGCTGGTACAGCGCTTTCCGTGGCAATGGCGCGATCCCGGGTTTCCAGTTCAAGGACAAGACCAATGCCGAGGCGTTTCTGGCCCTGGCCGGTGGTGACACGACGGCGGCCCAGGAGCAGGTGGCCCAGCGCCGTGATGCCTTTGAGGACGACCGCAGCCAGACAGCTGTGGAGCGCCTGCGAACCATGGCTGACAAGTTGGAGGCGGGCGCGGCTGAGGCGGAAGGCCAGCAGCGCAAGACCAACACCGAGCGGCGAGCCCGGTTTGCCAGTGCTGCCCTTCAGGCCGCAGCGAACAGCAGAGCCAAGGCGCAGACCATGCGCAACATCGCGCAGTCCATTGAGGACGGTGAGGCCAAGTTTCTGGACGCCGTGCGCACCAAGTCCCAGGTGGACATGCTGACCGGCGTGGTGAACACCGCCAAGATGGCAGAGCTGCGCGCCAAGCACCCACGGTACGCAGACCAGGAAAGGCACAAGGGAGAGCCGCCAACGGCTGAGACGGCAGATTTTGCGGACTTCCCCAGCTACAGCGCGTTTCGGTCAGACCTAGCCACACTGGGCCGCCAGATGTTGGAGGTGGAAGGCACGAAGAAGCTGGGCCAGCAGCTGATGAAGATTGCCGACGATGTGACGGATGCCTACCTAGCCTTCGCCAAAGAACACCTCACGGACGTGCAGATGTACGTCATCAAGGGCGGTGAAGTTTCGACGTTCGGCACAGAGCGTGCTGCCGAGTTGGCAATTGTCAAAAGTGGATTTCGTGGCAAAGCGATTCCGCTGCAGATCAAGCGCGGGCAATACACCGTGATTTTGAGCCCATCGGAGGCCATGAATCGCGGCATCTGGAAGGGTGATGGTGACAAGCGGATTACGCTGACGGCTGACTCTGGACGCGAGCTTGTAGAGGCCATCGGCCGCCGTGGAAATAAGCAGAACCAGCTTTCGGTGCCGTGGCAGTTCCAGACCGCTTATGACCGCCTCAAGGCCTTGGCCAGCATCGGCATCGAAACACCCAGCGAGTTCCGCGCAGCGCTGCGCGAGTTCATCAGCCTGAAAGCGCAGGCCGTTGCCAACCGCACGCGCGAACTTGAGCTGCAGATGGTGGGCCGCAAGGCTGATGGGCTGGACTTTTTCCCCACGTCAGCCGAGGTGGCAGACCAGATGATCGAGGCAGCCGACCTGACGCCGGACATGGCGGTGCTGGAGCCCAGCGCAGGCATGGGGCACCTGGCCGACCGCATCCGCGAGGCGGGCGCAGAGCCGGACGTTATCGAGATTTCAAGCGACCGCCGTGAGCTGTTGGAGGAAAAGGGCTACACCACCCAGGCGGTCAATGACTTCCTCGATTTGAAGCCGCGCGAGTTCTTCACCTTTGGCGACACCTTCCGCGCACCTGACGGCGCCGAGGGCATCATGCGCGGCGCCAGCGCCAATCGTGTGCGCCTGGTGAATGATGCTGGCGATATGGTGGGTGCGGGCTACTACGACCGGGCCGACCTGACGGGCTTGGCCCACAACGGCACGGCGAGCGGGTATGACCGCATCATCATGAATCCGCCGTTCAGCAATCGGCGTGACGCCGAGCATGTGCGCCATGCGTTCGATTTGCTCAAGCCAGGTGGTCGGATCGTTGCCATCATGGGTGAGGGCGTTTTCTTTGGCCAGGACAAGAAAGCTCAGGATTTCCGCGAGTGGCTGGAGGCCGTAGGAGGGACCAGCGAAAAGCTGCCAGAAGGCAGTTTTATGGACCCGAGCTTGCCCGTGAATACCGGCGTCAATGCGCGCATGGTAGTGATCGACAAGCCTGTTGGCGATGCAGTGTTTTCAACTGTCACCCAAAAACCGGCCAAGGGTCTTACGGTGCAACGCACGCAAGACATTGCGGATCGCGTCACAAACCATCTGGGGATAGGTCCGGTAGCCGGGCTGCAGGTATTCGGGAAGCCTGGTGAGGCTGGTTTTGTGGTTCCTGCTTCCGTGGTTCCACAGGGTGCTACTCGCAACGGGAAGGTCTACCTTTTTGCGGCGAACATCAGCGATGAGGTCGAGGCATTCAAGGTTGTTGTCCATGAGCTTTTTCATTTAGGCCTCAGCAAGTCGGTTCCCCAAGGAGCATACATCCAGACCATGCTGGGCTACCTGACTGATCCCCAGGTGCGCCAGTATGCGAACCGCTGGAAGGAGACGGCAGATGGCGTTTCGCGCAAAGCCAGCATGCCCGTGAACAACTGGCACGCCCTGGCCGTGGAGGAAGCGCTAGCGGATCTGGCCGAGGAAATGCACGCGGATCGCCAGGGTGGCGGGACAAGGTTGCAGGGATGGGCGGCACGGATGGCAAGCCGCATGGCCACCCTTGCCGAGCGCATGGGCATGGCTGGCGTTGCTGGGCGCATACGATCTTTTACCCGCACAGAGGCCGAACAGTTCGTGCAGGAGATGTTGTCGCGGTCCAGTGCAGAAGTTGAACCGCTGCTGCGGGATGCCCGGTTTAGCGCAGCCACCATCGACCCGGCCGATGCGAGCGACGATGGCGCGCAGTTCGCTCGCGCAAAAATGCCCGCCGATGGCGGGGCTGGCACCACCGTAGACCGTGCTGTGATGAGTATGGTGCGCGAAGGCGAGGAAGCGCCGGACATCCTGCGCATGATCGCCAACACATCGGCATCCCGATTCAACCGGCAGATTGCACGCCTGCTCATCAAGACGGGTGCAAGCCCGGACGTATCCATGGGCGGTGACATGGGCAGTGGTGCCGGGTTCAAGTTTCTGGCCAAGTACAGCCGCGCGGGCCACAAGCTGGAAATGTCTGAGGGTGCGCTCTACAAGGCAGAGCAAATCTTCATGCACGAGATGATCCACGCGGCCACGCTGTTGAGCTTGGACAAGCCGGGCCTGCACTCCCTGCAGATGCGCCGCCTGTACGAGCATGTGAAGGCGCAGGGCGGGGCAGCTGGGCAGTACGGCATGAAGAACGTGGGCGAGTTCGTGGCCGAGGTGTTCACGAACCCCGAGTTCCAAAAGGCGCTCAAGGGTATGCGCGCGCCAGCCGGTAGCGCCTGGCAAAACGCCTGGGATGCCTTGGTGCGAATCATCCGCTCCATCGTGGGCCTGCCGGATAACTCCCAGGATGCACTTTCGGCTGCGCTGGATATTGGCGTGAACGTGATGCGCGAGAACATGCGCCTGCGCACCCGTGCGGAGATTGCGCGTGGTGGGGATGCCTATGCGGGCGCGGATCAGACGCAGACTGAGGTGCTGCGTGAGCTGGCCCGTGCTGCGCGTGCGGCGGGCAACGCGAACAGCACGGTGATGCTTGGCAAGCTGTCGCCCAAGGAGGCGGCTTTGCTGCAGCGCGAGGGTGTTGCTGTAGACGGCAATTTTTCGCACGCGGCGGATATGTTCGCGGTGCGCCATGCGCTCAACCGTCACAGCGATGCCAAAGTGGAGCGCAGCCGTGGGCAAATTGCCATTACAGATGATGACGTGGCGCGTATTGCAGATGCCGTCGCCGCGCCCACGGCCTATGTGCTGGGCGGCAAGACGCCGCGCAATCAGGATGTTGTGGGGATCATCAAGCGCCTGGAGGATGGGACGCTGCTGTATCTGGAAGAAGTACGCGATGGGCGCAAGACGCTGGCAATGACCAGCATGAGGAAGTACCCCGGTACGACGGATTTCGACACCATTGCGAATAGTGTCCTGCCGTCCAACGCCCGAAGCGATACCGGGGATGTACGTATTGTGTACCCAGACGACAACGACGGTCAAGAAGATGCCTATTTCGGGGCCGCCGACCTGGGCGAGCGCATGGGGGCGGCCATCAAGTCCGTCACCACCACAAACCTCAAGCAGCGCGCCGGGTTCAAGGCTGCCGATTACCTGGGCCTGGGCCTGCAGGCGCTTGGCCGCCGCCAGATCGTGGACATCTACGGCGACACACTGCCGCTGGCAGAGTACAACAAGCTGGTAGCGCAGATGGAGGCCGACAAGAACGATGGCGGGGCCGAAGCGGACAAGCTGGTGACGCGCTGGGCCAAGTTGGATGACGAAGCGAAGCTGGCCGACCTGATGCACGATGCCACGCTGGCGCAGATTGACCCTGCCAAGCCTTATGTGGAGGGTGATGACAAGGCCCGGCACATGATGCTGCAAGGCCGGTTCAATGCCCTGAGCGCAGAGGCTAAGCAGGTGTACACCGACACCCGCGATGCCTACCAGACGCACCACGCCAATGTGCGCAGCGCCATCAAGGAGCGCATCGAGCGCAGCGAGATGAAGGATGAGCGCAAGGCGGCGCTGCTCAAGCAGATGGATGGCGAGTTTTTCAAGGCGGTGAAGGGGGTGTACTTCCCGCTGGCCCGCTTCGGCCAGTACGCCGTGACGGTGAAGGGGCCGGATGGCAAGGTGCAGAGCGTGAGCCGCGCAGAAAGCAAGGCTGAGGCTGAGGCGCTGCGCAATGGCCTGTTGTCGGCCTTCCCGGCGGGCAAGGGCTTTACCGTGGGCCGGGTGATGTTGAGCAAGGACTTCGTTGCAGACCGCGATGCGGTGGGCCGGGGGTTCATGACCGAGCTGTACCAGGTGCTGGACAAGCAGGATATGGACGCCGTGCAGCGCGCAGAGCTGGAGGATACGTTGGGGCAGTTGTACCTGTCGAGCCTGCCCGACCTGAGCTGGGCCAAGCATGGCATTCACCGCAAGGGCACGCCGGGGTTCAGCCAGGACGCGCGCCGGGCGTTTGCGCAAAACATGTTCCACGGCTCGCGGTATCTGGCCAAGCTGCGCTACTCGGACTTGATGCAGGATGAGTTGGCGGCCATGCAAAAGCATGTGGACGACTGGCGCGATGTGGAGGACTTCGACCAGCCCCGAGCGCAGCGGGTGGTGGATGAAATGAACAAGCGCCATGAGTCGCTGATGAACCCCAAGGCCAATGCGCTGTCCACTGCGCTGACGAGTTTTGGTTTTGTCTTCCACCTGGGTTTGTCGCCTGCGTCGGCCATGGTGAACTTGAGCCAGACGGCGCTGGTGGCCTACCCGATCATGGGCGCGAAGTGGGGTTTTGGGAAAGCCAGCGCGGCGCTGCTCAAGGCCAGCAAGGAGGCAGCGCAGGGCAAGAACGACATCACGGGCTCGCTCAACGCAGACGAGCGGGCTGCCTACGATGAGGCGGTGCGCGCCGGTACGATTGATGTGACCATGGCGCATGACTTGGCGGGCATTGCACAGGGCGAGGATGCCGGGGTGATGTGGAAGCTGCGTCCGGTGATGAAGTGGGCGAGTTTTCTGTTCCACCACGCCGAGCGTTTCAACCGGCAGGTGACGTTTGTGGCGGCCTACCGACTGGCGCGTGAGGCTGGCGCGAACAGCAAGGTGGCTTTTGAGCAGGCGACCAAGGCGACCTATGACGGCCACTTTGACTATGGCGCAGCGAACCGACCCCGTGTGATGCAGGGCAACGCGGCCAAGGTGCTGTTGCTGTTCAAGCAGTATGGTCAGAACATGGTCTATACCCTGGCGCGCAATGCCCAGCAGTCGCTGAAAGGCGAGACTCCAGAAGTCCGTGCACAGGCGCGCAAGGCGCTGGGCGGGTTGCTGGCGATGCACGCTGCAGCAGCCGGTGTGCTGGGCCTGCCCATGGTGACTACGTTGCTGGCGGCGGCTTCGATGCTGGGCGGTGACGATGATGAGCCATGGGATGCCCAGGTGGCGCTGCAGAACATGCTGGCAGATATTTTTGGGCAGAAGACGGCGGAGGTGTTGGCGCACGGCTTGTCGCGCCTGACGCCTGGTGATATTTCCGGGCGCGTGGGTTTGGACCGGCTTATCTTCCCCGATGTGCAGGAGGGTTTGGAGGGGCAGCGCCTGGCGGAATCCGCTATGGCGGCGGCGCTGGGGCCGGTGGCTGGCATTGGTGTGAACCTGCTCAAAGGCGCCCAGATGATGGGCGAAGGTCGGTATGCCTTGGGCCTGGAGGCCATGCTGCCTTCTGCCCTGCGCGCGCCGGTCAAGGCGATCCGCTACGCCAGCGATGGCGTGCAGGACAAGTCGGGAATCAGCATCCTGGACGAGGTGAGCCCTGCAGCGATTGCTGCGCAGGCGCTGGGGTTTTCTCCATCAGAGGCGCGCAATGCCCAGGAAGGCAAGAGCGCTGTGATGGCACTCGACAGGGCTTTGAATGAGCGCCGCCAGGAGTTGTTGTCCAGGATTGCCAGAGCGACGATGGAACAAGACGATGACGGCAAAGCCGAGGCGCGCGAGGAAATCAAGCGATTCAACGAAAAGAACCCAGGCCGCCGTATCAATCCGAATCACATCATGGCCAGCGTGCGCAACCGGAACCAGCGCATCGAGCAGGCGCAGGATGGGGTGTACCTTCCAAGGAATCGGCGCGATGCGATGGAGGCCGGAAGGTTTGCGCTCGCAGATGCGGGAAATGGCGCGTGATGGAGGGTAGCGCGCTTCTCTAGTGTTCGCGCAGGAGTCCGATCCCCTGAATCATCCGGGGTCAAGGCGCTTCGAGCCCAGATAAAAAAGAGGTGGCAACGCGCCTTTGTAGTGTTGGACGGCTTCGGTTGCGGTGGGAAAAATCGCGGCAATCGAATTCCCACCCCAACACTCAAGAAGGCAACACCCATGACTGTCCAATGGCACACAACTGTACGAAACGCCATCGTCGCGGCATGGGAGGCGTCGATTGGTGTCTCTCCAACGGTTCAAATGCGAACGGGGGTAAAGGATGCCAACATTGAAGCACCCGAAGTTGGTACGCTGGTGGCCTCTTTCCCATTGGCTGCTGACTGGGCATCGGCGCCAGTGGATGGTACTGTCTCCTTGACAGGTCTTCCCGCAGTGGCGGCGGCTGTCGCTGACGGAACTATCGGCCACTACCGGGTCATGAATGCGACGGGCACCATTTGCCTTGAGCAAGGCACCGTGACGGCTACTGGCGGTGGCGGCGACCTCACGGTGGACAACCCCGCCGTGGTCAGCGGCCAATCCATTCAGATCACGAGCTGGACAAAAACAGCGCCGGGGCAGTAATGTCGAGTAACGTCACGTTGCCCGGCACAGGCGTTGTCGTCAAAACCGAGGAAGTCGGCGGCGCTCAGTACCAGGTGGTCAAGATCGCCCACGGCGAAGGCCTTGGCACGGCCATTGCCACGCCGAACCAGCCGTTCCCGGTGGGTGGACTTCGCCGCGACGAGGAAACGGCACTATACGGAAACGGAGAGCAGGCGCCTTTCCTGTTTAATTCTGGCGGGCGACTCAAGGTGTCGGCAATGCCTGCCGACATTCCGGAGGTGGTTGGCGTCTTCACCGCGTTGGGCCAGTCATTGCCCATCGACACCTCGCGCGCAAGCAACATCGTCATTACGTCAGTTGTGACGACGACGGCCACGGGGCACAACGCTACGTTTGAGTTCTCCAACGACAGCACTGACGGCGTTGACGGCGCCTGGAAAGTGATGCAGGTCGCCCGCACCAACGCCAACATCATCGAGACGGCCACTGGTGTGCTGACCAGCACCCCAGCATATGGATGGAAGGCGGCCGTCAACGGTTGCAAATGGTTCCGCGTGCGAACTACTGCACAGTCTGCAGGCTCTGTCACTTACACCTTGACGCCGGGCGCCTATGCCACCGAGCCGATTCCTGCGGCGCAGATCAGCGGCACACAGCCGGTGTCTGGCACCGTCACCACCACATTGGGTAGCCCGACCAACGCCAACATCCTGAACAGTGCAGCCAACACTAACGGGACGGTGGTGAAGGCCAGCGCAGGCAACCTGTACGGCATTGTCATCAGCAACAGCGGCGCCGCAGCCGTCTACGTGAAGCTGCACAACAGCGCCACAGTGACCGCAGGGACGACTGCTGTGGCCATTTGGCTCAAGGTAGCCGCAGGCGAGACGGCCAAGTTCGATTTCGGGCCGCTGGGCGCCAGGTTCAGTGCGGGCATTTGCCTATCCATCACTGGTGCGGTGGCCGACAACGATACGACTGCTGTTGCCGCAGGCCAGGTCAAAGTCATCACCAGTTTCATTTAAGGACAGCCATGGCCTCCCCAGTCGATACCTCAGTCAAAGTTTTCTACAGCACCATGACTGGTGCGCCCCAAGGTTTCCGTGGTGTCATCGGTTCCGCTTTGCCGATCATCAAGGCCTGTCTGGTTGACGGGTTTGACGAGGTGACGCTGGATTCGTTGGTTGTGTCTGGTGGCGTGGCAACCGCCACATTCCCAACGTCACACAGCGCTGTGCCTCACAGCGTTGTCTTGATCGTTGGAGCTACCGGCTCTGGCCTGACCGTGCTGAATGGTGAGCAGAAGGTTGTCACGCGCGTGGGCAACACCGCGACTTTCGACACTGATGCGCCGGATGGAGCTGCGGGCGGAACCATCACCATGAAGATGGCTCCCGCTGGGTGGTCCGAAGCCTTCACTGGTACGAACCTGCTGGCGCTGCGCCCGAACGATCCTGACGGCAACCGCCACTTCCTGCGCCTGCAGGACACGGCCACCACCACACTGCGCGCGTTGGGCTACGAGAACATGACGGCCATAGGCACCGGCACCGGGCAGTTCCCAACAACTGGGCAGCTCAGCGGCGGTGTGTACTGGCCAAAGTCTGACGTGGCCAACACCACGGATAACCCGTGGATGATCGTTGCTGACGGCAAGCGCTTCTACATGGGTGTTGCGACCGGATACGCATCTTCCACCTCTTACGTGGCGATGCACTTGGTTTGCTTTGGCGACTTCCATTCGTACCGCAAGGTGGCCGACCCTTACTCCACTGTACTGACAGTTGGCGGAACCACTTCTCTGTCTTGGGATGGGAATCTGTCGGCTGGTTCTGTCGCCAACGTGGGCTATGCGCCGCGCCCATATTCTGGTGTCGGCACATCCACCTCCTTGATCAGCTTAAATAGCGTGGGCCTGAATGCTCAGTCTGGAAACTCGACGCACTTCGGTGCGTACCCCGGAATGGCAGAGGGCATGTACCTGTCCAAGCTGTTGGTGTCTGCCGACATTTCAACGCTCGGTCCACGTGGCGAGTTCGCCGGTCTGTGGCAAGTCCCTCAGTACATTGCGCCAGGCACGTTCGCAGTCGGTGACACCATCCCAGGCGGCGGCGAAACAGCGGGTCGAACCCTCATGGTGATGCCGTGCGGAACGTCTTCTTCCACTGCCGCAGCGCCTGTTCTGTTTGATGTTACTGGACCATGGTAGATGACCTTCCACGCAATCACTGTCAGGTCGCTACCCATCAACCAGGCGCTGCAGGCGCGGCAGGTGGTGCAACATCTCGACCTGGCCATACAGTTCTCGCGGATCGTCAAGTCTGCCAATGCACTGCCTAGACCTTCCGTGACGCGCAACCCTATGCGTGCGTTACGTGTGCGCGGTACTGTGCTGATAGACCCGGACATCCCTGCTGCGCGCATGGTGTACCTGTACGACGAGAGCGACTACATGCTGACCGCGCGCGCCAGGTCGCACCCCATCACGGGTGCTTTTGAGTTCTTGGAGCTATTTGGCGGACGTACTTATCTCGCAGTGGCCAAGGACAACACGGGTGAATATCGCGCCGAAGCTCACGACGGTCTTGTGCCGGAGCCGATGGCGTGAGCCTCTTCCTGTTTTTCCCGCACGGGGTGCCAAACCCAGCGCCGACGCCTGAGCCTTTGGTAGTCGTCTTGCGCCGTGCGCCAGCCACCGGCTCGCCAACGGTGATCGTGTTCGGCGGTAGCGACGGGGCCAGCGCCAGGGCAGTTCAGGATATGCCGGCCTTTGGGCAGGCGGCGTCGGCTTCGGGCTTGGCGTCAGTGAGCGCTGCGCAGTCGTTGCCCCCATTTGCGCAAACCGCGATCACCCGCGCACTATCGTCGGTGGCGGGTGCCCAATCCCTCCCGGCATTTGGACAAAACGCTACCGCCGAGAAGATACCGACACCCGAATTGCTCGGAAGTCAGGTCGTACCAGCATTCACTCAGTCCGCGTCGGTCTTTGCCCTGGCAACCGCCGAGGCTGCAGCCACAATCCCACCCTTCACGCAGGGAGCTGCTGGAGCGGTAGGCGTGGTGGCCGTAGCTGCGCAAGTTGTGCCGGTGTTCGGCCAGGCTGCTACTGTCTCCGCACTGGCGAAGGCGAGCACGAATCAGCAGATCCCAGACTTTGCGCAGCTCGTGACCACAGGGTTGCCAAAGATTGTCGGCGCCCAGGATGTGCCTGCGTTCTCGCAAGCCGCTGCGGTCGAGGTCAAGGCCTTGGTGGCGTCGGCTCAGGCTATTGAGGCCTTCGGCCAGGCTGCTGGCGTCAGCACCCCAGCGGCTGCTGCTGCAGCTCAGGCCATCCCTGCCTTCGACCAAGCATCTTCGGCCGCAGCTCCAGCGCGAGCAGCGAAAGCCCAGGTAATCCCAGCGTTCGGCGCCACTGCCACCGCTACCGCCCAAGTTCGGGCGGTCGGCCCGCAGTTGATGGGGGACTTTGCTACCAGTGCAAGGGTTGCATCCACCGCGCGCATAGATGGCGACAACCATATCCCTGCGTTCGCGCAAATCGCCACCGCGCGGCGCCTGTTCGGCTTCATCCGCAGCGGGCGAACCTGGGTTGTCGCACCGCAAGAGCGTCGCATTTCCATTGGCGCCCAGGACCGCGTGTGCACTATCACCGCTGTTTCGCGCGTCCTTTCAGTTGAGCCAGAAAACCGGGTCTTCGCCGTATCGCCCGAGGACCGGGTTTACATCGCACCAATTGCCAATCGAACTGTAGAAATGGAGTGACCCATGGCCACTGAAAAATACACAGGGGGGCCTGACAAGCCCACCATCGACAAAGACCCAGACGCTTTGCTTGACTATTCGTTTGATCTGGGGCCATGGCTCCAGCACGTAGGCGACACGATAGAGAGCGCGACTTTTATTCTTGATGCCCCTTTGGTCGAGGAACAAGTTACCGTGGCATCGCCTACGGCGGTGGTGTGGATCAGTGGCGGGACGCCAGGACAGACCCACCGGGTTACCTGCCGTTTTGTCACGACGGGCGGCCGACGAGACGACCGCTCCATCTTCCTGAAGATCAAACAGCGGTAGCTTGAACTGGCGCCATCAGCGGTAAACACTTGCGCGCCCCTCTAGTGTTCGCCACGTTTGACTGATCCCGTAATGATCCGGGGCCATGAACAAACGCCTCACATCCCTGCTCGCTCTGCTGGGAATTCACCAGCACCTGAGCGCAGAGCAAAAACATGACTTGGTGTCAGCCGCCTACCAGTCTGCTCCTGGTGCTGCTGCTGCCGGGAGTGCGGGCGTATTTGGATTGCCCTTGAGCGACATGCTGGTGCTGGCCTCCATCGCATTTGTTGCGCTGCAAGCTGGCTACCTCGTATGGAAGTGGCGCCGCGATGCCCGCCGCGATCAGGAGCGGCAGGATGACCGCCGCCGTGGCCGCCCCGTCGAAACCGATCTGGGCGAGCTTGGAGCCGAAGAATGAGCGCGCAGGGCGAAGGCAAGGGCAAGGTGTGGGCCAGCCTGGGCGGCGCCGTACTGGCCATCGTTGCCGGGGTGTTCGCCGTTGAGCAAGGCTACAGCAATAACCCCGCAGACCCTGGCGGCGAGACAAACCACGGAATCACCATTGCCGTAGCGCGCCAGGATGGCTACACCGGCCCGATGCGCGATCTTCCCAAGGAGCGTGCCGAGGCCATCTACATTCAGGGCTACGTGGCCCGTCCTGGCTTCGAGCCCATCATCGCCATTTCTCCCGCCGTGGGGCAGAAGCTGGTGGATGCAGGCGTGAACGCTGGCACGTCGCGCGCCTCGCGCTGGTTTCAGGTTGCGCTCAACCATCTGAGCCGTGGAGGCCAGGACTATGCCCAGGTAGCCGTGGATGGCCAGATTGGCGCCCAGTCCATTGCCGCATACCGCGCTCTGGAGAACAAGCGCGGCCGGGTTAAAGCCTGTGAGCTGGCCGTGAAGCTCATCGACGCCCAGCAGGGCACCCACTACATGAGCCTGAACAAGCCCATGTTCATCGTGGGCTGGGCCGACCACCGGCTTGGCAACGTTCCGCTGGCGCGCTGCGCGGATTCGGTACAGGGCGAGTCGAAATGATTGGCGCCGCTATTGACACGCTGATCGTGATCGTCCTACCGGCCTCCGTGGGCATCTTGGGTGGGCTAGCCCTCTGCAAGTTACTGGGGCTGCTGCTGTGAACCTCACGCTTATCACCCACCTGGCCGCAGCACTGGTTGCCGCTGCGGGCGCATGGTTCTTTCAGGATGCCCGATGGGATGCCGAAGTGGCCGAGCGTCGGTACGAGGCATCAGAGGACAAGCGCAAGGCCGTCACCACCGCACGCAACGACGAGCGCGCGATCACCAAGACCTACCAAGGAGCCCTCAATGCCGCCCGCACTCGTGAAACGCTTTTGCGCACTGAAGTTGACCATCTGCGCCTTGTCTCTGACGGCCTGCGGGACCAATCCGCCGAAGCCGCCCGCCGACTCGCTGCAGCTCCCCCCGCCGCCGTCCTTGAGTACGCCACTGCCCTCGGAGACGTATTCCAAGACTGCCGCGCCGCGTATGGAGGGATGGTCGAAAAAGCTGATGGGCACGCAAGTGATGTCCGAACCCATCGGGAAGCCTGGCCAGTAATCCCGCCCCGGACGGATTCCGGGTCAACACACTGAGAAAACCATGGTCAATTCTGAATATCGTCAGCCGACCCACCGTGAAGAACTTGAGCGCGAACTGGTGCATGGCGCCTCTATCCAGATCGCGAACAACCCAGAAAATGCAGCCTCCATCGCCAAGGGCATCAAAACGGTGCTGGATGAACTGTCGCCGAAGATGGCATCTGGCATTGTGATCCCGCCGATTGGCGCGCCAAGTGCAGGTGCCACTGCCGCAAGCTTGCTGCTCCCCGTGGTGGACCCCGGCCCCGACGCACTGGAGCGCGAGATCCAGGCCGCTGGCGCCGACAAGGCACCGCGCGTGACACCTGCCGCGCTGAAAGATGAGATTGTCAGCGAGCACTATTTCACCGCAGCAGACGGCGCGCGGATGTCCCCGGACGGCAATTGGCCCATCCACAGTCTGAACACCGGCCGCCTTGGCTTGCTGACGTTCTGCGTGCTGGTCCTGCGCAACGGCTTCACAGTACACGGCGTGTCTGCCTGCGCCAGCCCGGAGAACTTCAACGCCAAGATTGGCCGCAGCATCGCCCGCGAGAACGCAGAGCGCGAAATCTGGCCGCTGCTGGGCTTCCGCCTGCGCGATGAACTGGCCCGCACCGTGCTGACCGAGGGCGATGTGGCCGCCGACGCATCTGGCACCTGCCGCCCTGACAACCACACCAGCGCTTGCACTGCCTGCAAGCAGGCCTGACGACAGTGGCCCCCTACGCCCGCCACACCGGGGCCGCCTGGTTCTTCCTGCCCACGCTTGGGTATGTGGAGTACGAGGACGGCGAGCGCGCTTTTGCGCTTGTCTGGTTACAGCTAGAAGTCGGTGTGCGCTGGCGTCCCTGATGGTTTGCCCGCTATGGCCAGGGCCACCTGCCGCGAGTCACGGCACCCACCAACCTACCGGAGTGTTCCCATGAAAAAGAGTCTTCTTTATGTCGCCATCGGCGCCTTCGTTGCGGCCAGCGCTCTCGCTGTTGCTGCGCGCGACTCGCTGACCTTTGCCGTCAGTGCCGTTCGCGAGCGCTGGCGAGAGGCATTCCCGGAGCCGCGTGTAACCGCCTCCCCCGCCCAGGCTGCTGCAGCCCCTGAGCCGCGCGTTTTGCTGGTGGTCAGCAAGGCGCTCATGGGCAAACTCATGCAGCGCACGCGGCCTACTGTGACCCCGCGCTGGCGCATGTGTCCATCGGCATGATTCACATGCGCCAATGAAAAAGCCCGCTTCGAGTGGGCTTTTTGTTGTCCCCGTATGTGGGCAGGGATGTGGGCACGGGTTGTTTGTGTGCCGTAAGTTATTGATTTTATTAGCAATCTGGCGGAGAGGGCGGGATTCGAACCCGCGGTGGGGATTAGCCCACACACGCTTTCCAGGCGTGCGACTTAAACCGCTCATCCACCTCTCCGAAGCCTTCGATTATAGCCATAGGAAAAGGGATATCTGGGCTGACAGTAGCCGTTGCCTCGAAAAAAGCTTTGCTTGCGCTCAGGCCGCTTTCTGTGAAGCTTGCACCATCTTCATCGCGGACCCGATGAGTGCAGACACCTCCGTCATGTTGCTCGGCACGATAAGTGTGGTGCTGGAGTCTGCTGCCACCTGGCTGTAGGCCTCCACGGCCTTCTCGGCCACCTTGAGCTGTACAGCCTGTTCGCCACCGGGTTGACGGATGGCCGAGGCCACACGCTCGATGGCCTGGGCGTTGGCTTCGGCCACGGCCTTGATCGATTCTGCCTCGCCTTGGGCCTTGTTGATGACGGCCTGCTTTTCGCCCTCGGATCGGGCGATGAAGGCCT
>NZ_JBKBXG010000023.1:0-62374 GCF_046314175.1 Acidovorax sp. | reverse complement strand
CCCATGGCCGGCATGAACGTGGAAGAAAAGCAGGACATGTGCCGCTTCATCCTGGACGTGAACGACGAGTTCGGCACCACCATCGTGCTGATCGAGCACGACATGGGCGTGGTGATGGACATCAGCGACCGCGTGGTGGTGCTGGACTATGGCAAGAAGATTGGTGACGGCACGCCTGACGAGGTGCGCAACAACGCAGAAGTCATCAGCGCGTACCTCGGCACCAGCCACTGAACACGGAGACAACAAGATGGGTTTCTTCATTGAAGCATTGGTCGGCGGCCTCATGGCCGGCATGCTGTATTCACTGGTGGCGCTGGGCTTTGTGCTGATCTACAAGGCCTCGGGCGTGTTCAACTTTGCGCAGGGCGCCATGGTGCTGTTCGCAGCGCTGGCCATGGCCCGCTTCTCGCAATGGATTCCGCAGTGGCTGGGGCTGGAGAGCAAGCTTCTGGTCAACATCCTCGCGTTTGCCATCTCGGCCGGCTGCATGTTCATCCTGGCCTGGCTGATCGAGCGGCTGGTGCTGCGCCACCTGGTGAACCAGGAAGGCGTGACCCTGCTGATGGCCACGCTGGGCATCACCTACTTCCTGGATGGCCTGGGCCAGACGATCTTCGGCTCGGCCATCTACCAAATCGATGTCGGCATGCCCAAGGAGCCGGTGTTCCTGTTCGAGAACGTGTTCCAGGGCGGCGTGCTGATCAACCTGGAGGACGTCTATGCGGCCTGCGTGGCGGCTCTGCTGGTGATGGTGCTTTCGCTGTTCTTCCAGAAGACCAGCACGGGCCGGGCGCTGCGTGCGGTGGCCGACGACCACCAGGCCGCGCAATCCATCGGCATTCCGCTCAACCGCATCTGGGTCATCGTGTGGTTCGTGGCCGGCATCACCGCCCTGGTGGCCGGCATCATCTGGGGCTCCAAGCTGGGCGTCCAGTTCTCGCTGACCACCGTCGCACTGCGCGCCCTGCCCGTGATCATCCTGGGTGGCCTGACTTCGGTACCCGGCGCCATCATCGGCGGCCTGATCATCGGAGTGGGCGAAAAGCTCTCCGAGGTCTACCTCGGCCCAATGGTCGGCGGCGGCATCGAGATCTGGTTTGCGTATGTGCTGGCACTCGTGTTCCTGCTGTTCAGGCCGCAAGGGTTGTTCGGCGAAAAAATTATTGATCGCGTATGAAATACGAGACCCATAATTTTTCGAAGGTGGCACAACGCGCAACGCGCGTTGTCAGCGGAGCCGAAGGCGCCGCGCGGCACCGCAGGTGCGCCCCCGTGCAAAAGATATCAGACCGCGTCTGATCCATAACAAGAACAACAGGAGACCCTCCATGTTCTATCGTGAAAACGGTCAATTCAAGACCTCCTACCGCGCCGACCAACAGATCTTCCCGATCGGGCAAGACCGGTGGGCCATTTTTGCCCTGATTGCTTTTGCCTTCGTCGGCGTGCCCATGCTGGCCGATGAATACATGTTTCGCGCCATCCTGATCCCGTTCCTGATCCTGGGGCTGGCCGCCCTGGGCGTGAATATCCTGGTGGGCTATTGCGGCCAGATCTCGCTGGGTTCGGGCGCCTTCATGGCGGTGGGCGCCTACATGGCCTACAACACGTACATCCGTATCGAGGGTATGCCACTGATCGTGGCCCTGCTCTCGGGTGGCTTCTTCGCCACCCTGGTGGGTATGTTCTTCGGCATTCCCAGCCTGCGCGTCAAGGGCCTGTACCTGGCGGTGGCCACGCTGGCCGCGCAGTTCTTCTGCGACTGGGCCTTCAGCCGCATCAGCTGGTTCACGAACAACAGCACATCCGGCTCGGTGTCCGTCTCCAACCTGGAAGTGATGGGCTGGACCATCAACACCCCGGTGGAGAAGTACCTGCTCTGCCTGTCATTCCTGGTGGTGTTCGGCCTGCTGGCCAAGAACCTGGTGCGCGGTGCGATCGGCCGCGAGTGGATGGCCATCCGCGACATGGACGTGGCCGCCGCCGTGATCGGTATCCGCCCGATGTACGCCAAGCTGTCGGCCTTCGCGGTCAGCTCTTTCATCATCGGCGTGGCCGGCGGCCTGTGGGGCTTTGTGCACCTGGGCTCCTGGGAGCCGGCGGCCTTCTCCATTGACCGCTCATTCCAGTTGCTGTTCATGGTGATCATCGGCGGCATGGGTTCCATCATGGGCAGCTTCTTCGGCGCCGCCTTCATCGTGGTGCTGCCCATCTTCCTGAACCAGTTCATGCCCTGGTTGGGCTCGCTGGTCGGCGTGGAGATCTCCACCGCTGCCGTGTCCCATACCGAGTTCATGATCTTCGGCGCCCTGATCGTCTGGTTCCTGATCGTCGAGCCCCATGGCCTGGCCAAGCTCTGGAGCATTGCGAAACAAAAGCTGCGCCTGTGGCCCTTCCCCCACTGACCATCCGTTTTTCCGTGTGTGTGTGACCGTTCCTATAAGGAGACAAATGATGAAAGTACGTAGCCTGGTTCTCTCTGTTTCGATGGCCTGTGCCGCCCTCTCAGGAGCGGTCGTCTCGTCTGCCGCCCTGGCGCAGGACAAGGTGCAGTTCTTCCCGGTGCTCTCCGGCCGCACCGGGCCTGTGGCGCCCAACGCCACGCCGTGGGCCAACGGCCACAACGACTACATGAAGCTGGTCAACGAACGTGGCGGCATCAACGGTGTGAAGACGCTGGTGGAAGAGTGCGAAACCGCCTACGCCACCGACCGTGGCGTGGAATGCTATGAGCGCCTGAAGGGCAAGCACGGGGGCGCAACGGTGTTCCAGCCGCTGTCCACCGGCATCACCTTCGCGCTGACCGAAAAGATCCCGGCCGACAAGATTCCGATGATCACCTCCGGTTACGGCCGCAGTGACTCGGCCGACGGCGGCGTTTTCAAGTGGAACTTCCCGCTGATCGGCCACTACTGGGTAGCGGGCGACACGGTGCTGCAACACATCGCCAAGCAGGAAGGTGGCTGGGACAAGCTCAAGGGCAAGAAGATCGGCGTGGCCTACCACGACAGCCCGTTTGGCAAGGAACTGCTGCCCATCATGCAGGAGCGCGCCGCCATGCATGGCTTCACGCTGCAGCTGCTGCCCATCCCGGCACCGGGCGTCGAGCAAAAAGCCATCTGGCTGCAGGTACGCCAGCAGCGTCCGGACTTCGTGGTGCTGCAGACCTGGGGCGTGATGACCGCCACCGCCGTCAAGGAAGCCGTGGCAACGGGTTATCCGCGTGAAAAGATGTTTGGCACCTGGTGGTCTGGCGCTGAACCCGATCTGAAGGACGTGGGCGCCGGCGCCAAGGGCTACAGCGCGGTGATGATGCAGCATGGCGCCGAATACCAGTCGGACGTGGTCAAGGAAATCCTGCAGAAGGTGCACGGCAAGGGCCAGGGCACCGGTCCAAAGGATGAAGTGGGCTCGGTGCTGTACATGCGCGGCGTTGTCGGCGCCATGCTGGCTGTCGAAGGCGTACGCTCCGCCCAGGAACGCTTCGGCAAGGGCAAGGTCATTACCGGTGAGCAAGCCCGCTGGGGTTACGAAAACCTGAACCTGACGCAGGCCAAGCTCGACGCACTGGGCTTTAAGGGCGTGATGCGCCCCGTGTCCACCAGCTGCCAGGACCACATGGGCTCGGCCTGGACGCGCGTGCACACCTGGGACGGCAGCAAGTTCGTGTGGGCCTCCGACTGGCTGCAGGCCGACGACCAGATCATCCGTCCGCTGGTCAAGGCTTCGGCCGACAAGTACGCGGCCGAGAAGAAGCTGAGCCGTCGCGCACCGGCTGACTGCCAGTCTTGAGGTCATCCCCCTGAGGCGCTAGCGCGCCTTCCCCCTTCTCTCTTGGCGCTACGCGCTGCGGGAAGGGGGACGACACCAGTGGCCGGGCAAAGCCCGTTCCACGGTGTCCCTGGCAATAGCGCCTCGCCAGTTTTCGCGGCTGTATTTGCAGCCGCCAACCGAAAGGGTTGCACCGCAACCTTTTCGATTGGTACAGGAAGGCAACACCATGGACTCCAACAGCAACATCGTTCTCAACGTCAACGGCATTGAGGTCATCTACAACCACGTGATCCTGGTGCTCAAGGGCGTTTCGCTCAACGTGCCGGAAGGCAAGATCGCAGCCGTTCTTGGCGGCAACGGTGCGGGCAAGACGACCACGCTGCGTGCCATCTCCAACCTGCTCAAGGCCGAGCGCGGCGAGGTCACCAAGGGCAGCATCGAATTGCGGGGTGAGCGCATCGAGAACCTCACCCCGGCCGATCTGGTCAACCGTGGCGTGGTGCAGGTGATGGAGGGGCGCCACTGCTTCGCGCACCTGACCATCGAAGAAAATCTGATGACCGGTTCCTACACCCGCACCGACAAAGCCGAGATCGCGCGCAATCTGGAAAAGGTCTACACCTACTTTCCACGGCTGAAGACGCGCCGCACCTCGCAGGCCGCCTACACCTCAGGGGGTGAGCAGCAGATGTGCGCCATCGGCCGCGCGCTGATGACCAACCCCAGCGTGATGCTGCTCGATGAGCCCTCCATGGGCCTGGCACCCCAGATCGTTGAAGAGGTGTTCGAGATCGTGAAGGACCTCAACAGCAAGGAAAAGGTCACCTTCCTGATTGCCGAACAGAACACCAACATGGCGCTGAAGTACGCCGACTACGGCTACATCATGGAAAGTGGCCGCGTCGTGATGGACGGTGCAGCCAGGGACCTGGCCAACAACGAGGACGTCAAGGAGTTCTACCTGGGCGTGGGCGGCGGGGAGCGCAAGAGCTTCAAGGATGTCAAAAGCTACAAACGGCGCAAGCGCTGGCTGGCCTGATGAGCCCCCTGAGGCGCTGTCGCGCCTTCCCCCTCAGGGGGACGCACCCGGTGGCCTGGCAGAGCCAGTTACACGGGTGCGCTGGGATCTGGCCATGACGGTTTCAGCGATTGCGCCACACGACAAAAGATTAGCGCCAACACTCCTCATTTCATAGCTGCTCGCGCTTACTGAACAAGCGCTAGAGGCCAATTTCACTCACAAACACGCATAGGAACCCATGGCATGACTACGTTTTACGACGCCCTGGAAACCCGCGACCCGGCTGCGCGCGAGGCGGCACTGCTTGCCGCTTTGCCCACCCAGGTGGCCCACGCCCAGGCGGCATCGCCTGCATTTGCCAGCATCCTGGCTGGTGTGGATGCGGCTGCGATCACCACCCGCGCGGCGCTGGCGCAGCTGCCTGTGACGCGCAAGTACGAGCTGCTGGAGCGGCAACAGACTGGGCGTGCCACCAATGTGTTTGGCGGCTTCAGCGCGCTGGGTTTTGGTGCGGGCATGACCCGCGTTTTTGCCAGCCCCGGGACCATCTACGAGCCCGAAGGCACGCGGCGCGACTACTGGCGCATGGCGCGCGCGATCTACTCGGCGGGCTTTCGGCCGGGTGAGTTGATCCACAACAGCTTCAGCTACCACTTCGTGCCTGCGGGTTCGATGATGGAAACCGGCGCCCATGCGCTGGGCTGCACGGTGTTTCCGGGCGGTACCGGACAGACCGAGCAGCAGGTGCAGGCCATGGCCGAGTTGTGCCCGGCAGGCTACATCGGCACCCCCAGTTTCCTCAAGATCATTGTGGAGAAGGCGGCTGAAATGGGCGTTGCACTGCCCAGCGTCACCAAAGCACTCGTGTCCGGCGAAGCGTTTCCACCGTCGCTGCGCGACTGGTTTGCCGAGCGCGGCATTGCGGGCTACCAGTGCTACGCCACGGCCGACCTGGGCCTGATTGCGTACGAAACCTCCGCCCGCGAAGGTCTGGTTCTGGATGAAGGCGTGATCGTCGAGATCGTGCGCCCCGGCACCGGCGACCCGGTGCCCGAGGGCGAGGTGGGCGAGCTGGTCATCACCACGCTCAACCCCGACTACCCACTGATCCGTTTTGGCACGGGTGACCTGTCGGCCGTGCTGCCCGGTACGTGTCCCACAGGCCGCACCAATACGCGCATCAAGGGCTGGATGGGCCGCGCCGACCAGACGACCAAGGTGCGGGGCATGTTTGTACACCCAGGCCAAATCGCGGCGATTGCCAAGCGCTTTCCGCAGGTGCTGCGCGCGCGCCTCGTGGTCAGCGGCGAGATGGCCAACGACCAGATGGTGCTGCAGGTGGAAACAGTAGAGACCGCCGAGGGCCTGGCGCGCCAGCTGGGCGACGCGATCCGCGAAGTGACCAAGCTGCGTGGCGACGTGCAGATGGTGCCGCCGGGTACGCTGCCCAACGATGGCAAGGTCATCGAAGACGCTCGCAGCTACCGCTGACACGCCCGCGCAGCGGCGCTACAACCAGCAGCCACGGTTGCAACGCTCGCTGCCTTACATCTACCTTGCTTAAACCATGCGCGGCGCAGGGCATGTGGCGTGCCAGCCGCAGCCGCGACACGCACCGCAAAAGTCCGCTTGCGACAGCGCAAACGCCCCCGTGTAAACGCGTGGCAAACACGCCCGCCCCGCGCAGTGTTTACCCTAGCATTGCTCACTTATTTATAGCTATTTGCGCTTTACTATCAAGCGCTACGGGCTGTTTTATCTCAAAGACCATGTCCCGTGTGTGCTACGTAATATCCGCAATGTCCCCGCAAACCCCCCTCGCTATCATGGCCCGTCATTCACAGGAGCACCCATGAAAAAAATGCTGAAACTCGCACTGATCGCTGCGGCCGCAGCCACCGCCTTTGGCGCCAGCGCCCAAGAGTATCCGGCCAAGGACAAAACCATCACCATCGTGGTGCCCTTTGCCGCAGGTGGCCCCACCGACCGCGTCGCACGCGACCTGGCCGAAGCCCTGCGCAAGCCCCTGGGCGTGAGCGTGGTGGTGGACAACACCGCGGGCGCAGGCAGCTCCATCGGCGCAGCCCGCGTGGCACGCGCCACGCCCGACGGCTACACCCTGTTGCTCAACCACATCGGCATGTCCACCATGCCCGCGCTGTACCGCAAGCTGTCGTTCAGCGTGCCCAACGACTTTGAATACCTGGGCATGGTCAACGATGTGCCCATGACGCTGATCGCTCGCCCCACGATGCCTGCGAACAACATGAAAGAGCTGACCACCTGGATCGGCCAGAACAAGGGCAAGATCAACCTGGGCAACGCCGGCCTGGGCGCTGCATCGCACCTGTGCGGCCTGATGTTCCAGGACGCCATGAAGGTTGAAATGACCACGGTTCCCTACAAGGGCACCGCACCCGCCATCACCGACCTGATCGGCGGCCAGATCGACCTGCTCTGCGACCAGACCACCAACACCACGCCGCAGATTGAAGGCAAGAAGGTCAAGGCCTATGCCGTGACCACCAGCCAGCGCCTGACCACCCCCACACTGAAGGACCTGCCCACGTTGGCAGAGTCGGGCCTGAAGGACTTCAACGTCAGCATCTGGCACGGCCTGTACGCCCCCAAGGGCACGCCCGCCGCCGTGGTGACCAAGATCAACGACGCCCTGAAAGTCGCACTGAAGGACGCCGACTTCATCAAGAAGCAAGAAGGCCTGGGCGCCGTGGTGATCACCGACAAGCGCATCGAGCCCGCAGAACACAAGAAGTTTGTAGCGGCCGAGATCGACAAGTGGGGTGCTGTGATCAAGGCTGCCGGGACTTTTGCGGACTGAGTGTTCGAAGAAGGCGGCTGAGCCCGCAGAACCCGAGAAGAACAAAGGCCGTCCAACCGAAAGGTGGACGGCCTTTTTGTATCAAGCCATCTGTAGTGCTGAAAAACCGCTTTACGCTCAATCCATTAACATCGGTTCGCAGGCAACCTGCTGCGGATTCAGCGGCACTATCCGAGCAGCCTCCACATCAAAGCCCCAGGCGGCTTCCACGCCTGGCGGCCCTTGCACTGTGGCTTCCCCTTTCCACCGTACCAAGGCCACAAAGCTGCTTCCTCCACCCCCATCCAGATCGCACTGCCCGGCAAAGGAGTCCACAAGCTCCAGGAGCCCGGAGCCATCTCCGTCTGCGCCGTAGTTTGAAACTTTGGGCAGCTTCTGGACGGCAAGGATCCTATTGCGTGGATAGGGCTGAGGCGGGTTCCCGCCGGACACCGCAAACTGCGTAACTCCAATGTTCTTGGCCAAGAACAGGTACGGCACGCTCTCACCGCACAGCAGCAGGCCGCGGGTCCAGCCGGACATCTCGACGCCTGCCTGCCACACGTCATCAGTCGCGGCGAACTTGCACGCAAGCCCCTCGGCAACGGTGTCGCTGAACGGGACAACAGCATACTCATGCCCGATCAAGCGGGAAGCCACAGCGGTCGTCTCAGCCCTCCTGTTATCTGGAGGACTGCATGCTGGCAGTGCCACACACAAAAGCGCCCAAAGAATATGTTTGGCCTTCACCATCGCCGCATATCCTGCGCATTGATCTTGAGACCCGCGCCACTAGATTTCAGCAATCGCTTTTGCCCATGAGATTCAACGATTGCGTATTCGCGAGGTGCTCTTCCGTAAAGTGTTTGGGGGTCAACGCGTCCGCTAAGCCCCCTTCCGGCTTCCAGTTCATTGCGAATTTCAAAATGCAAGTGCTGGTCCTCGCCCGTCATGCCATTCGCATTGCCGGACGTCCCCGTATACGCAATGACCTCCCCTTGCGTAACTTTGGTTCCTCGTGCTACCGATGCGATGCTGAGGTGCGAATACAACGCAAAAAGAGTGCGCCCTTGAAATAGAAACTCAAGGACCACCAATTTGCCGTGTCCTTTAGCATCGTGGTCCTCTCTTTTGCGAATCACCCCATCCGCAATCGCATAACAAGCTGTAAGCGGAGTCGCCACCAAATCCCACCCCTGGTGATCGCGCTTCGTGCCGTCGGCATTACGACGGACTGTGCCAAAAGTATTGTTCGTTACGTCGCGCCGAATGCGGTTCGTTTCCAAAGGCCAAGCCAAAAAACCCATCGATGAAATCCCTCCATGATTCGCAGCAGCCTCTGTCGGGCGTTAGCGGCGGAAATCATAGGAGTCAAGGCGAATCGGCGCAGTGGGCTGCGCGTAACAGTCTGACTCGGGTGTAACGGCTGATACAGATCAAACCTGCGTAGCGCAGCCAACTGCGATGCGGGTTATCCATCTGCACGGATCAGTGCGTCGCGCTTAAAACAATGAGCACACATATGAAAGGCAAACAATGATCCGGATCGCTCAACAACACCGTCGCTACGCCCTGTCCACCATTGCTGCGCTAGCACTTGGTTCGATCTCCGCTTTGGCGACCACGGCCGCGCACGCGCAGACAGCCTGGCCCAGCAAACCCGTGCGCATCGTCGTGCCCTTTGCGCCTGGTGGCACCACCGACATCCTGGCCCGCGCTTTGGTACCGGATCTCAGCGCGGCCCTGGGCCAGCAGTTCATCGTGGACAACCGCGCGGGCGCCGGCGGCAACGTGGGCGCCGACATCGTGGCCAAGTCTCCGGGCGACGGCTACACCCTGCTAATGGGCACCGTGGGCACGCACGGCATCAACCGCGCGCTGTACGCCAAGCTGCCCTACGACCCCATCAAGGATTTTGTGCCCATCACGCTCGTGGCAGCGGTGCCCAACGTGATGGTGATGAACGCCGACAAGGCCCGGCAAATGGGCGTGAAGAACGTGCAGGACTTCATCCGCGTGGCCAAGGCCAACCCGGGCAAGATGAACATGGCATCGAGTGGCAACGGCACGTCGATCCACCTGGCGGGCGAGCTGTTCAAGAGCATGACCGGCACCTACATGCTGCACCTGCCGTATCGCGGCTCAGGCCCCGCGCTGATGGACATGGTAGCGGGCAACGCGGATGTGATGTTTGACAACCTGCCTTCGTCGATGGCGCAGATCAAGGGCGGTAAGCTGACCGCCCTGGCAGTGACAAGCGCCGAACGTTCGAGCGCACTGCCAGACATCCCGACGGTGGAACAGGCCGGTGGCCCTGCGCTCAAGGGCTACGAGGCAAGCTCGTGGTTTGGCCTGCTGGCCCCGGCTGGCACGCCGCCCGAGATCGTGAACCGGATTCAGCAGGAGGTTGCCAAGTCGCTGGCGTCACCCGCGATGAAGGAGCGCCTGATGGCGCAGGGCGCCATCCCCGGAGGCAATACGCCTGCCGAGTTTGCCAAACACATTGACAGCGAGCACAAGAAGTGGGCGCAGGTGGTGAAAACCTCGGGCGCCAAGGTGGACTGACAGGGACTGGCACAAGGGCAAGGGCGCTGCCCCCGGCGGCACGCCTGCACCACGACTACGTTTGCTACCCCGCTTCAAGGTGGAGGCAGCAGGCGTTTTTCACCCGTGGCAAACGAAGCCCGCTGGATACGCCCATCCACCACTTCATACACACACAACATCTCCAGCGTGCCCAGGCCCTCGGGAAAGTTGCGGGTGATAAGCTCCGAGTCCACCACCGTAGCACCCACCACGGTGCGCGACAGCAGACGTGCATGCAGGTCGGGCTCTGCAAAACGGGCCAGAAAGCGATCACGCATCTGCGCATGCCCTTGCGCCAGCCGCTCGCCGTGCAACACGTACTGCTCGGCATCGGGGGCATAGGTGGCCAGCAGCGCGTCAATGTCCTTGGCGTTGTAGGCATCGAGCTGCGCCTGCACCACCGCCAGGGGCGATAACACCGGGGCCATGGCTACACGCCCCAGACCACATCCACCTGCTCGGCGGCACTGCGGCGCAGCATCTCGATGAGGGGCGTGACACGCTGGCGCAGGCGTACCGCCTCGACGGGCTCCTGCTCCGTCACCTCTTCGCCTGTCTCACTCTCCGGCGGCTGGGCTTCTTCGGCAGCCACGGCGGCCTCAAGCGCAGCGATGGCGCCCGGGATCTGTGCCACCGTCACGATGCCATTGGCACCCGGTGTCTTGCCCATGATGGTCACGATCTGCCGCCCCTGGGGCTCCAGCATGATCAGATCAGCGGTGGCGCGGGACTTGAATTTGTAAAGCATGGAGAGAGTCCTTTCCTGGTGATTCCCACAGTGGCCGCGCAGGCAGCACGGCACCTTCAGGGTGATTGTGCGCCGGTCGGGTGGCAGAAGCCACGAAAGTCGGCTCGGGAACGCCCCATTGACAGCAATTTGTTTAGGCCTAAACTATTTTGACATGAACATCCTCTGCATTGGCGGTGGGCCCGCCGGTCTCTATTTCGCCCTGCTCATGAAGCAGCAAAACCAAGCGCACCGCGTCACGGTGGTCGAACGCAACCGGCCGTTCGACACTTTTGGCTGGGGCGTGGTGCTGTCGGACCAGACGCTGGCCAACCTGCAGGCGGCCGATGCCCCCACGGCTGCATTGATTGGCGATGCGTTCAACCACTGGGACGACATTGAGGTGTTCTTCAAGGGCCGCAGCGTGCGCTCCACAGGCCACGGTTTTTGTGGCATTGGCCGCAAGCGGCTGCTCAACATCCTGCAGGACCGGTGCCTGGCGGTGGGTGTGGAGCTGGTGTTCGAGACCGACGTGGCCGACGACCAGCAGCTCGCCGCACAGTACAACGCCGACCTGGTGATTGCGAGCGACGGCCTCAACAGCCGCATCCGCACCCGCTACGCCAGCACCTACCGGCCCGACATCGACCTGCGCGAATGCCGCTTCGTGTGGCTGGGCTCCAAGAAAAAGTTCGACGCTTTCACCTTCGCCTTCGAGCAGACCGAACACGGCTGGTTCCAGGCGCACGCCTACCAGTTCGATGCCGACACCTCCACCTTCATCATCGAAACGCCCGAGGCGGTGTGGAAGGCCCACGGCCTGGACCAGATGGAGCAGCCCGAGGCGATTGCGTTCTGCGAAAAACTGTTTGCCAAATACCTGGACGGCAACGCGCTCATCAGCAATGCCACGCACCTGCGCGGCTCGGCCAACTGGATCCGCTTTCCGCGCGTGATCTGCAACACCTGGGTGCACCGCGAAACCGTCAAAGGCAAGCAGGTTCCTATCGTGCTGATGGGTGATGCGGCGCACACGGCGCATTTTTCGATTGGCAGCGGGACCAAACTGGCGCTCGAAGATGCGATTGATCTGGCCAACGAATTCGCCACCGGATTGCCCATGGACGACGTGCTGCAGCACTACGAAGCGCGCCGCAGCGTCGAGGTGCTCAAGATCCAGAACGCCGCGCGCAACTCCACCGAATGGTTCGAGAACGTGGCCCGCTACACCGGCATGGAAGTGGAGCAGTTCGCCTATTCGCTGCTCACGCGCAGCCAGCGCATCAGCCATGAGAACCTGCGGCTGCGCGATGCGGCGTGGCTCGAAGGGTACGAGGCATGGCTCGCAGGCGGCAAATCTGCCGTGCCGCCGATGCTCACGCCTTTCACGCTCAAGGGCCTCACGCTCAAGAACCGTATCGTCGTCTCGCCCATGGCCACCTACAGCGCGGTCGATGGTGTGCCGCAGGACTTCCACCTGGTGCACCTGGGCGCCCGCGCACTGGGCGGCGCGGCGCTGGTGATGGTGGAGATGACCAGCCCCACGCCCGAGGGCCGCATCACGCCCGCCTGCACGGGGTTGTGGAACGACGAACAACAAGCGGCGTTCACGCGCATCGTGAACTTCGTACATAGCAGCACAGCCAAGATAGGTCTGCAGTTGGGCCACAGCGGGCCCAAGGGGTCTACCCGTGTGGGATGGGAAGGCACGGACGAGCCACTGGATGCGGGCAACTGGTCCCTGCTCGCCGCGAGCCCTATCGCCTATGGCGCACAGAATCAGACACCCGCCGCGATGACCCGCGCGGACATGGACAGCATGACCGCCGCGTTTGTCGCCAGCGCCCGACGCGCCGTGGCCTGCGGCTTCGACTGGCTGGAGCTGCACTGCGCGCATGGCTACCTGCTGGCCAGCTTCATCAGCCCCATCACCAACCAGCGCACGGATGAATACGGCGGCAACTTGGACAACCGCTGCCGCTATCCGCTCGAGGTGTTCACCGCGCTACGCGCCGTGTGGCCACAGGACAAGCCGCTCTCCGTGCGCATATCGGCCCACGACTGGGTGCCCGGCGGCACCACGCCGGACGACGCGGTGGAGATTGCGCGGCTGTTCAAGGCAGCAGGCGCGGACCTGATCGATGTGTCGTCCGGCCAGACCACGCGCGCAGCCAAGCCGGTATACGGCCGCATGTACCAGACACCGTTTGCCGACCGCATCCGCAACGAGGTCGGCATTGCCACCATGGCCGTGGGCGCCATCACAGAGGCCGACCACGCCAACAGCATCATCGCCGCAGGCCGCGCCGACCTGTGCGCTATTGCCCGCCCGCACCTGGCCGACCCGGCGTGGACCTTGCACGCCGCCGCGCAACTGAGCCCCGTAGCCGCAGCGCACACCGACTGGCCCGTGCAGTACGCCAGCGGACGCGACCAGATGCTGCGCGAAATTTCAAAGCAAAAACAGGCCGTAGCGCTTGCCAGTCAAGCGCAAGCAGCTACCAAAAGCAGAGCACCCGAGGAAGAAGGCTAGCCATGGACCTCGAAGCCCGCCTGCACGGCTCAGCCCCGAGCGAGCACCCCGAAGCCCTGCGCCTGTGGCTGCGCATGCTCACCTGCACGCAGCTCATCGAAAAGCAGGTGCGCAGCCAGCTGCGCGCGCAGTTCGACACCACCTTGCCGCGCTTCGATTTGATGGCGCAGCTGGAGCGTGCCCCCGATGGCATGAAGATGAAAGACCTCTCGCGCCGCATGATGGTGACCAGCGGCAATATCACCGGCATCACCGACCAGCTAGTGGCCGAAGGACTGGTGGAACGCATGGACGTGGAGGGCGACCGCCGCGCTTACCTGGTGCGCCTCACACCCCAGGGCCGCCAGCAGTTCATCACCATGGCACGCCAGCACGAGCAGTGGATCGTCGAGGCCTTTGCCACGCTGGGCGAGCGCGATATCAGCACCTTGTACCGCCTGCTGGGCAAGGTGAAAGAACACACGCAAAACAATTCTTTGGAGACAGCGGAATGAAACACTTCATCGGGGCGAGCAACCCCATGCGCGAGCAGTTCAACCCCCAGGCCAGCTACGTAGCCGAACATTTCGCGTGGAGTTTCGATGCTGGCGTGGGCACCGTCACGCTCAACCGGCCCGACCGCAAAAATCCGCTCACCTTCCAGAGCTATTCGGAGCTGCGCGACTTCTTCTACGCGCTGCGTTTTGCCACCGATGTGAAAGCCATCGTGGTCACGGGTGCGGGTGGCAACTTCTGCTCGGGCGGCGATGTGCACGAGATCATCGGGCCGCTGACCACCATGACCATGCCCGAGCTGCTGGAGTTCACGCGCATGACGGGCGACCTGGTCAAAGCCATGCGCGCCTGCCCGCAACCACTGCTGGGCGCCATCGACGGCATCTGCGCCGGTGCGGGCGCCATGATGGCGCTGGCCTGCGACATGCGTTACGGCACCGAGGCGACCAAGACCGCCTTTTTGTTCACACGCGTGGGCCTGGCAGGTGCCGACATGGGCGCCTGCGCGCTGCTGCCCCGCATGATCGGCCAGGGCCGCGCCAGCGAGCTGCTGTTCACCGGCCGCGCGATGACGGCGCACGAGGGCCTGGCCTGGGGTTTCTTCAACGACCTGTATGAAAGCGCCGACCTGCTGGCCAACGTGCAGGCCACCGCGCGCGCGCTGGCCGATGGTCCCACCTTTGCCCACGGCATGACCAAGACCATGCTCAGCCAAGAGTGGAGCATGACCATCGAGCAGGCCATCGAGGCCGAGGCCCAGGCCCAGGCGATCTGCATGCAGACCGAAGACTTCCGGCGCGCGTATGAGGCGTTTGCCGCTAAACAGAAGCCCGTGTTCCAGGGAGATTGAACCCATGCACGTCGCCACACCCCCCGCACCCTGCCCGCCCTCCACGGCGCACCTGGCACTGCCCTTTTTTGACGACGCCCACCGCGCGCTCGCCGAGGGCCTGGTGCCCTGGGCTGCTGCGCAAGCGGTCGACGAAACCGACGACCGCGCCGCCTGCCGCGACTGGGTGAAACGCCTGGGCGCAGGCGGCTGGCTGCGCTACTGCGTGCCCGCCGCGCACGGCGGCGCGCTGCCCGCGCTGGACTCGCGCGCGCTGGTGCTGCTGCGCGAGACGCTGGCCTACCACTCGCCGCTGGCGGACTTTGCGTTTGCGATGCAGGGCCTGGGCAGCGGTGCGATCACGCTGGCGGGCAGCCCGGCGCAGCAGGCGCACTACCTGCAGGGCGTGGCGCGCGGCGACCTGATTGCGGCATTTGCGCTGAGCGAGCCCGAAGCAGGTTCGGACGTGGGCGCTATGCAAACAATAGCTACTTGCGCTTATCCATCAAGCGCTAGCGGCCAAAAAGACTCATATTCCCTGAGCGGAACCAAGACCTGGATCAGCAATGGCGGCATTGCGGACTTCTACTGCGTGTTTGCGAAGACCGACCCGGCGGGCGGCACGCGGGGCATCAGCGCCTTCATCGTCGATGCCAACACGCCGGGGCTCGATGCCTCGCGCCACATCCACGTGATAGCGCCCCACCCGCTGGCCACGCTGCAGTTCGATCAATGCAACGTGCCCGCCAGCGCGCTGCTGGGCGACGAGAACGGCGGCTTCAAGCTTGCCATGCGCACGCTCGACATCTTCCGCGCATCCGTGGCCGCCGCCGCCCTGGGCATGGCGCGCCGCGCACTGGCCGAGGCGGTGCACCACGCACGCCAGCGCCGTATGTTCGGCCAGACGCTGGCGGACTTCCAGCTCACGCAGGCCAAGATCGGCGAGATGGCGGCGCTGGTGGACAGCGCCGCGCTGCTCACCTACCGCGCTGCGTGGTTGCGTGACACGGGCCAGGCGCGCGTGACTGCCGAGGCGGCCATGGCAAAAATGACCGCCACCGAAAACGCCCAGCGTGTGATCGACATGGCGCTGCAACTGCACGGCGGGCGCGGCGTGGAAGTGGGCAGCAAGGTCGAGTCGCTGTACCGCGACATCCGCTCGCTGCGCATCTATGAAGGCGCCACCGAAGTGCAGCAACTCATCATCGGCAAGGCCGTTTTGCAGGAGTAATCGCATGAAAGCCGCATCCGCCCAGCCCGACCACTTTGTGCACGACCGTTTACCACCACCCGAGGCCTGGCCCACGCTGCGCTACGACCTGCCCGAGCTGCAGATCGCAGACCAGGTCAACTTGGTGCAGGCCCTGTTCGACCAGGCCGAGCGCGCCGGCAACTTCGACCTGCCCTTGCTGCGCGGCCCACACCGCACCTACACCTACCGCGATGCGCGCGACGAAGCCGCTCGCATTGCCGAGGTGCTGACGCAGGACCACGGCCTGGTGCCCGGCAACCGCGTGCTGCTGCGCGGCGGTAACACGGTGGAAATGACACTGGCGTGGCTTGGCACGGTCTACGCGGGGCTGATCGCGGTGGCCACCATGCCGCTGCTGCGCGCGGGCGAACTCGCCAGCATCATCGAACGCGCACGGCCCACGCTGGCGCTGTGCGACGGCCGCCTGCTGGCCGAGCTGCAGATGGCACAGGCGCAGCACCCGGTGCTGGCCACCATCGTGCCCTTTCACACCACGCCCGATGCAGCCGACCTGATCACGCGCGCCCAAGAAAAACCCGGCACCACCCCGCCCTGCCCCACGGCGGCGGACGATATTGCGCTGATGGCCTTCACCTCTGGCACCACGGGCGCGCCCAAGGCCGCCGTACACACGCACCGCGACGTGCTCGCGGGCTGCGAGGCCTGGCCACGCCACGTGCTCAAGGCCACACCCGACGACATCGTTGCGGGCTCGCCGCCGCTGGCATTCACGTTCGGTCTGGGCGGACTGCTGGTGTTCCCAATGTGGGCCGGGGCCAGCGTGTACTTCCCCGACCAGCCTTACACGCCAGAAACCATGGTGGTACTGATGCGCGACGCAGGCGTCACCATCTGCTACACCGCGCCCACGTTCTACCGGCAGATGGCGCCGTTCGCCAAGAAGATCGGTCTGCCACAACTGCGCATCTGCGTGAGCGCAGGCGAGGGCCTGCCGGACGCCACGCGCCAGCTCTGGAAAGCAGCCACCGGCATCGACATGACCGACGGCATCGGTGCCACGGAAATGTTCCACATCTTTGTCTCGTCCGCAGGTGGGGAGACACGCGCGGGCGCCATCGGCAAGGTGGTGCCCGGCTACACCGCCAAAGTGGTGGATGACGACGGCAACGAGGTGCCCTACGGCACGGTGGGCAAACTCGCGGTGATCGGCCCGACCGGCTGCAAATACCTCGATGACCCGCGCCAAGCCAAGTACGTGAAGGGCGGCTGGAACTACCCGGGCGACGCCTTCACGCAAGACGCCGACGGCTACTTCTTCTACCAGGCGCGCGACGACGACATGATCATCACCGCGGGCTACAACGTGGGCGGTCCCGAGGTGGAAGACGCCCTGCTGCGCCACCCCGCCGTGGCCGAGTGCGGCGTGATCGGCGTGCCCGACGATGAGCGCGGCATGGTGGTCAAGGCCATCTGCGTTTTGAAGCCCGGCCACCCCGGCGACGCCGCCATGGTCAAGACCTTGCAGGACCATGTGAAAGCGACCATCGCACCATTCAAGTACCCACGCGTGGTGGAGTTCGTCACCGCACTACCGCGCACCGAGACGGGCAAGCTGCAGCGGTTCAAGCTGCGCCAGGGCGCGGCGTCTGCAGCTTCTTCTTCAACAAAAACAACATGATGAAAAACACCCTTTTGCAACCCGAAGGTTGGGTCACGCCCAAGGGCTACGCCAACGGTATGTCCGCCCGCGGAACGATGGTTTTCACTGGCGGCCAGATCGGCTGGAATGCGCAGCAGCAATTTGAAAGCGATGACTTCATCGACCAGACGAAGCAGACGCTGCTGAATGTGCGCGCGGTGCTGGAGGCTGGCGGTGCAGGGCCTGAGCACTTGGTGCGGCTGACCTGGTACGTGGTGGACCGCAAGGAATACAACGCGCGTTTGAAGGAGCTGGGCGCTGTGTACCGCGAGGTGCTGGGCAAAAATTTCCCGGCGATGGCGTGTGTGCAGGTGGCGGGTTTGATGGAGGAGCGGGCGAAGGTGGAGATTGAGGCAACGGCGGTAGTGCCGGATGCAGCCTGAAGCGCAGCGCAATTTTTGACACTTCTTAAAGCACTGCTGTGATGTCACGCCTGAAGCCGCTGCCACCCGAGACCACGCCTGAGCTCAAGGAGCATTTCGATTTTTTCCTGGGGACGCTGGGCTTCACGCCCAACAGCGTGCTGACCATGCAGCGCAAGCCCGCACTCGTGCAAGCGTTTGCGCAACTCAACGCGGCCGTCATGGACCCAGCAGGTGAGGTGGACCTGGGATTTCGCAGACTGATCGGCCATCTGGCGAGCAAGGCAGCTGGCTGCCTGTACTGCCAGGCGCACACCCTGCTCGGAGCGGCCAACTTTGGCGTCAGCGAAGAGAAGCTTGCCGCAGTGTGGACCTACGCCACCAGCCCGCTCTACAACGACAAGGAGCGCGTGGCGCTGGAGTTTTCTCTAGCGGCAGCAGCGCAACCCAACGCGGTCACAGATGACCTTTTCGAGCGACTGCGCGCCCACTGGAGTGAGGCGCAGATCGTCGAGATCCTGGGTGTGGTGGCCATGTTTGGGTTTCTGAATCGCTGGAATGACAGCATGGCCACGCCACTCGAAGCAGTGCCTCTGGCGGTGGCGCAGAAAGCGCTGGGGCCCGCGACCTGGAGCCCTGGGAAACACGCGAATTGATGCCCGCTTGTCCGGCCGCACGCAGCCCCACCAGCCCAGATCGGCTCCCAGGTTTGGCCGCTCACGCATCTACCCACCGGTCGACGAATTCACGCCCGGCGGCAGCAGCGCCTGTGCATCCGGGCTGCTGCGCCGCCAGATGCGCTGTAGTGCCGGGCCGTACAAGATAAACACCAACGCCGCAGCAATCAGAGGCAACGCCGCAAACACCCACCCCGTCAACAGCTCCCCCCCCAGCGCCACCCCCACCAGCAACGCCACCGCCGGGTTCACAAACGAGTAGCTCCCCGCCAGCGCAGCCGACGTGTTCTGCAACAGCCACAAATACGCATTGAGCGCCACCAGCGTGCCAAACACCAGCAGGTAGATCCATGCCGCCCAAGACCTGGCGCTGACCTGGCCCAAGGCGCTCAATGGCTCAAACCACAGCGCCACCACCAACCCCATGGCACCGCCCGCAAACCACTGCGCCGCAGACGCCATGGCCGGGGCGGGCAAAGACAACTTGCGCGATGCGTACGAACCCACGCTCCAGGCCAAGGGGGCGCCAAAGGCCAGCAACGCACCCAGCCAGGTGGCAGAAAAATCTCCTTCCAGCGCCAGCAACAGCGCGCCCACCACGCCCAGCGCCAGGCCGATCCAGCTGGTGACCGGCACCCGCTCACCACCCCAGCGCGACCACAGCGCCAGCCACATCGGCATGGTGGTCACCACCGTGGCCATCAGGCCCGAGCCGATGCCGAGTTTTTGCGCAAAGCCGATGAAATTCATGGCCAGAAACACCATGAGCCCGCCCACCAGCGCTGAGTTGCGCCACTGCGCGCGCGTGGGCAGTGCGTGCCCCTGCCACACGGCAATCAGCAGCATGACGCCGCCTGCGCACAGAAAGCGGATGGCGTTCATCAACAGCGGCGGCATGCTCGTCAGCGCAATGCCGATGGCGAAATACGTGGTACCCCACACCACGTACACCAGCAGCAAGGCCACTGCGACGGCCCAGTTGCGCTGCGCGCGGGGTTGCGCATTGAAAATTGTCGGCATATTCTTCACCTGACCGAATAATTTATGGGAATCCGAAGGATTTCGGAATTTTTACCAAAATCAAGACCATATGCAAGCAAATATTCAGACGGATGACATGGACGCCAGAATTATTTCGGCATTGGGGGCCGATGGCCGACGTTCCTATGCCGATGTGGGGGCTGAAGTGGGGCTGTCTACGGCGGCCGTGCACGAGCGAGTGAAGAAGCTGCTGGACAAGGGCGTGATCCGCCGGTTTTCGATCAGCGTGGACCCGGAGCGTGTGGGCCTGAACTTCACCGCGTTCGTGGCGATCCGCAACGATGGCGGCATCCACTGCCGCGACGTGGCGCCGCGCCTGCGCGCCATGCCCCAGGTCGAAGAGCTGCACAGTGTGGCGGGCGAATACGACTTTCTGGCCAAGATCCGCACCACGCATGCCCGCGCGCTGGAAGACGTGATCTACGAGATCAAGGCCATCGCGGGCGTGGCCCGCACCACCAGTACAGTGGTGCTCAACACCGAGTTCGAGGACCGCCCGCTGGACCTGGGTTGGATGAATGGCGACAAGGCCAGCTGACGCGAGGCCCCCGCCCTGGGCGCGCAGCGCCGCTGCTTACGCCGCCACGGCCACGGAGACCCCGGCAGCCCCGGCAACAGCGTCAGCAGCAGGGGCCTGCGCCATGCGTTGCACCAGCGCCATGTAGTAGCCCAGCGGTGACGTAGCCAGCCCCGGCACCTTGGCATGGTCGTCATAGCGGCGCAGGCGGATGGCCTCCTGCGCAAAAGGCTGGGCCGCAAACTGCATTGCTTCTTGGGGCGTGAAGGCGCCCCCTTGCAGCACCAGACTGTGCTGCGACGCGGGCGACAACGCCTCCCAATACCCCGGCTCCATCGCGCACAGGTAGCGCTTGGCATCCACATGCAGGCGGATGGGCTCCAGCACCGCGTCGGGCAGCAGTCCACGCAAGAACGGGATGGCGATGTACTGGTGCAGATCGTCCTGCTCGGCCGTGTCGCCCCCGGGTGCCAGCAGGTGCCCCAGGTCGTGCAGCAGGGCAGCGACGATGGTGGCTGGGTTTTCGCCCGATTTTTCGGCCCATTGCGCGCACTGCAGTGCATGCTCGAGCTGACTGACCGCCTCGCGGCCGTACTGGTTCACGCCCCGGGTAGCGAGCAGGTGGGCGACGTCTTCAAGGCTCAAGGCCATGGGGTGCTCCTCAGAACTTAGACCAGGGACTTGCGGATGCGGGCCGACACCAGGTCGATCACGCTCACAGTGACCACGATGATGAGCATGACTGCGCAGGTCTCGGCGTACTGGAAGCCCCGGATGATTTCCCACAACACCACCCCAATGCCCCCCGCGCCCACCATGCCCACCACCGAGGCCGATCGCACGTTGGCTTCAAACCGGTAGAGCGTGTAAGAGATCCACAGCGGCATCACTTGCGGGATCACGCCATAGATGATTTCGTGCAGCGCGCTCGCACCGGTGGAGCGAATGCCCTCCACCGGCTGCGGGTCGATGGCCTCTACGGCTTCGGAGAACAGCTTGGCCAGCGTGCCCGAAGTGTGGATCCACAGCGCCAGGACGCCGGCAAACGGCCCCAGGCCTACCGCCACCACGAACAGCATGGCGAACACCATTTCGTTGATGGCACGGAACGCGTCGAGCACGCGGCGCACAGGCTGGTACACCCACCAGGGAACGATGTTGGACGAGGCCAGCAGCGCCAGCGGCACGGCGGTAACCACTGCCAGGGCCGTACCCCACAGCGCGATCTGCAGCGTGACCAGCATCTCCTGCACATAGAGCTGCCACTGCGAGAAATTAGGCGGGAAGAACTCCGCAGCGTAACGGGCCATGTTGCCCGAATCGCTCAAAAGGTCGAGCGGGCGCATGTCGGCGCCCTTCCAGGAAGCCGCCAGCAACACGAGCAGGATGCCCCAGGACAGGTACCAGACCAGGCTGCGTTTGGGCGCCGTGGTGCTGGCCAGCGTGGCCAGCGAGGGATTCAGAGCAGAAGACATGGGCACACCTGGGCTGCGATAAAAACGAGCCGCTTACTTCAGCGACGCCAATTGCTGGTCAATTTCGGCCAGGCGGGTCTTCTTGTCGGCGTCGGCCAGCGTGGTGTCGGCTTCGATCCTGTTGCGCTTGCCAAACAGGTCGAGCTGACGGATGGGTGTGAGTTGGGCGTTGCTCGATGGCTTGAAGCCCGAGAGCTTGGAGATTTTCATCACGATCTCTTTCTCGCGTGCATCGGTCTTGGCGTAGTTGTAGAAAAAGTCCTTGATCTTGGCCTTGGTGGACTCAGGCATTTCCTTGCTCAGCACCAGCGGGTCCAGCGCAATCAGTGGCGATGTCCAGACGATCTTGATGTCCTTGAACTTCTCAGGCTGGCGCTCCTTGATCTTGTCGAGGTTTTCGCTGTTGTTGGTGGCCACATCCACCTGCTTGTTGGCCACTGCCAGGGCGTTGGTCTCGTGGTTGGCGCTGCGCACGATCTTGAAATGCGTTTTCACATCGACCTTGTTCTGCGCAAAGGCGTAGTAGCCGGGTACCAGAAAGCCCGAGGTCGAGTTGGGGTCACCATTGCCAAAGCTCAGCGATTTGCCGTTCTTGAGCACATCGTCGAGCGTGTTGTAGGGGCTGTCCTTGTGCACGATGAGGTGCGAGTAGTAGCCTTGGGTGCCATCGGCGTTGACCATTTGCGCGAACACTTCACCATTGGCACGGTCCACCGCCTCCATGGCCGACTTGTTGCCCAGCCAGGCCACCTGCACCTTGTTGAAGCGCATGCCTTCGATGATGCCAGCGTAGTCCGGCGCGAAGAAGGCGCGGATCTTGAAGCCGGTTTGCTTGGCCATGTCGTCCAGCAGGGGCTGCCAGTCGGCTTTGAGGTTTTGCGTGGCTTCGGTGGAGATGATGCCGAAATTGATGTCCTGGGCATGGGCACCAGAAAGACCCAGACCCAATGCAAGCGCTGCACACAGTTTCTTGAACATGGAAAAACTCCGAAAAAAGGGGAACAGAAAAAAGCTGTACGTTCAGGCAGCCTGGACCATTGCGGGAGACCAATGAGGTGCGGGCATTGGCGCCGCCACTGGCGCTGCAGGAGAAGCGGCTGCATCCGACAGGATCTCGTCGGCGTGCACGCCATACAGGCTGCGCAGCAGTGCGGGTGTGAGTGCGGCAGAGGGGCCGTCGTACACCACCTGGCCGTGGTGCAATGCCACCACGCGCGGGCAGTATTTGATGGCCACGTCCACCTGGTGCAAGGACACGATGACGGTGCAACGGTCCTCGCGGTTGATGCGTGCCAGGATGTCCATCACCTTGCGCGAGGACTCCGGGTCCAGCGAGGCAATGGGCTCGTCGGCCAGCACCACCTTGGCGCCCTGCACCAGCGTACGCGCAATGGCCGCGCGCTGCTGCTGCCCGCCGGACAAGGTGGAGGCACGCTGTGCATGGCACTCGGCAATGCCCACACGGCCCAGGGCTTCGAGTGCCAGCGCGCGCTCGTGCGGCTTGAACATACGCAGCCAACCGCGCCAGCGGGGGGTGCGATGCAGCAGGCCCACCAGCACATTCATCAGCACCGGCAGGCGGTCCACCAGGTTGAACTGCTGGAACACAAAACCCACCTGCGAGCGCACCTTGCGGATGTCGCTGTGGATGCGCCCACCCTGCTGCACGCAGCGGCCGTCCACCTCGATCAACGAATCGCTGGCCGCGTCGGCCACCACCAGGCCCGCCACGTGGCGCAGCAGGGTGGACTTGCCGGAGCCAGATGCTCCGATCAGCGCCACCATCTCACCGCTCTGCACGGTGAGGTTGATATCACGCAGGGCGTGTTTTCCGTTGGCGAAATGCTTGTTCAGTTGATGGATGTGCAGTGCGGCGGTCATGGCAGCCTCCTGAGGGGGTTAAGTCGTCTAGACAACTGAAGTGTGGTTGTCACGCGTGACAGTGCTTTGACAGTTGGGAGAAGGTTGGATGTCAATCAGAGAGCAATCTGCAGGCGCTTACAGCACACGCTGTCCTTCGCGCCAAACACCGCGCACCACGGCTTGGCGGCCGCCATCGGGCAGTTCGGCCATGTGCACCTGCACCAGGTCCGCACGCAGGCCCGGTGCCAGCTCGCCCCGGTCCGCCATGCCCGCCGCCTTGGCGGGGTTGCGGGTGACGGTGGCTACCGCCTGTGGCAGGGGCAGGATGTCGTCCTGCACCAGCCGCATCACCGCGCTCAGCAGGCTGCCGGGCACGTAGTCGGACGAGAGGATGTCCAAGAGCCCCCGGCGCGCCAGGTCGGCCGCCGCCACGTTGCCCGAGTGCGAACCACCCCGCACTACATTGGGCCCGCCCATCACGGTGAGCAGCCCGCGCTCGTGCGCAGCCTGGGCTGCAGCCAGCGTGGTCGGGAACTCCGACATCGCAGCTCCTTCGGCATGGGCCTGCTCCACATGGGCCACCGTTGTGTCGTCGTGGCTGGCCAGCGAGATGCCGTGCGTGCGACAGTAGTCCACAAAGTACGCCCGGTGCGGCTCGGCGTACTGCGCCTGCAGTGTGGCCGCGTGCGCCACCTGACGCTCGAACTTTTCGGCGCTCCAGCCCTTTTTGCCGGTGTAGTAGGTGCGCGCCTGCTCGATGTTCTCCCACTGCCGCTGGCCCGGGGTGTGGTCCATCAGCGAGATCAGCGACAGGCGCGGGTGGCCGTGGAAGGGCTCGAACAGGTCGATGGTGTTGGGTGCGGGCAGCTCGCAGCGCACATGCAGGTGGTGGTCGGCACGCAGCAGGTTGCGTTTGGTGCAGGTGTCGATGGTGCTGAGCACGCGGTTCCAGGCGCTGCCACGCAGGCTGTCCACATCGGCCTCGCCCACGCCCAGCGCGTCCAGCACCGTCGTGATGCCTGCGGCCGCAATCTCGGCATCGTGCGCCAGCAGTGCAGGCATCTCGGCCCATTGCACCTTGGGGCGCGGCATGAGGTGGCGCTCGAAGTTGTCGGTATGGATTTCCACCAGCCCAGGCAGCAGGTAGTCACCCCCCAGGTCGATGCCCTGCAGGGCCGATGTGCCACCACCGTCCACCGACGCGATGCGCCCAGTATCCACATGCAGACTGCCCAACACCACTTCGCCCGGCAGCACCATGCGGGCGTTCTTGAACACGGTCGCAGTCATGCCGATGCTCCCCGGAAGTCACCCACGTTCACGCGGCGCGTGGCCACTGCCGCACCCACCTGCGCATCGTGAAAGATGCCCACCAGGGCGGCGCCGCGCGCCACGGCCTCGCGGATCATGGCAATCACGGTCTCGGTGTTGGCCGCGTCGAGCGATGCGGTGGGCTCGTCCAGCAACAGCAACGGCTTGGGCTTGATCATGTTGCGGGCAATGTTGATGCGCTGCTGCTCACCACCGGAGAAGGTGGCGGGCGGCAGATGCCACAGCCGCTCGGGGATGCGCAGGCGGGTCAGCCACTGGCGGGCGGCCTCACGCGCTGCCTCGATGCCCACAGGGTCGTCGCCTGCGTCTTCCGCCAGCGGCTCGGCCACCACGTCCAGCGCCGACACGCGCGGGATGACCCGAAGGAACTGGCTCACATAGCCCACCGTGTCCCGCCGCAGCTGCACCAGCGCACGCGGCGTGGCTTGCGTCACGTCCACCACGGTGCCACCGGCGGAGCGCACAGTGATGCTGCCCGCATTGGCGCGATAGTTGGCATAGATCATCTTGAGCAGCGTACTTTTGCCCATGCCCGAAGGGCCGTCGAGCACTACACATTCGCCCGGCTGCACCGCCAGGTCCACGCGCTCCAGCACCGGCAACTCGATACTGTTCTGGTGGTGCAGGGTGAAGCGCTTGGCCACCCCTTGCATCTGAAGAATGGGAAAAGTGTTGTTCATGGCTGCAGTACCGAAGAGACGAGGAGCTGGGTGTAGGGGTGTTGCGGGTCGTCAAGCACCTGGTCGGTCAAGCCCGCCTCCACCACGCGGCCGCGCTGCATGACCACCATGCGGTGCGCCAGCAGGCGCGCCACGGCCAGGTCGTGCGTGACCACAATGGCCGCCAGCTGCATCTGCCGCGTGAGCTGGCGCAGCAGGTCCAACAGGCGCGCCTGCACCGATACATCGAGGCCCGAGGTGGGTTCATCCATGAACACCAGGCGCGGCTGCGTGACCAGGTTGCGCGCAATCTGCAGGCGCTGGCGCATACCGCCCGAGAAGGTGCGCGGTGCATCGTCGATGCGCGCGGCGTCGATCTCCACGCGCTGAAGCCATTCTGTGGCTGTGGCGCGCAGGCGGCCGTAGTGGCGCTCGCCCAGGCCCATCAGGCGCTCACCCACGTTGGCGCCGGCCGACACATCCATGCGAAGGCCGTCCGCCGCGTTCTGGTGCACAAAACCCCAGTCGGTGCGGGCCAGCAAACGCTGCTGCGCTTCGGTCATGGCGTAGATGTCTTGCAGCTCACCACTGCGCTGGCGGAACTGCACCGTGCCTTCGTCTGGTGCGCTGCGCGCCGCAATGGCGTTGAGCAGCGTGGACTTGCCGGAGCCCGACTCGCCGACCACGGCGAGCACTTCGCCAGGCCACAGGTCAAAGGACGCGCCTTGCAGCGCCACGCGGTCGCCATAGCGCTTGCTGACATTGCGCACGCTCAGCAGCGGCGCAGCAGGTTCGGGGTGGTTCATGTGAGGGTCTCGACGACAAAGCTCAGGCCATGCTGCGCAAAGCCGAGGGATTCATAAAAGGCATGGGCGCCCGCACGGCGGGCGTTGGACGAGAGCGCGAGCTTGTAGCAGCCGGCCTCGCGGGCCTGCTGCATCGCATGGGCCATCATCTGGCGCCCAATGCCACGGCCCTGCTGGTCCTGTGCCACCACCACGTCTTCAACGATGGCCGACGGCGCCCCCCGGTGGGCCAGGTTGTGCATGATGAGCAGCGCATAGGTGCCCACCACCGCATCGTGCTGCGCAGGGTCACAGGCCACCCACAAGCGGTAGCTGGGGTAGCGCGCAAACTGGGCCCAAACGGCCTGGGCTTCGTCCAGGGTCAGCACATCTGCGGGGCTGTCTTCAATGGCTGCATACAGGGCCAGTACGTTCTCCAGGTCATCGCGCCGGGCTTCGCGAATGGGCACGGTGCTCATGCGGCCCCGCCTTCCACCAGCGCTGATTCGGCTTGCTGCGCCTGGCGCTCCTGGCAATAGTCCGAGTCGGAACACACATGCATGCGCCCGCCCTGGTCATCGGTGATGACCTCGTCCAGAAAGCTGTCGGTGGCGCCACACAGCGCGCAGGCAGCGTCCCAGCGCTGCACTTCGAACGGGTGGTCCTCAAAACCCAGACTCTCCACCGGCGTGTAAGGCGGCACGGCGTAGATGCGCTTTTCGCGGCCCGCACCAAACAGCTGCAGCGCGGGGTTCATGTGCATCTTGGGGTTGTCAAACTTGGGGATGGGGGATGGCGCCATCACGTACCGCCCGTTCACAAGCACGGGGTAGTCATAGGTGGTGGCAATGTGGCCGTAGCGTGCGATGTCTTCGTAGAGCTTGACGTGCATGAGCCCGTACTCGGCCAGGCCATGCAGCGTGCGCGTCTCGGTCTCGCGCGGCTCCAGGCGCTGCATGGGCTCGGGCACTGGCACCTGGTAGACGATGACCTGGCCTTCGGCCAGTGGCGTCTCAGGGATGCGGTGGCGCGTCTGAATCAGCGTGGCATCGCGCGTGCGGGTGGTGGTGGCCACCGCCGTGGTGCGCTCAAAGAAGCGGCGAATGTTGACCGCGTTGACCGTGTCGTCCGAGCCCTGGTCGATGACCTTGAGGCAGTCCTGCGGGCCGATGATGGATGCCGTCACCTGGATGCCGCCCGTGCCCCAGCCATAGGGCAGCGGCATTTCGCGGGAGCCAAAGGGCACCTGGTAGCCGGGGATCGCCACCGCCTTCAGGATGGCGCGGCGGATCATGCGCTTGGTGCGCTCGTCCAGGTAGGCAAAGTTGAAGTGGCCGTCCACCGGTGTGGCGTCGGCGGGCAGGCCCATTACGGCGGGTTCCATGGGCGCATTCATGCGGCATCCTCCTCAGCAGGGGTTTTGGGGTGGGCGACATCGGCGCGCATCTTGCGCACCAGCTCCAGCTCAGACTGAAAGTCCACGTAGTGCGGCAGCTTCAGGTGCTGCACAAAGCCCGAGGCTTCGAGGCTGTCGCTATGGCCCAGCACAAACTCCTGCATCTGTGCGGGGGACTCAACCGGCTCACCCAACTCGTCGGCGCGCAGGGCGCGGTCCACCAGGCTCATGGCCATCGCCTTGCGCTCGCTGTGGCCAAACGCCAGGCCGTAGCCACGCGTGAACTGCGGGGGCTGGCTCTTGCTGCCTGCAAACTGGTTCACCATCTCGCATTCGGTGATTTCGATGTCGCCGATGTCGATGGCAAAGCCCAGCTCTTCCGTTTCGATCTCCACCGCCACCGTGCCCAGGCGCACCTCGCCCACAAAGGGGTGCGAGTGCGAATAGCCGCGCTGCGTGGAATACGCCATGGCGAGCAAGAAGCCCTCATCCCCGCGCGCAAGGTTTTGCAGTCGTGTGGCCCGACTGGCGGGGAAGCGCAGTGGCTCGCGGGTCAGGTCCATGGGCGCAGGGTCGCCCGGTGGGACGGGGCGGGTCTCGATCAGGCCTTCGTGGTTGAGCAGGTCCACCACACGCGGCGTGGGGCTTGGCGGTGTTGCGGATGGCGCTGCGGCAGTGCCCGCAGACTCCATCCCAGGGCCCTCGGCCAGCAGTTCGAAGTCGAGCAGGCGCTGCGTGTAGTCGTACGTGGGGCCCAGCACCTGGCCGCCCGGCAGGTCCTTGAACGTGGCGGAGATGCGCCGGTCCAGCGCCATGCAGCTGGTGTCCAGCGGGCAGGTGGCGCCCAGGCGTGGCAGCGTGGCGCGGTAGGCGCGCAGCAAAAAGATGGCTTCCACCAGGTCGCCCGCCGCCTGCTTGATGGCCAGGGCCGCGAGTTCGGGGTCGTACACCGATCCCTCAGTCATGACGCGGTCCACCGCTAGCTTGAGCTGCTGGCGGATCTGCGCCACCGACAGTTCAGGCTGTGCGGTATCGCCCCGGCGCTGGCGGGCCAGCAACTGGTAGCTGTTGAGAATGGCGGCTTCTCCGCCCTTGACGGCAACGTACATGCTCAGACCTCCTGAAGGGCGGCGGCACCGCGCGTCGCCCGCGTTGTGCGCGGCAATCCCACGATGTGGCCCGCCGTGCCCAACAACACATCCACACCACACGGGAACACTGCGTGGTTGGCCGCCCACTGGGCCTCGAAGTCGTCGGACAAACCGTCCACCTGCAAAGCCGCCACGTCCTGGATGCCAGGTCCGCGCAACTGCCATGCCCCAGGGGCGTCCACCATGGTTGCAACGGTACGTGCCACGTCCACCACGCAGGTCGCCGACTGGTCGGGGTAGATGTCACTGCCCTGAGCCAGGCTGTGCAGCGCAGGCAGGGCGTCGCCCTGCGCCACCCACACAAATCGGGCCAGCGCAGCGTCGGCCACCAAGGTACAGCCCGTATGGAAGCGCAGCCACGCCCCCGCATCGCTGGCCGCCAGGCGGGGCGATAGCCACAACGTGCAGTCGCTGTCGAGCAGCGCCAGCAGCACGGCAGCCGATGCGGCATGCCCCACAGCCGGGGTCTGCGCGTCGTGCTCTACCGCCACAGTGCGGCCGGGGAGCGACAGCGCCAGCAGCACGGCGCGGAACACGGCCTGGCTGCCAAAGGCTTCATTCGAAAATCCGGCACCCAGTGATGCCAAAGGGGTCGTGCTCATTCGGTCTCCTCCTCGTTGTCGGAACCGCTCTCGCGCGCCACGGTGAAAAAGTCCACCTTGGTACTGGCGGCACGCGCATGGCGCTCGGCCTGGGTGTGGCGCAGGTGGGTGCGGATCGGCTCCAGCAATTGAGCGTCCAGCACCGGTTGCTGTGCAGGGTCTTGCAGTAGCGCATCGGCCAGTGCTGCCAACTGCACCTGACGGTGCGAGCGGCCCAGCACATAGGCCACGCCCACGGTAGCCTCGGCGGCGTCCGATGGGTTCGCCACGCGCAGCGCACACCGGGTCACGGTGACCTCGCCCAGGTTGAAGCGCTCGCCCGTGCCACCGGCGCGGCCCTGCACCATCATCAGACCGGTCTCGGGTGCACGCAGCCAACGCGCAGGGCGGGTGGCATGCTCTTGCAACGCGGATTCGAGCAGCCCCAGCGGCGCCCGGGCCAGCAGCGCCATCCACTGCGCGCGGCCCAGGGGGCAATCTGGCCCTGGGTTGTCAAAGGCTTGAAACATGGAAGTGGTACCCTGAAAGTTGTATAGACAAATTGAACAACTGGCGCCAGCTTAAAGAGCGCGCATGTAGGTTTCATGACAGCCAGCACTACCACCCTCTCGACCTCCTTGCAGGCCCCAACCTCGCCGTCGTTGCGCCCTGCGCGCGACAGCTTCTGGACACGTATCGCCACTGAACTGGCAGAGGCCATTGGCAGCGGCATCTACGCCCCAGGCCAGCGACTTCCTTCGGAACACGCGCTGGCCGAGCAGTTCGGCGTGAACCGCCACACCATCCGCCGCTCTCTCGCCAGCCTGTGCAGCCAGGGGCTGGTGCGCATCACGCAGGGCAGCGGCACCTATGTCGAAGACTTCGCGGTGGACCTGGTGCTGGGCAAACGCACGCGCCACCAGCAGGGCCTGGCCCAGGCGGGGTTGCGCGGCAGCCTGGTGGTGCTCGGAGAACAGACGGTGCGCGCCACTGCCGCCTTGGCCAAGGCCCTGCAGGTGCCCGCACGCAGCCCGCTTCTGGCGCTGCACGTGATGGGCGAGGCCGAGGGCCAGCCCCTGCACCTGAGCGAGCGCTACTTTCCCCTGCCCCGCTTCGCAGGACTGGCGGACGTAGTGCGCAATACCGGCTCCATCACCGCCGGGTTTGCCGCCCATGGCGTGGCCGACTACACCCGCCGCGAAAGCCGCATCACCGCCGAGCTGCCCAGCGCCGAAGTGGCCGCCCAACTGCGCCAGCCCACGTCACGCCCCGTGCTGCAAGTGGAGAGCCTGAACGTGGACCTGGCGGGCACGCCCATCGAATGGGCGCGCGCCTGGTTTGCGGGCGACCGCGTGAAACTGACCATTGACCACGATGAACACGCCTGAAATGCCACCCACACACCACCGCTATGCGATCTATTTCGCACCCAACCCGGGCAGTCTGGGCTGGCTGGCGGGTAGCCACTGGCTGGGGCGCTGCGCCGCGCTGCTGCAGCCCCTGCAGCAACTCGCCATCGAAGGCGTTGCGGCGGACGCCCTGCACCGCCTGACTGCGGCGCCCCGCCGCTATGGCTGGCACGCCACGCTCAAGGCACCTTTTGAGCTGGCACCCGGCACCGACTGGATCACGCTGCACCAGGCCGTGCAGGCTGTGGCGCGCGGGCTGCAACCCTTTGTGCTGCCGCCCCTGCAGGTGCAACGCATTGATGACTTCCTGGCGCTAGTGCCCCCGGCGTTGCACCCGGCCAATGCACAGATACAGGAGACCGCTGCCACCTGCGTGACGGCGCTGCAGCCCTTGGCAGCGCCACTGTCCGACGCCGACCTCGCCCGGCGCCGCGCGGCCGGGCTCACCGCCCGGCAGGACGCCCTGCTGCAGCAATGGGGCTATCCGTTTGTGCTGGACGAGTTCCGCTTTCACATGTCGCTCACCGGCAGCCTGGCGCAGGTGGACACACAGACGCAGGCGCTGGTGCTCGATGCCGCGCAAGAGTTCTTCTCGGACCTTCCCATCCTGAAGTTCAACAGCCTGGCCTTGTTCGCAGAGCCCACGCACGGCGCCGACCTTGTGCTGCTGGACCACCTGGAGATGGGCGCATGACACCAGGCCGCCTGATCTACTGCATGGGCCCCTCGGGTGCGGGCAAGGACAGCCTGCTGGACTGGTTGCGGGCTCACCTGCCCCAGCCCTGCCCCGTGCACTGGGCGCAGCGTACCATCAGCCGTACAGCAGCGCCTGGCGGCGAAGCCCATGAAAGCGTTTCGCCCGAAGCGTTTGCTGGGTTGCGCCACGAACAGGCCTTTGCCCTGCACTGGGAGGCCAATGGCCTGGGCTACGGCGTGCGGCATGCGCAACTGGCACCGCTGGCACAAGGCCACTGGGTGCTGCTCAACGGCTCGCGCGCCTACCTTCCTGAGGCCCTGGCACGCTTCCAGAACCTCGTAGCGGTGCACATCACCGCCAGCCCCCAGGTGCTGCGCCAGCGACTACTGTCGCGGGGCCGCGAGACTCCTGAGCAAGTGGAGGCCCGCGTGCAACGGGCCATGGCCTACACACCGCCCCTAGGTTCTGCCAGCCTGGAAGTGCACAACGACGGCGCGCTGAGCGATGCAGGCCAGCAGCTACTGAACGCGCTGGAGCAGTTACCAGGCTGGCCCCTGCACAGTGGCAAACTTTCACGCCAGCAACCCGCCTATTCGTAACCCCGCGTAACCCACGCCATCCCGTCAGCCATCCACAGCGCCCCATGACCGCCATCACCATCTATCACAACCCCAAATGCGGTACATCCCGCAACGCGCTGGCCTTGATCCGCAACAGCGGCGTGGAGCCCGAGGTCATTGAATACCTTAAAACCCCACCCGACCGTGCCACGCTGGTGGCGCTGATTGCAGCCACGGGCGAGCCGATGATCAACGCCGTGCGCGCCAAGGAGGCCGTGTTTACCGAGCTGCAACTGGGCGCCCCTGGCGTCACGGACGAGCAGCTCATCGACGCGATGCTGCAGCACCCCATCCTCATCAACCGCCCCATCGTGGTCACGCCGCTGGGCACGCGGCTGTGCCGCCCGTCAGAAGTGGTGCTGGACATCTTGCCCGCGCCGCAGCAAGGCGCTTTCACCAAGGAAGACGGCCAGGTGGTGGTCAATGCGAAGGGCGAACGTGTCTGAGGCCGCCGCTACCCACCCCCCGGACCTTGCGGACCTGCCGCAGCTGCAAGCTGCCCTCTTCCGCGTGCCTGCCGTAGCGCAGCTGCAGCCACCGCAGCCAAGCACCCATGCACCGCGCTTCTTGCTGCTGTATGGATCGCTGCGCGCGCGTTCGTTCAGCCGCCTGGTGACCGAAGAGGCCGCGCGCCTGCTGACGGTCATGGGCGGCGAAGTGCGCATCTTCAATCCCAGCGGGCTGCCGCTGGCCGACGACGCCCCAGACACCCACCCCAAGGTGCAGGAGCTGCGCCACCTGGCCCAATGGGCCGAGGGCATGGTGTGGTGCTCGCCCGAGCGCCATGGCGCCATGACCGGCATCATGAAAACGCAGATCGACTGGATACCGCTGGCCGTGGGCGCAGTGCGGCCCACACAGGGCAAGACGCTGGCAGTGATGCAGGTGAGCGGCGGCTCGCAGTCGTTCAATGCCGTCAACCAGATGCGCGTGCTGGGCCGGTGGATGCGCATGCTCACCATCCCCAACCAGTCGTCGGTGGCCAAGGCGTTTCAGGAGTTTGGCGACGATGACCGCATGAAACCGTCGGCTTACTACGACCGCGTGGTGGACGTGATGGAAGAGCTGTTCAAGTTCACTTTGCTCACGCGCGACGTAGCGCCCTACCTGGTGGACCGCTACAGCGAGCGCAAGGAGAGCGCGGAGGAACTGTCGCGCCGGGTGAACCAGCCCAAGGCGGTTTGATGCCCGCTCCTCGACCCGTGACACCAAACACCGTTCGGGCTGAGCCTGCCGAAGCCGCGGCGCTGTTCATTTTGCTCGCGCCATCAACGGCATGACAGCCTCCTCCCAACGCTGGGCCGTGGCACGCCTGGGCACGGCCCAGACGCTGGCCTGGGCCTCGTCGTACTACCTGCCAGCCATGCTGGCCGTGCCCATGGCACGCGACCTGGGGGTGGCCACGCCCACGGTGTTTGCAGCGTTTTCGGTAGCGCTCATCGTGTCAGCGCTGCTCGGCCCCCTGGCAGGCCGGGCCATCGACCAGCATGGCGGGCGGCCGGTGCTGGCGGGCACCAATCTGCTGTTTTCGGCAGCGTTGGCAGGCATGGCGCTGGCACAGGGCCCCGTGGGCCTGTTCGCCGCCTGGGTGCTGATGGGGGTGGCCATGGGGTCGGGCCTGTACGAGGCGGCCTTTGCCACGCTGGTGCGGCTGTACGGCCAGGGCGCGCGCGGCGCCATCACCGGCATCACACTGATTGCGGGCTTTGCCAGCACGGTAGGCTGGCCGCTGTCGGCCTGGATGGAGGTGCAATGGGGCTGGCGCGGCGCGTGTTTTGGGTGGGCGGTGCTGCACCTGTTGTTGGGCGTGCCGCTCAATGGCTGGCTGCCGCGTGTGCAACCGCCTGTGCAGCACGATGCTCCAGATGCCGCACTGCAAGCCGCATCGGGATCGGCATCCGCCGCCAACAATTCAACAACACCACCGCCCAGCACCTTGCGCGCCACCGTGCTGCTGTCATTTGTGTTTGCGGTGACCTGGTTCACCAGCACAGCCATGGCCGCGCACTTGCCGCGCCTGCTGCAAGCCAGTGGCACATCGCTGCAGACGGCCGTGGCCATTGCAGCGCTGGTAGGCCCCGCGCAGGTGGTGGCGCGTCTGCTGGAATTTGGCCTGCTGCGCCGTGTGCATCCGCTGATGTCGGCCCAGCTGGCGGCTGCCGCCCACCCGGTGGGCGCTGCCATCCTGATGGTGGTGGGCGGGCCCGCTGCGGCAGTGTTTACCGTGCTGCACGGCGCGGGCAACGGCATTCTGACCATTGCCAAGGGCACGCTGCCGCTGGTGCTGTTCGGCCCGGCAGGCTACGGCGCGCGCCAGGGGCTGATGATGGTGCCCGCCCGTGTGGCACAGGCGTTTGCGCCAGTGCTGTTTGGCATGCTGCTCGACGGTGTGGGGGCAGCGGCCGTGTGGCTTACAACGCTGCTGGGTGTGGCCGCGCTGATCGCACTGTGGGCGCTGCGGCCCGTGGCAAATAAATAATCCGTCAGCTGCGGGGCACCACAAAATCCGCCCGGGCCTTCAGAGCCAGCTCACGCGTGTGGCAGCCCTCCAGGTGGTCGTTGACCAACCCCATCGCCTGCATGAAGGCATACACCGTGGTGGGGCCCACAAAGGTCCAGCCGCGCTTTTTAAGGTCTTTGGACATGGCGATGGACGCGGCCGAGGTGGACAGCGTGCGCGCCACTTCGCGCGTGATGCGCTCGGGCCGGTCGGCGGCAGCGGGTTCATACCGCCACACGTAGTGCGCGAGCGAGCCAAACTCGCGCCGGAGCTCCAGCACACGCTGGGCGTTGTTGATGGTGGAGATGATCTTGCCGCGGTGCCGCACGATGGCAGCGTCCTGCACCAGGCGCTCCACGTCATGCGCTTCAAACGCGGCGACCTTTTCAGCATCAAAGTTGGCAAACGCTGCACGAAAACCCTCGCGCTTGTTCAGGATGGTGAGCCAGCTCAGCCCCGACTGAAAGCCCTCCAGGCAGATCTTTTCAAACAGCCTGCGGTCGTCCGCCACCGGGAAGCCCCATTCGCTGTCGTGGTACTGGCGGTAAAACGGCGTGGCCTGGCACCAGGTGCAGCGCGGGCAACCGGCCTCGTCGGCAAACAGGCCTTCGGGCAAGGCCTGCGGTTCTGGGGTGGGTTCAGCAGTCATGCGCTGCATTCTAGAAACCGGCCAGGCCAAGCTGCTGACAACGCGTTGGCACAAGGCCTTTGGATCTGCCCATAAACTGCCCCCATGCGCCTGCCCATTCTTCGCCTGCGTCCCTTGCCCGCCCTGCTGATCTGCCTGACCCTGGCGGGCTGCGCCAGCACCACCGGCCCCACCAGCGCTTTGGGGTACTACTGGCAATCGGTGCGCGGCCACATGCAGCTGATGCACGCGGCCGAGCCCATCGACCGGTGGATTGCCCGCCCCGACATTTCACCCGCCCTGCGCGAGCGGCTGCAGCTTGCGCAGCGGGCCCGCGCCTTTGCTGTGGCCGAGCTGGGCCTGCCCGACAACGCCAGCTATCGCCGCTATGCGGACCTCAAACGCCCCGCCGCCGTGTGGAACGTGGTGGCCGCGCCACCCTATGCGCTGACACTGCACACCTGGTGTTTCCCGGTCACGGGCTGCATCGGCTACCGCGGCTATTTCACCGAGGCCGACGCGCAGGCCGAGGCAGCCGAGTTGGCCGCACAGGGCCTGGAGGTGGAGGTGTACGGCGTGCCCGCGTACTCCACGCTGGGCTACATGAACTGGGCCGGCGGCGACCCGCTGCTGTCCACCTTCATTGCCTGGCCCGAAGGCGATTTTGTGCGCCTGCTGTTCCACGAACTGGCGCACCAGGTCGTCTATGCCAAGGACGACACCTTGTTCAACGAATCTTTTGCCACAGCGGTGGAGCGCATCGGCATTGCGCAGTGGTTGTCTACACAGTCCACCCCCGAGGCGCGGGCGGCGTTTGCTACCAGCGAGGCGCGGCGCAGCGCCTTTCGCGCGCTGACGCGGGCCACCCGGGCAAGGCTGGCCGCAGTTTATGAACAAAAAGAGGCTCTAGCGCTTGATGGTAAAGCGCTAGCAGCTATGAAAACAGAAGCAATGCAGCAGTTCTACGCCGACTACGCCATGCTGCGCGCGCAGTGGCTGGCCGCGCCCGCAGGCACCGCGCCGCTGGCCACCACGGCGCAGGTGGCAGGCTACGACCGCTGGGTGGCCAAGGCCAACAATGCCAGTTTTGCCGCCCAGGCCGCGTACGACGAGCTGGTACCCGCGTTCGAAGCCCTGTTCGAGCGCGAGGGCCGCGACTGGCCCCGGTTTTATGATGCGGTGCGACAACTGACCCTGCAGCCGCTGCCGCAGCGCCACGACACCCTGCGCGCCCAGCTGCCAACCCCCAACAAAGCCCCATAACACGCACCAAGGAGACGCCCCGTGCCAGACATTCACATCCACCGCGACCACCAACTGGGCTTCAAGGAAGCCCGCAAAGTAGCCTTTTCGTGGGCCGAGAAGGCCGAAGAGAAGTTCGACATGGAGTGCACCTACGAAGAGGGCGAGACGGAGGACTTGCTGACCTTCACCCGCTCGGGCGTCAAGGGCACGCTGCTGGTGGACGCCACGCAGTTTGAAATGAAGGCCCAACTCGGCTTTCTGTTCGGCGCGTTCAAGGACCGCATCGAATCCGAAATTGGCGAGCAGCTGGACGCACTGCTGAACGCACCCCACCCCGCTGCCAAAAAGACCGCTGCGGCCAGTGCTGGCAAGAAGAAAGACAAGGCGGAAAAAGTGGCAGATGCCGAGTCTAAAAAGGCGGCGGCCAAGCACGCTGCCAAGGCCAAGAAAGCCTAGAGGCAGCGCCCAGCATGGCCGCCTCGAACACAACACCGATCCCCACTGTGCAGGCAGCAGCGGCGACGGCCACCGCATCAGACCATGCCGCAGACAGTGCCGCCTTCCAAACCCTGTCGGACCTGCTCCACACCCGCTACAGCTGCCGCGCGTTTTTGCCCAACGCCCTGCCCCGTGCAACCATAGACCGCATGCTGGCCACCGCGCAGCGCACAGCATCGTGGTGCAATGCGCAGCCCTGGCAGCTGCACATCGCCAGCGGAAACACCCTGGAACGCCTGCGCAGCACGCTGCAGGCGCACGTGGCCACCGCTGCACCCAGCCCCGACCTGCCCTGGCCGCGCGAATACCGCGGCGTGTACCAGGATCGGCGGCGCGAATGTGGCTGGGGGTTGTACGAAGCGCTGGGCATTGCCAAGGGCGACCGCGAGGCATCGGCCCGCCAGGCCGCGCAGAACTTCACCATGTTTGGCGCGCCGCATGTAGGCATCGTCACCAGCGACGAGGCGCTGGGCGTGTATGGCGCGGTGGACTGCGGTGCTTATGTGAGCAGCTTCATGCTGGCCGCGCACAGCCTGGGGGTGGGCTCCATCGCACAGGCTGCGCTGGCGGCGTACCCAGGCGTGTTGCGCGAGGTGCTGGGCATTGGCGATGACCGCAGCATTGTGTGTGGCATCTCGTTTGGCCTGCCCGACCTGGCGCACGCAGCCAACCAGTTTCGGACCACACGGGCTGATGTGACGAGCAGCGTGGTGTGGAGGGACTAACCCCATGACTGCAGGTGCCATCCCTTCGCTGCCGGATACGGTGCTCATCAGCGAAGTCGGCCCGCGCGACGGGCTGCAGTCAGTGAAGGCCACCATGCCCACGGCCGACAAGCTGCGCTGGATTGACGCCCTGGTGGCCGCTGGCCTGCGCGAGATTGAAGTGGGCTCGTTTGTGCCCGCGCGCCTGTTGCCGCAGATGGCCGACGTGGCCGAGGTGGTGCGCCACACGCTCACCCACCCCGGCGTCACAGTGATGGCGCTGGCCCCCAACCTGCGCGGCGCCCAGGCGGCCATTGCAGCGGGGGTGCACAAGGTGACGCTGCCCGTTTCCGCCAGCGCGGCCCATTCGCTGGCCAACGTGCGCAAGACGCGCGAGGCCATGGTGCACGAGGTGCGGGCCGTGGCGCAATGGCGCAACGACGTGGCACCGGGCGTGCTGGTGGAGGTGGGTGTGTCGACGGCATTTGGCTGCACCCTGCAGGGCCTGGTGCCTGAGGACGATGTGATCTGGCTGGCCACGCAATGCGCCGGCGCGGGGGCCGACGAGGTAGGCCTGTCGGACACCACTGGCATGGCCAACCCGGCGCAAGTGCGCCGCCTGTTCACCCGCCTGCAAGCCGAGTTGGGCACCAAAGCGGGGGCGGCACACATGCACAACACCCGGGGGCAGGGACTGGCCAACTGCCTGGCGGCTTACGACGTTGGGGTGCGCACGTTTGACGCATCGCTGGGCGGGTTGGGCGGCTGCCCCTATGCGCCGGGTGCATCTGGCAACGTGGTGACCGAAGACCTGGTGTTCATGTTCGAGGCCATGGGGGTTGCCACCAGCGTGGACCTGGAACGCCTCATGGCTGCACGCGCGCCGCTGCGGGCAGGGCTGCCGGGCGAGCCGATCTACGGCATGACACCGGAGGCGGGGCTCCCAAAGGGGTGGGCTCAGGCCCACGTGTAGGCACACCCCCGTTCAACAAAAATGGCGACCAGGGTCGCCATTTTTTTTGGGGAAAACCGCCGAATCAGCTCAGCGACTGGATCAGGTCCACGTACTGCTGCTTGGCCTCGTCGGCACCGGTGCCCTTCAGCTTTTCCCACGCGTCCCACTTGGCGCGGCCCACCATGTCCGAGAAGCTGGGCTTCTTTTCGGCGTTGTCGCCTGCGGTGGCCTGCTTGTACAGCGCATAGATTTTGAGCAGCGTGGCGTTGTCAGGGCGCTCGCTCAGATTCTTGGAATTGGCCACAGCGGCTTCGAAGGTGGCGTTCAGATCGGCCATGTCAGTGTGCTCCTAGGGATGTTTGGGGGGAGGGAAAGAACGGTATCGGCAAGGAATTGCTGCGTTGTATCTTACGGGCTGCGCGCCACGCCAAGTGGCGCCATCCATAGAGGCAAGCCCCCAAAAACAACCACAACAGGTGTACATCTGATGGTGACCCGCATTTCCTCCCCCGCTGCCACCGCAGCCAAAGGCGCCGCCTCCACTTTGCGCAAGGTGCGTACTCAGGCGCCCGATGTGGCACGCCACGCCGCCCAGGCCCTGCCCCCCGCCGCCCGCAAGGCAGCCACCGTGGTACAGAAGAACGTACGCCGTGCCGCCACCGGCATGCTGGGCATTTCGGGCGAGCGCATGAGCAAGGTCGACACCGCCTGGCTGCGCATGGACTCGCACAGCAACCTGATGATGATCAACGGCGTGTGGACCCTCTCGCCCGGCATCACCTGGGACGCCCTGTGCGAGCGCGTGCAGCAGCGCCTGCTGCAGTACCCGCGCTTTCGCCAGCGCGTGGTGGAAGACGCTGCGGGCGCCACCTGGGTCGAAGACCGCAACTTCGACATCGCCGCGCATGTGCTGCGCGAAACGCTGCCGCGCACGCAAGGGCAGAGCATGCAGCGCGCGCTGCAAGACCGCGTGGGCGAACTGGCCATGCAGCCGCTCGATACGCGTCGCCCGCTGTGGCAGATGCACCTGGTCGAAGACTTTGTGGGCGACGACGGGCAGCCCGGCAGCGCCCTTATCGTGCGCATCCACCACTGCATTGCCGACGGCATTGCGCTGATCTCGGTGACCATGTCGCTGGTCGATGGTGGCTCGGAGCCGCCCAAGCGCAAGCCCCGCGCAGACAAGGACGGCGCCGCAACGACGGAGGACTGGATCGCTGACGCCCTCATCAAACCCTTTACCGGCATGACCGTGAAGGCGCTGGACCTGGCGGGTAACGGCGCCGCCAAGTCGTTCAAGATGCTGGGCGACCCTGAAAAGGCCATGCACCACGGGCTGGCTGGCAGCATGGACATGGCGCGCGTGGCCTACCAGCTGATGAGCGATGCGGCCGCCTTGGCGCTGATGCCCGACGATTCGCCCACGCGCCTCAAAGGGCAGCCCGGCAGCGCCAAGCGTGTTGCCTGGTGCCCGCCCATCCCGCTGGAGGAGGTCAAGGCCATCGGCAAGGCGCTCAACTGCTCTATCAACGACGTATTGCTGTCATGCGTGGCGGGCGCCATCGGCGGCTACTTGCGCAGCCAGGGCGACGACCCCACGGGCCAGGAGATCCGCGCCATGATCCCCGTCAACCTGCGCCCCATGGAAGAAGCCTGGAAGCTGGGCAACCGATTTGGCCTGGTGCCGCTGGTGCTGCCGATTGGCGTGGCCAACCCGGTGGAGCGCGTGTACGAGGTGCGCAAGCGCATGAATGCCCTGAAGGGCAGCACCCAGCCCCTTCTGGCCTTTGCCATGTTGGCGGTGGCGGGTCTGATGATCAAGCCCGCACAGGATGCGCTTCTCAGCCTGTTTGGCCGCAAGACCACGGCCGTGATGACCAACGTGCCCGGCCCCAAGGAGCAGCTCACGCTGTGCGGTGCCCGCGTCACGCAGTGCATGTTCTGGGTGCCGCAGTCGGGTGACATTGGCCTGGGCGTGTCCATACTGAGCTATGGCGGCGGCGTGCAGCTTGGCGTGATCACCGACACCACGCTGTGCCCTGAACCGCAGCAGATCATCGACGCGTTTGCGCCCGAGTTCGAACAGCTGTCGCTGCTCACGCTGATGCTGCCCTGGGGCGAGTGAAGGCCCGCCCCACGGTCATCGGCGTGCGGGCCGCCGCAGCGGCCCGCAGCCTTCAGTTCGCAGAGCAGCTAAAGCTCTCCGCCTTGGCCGGATCACCCGTGCCATTGTATCGCGGGAACTTCGGGTACTCGCACACCGGGCGCTGCGCCACGGGCGTGCTGGTGCCAGGGGCAAATTTCGTGGCCACGAGCTTGTCGGGGGCCGTGCCCTTTTCCACCCAGGCGTCGAGTGCAGCCAGCAGATCCATCGACAGCGGGTCGGTACCGGGGCCGTCAAGGTTGTGTCCGACAGAGGGTGAGGTCAGCATGCGCGCGAAGCCCTGCACCTTGTTGGCGCCCAGTTGCTGTTTGACAGAATCGAAGTATTCCGCGGTGCGGTACAGCGACACGCAGGTGTCCGACAGTCCGTACCAAACTAGCAGCTTGCCCCCGTTGTCGGCAAAGGCGCCCATGTCGGGATCGGTGCCGTCGATCATTTGTGCCAGCCGCAGATACTGGGCCTGGTAGCGCGTGGGGTCGTGGCTGAGAATGTCTGCAACAGGGTTGCCCTCCACCACGCGGGCGGCCTCGGTCACCGCCATGTGGTTGAAGGATTCGCGCGCCTCAAAGCTCGGGCCGAACATGTACGACTCCCAGTCTGACGTGGCCGCACCACCCCGGCCAAAACGCGGATAACCCACGGCACCGCGTGAGAGGGTCACCGGCGTCTTGTGGTCGCTGTAGATGAGGCGGATGGTTTCGATCTGCCCGGCCGTCAGGCAGCTGTCGCTATCAGCGCCCTTGCACAGCAGGTCGGTGGGCACGTAGTTGCAGGCCTCGACGTTGCCGATGATGCCGTCTTTCAGGCCATCGAGCCCGTCGCATGCAGCGGTCTCGGCCTGGGCGTACAGCGCCACCTTGGCGGGGCTGAGCCAGTTGTCCCGATTCTTGAAGATGTGCTGAATCACGTTGGGGCCCAGGTTGACCTGGTGCGCCTGCTGGCTGATGGCGGGCTCCATGGCCACCACGCCGTCGTAGTCCTTGGGGTACTTCTGCGCGGAGATAAGGCCTGAGCGGCCGCCGTTCGAATGGCCCATGTGATAACGCCGCACGGGGCGCTTGCCGTAGAACTCGGAGGCAATGGTGGTGCCCACTTCCAGCACGAAATGGTTCGCGTCAAAGGCATGGTTGCGCAGCGCCACGTCGTTCTTGGCCCACTCAAAGCCCCGGCTCTGGTGGCCCGAGTCGGAGCTGATCTTCACGTACGGGTTGGCTGACGGCCCCACAAGCTGCTGGTACCACGGGTCATCGGTGGGAATGAAGCCGTCCAGCCCTCCGCCACCGATGGTGAGAGTCTTGCCGTTCCACTGCGCCAGCGCTGGCAGCTCCACCGCCCACTGGATGGTGGACTCCGGCGAAGACACGATCTGCCCTCGCACGATGCAGACCTCGGGCAGGCTGCCTTGCGCCTGGCGGACCTCTGTGCGTGTGATCTTTGCGCCATGGGGCAAGGCGGCCGAGGTGTAGGCAGGGCAGCCCTCGGCCAGTGGCTTGCTGGCCAGCGGCTGGGGGTCGCTGCCACTACCGCAGGCAGCCAATGCCAGCGCCATGGAGGCACTCAGGGTACAGATGGCCCACCGCCTTGTGGTTATAGCGCACGGAATGCGGCGGTGGCGCGCCGGGGCGGCGATGGATGGGTTCGTGAACATACGGGTGTCTCCTGTTATGACGGTTTCTTCAGGAGCCGGCCCTTTGCGGCGACGCAGCCACCGCCGGCCTTGTGGCTCCGGGGTGAACGATAGAAAAGGAAGGCCCCGTTGCAGCCCCTGCAAATGCAGAGGGCGAGGGAAACTACCGAGCTGCGCACAGCCGCGGCACAGAACGCGAAGCCGCTATGCGCTGCGCAGCGCGGCCACCAGGTCCACCTTGTTGCTCACACCCAGCGCGGCATAGGCGGTGCGCAGGTAAGTGCGCACGGTGGCAGGCGTGAGCCCCAGCGTGGCGGCAATGTCCTTGTGCGAGCGCCCTTGTGCGTAGAGCATGGCCGCACTCATTTCGCGCGGCGCCAGCGCGGACTTTTGGTGGCGTGAAGCCACGCTGATGGCCACCAGGGCGCCACACGGCTCCAGCCGCAAGCGACAGGACTTGCCCACCGTGAGGCTGCATGGAACACGCGGCAATGCCTGTGCCACCTCAGGCGGCAGGCACGTGCCTGCCCAGCCAGGGCACGCCTCGCTCAGCGCCAAGCTGATGCGCAGGCCTGCAAACAACAGCTCGCCCGACGGCTCTGCCAGCGCAAAGCTGTCCCAGGGACGGGTGGGCGAATCCATCTGCAACCGCTGCAGCAGATGGCGCCAGTGCTGCAGCAAGTGCGCGACAAACTCACCGAACAGCACGGCCTCCTCGTCTGTGAAATCTGGCCGCGTCGGAGGACGGTACACCGAGACAAAAAACATCAACCCACTGCGCGGCAGCTCTGCCGTGATGGCCATGCAGTGGTACAGGCCGTGCCGCTGGGCGAACGCCATCATCTGGGGGTGTTCCGGGATCTCACCCATCACGTCGCGCTCGCGGATCACCACCCCCAGTCTGCGCATGGACTGCTGCGCAAACTCATCCACCGTCGCCAGAGCGTTCCATTCTTCAGCGAAGTTTTGGCTCAAGCCGATGCTGCCATGCAGCCAGTTGCGTGGCCCGGTGTGCATATCGCCCGCGGATACCTCGCCCCACCAGGCTGAGTCAAATGGAACCAGACCACAGAGGGTGTGCAAGGCCTGGTGCAGCATGTCCTGCGGCTGTGCATGCTGGGCTTGTTCGGAGAGCGTGAGCAGGCTGCGGCTCAGCGCACGCAGAGAATCACCAGACGGGCGGTCTGGCTGCATGCGCAGTGCCACGTTTGCACAGGGCACGCTCACGGGCATGTTGAGTCCAGCAAGCGAACAGCGTGGACAGCGGGCATGGTGTCTCCTCGTTTTTCAGGCGATGGTAGCTGCCGCGCCCCGCGCGCACAGGAGAGACCAAAAACCAATGCACAAAAGCGCGCGCTCAAACCCCGCCGCTGGCAGGTTTAAACGAAGAGAACACTATCAATTAAATAGCTGTCAGCGCTTATCCATCAAGCGCTAGCGGCCCTTTTTATTCAAAATTCACCGAACCAACCCATTCACCGCCTGGAACATCGACTGGCGCGCCTGGCTGATGATCTGCCCCTTCCACTCGTCTGTGTCGGTGTAGAACGCGGCCAGCATCTGCGCCTTGATCTGCGCAGCCTTGTCGGCAGGGGTGTCGGGGTGCAGGTTGAGCCACTGCTCGGCGCGGATGGCGTTCATCACGTCAAGCACGGGCACCGTGCCGTACTCCATGGCGATGCCGGTGTACTCGGCGTGGGGGCATTCGTCGTAGATCGAGGTCCACATCAGGCCGGTGAGGAAGGCCGAGGTGGACGAGCCGTCGTAGATGGAGGTGACCGGCGTGGCGCCGCCACCGTCCCACCAGGCACGCGCACGCGCCACCGCTACGGCGTTGTCATTGCCTGCATAGATACGCTCGCCATGGCCGCTGGGGCCCAGGCCCGTGTGCAGGTCGATCCACGCGATGCGCGATGCGTGGGCGCCGTGCTGGCGCAGCACCTGGCGCAGAGTGCGGTTGCTCCAGGTGGGCTCGGTGCCACCAAAGAACACGCCTTGCGGAAACTCGTGCTGGCCTTGGGAGATGGCGGCCTGCCAGGCGGCTTCGCCCTTGGTGGCGATGTACTGCTCCACGGCGGCCACGTTGTCGGGGCCGGGTGGCCACTGCTCGGGCAGCAGCAAAGGTTGAACTTCGCGGTAGGCCGCATTCACTGGCAAGGGTTTTGAAAAATCCTGGAAGTTGCGGTTCAGGTCCACGTTCTCGTGCGTGAAACGGCGCACATGCGAGAAACCGTAGGGGTTGAGCGCGTGGATGTAGAGCGTGGCCACGCCCGCGGCATGTGCCTTGGCGCGCCATTCGGCGTCGTGCAGCGCAAACACCTGCACACCGCTGCCGCAATAGCCTTCCACACCGTGGCAGGCGCTGCTCACGATGAGCAGCTTTTTCGCATCAGCCGGGCCGTCACGCACCACATCCATGGCCAGGTCTTCGCCGTCGCGACCCTTGAGCGGGTGGGCGTGCGACTCGATGGGCAGGCCCGCAGCAGCGGCGGCCTCCAGGAACTTCTTGCGGGCCTGTGCGTAACTGGGCGAGAAGGCTTCAACGATTCCGGTCATGGGCGGGGGCTTTCAGGAGTCAAAGAGTGGACAAGTAAAAATGAAAACCCGGGGCACGCGCACGGTGCGCCCGGGGCAGGGGGTGGCAAGCCTCAACCGTCAGGCGGTTTGCGTGGGCTGTGCCAACCACTCTTCGGCAAGCTTGACCCAGTAGGTTGCGCCCAGTGGGATCAGGTCGTCGTTGAAGTCGTAGCTGGGGTTGTGCAGCATGCAGGGGCCGCCGCCGTGGCCCATTTCGCGGTGGGCACCGTCGCCGTTGGCGATGAAGCAGTACGCGCCAGGCTTGGCTTGCAGCATGTAGGCAAAGTCTTCAGCGCCCATGGTGGGCTCCTGGGCCAGTACACGCTCTTCGCCCACGATGGTGGCCATGACCTTGCGCGCAAACTCGGCCTCGGCGGGCGAGTTGATGGTGGGCGGGTAGTTGCGCACAAACTCGAACTCGCAGGTGGCGTCGTGTGCGGCGCAGGTGTGCTCGGCCACCTGGCGCATGCGCTTTTCGATCAGGTCAAGCACTTCCACGGTGAAAGTGCGCACAGTGCCCTGCAGCTCGACGCTGTCGGGCACCACATTGGTGGCCTCGCCCGCGTGGATCATGGTGACCGAGATCACGCCCGCGTCCACCGGCTTCTTGTTGCGGCTGATGATGGTCTGGAAGGTCTGCACCATCTGGCAGGCAATCGGCACCGGGTCGATGCCTGTGTGCGGCAGGGCCGCATGGCCGCCTTTGCCGCGCAGGGTGATCTTGAATTCGCTGGTCGATGCCATGACCGGGCCGGGGCTCACGGCAAACGTGCCCACGGGCATGCCGGGCCAGTTGTGCATTCCGTACACAGCCTGCATGGGGAACTGCTCGAACAGGCCATCTTCAATCATCACGCGTGCACCGCCGCCGCCTTCTTCGGCGGGCTGAAAGATCAGGTACACGGTGCCATCAAAGTTGCGGTGCTTGGCAAAGTGCTGGGCCGCCGCCAGCAGCATGGCCACATGGCCGTCGTGGCCGCAGGCGTGCATCTTGCCCTTGTGGACGCTGGCGTGGGCGAAGGTGTTGAACTCCTGCATGGGCAGGGCGTCCATGTCGGCGCGCAAGCCGATGGCCCGGCCGCTGGCGCCGCCGTCGCGGCCCTTGACGATGCCCACCACGCCCGTTTTTCCCAGGCCGCGGTGGATGGGAATGCCCCATTCGGTGAGCTTTTGCGCCACCACGTCGGCGGTGCGCACCTCTTCGAAGCACAGCTCGGGGTGGGCGTGAATGTCCCGGCGCACCGCTGCAATACTGGCCGCCTGCGTGACGATGGAGTCAATAACGTTCATGATATGTGTCCTTACGATCTCACAGTCTAGCCCGGGAGCAACACACGTGCCAACCCGGGGTATTCGCTAGCCACCCCATGATTTCTGCCCACGCCCTCGAACTTGCGCGAACCCTTGTGCGCATGAACACCGTCAGCCACCACTCCAACCTGGAGCTGATCCACTTCATCCGCGACTACCTCGCCAAGTTTGGCGTGAAAAGCCGCCTGACCTTTAACGAGGACAAGACCAAGGCCAACCTGTTCGCCACGCTGGGCGAAGGCAAACCGGCGGGCGTGATTCTGTCGGGCCACACCGACACGGTGCCGTGGGATGGACAAGACTGGACCATGGACCCACTGAGTGCGCTGGTCAAGGACGGCAACCTGTACGGGCGCGGCAGCGCCGACATGAAGGCCTTCATTGGCATTGCCGTCTCACATGCCGAACAGTTCCTGAACAGCGATGCGCCTTTTGCGGTCCATCTGGCATTCAGCTACGAAGAAGAGATCGGCTGCTTTGGGGTCAAGGAGCTGATCGCCGACCTGCGTGACGCAAACATCAAACCCCTGGCCTGCATCGTGGGCGAGCCCACCAGCATGGTGCCCGCCATTGCCCACAAGGGCGTGTACCGCTACAAGTGCTGCGTGCGCGGCAAAGAGGCGCACTCCTCCCTCACGCCCCACTCCGTCAACGCCATCGAAATGGCCGCCCGCGTGGTGGGCCGTGTGCGCGACATGGCGGAAGACTTTGAAAAGAACGAGCCCCGGTTCGAGGGTTTTGACGTGCCGTTCTCGACCACCAGCGTGGGCCAGTTCCACGGCGGCATTGCCGACAACGTGGTGCCGCGTGATGCAGAGTTCCGCTACGAGTTCCGCGACCTGCCCACGGCCAATGCGGCGCAGATGCAGTCCGAGGTGGTGGCCTATGCCAAGTCGCTGGAGCCTGCGATGAAGAAGGTGGCGCCTGCAGCGGGCTTTGAGTTTGAGACCATCTGCGAGATCCCCAGCTTTCTGGGCAGCAAGGATGACCCGGTGACACGGCTGGCGCAGGCGCTGAGCGGAGAAAAAGGCACCACGCTGGTGGCCTTTGGCACTGAGGCGGGGCTGTTCAAGAACGCGGGCATCTCCACGGTGGTGTGTGGCCCGGGCAGCATCCAGCAGGCGCACCAGCCGGATGAATACGTGAGCCTGGAGCAGTTGGGCCGCTGCGAGGCATTCATGCAGGGGTTGGCGCGCACCACGTCCATCGACTAACCTGCGTCCAGCAAGCAATCAGAGCAACTGGAGCCTGCGAGCGCTGCAACCGGCGCGACCCATGCCAGCGCCACCGTGGAACTGGCTTTGCCAGGCCACCGGTGGCGTCCCCCTCAGGGGGGAAGACGCGAAGCGGCTCAGGGGGAAATCAAGTCCTTACGCGGCCGTCGCCCGTCAGCATCGACATCTCCACAAACTTGGATGCCGCGTGGCTGGTGGCGCTGTACGACACCGGAAAGCCCGAGATCACCTGGTTGCCGATGGATTCGAGCCCAGTGATGAGGCTGTCGCGCGTGAGCTTGCCACTGCCCTGGGCCTGGCGCAGGCCCTCGGTCAGCACGCGCGCCGCCAAAAAACCCTCCATGCTGGAGTAGTTGGCCTGCACCTTGTCGCCACCCTTTTTGATGGCCTCCAGAAACTCGCGCGTGATCTGGCGTGAGGGCTGGTAGGGCGAGGGCACCACCTGCGACACGACCACGCCCGCGCCGTCTTTGCCCAGCTCGTCGGCCAGCGCCTGCGTACCCACAAACGACACGTTGTAGAACGTGCCGCCAAAGCTGGCCTTGCGTGCAGCGCGCACAAAAGCTGCCGCCGAAGCGTAAGCCGTGATCTGAACGATGGCATCCGGCATGGCAGGCACCAGCTTTTCAACGGCGGCTTTGACGTCGGTTGAATTGCGTTCGACCGTCGCCGTCGCCACCGGCGCGAGCTTGAGTTCGGTCAGCGCCTTGGTCACCCCGTCGAGCCCCGCCTTGCCGTAAGCGTCGTTCTGATAGAACACCGCGATTTTCTTGAGCCCCAGGTTGGTGAGTTGGCGCACGATAAGCGCGGTTTCGTCGAAATACGAAGCGCGCACATGAAAGATGAGGCGATTGAAGGGCTGACGCAGCGCCTCGGCACCGGTAAAGGGCCCAAAAAACGGAACGCGTTCTTTGGTGAAGATGGGCATGGCGGCCAGGCTGGTGGGTGTGCCGATGTAGCCAAACAGCGCAAACACGTCGTCGGCAATCAGCTTGCGGGTGTTTTCGGCGCAGCGGTCGGGCTCATAGCCATCGTCCATGGTGCGGATTTCTACCGAGCGCTTGCCCACGCCGCCCTGGGCGTTCAGCTGGTCAAAAAACAGCTTGGCGCCCAGGTTGAACTGCACGCCCAGTTGGGCAGCCGGGCCCGTGAAGGCAGCCGACTGGCCCAGCACTATCTTGCCTTCGCTTTGCGCGTTGGCCACATGAAACCCGCCCAGAGCGGCAGCGCCCAAGCCCACGGAAAATTGCCTGCGTCCCAAGCCATTGCGGTTCATGGTGAAATCCCTGCATCTAAGTAAAACGGTTGCCTGACCAGTGGCTCTGCCACCGATGGGTAAGAACGTCGGACGTTCCAATCACCCGCGCATTGCTCGCTGCCGACTACGGCAGTCGCGCTGGTGACAGCGTAAGTGTACTAAGTGTTACATCAAATTAGAACCATGCCCTCATCCAGCACACGCCCTTCGGGTCAACCGCACACCGTGCGCGGAGCCTGCCCCCACGATTGCCCGGACACCTGTGCTCTGCTGACCACGGTAGAAAACGGTGTGGCCACCCGTGTGCAGGGCAACCCAGCGCACCCGCACACTGACGGCGTGCTGTGCGCCAAGGTGAGCAAGTACACCGAGCGCAGCTACCATCCCGAACGCATCCTCACGCCGCTCAAACGGACCGGACGCAAGGGCAGCGGCCAGTTCGCCCCGGTCAGCTGGGACGAAGCCCTGGCCGACATCGCGCAGCGCCTGCAGACCATCGCCGCGCGCTCGCCAGAAGCCGTGTTGCCCTACAGCTACGCGGGCACCATGGGCATGGTGCAGGGAGAGAGCATGGACCGGCGGTTCTTTCACAAGTTGGGCGCATCACAGCTGGACCGCACCATCTGCGCATCGGCTGGGGCCGAGGCCTTGGTGCAGACCCTGGGCGGCAAAGTGGGCATGAAGGTGGAGTTTTTTGCCGAATCGCAGCTCATCCTCATCTGGGGCAGCAACTCCATCGGCAGCAACCTGCACTTTTGGCGCTACGCCCAGCAGGCCAAGCGCAATGGCGCCAAGCTGGTGTGCATTGACCCCCGCAAGAGCGAGACGGCCGACAAGTGCCACGAGCACATTGCCCTGCGCCCCGGCACCGACGCCGCGCTGGCGCTGGCACTGATGCACGAGCTGATCGCCCACGACTGGCTGGACCACGACTACATCGCCCGCCACACGCTGGGCTGGGAACAGCTGCGCGAGCGCGCCCTGCAATGGCCACCCGAGCGAGCGGCCGAGGTCTGCGGCGTGCCAGTCGAACAAATTCGCCAACTGGCCAAGGACTACGGCACCACCAAGCCCGCAGCGATTCGCCTGAACTACGGCATGCAGCGCGTGCGCGGCGGCGGCAATGCAGTGCGTGCCGTGGCCTGCCTGCCCGCGCTCACCGGCGCCTGGCGCCACCGCGCGGGCGGCATGCTGCTGTCCAGCTCAGGGCAGTTTCCGGCGCAGCGCGCGGTGCTGCAGCGGCCCGACCTGATGCCCGCTGGCAAGACGCCTCGCACCATCAACATGACAACCATCGGCGACGACCTGCTGCGCGAGGCTTCGCCCGCGTTCGGCCCCAAGGTGGAGGCCATCGTGGTCTACAACAGCAACCCTGTGGCCGTGGCCCCAGACTCAGGAAAGGTCGTGCAGGGCTTTGCGCGCGAGGATCTGTTCACCGTGGTGCTGGAGCATTTTCAGACCGATACGGCCGACTACGCGGACTACATCCTGCCCGCCACCACACAGCTCGAAGCATGGGACATCCACCTGAGCTACGGCCACACTGACGTGCTGCTCAACCGCCCCGCCATTGCGCCGCTGGGCCAGGCGCGCAGCAACGCCCAGATCTTCCGCGACCTGGCCGCGCGCATGGGCTTCACCGACCCCTGTTTTTCAGACACCGACGAGGCGCTGTGCCGCCAGGCTTTTGGCGATGCGGTGGACTACGCGCTGCTTGAATCGCAGGGCTTTGCCACGCTGGCCATTCCCGATGCGCTGTTTGCCGAGGGCAACTTCCCGTCGCCCTCGGGCAAGTGCGAGTTCTACAGCGCCCGCCTGGCCGCGCAAGGCATGGATGGCCTGCCCGACCACCTGCCCAACTACGAGCTGGCCGGCACGGACGCTCGCTACCCGCTGGCCATGATCTCGCCGCCCGCGCGCAACTTTTTGAACTCCACCTTTGTGAACGTGCAAAGCCTGCGCAACATCGAAGGCCGCCCCGTGCTGGAGATTCACCCCGACGACGCCGAGGCGCGTGGCATTGCCAACGACGCCGTGGTGCGCGTGTTCAACGACCGGGGCAGCTATGAATGCCACGCCACCGTCTCGCGCCGCGCGCGGCCCGGCGTGGTCAACGGCCTGGGCATCTGGTGGCGCAAGCTGGGGCTCAATGGCACCAACGTGAATGAAGTGACCAGCCAGGCGCTGACGGACGTGGGGCGTGCGCCCACGTTTTATGACTGCCTGGTGGAGGTGGCATTGAGTGAGACATCGATCGCAGAGGTGACGGCGACGGCAACGGCAACTGAAACGGCCTGATGCCAGAGATTTGCGCAGCACACAGACACTGCAATTTTGATAGCTGCCAGCGCTTTACCATCAAGCGCTAGAGACCATTTTGGCTTGAATTTTTAGCCCAAAGACTGCGCGGCATTGCAAAAAAACAAGGGGCCGAAGCCCCTTGTGTTCTTTGATGTCCGCACTCAACCCAGCAGCTTGAGCAGCGCGTGCGCGCCTGGCTCCGACGAGGCTGGGTTTTGCCCTGTGATCAGCGTGCCATCGGTCAGCACATAGGGCGCCCAGTCGGCCCCCTTGGAATAGTTGCCGCCGTTGGCTTTGAGCATGTCTTCCACCAGGAACGGTACGACCTTGGTCAGCTGCACAGCTTCTTCTTCGGTGTTGGTGAAACCCGTGACTTTTTTGCCCTTGACCAGTGGCGAACCGTCGGGCGCCTTGGTGTGGCGCAGCACGCCGGGCGCGTGGCACACCAAGGCCAACGGTTTGCCTGCGGCGAAGGTCTTTTCGATCAGCGCGATGGACTGGGCGTCTTCCGCCAAATCCCACAGCGGGCCGTGGCCGCCGGGGTAGAACACGGCGTCGAAGTCATCAACCTTCACGCTCGACAGCAAGGCGGTGTTGGCCAACTGCTTTTGTGCATCGGCATCGGCCTTGAAGCGGCGGGTCGCGTCGGTCTGTGAATCGGGCTCATCGCTTTTCGGGTCCAGCGGCGGCTGGCCGCCTTGGGGCGATGCGATGGTGATGTCAGCGCCCGCGTCTTTAAAAACGTAATAGGGCGCGGCGAATTCTTCGAGCCAGAAGCCGGTCTTTTTTCCCGTGTCGCCCAGTTGGTCGTGCGACGTGAGAACCATGAGGATGCGTGCCATACAGGTTGCTTTCTTTGATCAATAAATGGGTAGTGCTTCACCGTAACAGTGATCTACCCCGCGCAAAACAGCGGCGGGGCAGATCGCGGTCTTGGCTTACAGCGCGGCTTCGAGAATGCGACGGCTGACTGCGGGGGTGACCTCGCGCTGCTCGCCCAGCTTCACCATGCCGTGTGCTTCGAGCTGGGCCACCACGGTGTCCACCACCTCGGCGCCCAGGCCGTAGCCAGACAGGCGCGTGGCGATGCCCATGCTTTCAAAAAACGCGCGCGTGCGCTCGATGGCGGCGGTGATGCGCTCGTCGTCGGTGCCCGTGGTGATGCCCCACACCCGCTCGCCGTATTGCAGCAACTTGGCGCCCTTGGGGCCACGGCGTTCGTTCAGCAGTGCGGGCAGAACGATGGCAAGCGTGCGCGCATGGTCGATGTTGTGCAGTGCCGTGAGTTCGTGGCCAATCATGTGGGTGGCCCAGTCTTGTGGCACGCCCGCGCCGATGAGTCCGTTGAGCGCCATGGTGGCCGCCCACATCAGGTTGGCGCGGTCGTCATACACCGGCTCGGGTGCGGTCAGCAGGCGCGGGCCGATCTCGATCAGCGTCTGCAAAATGCCCTCGGCAAAGCGGTCTTGCACGGGCGCGTTGACCGGGTAGGTCAGGTACTGCTCCACCGTGTGCACAAACGCATCGACCACACCGTTGGCCAGTTGTTGCGGTGGCAAGGTGTAGGTTTTGGTGGGGTCGAGCACCGAGAACACCGGGTACGTGTGCTTGCTGCCAAACGCCAGCTTGGCGCCCTTGTCGCGGTTCGTGATCACGCCACCGTTGTTCATTTCTGACCCGGTGGCAGGCAGCGTGAGTACCGTGCCAAAAGGCAGCGCGCCCGTGATGTTGCGGCCGTTCTTTTCCAGAATCGCCCAGGGGTCGCTGCCCTCGAAGTTCACGGCCGCCGCAATGAACTTGACCGCATCGATCACCGAACCACCGCCCACGGCCAGCAAAAAGTCGAACCCGCCCTCGCGGATCTGCGCCACGGCCTTCATCGAGGTTTCGTAGCTCGGGTTGGGCTCGATGCCGCTGAAGGTGTCGTGCTGGCGGTCGCCCAGCGCGGTGCGCACTTCGGCCAGCGTGCCGGTCTTTTCGGCGCTGGAGCCGCCGATCAGGATCAGCACCTTGGCCGCTGCGGGCACCAGCTTGGCCAGGTCGGCAATGCGGTCCTTGCCAAAAACAATGTGGGTGGGGTTGTGGAAGTCGAAGTTCAGCATGGTTGTCTTTCGTGGGGGTTTGGTTGTGGGTCGTTTGAGGGGCGAAAAGCGGTGGCAGCCAACGCTGCGCAGAGGGAGTGATCCGTGTTTTTGAGGGCGATGCCCCGCTTCACGCGGCTCGCGCAGGTGCCAAGGCACAGGGAGAGACAGGTGCCATGCCCAACCACTGGTGTGTGGTGTGCAGGGCATGCTCCAACGCAGAGCCATCGCGCCGCAGCTTGGACAGCAGGCTCGCGCCCAGCCACATCTGATACAGGCTGAGCGCGGTGGCGGCGGGCGCTATCGTCTGCGGCACCGAGCCTTCGGCCACGCAGGCCTGCAGACACTGGGCCAGGCGCTGCACGATGTCGTCGGTGCCCTGGCGCAAAGCCATCCGCATCGTTTCAGACATGTCGGCCACCTCGGCACTGAGCTTGACCACCAGACACTTGGAGCCCGCAGCCTCGAGGCTCACATCACCCGCGTCGCCCTGGTGCGAGCCACATTGCGACACGTTCCAGTAAGACCAATAGCGCATCAGCCGATCGCGGGCGGGGGTACCTTGCGCGTCGGGGGCCAACAGGGCATCCATCTGCGCAAGATAGCGCTGCAGGTACTGCGCCAGCAGCGCCTCGCCAAAACGTTCCTTGCTGCCGAAGTAGTGATAGAAGGAGCCTTTGGGCACACCTGCCTCGGCAAGGATCTCCGTCAGGCCAACGCCCACGAAACCTTTGGCGGCGATCAAACGCTCGCCGCAACGCAGGATGTGGGTCTTGGTGGGTGGGGGTTGGGTGTCTGAAGTCACGCAGGCATTGTGCGCCCATTAGACCGGTCGTCTACTCAGCAAAAATCAAGACCCTGAAGGAGATGCAGTTATCGCGCACTTCGCGGCGCAGTCAGATGCCGCGACGTGATGGAAGACTGCCATGGCACAGGCGTGAGCGGCGCCCGAGCCATGGCTGCGTCCGGACCTCTGCGACCCGGGGCATTCGCCGCCGCTGCCTAGCGAACGGTCACACCGGCAAGGTGTGTGGGTCAACCGCTATTGCACGATCTGGGCTATCGAGGCGCCCACACCCTCTTTGGCAGTCCCGCCGTTGGCGTCCATGTTGTCACGCCGGGGCGTGTCGAAGTTGGAGAGGTAAGCACGTTTGCCAACAAACACCACGGCGGAAGGAAACTCCAAAGGCCCTTGGGCCGCATTTTTGGTGATGGTTTTCACCACGCCAGCAGGCGATACCGATACCACGGCGTTCAACTCATTGACCGTCACCCATAGATTGCCGCTGGGGTCAAAGGCCATGCCATCGGCGCCCTCCAACAAGGAGCTCTGCGCCAGCAAAACCGGCTTGCTGCCCTGACCGTCAGCGCCGACCATTACCTTCCAGATCGCCCCGCGCGAGGTGTCGGCCACGTGCAGAACACCCATTGCATCGAACTCCAAGCCATTGGCCACGATGGATTGCTGCGCTTTGCCATCGGGCAAGGTGCGCACGTTCTTTTCGATCTGCGCCACGGCTTGCGCTGCGCCACCGCCAGATCCAACGCGGTAGACGATTCCGCTTGCGCCGCCAGAGACATAGAGGTTGCCCCGCTTGTCGAACACGATGCCGTTGGCACCGGGCACGCCCGTCGCAAAGGTTTGTGCAACGCCTGGCTTGTTGGGGTTCAGGTCAGCACGCGGGATGCGCATGACTTCACCGAAAGGCCCCACACCGACATACAGGTCGCCTTTCGCATCGAAAGCGATGCCGCTGGGCATGGGCGCGACGGTTTTTCCATCGATGGTGCGCGAGCCGATGCGGCCCACCACCACGGGCGCGGGGGACTTAGGGTCCACCCGCAAGATGTTGTTGCTCACGCGGTCTGGGAGATACAAAACGCCCTCGCGATCGGCTGTGATGCTTTCCACAATCACGGTGCGCTCCACACTGGCCGGGTCCAGATCCACCAGGATCGACACGGTGGGGTTGCCTGGCGACAGGCCCGCACAGCCACTCAGGGCAAAAACCAATAGACCAGCGGATAGGAGTTTCATGATTCGCCTTGCAAAGCGAAAAAGCTTATCGCTTCACCAACGCCTGCACGCGACACCGCGTTAAATCACGCGCACGCCGCTGGAGATCTTTACAAAGAGGCACCGCTCCACCGGAGTGATGGGTGCGTCATCGGCTCGACTCTGCACGCCGTGGCGCTCAGGGCTCATTCGTTGATGCGTTGGATTCGTCTGCCCCCATCCCCGACGCTGCACAGACATTGGCGTGGCCACACAGCCACAGGCCGGGCGCGCGTGTCTATTGTTGTGGCCGCTCTCCCGCACTGCCGCACTATCGCAAAAGCGGCGGTCCCGCCCCGCCATCCAGTTGCTCCTAAAAAAATAGCTGCTAGCGCTAACCATCAAGCGCTAGCAGCCTTTTTGACCCAAAACAGCAGCAACCGGCACTGCGGCTGGGCGCTTTACGGGCGGTGACTCAATCCAGCTTCACCCCTGCCGCCTTGATGATCTCGCCCCAGCGCTTGGACTCGGCGCGCGCCATGGTGCGGAACTGCTCGGGCGTGCCGGGCAGGGGTTCCATGCCGAAGTCGGTCATGCGCTTGACCACGGCGGGGTTGAGAAGGGCCTTGTTCAGGTCGCCGTTCAGGCGCGCTGTGATGGCGGCAGGCATGCCGGCGGGGGCCAGGATGCCCTGGAACGCGTAGACCTCGGTGTTGGGCACACCGGCTTCGGCCAGCGTGGGCACGTCGGGCAGTGCGGCGATGCGCTTGGCCGAACCGATGGCCAGGGCACGCACCTTGCCGGACTGGATCACGGGCAGGCCTGCGGCCAGGTCCAGGAACATGCAGGGCACCTGGCCGCCCATCACATCCTGCATGGCAGGCGCGGCCCCGCGGTACGGGATGTGCGTGAGGAAGGTGCTGGTGCGGTTCTTGAACATCTCCATCGCCAGGTGGTGCGGCGAGCCGTTACCGGGCGATGCGTAGTTGAGCTTGCCGGGGTTGGCGCGGGCGTAGGCCAGAAACTCCTTCACCGTCTTGGCTTCGAAAGAGGGATGCACGACCAAGGCCAGCGGAAAGCGGCTGATGCCGCCCACGTAGGTGAAGTCTTTTTCGGGGCTGAACGGCATCTTGGTGAACAGGTGCTCGTTAAAGGCCAGGATGGCGTTGTCGGCCGACATGAAGGTGTTGCCGTCAGGCTTGGCCGTGGCCACCATCTGGCCGCCGATGTTGGTGGCGGCGCCGGGGCGGTTGTCCACCACGATCTGCTGGCCCAGCGTCTGGCGCATGGCTTCGGCCACGGTGCGGGCCAGCACGTCGGTGCCGCCACCGGCGGGGTAGGGCACGACCCAGCGCAGGGGCTGGTCGGGCCAGGCAGATTGGGCAGCGGCCCAGGGGGCGGCGGTGGTGGCACCTGCGGCGGCCAGGGCGGACAAGAGGGTTCTGCGTTGCATGGGGTTGTCTCCTTATATGTAACTATTGAATTGATAGCTGCTAGCGCTTATCCAATAAGCGCTAGAGCCTTTTTTCGCTTGATTTATGCCTGCAGAAGACTGCGCACCGAACTGCCCATGCTTCGACAGGCTCAGCCCGAACGGTTGGGGTGGCGCGGGCAGGTTGGGGCCAGCCTCAGTACGGTGCAGCAGCACAGCAGTTCAACGGCCCCAAAACGGCCTGAGGCATCAGGCTTCGGGTGCGGCGATGCTCTGGTCAATGGCACCAAAGATGCTCGCGCCGTCCTTGCCCTTGACCTCGATGCGGATGGTGTCGCCGAACTTCATGAAGTCCGTGCTGGGCTTGCCGTCCTGAATGGTTTCGATGCAGCGCTTTTCGGCGATGCAGCTGTAGCCCTTGGGCCATTCGGTGCGGCCCTTGTCGTCGGTCACGCCCTTGTTGCTGACGGTGCCGCTGCCGATGATGGAGCCCGCGCGCAGGTTGCGCGTCTTGGCCACGTGGGCGATCAGCTGGCCGAAGTGGAAGGTCATCTCGGGGCCCGCATCACACATGCCAACCTTGCGGCCGTTCCAGGTGGATTGCACGGTGAGGTTCACGCGGCCGTGGTCCCAGGTGTCGCCCAGCTCGTCCAGCGTGACAGCCACGGGGCTGAAGGCTGTGGCGGGCTTGCTCTGGAAGAAGCCGAAACCCTTGGCCAGCTCGGCCGGGATCAGGTTGCGCAGGCTCACGTCGTTGGCAATCATCACCAGACGGATGCCGTCGAGCGCCTGGTCGGCGTTGGTGCCCATCTTCACATCGCCGGTGATGACGGCGATCTCGGCCTCGAAGTCGATGCCCATGGCCTCGCTGGGCACCACGACGTCGTCGCAGGGGCCGATGAAATCGTCGCTACCGCCCTGGTACATCAGGGGGTCGGTGTAGAAGCTCTCAGGTACTTCGGAGTTGCGCGCTTTTCGCACCAGTTCAACGTGGTTTATGTACGCCGAGCCATCTGCCCACTGGTAGGCGCGCGGCAGCGGGGCCATGCACTGCTTGGGGTCGAAGGGGAATGCGTGGCGGGCGCGGCCGCTGTTGAGCTGGTCGTACAGGTCCTGCAGCTGGGGCGAGAGGAAGCCCCAGTCGTCCAGCACCTGCTGCATCTTGCTGGCAATGCCGGTCGCATAATGGGCCGTGCCCAGGTCGCGGGAGACGACAACCAGTTGGCCGTCGCGCGAGCCGTCTTTGTAGGTAGCGAGTTTCATGGTGGCAGGACCTTTGTCTCAAGGGGTTGAAAGTCTTCACCCAACACGAATTACGCTTGGGTAAATTGATTTAACTAAACAAAACTCGCAAATTTTAGTGCACATGGACAAAGAACGTGCAGGAATTCAATCGGTCGAGGTGGGTTTTGCCCTGCTGGAGGGGCTCACACGCTCGCGCGGGCCGCTGATGCTCAAGGATGTGGCGGCCTCGGCTGGCATGAGCGCGGCCAAGGCGCACCGGTATCTGGTGAGCTTTCAGCGCCTGGGCCTGGTCACGCAGGACCCGCGCAACGCCCGCTACGACCTGGGCCCGGCCGCCCTCAAGCTGGGGCTGGCCTCGCTAGCCCGGCTGGACGCCGTGCGCCTGGCGCGCGAGCGCATGCCCGAGCTGATGGAAAGCATCGGCCACACGCTGGCGCTGGCCGTGTGGGGCAACCACGGTCCGACCATCGTGCACTGGGAGGAGTCAACCCAGGCCGTGACCGCCAACCTGCGCCTGGGCGATGTGATGCCGCTGCTGTCGTCTGCCACGGGCCGCTGCTTTGCGGCGCACATGGCGCCTGATGTGGTGGCGCCGCTGCTCAAAGACGAGCTGGCTCGCGCCGTCAAAATGCGGCGCACCGACCTGCCCTCGACCATGACCGAAGTGAACGCCCTGCTGGCCGAGGTGCGCGAGCGCGGAGCCGCCCGGGTGGTGGACACGCTGCTGCCCGGTATCGTGGCGTTCTGCGCGCCGGTGTTCGACTCGGACGGGCACCTGGAGCTGGGCATCACCACCCTGGGCTCCATCGCCACCTTTGACCCCGAATGGGGTGGCGCCATTGATGCCCAGCTGCGCGCTGCGGCCGCTCAGCTGTCAAGCGACCTGGGCGCGGGCAGCGCATGACGACGGCCCCGGCACGCAGGTAGATGCCACGGCGCGCGCTTTTTTTCATCACCGCGCTGGTGCTGGCCCTGCACTGGCTGGTGCTGAGCGGCGTGCCGCTGAGCTGGGACAGCCCGGCCGAACCCTCGGGGCGCGTGTTCAGCACCCGCAGCATTGCGGCCGCACCACCGCCACCGCCACCTGCTGCGGCTGCACCCGTGGCCGTGGCCCCTGCCGCAGCATTGCCCAAACCGCCTGCCCGCCCACGGCCACCCGCGCGTCCGCAGCCCAAGGCGCCGTCGCCAGACACCCCCAACCCGGCCCCGACCCCCGTTGAGGCTGCGGACGCATCCATGGACGTGGGCACCGACGTCGCCCTCGCGCCCCCCGCAGATGCTGCGGCCGAGCAGGACAACCCGGCAACCGCCGCCGAGTCGGCAGCATCAGCCCCGCAAGCCCCTGCTGCACCCGCAGCATCAGCCCCCGCATCGGCAGCCCCTGCCCCATTGACCCCGCCCACGGCCGAACCGGCCTCAGGCGTGGACATCACCCCGCCGGGCGCCGGAACAGGCCAGGCCCCCAGCACCACACCCCCACCCGTGCGCCTGCCACCGCCTACCCGACTGGCGTTTGACGTGAACGGGCAGGCCAAAAAGTTCACGTACCACGCGCGCGCCGAACTGCTGTGGCAGCACGACGGCAGCCGCTACGAGGCGCGCCAGGAGCTGAGCGCGTTCCTGGTGGGCTCTCGCGCGCAGCGCAGCGTGGGCGCCATCACTGCCCAAGGGCTGCTGCCTGAGCGGTTTTCAGACCGGTCCCGCAGCGAACAGGCCGCCCACTTTGACTACGCCAAGGGCCGCGTCACCTTCAGCGCCAACACGCCCGACGCACCCATGGGCCCTGGCACGCAAGACCGGTTGAGCGTGTTCATCCAGCTGGGCGCCCTGCTGGCCGCCGACCCGGGCCGCTTTGTGCCAGGCACCCAGCTCACACTGACCACCGTCAGCGCACGCAGCGCCGACCGCTGGACCTTCACCATCGAAGGGCCCGAAACGCTGGACCTGCCCGTCGGGCCAACGTCCGTGCTCAAGCTGCAGCGCCTGCCACGCAAGGACTACGATCAGAAGGCTGAGCTGTGGGTGGCCCCCGCGCTGGGCTATCTGCCGGTACGCATACGGCTTACACAGGCCAATGGGGACTTTGCGGATCTGCAGCTGCGCAGCAGCAGCGCGCCCTGACGGCCGGGATGACTTGTAAAGACGTGTTGCGCAGGAGCCCCGCCCAGGCGACAAAAAGCCCGCGAACCTGGCGCACTTGGGTTTTCATGAAATACTGCACCGGCAGGGAGACAAACGCCACAGGCTTTGCCGGTGGCTCTTGAACTCCGCGCACCCGCTGTCATCTGACATCTATATCGACAAGGGGAACACGATGCACATGCTCTACGACTCAGAATCCTTTGTGGTGGTCCACATGCTGCCCGACGCCGTGGAGAAAAAGAGCACCCAGGTGCTCAACGACACCGCCCCCGCCATTCCCCAGCTGGCACGCCACGGTTTTGAAATCGTGGACAAACGCTCCGGCAAAGAGGTGTACTTGGACGGCTCGTGGGCCGAGATGTTTCAGGAACAGATCCTGGCCTGGCAGCGCGACACGCCCACCCAGGAAGAAGTGGAAGATGCGCTGGACCGGTACGCAGGTTTGGCGCAGAACCCGGTGGTGGTGCATTAATCCCCCCTGAGGCGCTGCGCGCCTTCCCCCCAGGGGGACGCACCCGGCGGCCCGGCAAAGCCGGTTCCACGGGTGCCCTGGCGATGGCGTAGCGCCAGTTTCAAACGCTGCGGCGGGCGTTAAGGGTTAAGTGGAGTTCTCTTGCGGCGGGTAGATCCACCGGTACATCGGCTCTACCAGCATCAGCACCGAAATCAACCGGCACACCTGAAACGCCGTAACCAACGGCACGCCCAGCTGCAGCACCTTGGCGGTGATGGCCATTTCGGTGATGCCGCCGGGTGATGTGCCCAGCAGCAGCGTGACCCAGGGCAGGCCCGTGGCCCAGGCCAGCAGCGCGGCAAACAGCGCGCAGATGCCCATCAGCCCCAGCGTGCCCACGGCCACAGACGCGAGCCAGCGCGGCGCGGTGTGTAAGAACTCTTTGCGAAAGCGCACGCCCAGGCTCACGCCGATCACCAGCTGAGCGGCATTCACCAGCCACTGCGGCACGGCAGACAGGCTGTAACCGGCCATGGTGAAGCCCATGGACACCAGCATAGCGCCCATGAACCAGGGGTTGGCGCGGCCCAGGCGGTCCATCAGCAGCGCGCCCGCCCCGGTCAGCACGGCCATCAGCGCCAGGCCGGGCCAGCTCACCGCCCGCACGGTGGGGGGCAATATGTCCAGGCCGTGCAGGCCGCTCCACTGCAGCGCAAACGGAATCGTCACCGTGACGATGAGCAGCCGCAGGCTGTGGCTGGCGGCCACGAGGTCGGTGCGGGCGTTTTCGCGCTCGGACAGCAGCGTCATCTCGGACGCCGCGCCGATGGCGCCAGAGAAGTAGCTCGTCGCGCGCATCATGGGGGCAGGCACGCCATGCATGCGCGGCGCATGCACCCGGTACAGCCAGGCGCCAAACAGCCACCCCAGCAGCAGCGCCCAGACGATTCCCAGCGCAATGGCCCACCACAACCCGCTGATCAACCCCACCACCTGGGGCGTGAAGTACAGGCCCAGCGCCGCGCCAATGGTCCACTGCCCGGCGTTGCGCAGCGGGCCCCAGCTCTCCGTGGGGCCGCCAGCGATGGACACCAGCGACGTGGCCAGCAGCGGGCCGATCATCCATGGCAAGGGGGTGCTCAGCCCCACACAGGCGGCGGCGGCCGCCCAGGCCAGGGCCAGTGTGGCGACGGTGCGAAGGGCGAAAGTCAGGCGCATGCGCTGTGAAAAGGGTGCGGGGGAACGGGGGATAAAGAAGAAGGCGCAGGGCAGAGCCCGGCAGAACGGGCACGCCAAGTATCGCGCCGCCGCCACGCGGTCACGGCGGGCGGGGCTTGGCGGGCCTTGCCCAGGCAGCATGGCAGGCATCGCCAGAGGGAAGCGGCTGCGACGCTGGGTGTTACCCCCTCGCCCCTCGCGGGAGAGGGTTGGGGAGAGGGGGACTGCCCCCGCGCCGCGCCCGTTTCACCCCCTCTCCCCGGCCCTCTCCCACAAGGGGCGAGGGTGTGAAAGCGATCTGAGACAGGCAAAAAATCAAGCCAAATTGACCTCAAGCGCTTATCCAAAAAGCGCTAGCAGCTATCAATTTTGCTGCACTTTACATATTGACCCAGCTTCAATCCACTCGAACCGTTCACGCTGAGGTTCTATGGTTCCAGTCAAGCATTAACTGCGTTGCCAGAGACCAATGCGAGATCAAACCGTTTGTGGTTCTTGAACAGGCTGAAGGCCACACGCACCATTTTGCGAGCCAGCACG
>NZ_JBKBXG010000022.1:0-63125 GCF_046314175.1 Acidovorax sp. | reverse complement strand
CCGACCGCGCGCCGCAAGCGGTGTTCGATCTGGGTTTGCCCGTCTTGGGCATCTGCTACGGCATGCAGACCATGGCGCAGCAGCTGGGCGGCAAGGTCGAAACCGGTCACAAGCGCGAATTCGGCTTTGCCGCCGTGCGCGCACGCGGCCACACCGCACTCCTCAAGGACATTGCCGACTTCACCACCCCCGAAGGCCACGGCATGCTCAACGTCTGGATGAGTCACGGCGACAAGGTCACCGAGCTGCCCCCGGGCTTCAAGCTCATGGCCAGCACCGACAGCTGCCCTATTGCCGGCATGGCCGACGAAGACCGCCGCTTCTACGCCGTGCAGTTCCACCCTGAAGTCACACACACCGTGCAGGGCAGGGCGCTGCTCGACCGCTTTGTACTTGGCATCTGCGGCACCTGTCCCGACTGGGTCATGCGCGACCATATTGCCGAAGCGGTGGAGCAGATCCGCCAGCAGGTGGGTGATGAGGAGGTCATCCTTGGCCTGTCGGGCGGTGTCGACTCGTCCGTAGCTGCAGCGTTGATCCACCGCGCCATCGGCGACCAGCTCACCTGCGTGTTCGTGGACCACGGCCTGCTGCGCCTGAACGAAGGCGACATGGTCATGGACATGTTCGTCGGCAAGCTGCAGGCCAAGGTCCTCCGCGTCGACGCGAGCGACTTATTCCTCGGCAAGCTGGCGGGAGTGAGCGAGCCCGAAGCCAAGCGCAAGATCATCGGCGGCCTGTTCGTCGACGTGTTCAAGGCCGAGGCCGCCAAGCTCAAGGCGGCAGGCAATGGCGCCAAGGGTGCCACCTTCCTGGCCCAAGGCACGATCTACCCCGACGTCATCGAGTCGGGCGGTGCCAAGAGCAAAAAAGCCGTCACCATCAAGAGCCATCACAACGTGGGCGGCCTGCCAGAACAGTTGGGCCTCAAGCTTTTGGAGCCACTGCGCGATTTGTTCAAGGACGAAGTGCGCGAACTGGGCGTGGCCCTGGGCCTGCCTCCAGAAATGGTCTACCGCCACCCCTTCCCCGGCCCCGGCCTGGGCGTGCGCATTTTGGGAGAGGTCAAGAAGGAATACGCAGACCTGCTGCGCCGTGCCGATGCGATCTTCATCGAAGAGCTTCGCAACTTTGTGGACGAAGCCACCGGCAAGACCTGGTACGACCTCACCAGCCAGGCCTTCACCGTCTTCCTGCCCGTCAAGAGCGTGGGTGTGATGGGCGATGGCCGCACCTACGACTACGTAGTGGCACTGCGCGCCGTGCAGACCAGCGACTTCATGACCGCCGACTGGGCCGAGCTGCCTTATGCCCTGCTCAAGAAGGTGTCGGGGCGCATCATCAACGAAGTGCGCGGTATCAATCGGGTGACCTACGACGTGAGCAGCAAGCCGCCAGCAACGATTGAGTGGGAATAATTCATAATTGTCCCGCACCATCCAGCGACATCCTTCTATGTGATCAACTCTCTTTTTAAATCAATGAGTTGTAGTCTATAGTCGTGCATTGCCATGCAATGAAAGCCAGTCGTATTTGTCGGTTTAAGTGACGGTAAATGTCGGGTGCCAGTGAAACGCCAATTTTTTTACCGGCAGGTGGTCTGACGGTAAAAAATGGCGGTAAGCAAGGAGCCGGCATGCTGACCGATACCGAACTTAAAAAGCTCAAACCCACCAACAAAGTTTTTAAAGTCTCTGACCGAGACGGGATGTACGTTTCCGTTTCTACAACAGGCACCAAGTCTTTCCGGTACGACTACCGTATCAATGGTCGGCGCGAAACGCTGACCATAGGCCGCTACGACGAGAGTCTTCCGTCCAAGTCCACGAGAGAACTTGATGAGCTTGAATACGGAATCAGTCTGACGCTAGCCGAGGCCAGATTGCTGCTGGCCGATGCCCGCCGCAGCGTGGAGAAGGGCGAGTCTCCATCCCGAGCAAAAGCTGAAAAGCGCACGCAAATTGCCGAATCACTTACCTTTGGCAGTTGGGCTGACCGCTACTTCAAAGACAAGTCAGACCCCAACAACGGCGCAAGACTGGCGGACTCCACGCTGGCTATGCGCCGCTCCATCTACAACCGCGATCTTGTTGGCCCCTTCGGCAAGCTCAAGTTGGAAGAAATAACGTCCGCCGCACTCATGGCTCTGTGCGAAAAGGTCAAGGCACGCGGTGCGCCAGCGCCAGCCATTCAAGTGCGTGAAATCGTCTTGCTGGTGTTCAGGTTCGCGCACGCCAAAGACAAAACCCTTGACCTTCAAAACCCTGCTGAAAGCATTCGCCCCAGCGATATCGCCACTTTCAAGGCGCGAGAACGCGCACTTACCCCAGCAGAAATCAAGCAGTTTTTCCTTGCTCTTGATAAAACGGCGACCGCCGCAACGCTTCGCCTTGCCGTCAAATTTGTCCTGTTAACGATGGTGCGGAAAGGTGAGTTCGTCGGCGGCACATGGTCAGAAGTCGATTTTGAAGCCGCTACATGGACAATTCCGGCAACGCGGATGAAAGCCAAAAAACCTTTGGTGGTCTACTTGAGTCAACAGGCGTTGGACATCCTCGTAACATTCAAAACCTGCTTTGAATCGTCAAAATATCTCCACCCCAGCCGATACGATCTCCAACTGCCGATCAGCGATGCCACTCTCAATCGAGTGATCGATGCTGCCGTCAAAAACATTCGAGCTAGTGGTGCCGATTTCGCCAGTTTCAGTGTGCATGACCTGCGCAGAACAGCATCTTCCTTGTTGAACGAAGCAGGTTTCAATCGGGACTGGGTTGAAAAATGTCTGGCACATGAAGAAAGTGATGTGCGCTCCACTTATAACAAGGCCGAATATGGCGAGCAACGGCGGGTCATGCTCCAGGCGTGGGCTGACATGATTGACGCTTGGTGTCGAGGTGAAAGTGTTCGCGACATCGTGCGCAAAGCGAAGGTCGCTGCGGCAGATACGTTCACAGAACTAACTTGAGAATGCATCGGAGACATCGTGGCACAAATTGAAAAAACGTATATCTTGAAGCACAACCCGGACGGGTTTAAGTTGTTGCTGGACCGTAATGCCACGCAGTCAATTGCAGAAGTTGGTGAGGGCTCGTCGCCGCCCAATCTCTGTTCAATCAAGTTGCCGCGATGGGATCATTGGTATCAGCGAAAGCTAGCCAGACCCTGGCAGGCAACGCTTCTCGGCATGAATATTGAGCCGACCAGTGAAGCCCGCCGTGCACTAGAAGTACATGACCCAGAGCGGTATCGACTCTACGAGGACAGGCTGGATATCACCAAAACCCTGATCGGTTATGAAATTCCTTTTTTGGAAGACCATCTACGGGAAGGTGAGGGTGCGGGCAGAAAATATTTGGAGTTAGCCGAATACTGCGAGTATGCGATCAAAATCGGGTGGGGTGGGTTGGAGCCAATGCGTTCTGGGCTAAAACTCGATGAGGCACCTCCCTCCTTAAATATGAGTCAGCGGAAGGTGAACAACTATCTCACGATGCTCGACACGATTTTCCAGAACTGGGTTGGGGACTATTTCAATGCTAAAGGCGATAGGAGTCCAGCTGCGGTTTTGAAATGGTTCGCAGAAAAAGAGGCTGACTGTCCGATTGAAGAACCGACGCTTCGCGCTTGGCTCAATGAAATGAATGGGCTGGAAAAGAAAAGGAAAAAATAGACCTGTGGGGTGGCTGCGTATGGGCAACGCGGCAACCGCAATTACTCCCAAGACACCGCAATTGCGGTGTTTTTTTTTGCCTACAAGATTTCAAATTCATCCATCGCGATACAGATGGATGCAAGCAGGGACGCCTGACTTCCATCGCAAGTTCAAACCCTTAGATGGAGGCCAAATGGCTCAAATTCTCCAAGAAGCGCTTCTCCGTAAGCGCGAAGTCCTGAAGCTCACAGGACTGTCCAACAGTTCCTTTTATAACTACATCAAAGCAGGAGTGCTGAAGCCTGGTGTGCCGATTGGCCCACGTCTTAAAGGTTGGCCTGCCAGCGAGATTCAGGCTTACATTCAGTCGTGTATTGCCTCCCGTGAAGAAAAAAAGGGGCGCGCAGCATGATCCGTATCCCTACTCGAGTCCCCTTGTCGCTTGAGGCTGAAGAGCAGAGCAAGCTCCAAGACTTCATCACGTGCGTCCGTAAAGCACTTACGTCGCATCACTGTGCCAATAAGCCCCTTAGCTATGCGGGCGTCCTCGATTGCCAACACATTTACGTCACCCCGCAAGATTGGGGAACGCACTTGGATAGCGAACGTGCCTTCGCCGGAATCATGCAATACAGCCTGAAAGCGCTGGAACTTGCTCATGGCATCGGACACGATATCGAGCAGCGCTCGCTCAATGAGTATGGCATTGTCGTATCGGTGCTCCCTGCAACCGAAATTATGGTTTGCGGGACTCCCTGGTATGAGTTCGATGCGGAGGATGACGAGCGCAGCATCGTGATTGCGACGCCTTCCCTGAATCCCAATAAGACGGCGCTGCTCGCCAGTATGACTGGTCTTCGCGGGAAATCGCACCGCTAGCTGCTCAACACCAGTGGCTCACCGCTCACTGGTACTCACCCCCTCATCACACCATTTCGCCAAGCCATACATGGCTTGGCACGGGAGAACTCATGCCTGAAAAAGACCTTAGACGTCGCAGCGGCGATGCGGACATGCCACGCAAGCGCAAGCAAATGGCGATGCTCGATACCGAGCAGCACTCGAAGCATAAAAAGCCCCGCCCGAAACGCTCCGATGTTCCGTCGGAGCACGCAGACAGTGAACTGCCTCATCGCATCACTGCCGTACAGCAAGCGATTAACAATCAGGGTGCAAAACGCGACTTGCTCGTCGTGCATGCACTTGACGAGCAAGGTGCTGCTACGCACTACCTGTTGCCGCAGACCGCACTTTTCCTCGGGCAATTCGCGGAGCTGTCCCGTTTGGTTTTCGCTGCCCAACTCATAGCGTATCAGTCCCCCAAAGGGTTGCGCGAACTCGCTCAATTGCTGTTGCAAGCTGTCGATGGCTGTGCCTACGTTGCTGAGCACGACGGCTACCACTTGCTGACTCTCGAGGGGGCGCGCTACGAGATGCTGATCTGGCGCACCAAAGTGCATGTATTGGGTAACCATGCACCTGTTTCGGTGTTGGTCTCTCCAGACATTCCCGCACTGCCACCTGCATCGTGCTCACTTGAAGACTGGAACCAACAGGTTGGTCGATACGCCGTGGCCAATCCCAAAATGTTGGTGGCATTGTGCGCTGCAATCGCCTCACTGCTCGTTCGGTTGTATGGGCTCCCTCGAATTGTTCTGGCCCTTGTGGGAGGCAGTAGTCAAGGCAAAACCACTGTTCTTCGCTTTATTTTGTCGCTCATTGAGTCAGCGGTGGAAGTGCAGAGCTTCACTGGTACAGAGAACGGCATCAGGGCAGGTCTGCAGCTGATGCAAGATCGCCCCGTGTGTCGTGATGAGATGCGTCAGACCGAAGACTTCAGTGCCCTCGTGCGCATGATCTTCGATCTTGGCAATGGCTCTGCGCGCGAAACTAGCACAGCTCAACAGACAGTCCGCCGCGCGCCCGCTCTGCAATGCAGTCTGTTCGTCTCCAATGAAGACCCGCTGATCGAGCTGCTGGCCAAAAAGCGCGTACACCTCAACGAGGGCATTGCCGCACGTTACTTCGAGCTTCATGCCGATGCGCCGATGGGTATGTTCCATAAAGTACCCGATGGCATGGACGCTAAGGCTTTTGCCGATCATCTCGCCCAGGCCTGCAACACACACCATGGGGCGGTTTGGGATGCACTGGTCAAAGGGGTCGCAAAGAACCACTCCAAGATTGGCCCATGGATCGCAAAGAAGCTGCCAGAGATTGAGCGCGAGCTCTGTGAGGATTTAGACATCCGCGATCCGGTGACGCGCCGCCTTGTCAAAGGAATTGCCGGCTGGGCTTGTGCTGGGTTGCTCGGCATCAAGCTCAAGCTTCTGCCCACCAAGAACGATGCGGTCATTGCGGCGATGAAGATGGCCCTGCGCGCGCACGTCGAGCGCCAGAAGCTGGCAACAACCCCGATTGGTGAGCAGGTCATCCGCACCGTGCGCGACATCATCGACCGGCACAGTGGCAAATTTCCCGCATTCAGCACCATCGCCACGTCCGAGCAAGTGGGTATTTACGGCTATCGCAAGACCACACGCGAAAAGACCTTGTTCTTGTTTTTGCCTACGGTTTTTGAAGAACTGGTGGGTCAAAAGTTCGGGTTGGATGCGACGGTTCGCCACCTGCGCCAAGCGGGGTTCTTGGACACGGACTCTGAAGGTGATCAACGTCAGTTCCGCTTGCCCAACACCGGTGACCTACGTGGCTTGCGCAAGCGCTTCTACGCGGTCAAGGACAGCATTCGCTTCGAGCAAGAAACCACCGACTGATCCATGCCGATTTGTCACGTTGTCACGTCGCTTCCGGTGGACATGGTCGAAGAAAACCGCGCTGGTGATTTATCGCAGCGCTCTCCGTAATACACCACATTCACTGGCAACAGCGTGAAGTTTATGAAAACTGACTCCATCACAGAAACGGTGTTGGCATCGGTTCTACGACTTCGCTGTGATCCGACGTGATGAACGTGAACACGCCGCAAAGGGCCCTTGTTCACCAGTTCATACCCATCGAATTCTGATCATCATGAAGCTCACCAAATTCAAGAAATCCTCGCGCCTCAAAACTGCCCCTGCAGCTGCCACTTCGGCTGTGCGTGCACGCCATCTCAAGCAAACACAGCCCCCAGAAATGCCCAGCGTTACGCTGTGGAACCAGCTGCCGGTGTCTTCCCTGCCAGAGTGCATGTCGAAGCCGCTGTCGCAGCAAGTCATGGTGCCAAAGCCTCTCGTGCCATGGAAGCCGTTCTACTCGTCTCTGATAGATACCGTGCGCATGAAGCTGTCGATCACTCACCCATCTCTGGAAGAGTTGACGGCCGATAATCCTCACGTCCGTCGCAATGGTTTGATGTACTTGGTGACTTCGCCCTTGACGGGTGCTGTGGCTCGCGTGATCAGCCGGGACAACGGTAAGACGCTGCTGTTGGAGTGCAGTCCCGTAAAGTGGCTCACCGGCCAGAACGTGGTTGGCGTACACAGTGTCCATCCCGCGTGCGCTGCGGTCGTCAAAGAGGTGTGCCGCCTCCTGCACCTGCGGCCAAAGCCCATCGAGCGCGCGCTCGTTGATGCTGGTAGCTTCACGCTCACCCGCGTTGACTGCGCTGTGCATATTGACTGCGGCGCCCGCGAGCGTGCCAAAGCCCTCATGGCGGCCTTGCGTCACCTGCTGGTGGGTGCAGTGCGCGATCTCAGCTTCTACGGCACACAGACGCTCTACATCAGCCAGTCTTCCAAACGTCGCAGCTTGAAAATCTATCTCAAGGGAGAGGAACTCGACGCGAACCCAATGCCTGACTGCGTTTACCACCGCGATGGTTTGGTCGAAAAGGCTTCCAGCTTGGTACGTCTTGAACTGGTACTCCGGCGTGACGAACTGATCCGTCTTGGCCTTGATGAGCCGCATGACTGGAAGTCCGACACCATTGAGCAGCAGATGAAGCCGTGGACTGACCTGCTGGTGCGCGCCGAAGGCTGTGTTCCTGACGTGCGCAACATTGAGGCACTGACCCCGGCCCTGCAGCACAAATTGCGCGCCTGGCTGCTCGGCGATACCGTTGCGTTCGTGCGTGGTGTGTCCACGGAGACGGGGCGGGCCAGTCGGAAAACCGTCCTGCGCGTCACCGGCATTGACGTGAACAGCCATCTTCAGCCTGATGTGCAACGTAGCCTGCTGGTGTCCGTGCGCGAACTTTTTGAGCGTGGCCTGGGGTACTGCGACCACCGGCACAAGTGGAATGCGCTGGTCGCATTTGCGATTGACCGCAACTAAACCTCTGCATAGCCAAGTTGCACCAGCAAATCGACCACAAGAGCACCGCTTTGCCTGCAGTGGCTCAATGGAGAGCGGCTGTGTGGCGAGCGCGATGTTACAAGTGCTTGTTACGCGCGAGCCCGATGAAATAAAAGCTTTCATCTCAGCACAGCCATTTATCACTTGATTACTCCTTCGGTTTACCACAGGTCCCAACATGATCTCGCCGCCGAGTCGTTCGGACCAATTCGTCCAAGGCACGAGGTTGCCTGGGAGCTGGGGACGGGATTCGGACATGTTGATGCAGACGTGAATGGCCTCCTTCCATAAGCAGCAGATGACGTCCGGGAACGCGTAGTGGCGCGGCGGCGAAACGGGAGGCAACATGGGCCAGGGAGTTCATTGCACGCCTACTGCCTAAGCGGGCCAAAGCTGGTGCCTAGAAAATATTGACAGACATAAAAAGACGATGGAAACTAGATAAAACCAGTAACGTGCAAACACAAACGTTGTTTCTGCATTGTTTTGCGGATTTGCCGCGCGTCAGCGCTACTGGGTCGAGTGGCCTTGCTACCAACAGGAGCATGAATGGACGCGAATCTCATTGGTAGGCTCGAAACTCTGGTGGCGAGCCACGAACACTTAGCGCGGCGTGCGCGCGAGGAACTGGATCAACTAAAGGCTTTGCCCGCACCGGACGAATTCGACGTGATGCGCGCGCAGGCGTTCATCCATGCGCACGTCGGCATGAACGACCTTGCAGCAAAGCAGCTCAACGCACTGACTAGTGAGACACGCGGGCTACAGCCAGAGATCCTCAATAAGCTCGCGCAGGTCAAGCTGCGCCGCTCACAGCCGGGTGATGCGCGCGAGGCGCATGTGGCGGCGAAAAAGGTTCTTGAGATCAACACCGCAGACAACGGCGACTTGTGGCTCGCGCACCAAAACATCGCGTTGGCGCACCTAGCAGAAGGAAACGTGGCCGACGCCGAGGCGCACGCGGTGCAAGCGCTCCACTTCGTGGACGACCAGCGAACCCACGAGCTGATGTCTGCCATCCGCGCAAGCCAGAGCGACGCTGTTCCTTACATGTCGTCCATGGAGCGGATGAAGTTTTGATGTATCCCTATCGCCCGCGCGTTTCCGCGACCTCTGATCTAGGAGCCCTGGGCGTACGGCGACTCGATCTCTTGAGCGAATTAGACTACAGCGCGGCGCACGAACACGTCCTGCTTACTGGCTCATTGGTCGAGGGCTTTGGCAACTCCCTTTCGGATATCGATGTTTTGATCGTCGGTGGAGCGCGTGCATGCCCGACGTCGGTGTATTACTCGTCCAGTGCTAAGCGCTGGATTGACGTCTGCCATCTGCCCGAGAGCGAGTTGATTCGATGTTTGGCTGCGCTGCCTTCTCCGTCGGGAGATTGTTCTGATTGGTCCTCAGCGAGGACGGCACCATTTAGCGTGCTGGATCAGTTACACGATGTATGTCACGGCGTCTCGCTCACGAAGCCTTGGGAAGGACAGGTTTTGCCACGCGATCGCGGCTTGGCAGAGGCGCTGTCGAAATCCTGGGCGATGTCAAACCTGATCAGTGCGCGTGCACGGTGGCAGGATGCAGTTGGCGCATCCCTTGATGGCCAGAGCCTACAGGCGAGCTATGTACGCGGAATGTGCGTTGGCCTGTGTATCGACGGCTACACCGCGTTGTTCGGCGAGACGGACATCAACGTGAAATGGCGGTTTGCAAAACTGGCGCGCGTGCATGCACGAGGCTTGGATTGCCTCGGGCTTTTCGAACGCTGGATGGCGCTCAAGAATCTTGAATTCTTTGGTTGGAGCGAATCGGCGCAGCTCTTGTTTGATGTGATTTGCCTGGCGACGTCTGGTGCGCTGTATACGCTCGACGCGGACGTTCAGGAGGGTGAGCGCGTGGAGGTCGATAAAGGTCGGTGGGTCCGCGTGCGCGTCGACGGTACCGCGGAACCCATCGCTGCGCCACGACGGTTGCGATCGGTCGGCTTCGGTGAAGTCGCGGAGTAAGTTGTGCGATGCAATTGTGTCGCCGCTCGCCCTGATACGCACGCGAAGCTATTGCCGCAATCTGACAGACTTCACTCAACGCTGACAGCACTTGAGCCGATTGGCACCTTGTGCGCCTACAAGCGTATTGGTGTGCCGCGACGCGTCGTCTATATGCTATGGATGCTCATGACACACACTGCCGATTGGGAAAGCCGCAAGTGAGCGATGAAACACGCACGATACCGGAGGGCGGCATCTATGCACGTCGTGGCTGCTTCCGGCCTAGCGGAGAGCTGTTCCCGCAGACTGCGTTCGAACCGCTCGAGGAAGTCGAGCTCGATCAACTTCAGGCGAACATGCTCGATGGCCGGACGGTGCATTTCCACTTTCAATTCGTCGAGCCAGTTTTGCTCAGGAGCTATGCAGGGCTAGCGTGCACCGAACCAGGCCTGCGTGCCGGGGCGCTTTGCCCGTTGCGTCTTTGTGAGACCGCCAGTCCTGTGCTCACATCACGTCGGCTCGGCCAGATTCACATCCCGAACGAGCGAATCTATGCGCTTTATGGCAGCGGCACGCCCGAGCAAGCTGCAAGCGAATTGGCAAAAGAGGCTCTAGCATGCATTACCGCCGCAGGAATGGACTGGCTGCCTGCACTTTCTGTGGGCGGCTTCGTTCTGGGTGGCTGCTCCAACTATCCGCACACAATCCAACTAGAGCCCTCCATGAATTGCTGGCAGGCAGCGGTAGCCATCGTCGAGCAGGCGGCGCGCGATCTCGCTTCGCTGTGGATTGAGGCCGAGGCGATTGTCGTGTCTCGAACATCCGCAGACACTGATCGCGCCAAGCGTTTCGCAGCCGATCATATGGCGGTGCTGATGGGCGCCGAGCTTTGCTCGCGCACCGTCAACGCTATGCGGTCTCCGAGAGTTGATTCAACGCTCGTCGAAGAGGTGCTCGCCGACTATCCGCTCACGAGACACTTAGCCTGTTATTGGAATAGGTCCTGGAACCGCCAGATGTTCCTCCGTGGCAGCGCATTCGACTATGCAGCCACGTTAGACGCACTGTACGAGGACTGGCACGGATGATGCCGTTCGTTGTCCTCGAAGGCTGCGACGGCGCCGGGAAGACCACGCTGCGAGAAATGCTGCGCGCAGAACTCGACGCAGCCGGCGTCCTCGCCGTGACAATTGGACAGCATTCGTGGCTGCATCCTTGGCACGCGCGCGCCCTAGTATTCGCCCGTGAGCAGCGAACTTATGTGCCGCCTGCGCAGTTGTCGCAGGCATATTTGCACGACAAAAGACTGCATGGTCTGCGCAACGTTGAGCCAGCGCGCAAACGTGCCGTGGTGATCGCCGATCGATGGTTCTATAGCGATGCTGTTTATCACGAAGTCCTATACGGGATACCGATGCATACCACGCTGGAGCAGCATAGAGGTGCGGGCACGGTGAGGCCCGATCTTTTAGTCTACGTCAGCGTCGATGCGGACCAGGCATATGAGCGCATCCTGCAGCGAGGTCGGCACACCCGCCACTATGAACGGCCTGCAGACCTGCGACGCCTTGTGGCCGGCTACGAGCAGCTTTTGCTGAACTCCGACTTTACTGGTGTCGAACTCCTGCGCATTGGCAACGCGTTGGATGTCGAAGCTCTGCGGCAGAAAGTCCGGCAGGTGTTGATACCAGCAATCCGACAACGCATCTCTGCCGCTAAATCGGAAGATCAATGAGCTATCCCGTGTTCCAGCTAGTTCGTCGTGAAGATCCAGTTTCGGTGATTCTGAAACTGGTCGGCGAGAGTTGCAACCTTGATTGCAGCTACTGCTACGAAAAGCGCAAACCTTACAGCGGTTCACGGATCCTGCGGGCGTTGAGCATCAAGCGCTTCCTTGAACGATTGCCGCAAGGCGCGGTGGCTCTGGAGCTGCATGGCGGAGAACCGCTGCTTTACCCCACCGAAGAGTTCGAAGAACTCTCTATCGTACTGCAGCGCCATTTGGGCCGCATCGTGCGGCTCACAATGCAGACCAACGGCGTGCTACTGGACCGTGACCGTATCCGCTTCCTACGCGGCCTATTCCCCTCACTGCAGATCGGCATTAGCCTGGACGGCCCGGGGGAATTTAACGACTTGCGTGTCAACCTGCAGGGCGGAGCGTCGACGGCAGCTGTGGTCGAGGCGCTCAAGTCGTGTGCCGCCGAAGGTGTTGACGTTGGGATCATCTGTGTTGTACACCGCGGTTCGCTCGGCAGCGCTGGCCCCATACTGCGCTTCTTCGCGGAGTACCCAGCGGTGAAGGTCGTGAAGCTGGTGCCTTGTTTCGATACGCAGGTCCTTCAGGAGAGCGGGCCGGTGCGTCGCCGCGCCGTGCGCATCGCGATTGGCGACAGTTGCGGCAAAACGCTTCCTTGGGGAATCACGCCTTCACAATACACAATGTTCATCGAGGAAGCGACCAACTTCTGGATCGCGAACATTGGCCCGCGCCGCTATGTGCTTGAACCCGTGACATCCGCACTACGCTCGCTCGGAGGGCTTGCAACGAACAACTGTCATTTTGCAGGCAGAAAATGCTCGCACGTGTATACGCTTTACCCGGATGATACGTTCGGCGCATGCGATGAGCTTGACCGTCGCCAGGTGGAGTACGGGCCAATCGACAGTACCTCGCCACTGGCAGCAGCACACGCGTTATGGGCCGAGCCAGCCGAGCAAGGTATGCGCGAACTGCTGCAGATGTGCCTCAATTGCGAGTTCGCGCGTGTGTGCGGCGGCGGCTGCCTTGCGACGCGACGACGCCTTCTGGCTGCGGGTGACAGCACGTCCTACTGCGCGCATCGAAAGTCGTTGCTCGCTACGCTGGCTGTGCTCACGGAAGGGGCTTCCCATGCCACATGAGCGTACCAAACCGCGCACGGTGAATTCAATTCGCTGTGTGGCGCATTTGCTCTACGAGTGGGATCACCAATTGCCGGTGGACGCGCACAAGGGCTTCGCTGTTTCGCCCGCCGGCAACATCAACCGCACAGGAGAGCTTTGCGGCACCTACGCAGACATCTTCACCCCGAAGGAATCACAGTTCACAGCCTCGCTTGAGCCTGGCGTACGCCCGCTGGTCACAGCCATTACCGGAGCAGGCTTCGTCACATACACTAGTTGCGAGGGGCACCGCTACGACGCGTCAAGCAGCGAATGCCACGTAGGCTTGCTGCCGCGCGGGACTCCCGAGCTGCGGCTTCTGCTTAGGGCTCTGCGGATGTGTGCTGTGGGTGTCAATCCGTACCTTCAGGTTTGCCGTGCAGCGGTCTACCCCTGGTACCTGTACGACGAGTCGAACGCGCGCTGCGTTCCGGTGGTCGATCTGTACCTGCATCAGCGGCCTTGCATCGACCTATGCAATTACTTTAGGCACAGATCCGAAGACGTCCTGCGCGTTGCGGCATTCGCGCAGAAAATCTTTCCAAGCGCGCTTGCGGCGCCATATGACCATGCTGCGCGATACGATTGAGCATCTGTGCGCGTCCGGCAAAATCGAGCCATTTCAGCGGCTGCCCCTGACGCGGTTGTCCAGCGTGCAATGGGATGACCCCGCCTTGGGTGCCCGACTGCTCCCGGTGCATATGGACGGCAACACCGATCAGGCGAGTCGCGGCCCAGTGCTGCGCATTGCAGTCGAGAACTGGATTAGCGCCGTCGCTGGTGACCTTGAGAGACACAGCGTGCTGGACTTGTACTGCGGGACCGGCTCGCTGGCCAACTGCAGCCGTACACGGCGGTACGTTGGCGTTGAGGTGAATCCCGTCCTGGCGGATGCTGCGCGCAAGTTGCACCGCGCCGGCGCGAACTTCATCTGCGACGACGCGCTGGCGTACGTGCACGTGGCGAATCTGTCGAAGGTTTCGCTCGTGCTGGTTCTCTATGAGTGCCTCAACGGGCTTGGCACAACCGCCGCCTATGAATTGCTGCGTTTGATGAATCGGATGTGCTCACCCGGGACTTGGTTGATAGGCGATGTCCGGCTCCGCGGCTCCGGCTGGGGGCGGCAATGTATATCTGCTTCTGGGTGCATCTATTTCGCACCATCTGAAGCTGACTTAGTCATCGACGAAAGCGGATACACCGACGATGGTGTGTACTTCGGCCATCGCTACGTCGCGCTCGCGGCTGGCGCTGTGACTGAATCGGTCCATTCCTTTATCGAGCTTTTCTCAGCCGATGGTGTAACCGAACTTCTGAAGAGCACGGGTTGGCAGCCACGTACATCGCAATTGGTTTTGTCCGGACTGCCTACAGACGTTGAAGAGTGCGCCGACAACTTGTTCTTCGCAGCAATCGCATCAGCATCATGAAACTAGGAATAAAGGCCGCAATCTATGTCGTCTCAGATGGCCATCTGCTTGTGTTTGCCCACCCTGAGCACCCCGAGGTTGGATACCAGATTCCCTCTGGCACGGTCAAACTCGGTGAGTCGGTCACGACGGCTGCGGTGCGTGAGCTCACGGAGGAAACTGGTCTACACATTGAGGAGCGGATGCTTGAGTCACTGGGCATTTTCGAGCACGATATGCGACCTTTTCGTGAGGAACGACAGCAGCGGCATGCCTTTCTTGTGCAGCTAAACTCAGTCCAACGCAGCACTTGGACCCACTGGGAAGAGCACCCGGACACCAGCGGTGCCGCCCCAGAGCCTTTCAACTTTCACTGGGAACCATTGGCAGCGCGTTTGCCCCGGTTGCTTGCCGTCGGGCAAGGGGCACCGATCGCCGGATGGTGCGTGGCCGGCGGAGTGGGGAATACACAGCGAATAGAGTACTCGGCGCTTGAGACGACGCTGAAGGATGCGTTGTCGCGTCGGCGAACAGCACTATGTAACGCACTGGCACTGCTGTTTCCTGAGCTATGTGCGGAGATCAGTGTGGCGTGCGCGCGGGGCGAGCCCTCCGGTGCGTTGTTGGAGCATGTCGTCTACCGCGCACAGCGCGCCGCTGCGGGCCAGGAATCGCTTGCCGCAGTCCTCGAACTGCTTCGGGTTGTGCTTGAGTTGCCGCAGGCGAAGCATCCGCTAGCCATCCGCAGTGAAGGTTGCCTCAAAGTCAGCGACCATGGCTACGAAACACCGCTTTACCTCGCGACCGCAGCGGCAGTTAGTGCGGAACTGCAACGCGGCGGTGCCGGCTACAGTGCCGCAATGGAGTTGCTCCAGCGCTCGGATTTCATGTACACCGTAGAGGGTTGCGTTGGCTTGGTGATCGAACTTGCTGACAAGGCTCTTCTTGAAGCGAGCGACAGCTATACGTTGTCCGGCCTCCCAGGAACCTCTTTTTGTGATCGAGTTGATAGCCAGCTACGGCGTGCGGAGAGCATTTTGCACGAGGCCACGCATACATGGCTAAATATCATGCTTGCCGAGCGTCAGCCCCAAGGATTCGGGCCTGAGGAATACTGGTCGCCATGGCGCCACAGGCTCAGGCCTGCGCACGGAATACTGCAGGCAACCCTCGTCTTCAGCCTGCTATGTCAGTTCTTTCATTGCTGTTTGCGTATCGACGAAGTCGGCGATGTAGACAAGGCATACGCCCGTGCACGCCTTCGGGTAGAAGCGGGCGTCCTGCACGACAACGTCGCGTCTATATCCAGTGTTCTCGCTAAGGTCGAGGACATAGCCCTTCGCTCAGTACTGGCGGAGGAACTTAACCGAGCTCTTAATTTGAGCTTTTGAAAGGAGTGTTAAATGGACCAGCAATCTCAAGAACGCCTGCGCGCGTTCGCTGTGGCCTTGGAAGCGGCGGGCGAAAAGACCGGCGGGGCCGAAGTCGCCTGCCATCACTCTGCAGTTGAAGTTAACGACTGGCAGGCGATTCAGGATGCAATCAAGGAGGCAGAGGCTAAGCAAGCTCGGCAAACCTGACGCGCTTAACCGGAATGTCGCAGTTTCGGCAGCGCCATCTTGACTACGTCTTAGCCCATGACAGATATGCCGGATATCAGTCCATAGAGGACCTTGGGCAAGTCAGAGTTTGCTTGCACCGCAAAGCCAACCTCTTGATGCTTAAATCGTAGGCCGATCAGTATAGTTAGGTTGGCACGTGAGTTGGCGTTAAGCGAAGCGACCAACGGCGCTCGATATGGACAAAAACGAGCGAGTTCTGCAACGGCTGATGCGTAGAGAGCTGACTTCGCGAGTCGTCAGCAAGCACCATATCCGGCATCCGTAACTGTCATTGCGAGCATCCTGTCAAGCTGCATCTCTCGGAAAATGCCGTGAGATGGTCTACGAATCGATCGCTTAAACAGGCACGCAACGCCGGTTGGCGTTGGTAGGCACTTGACTGCTATAGCAGACTCGGCAGTCTTCTTCTCCCTATCGGGCGAATGTACGTAGCGAGGGCCACATCAGATTTGTGTCCCGTCTGCTCTCGTATCTGCCAAGGTTGCAAACCTTTCTCTGCTGCGCTCGTGCAATAGCCAGCCCTCAGGCTGTGGCCGCTGACTTTACTCCTATCTCCGCCCGCGCGCGCTACCGATGCCTTCACCACCAGCGCCACCGACTGCGCCGACAAACCATGCCGTGCAACGCGGTCATGGCGGCTGACGGCACGAAACACAAATCCCTCTCTGATTTCGGAAACCTCCAGCCAATGCGCCAGGGCACGCACTGGACACCGCTGGCTGTTGGCCTGCGGGATGAACACTGTGCGACCCTGAGCTTCCTGATCGGTCTTGCTGGACGGCAAGAAAATCTCCACACCATTCGACAAGTAGGTCAGATGCTCCACTTGCACCGCCACAAGCTCCGACCTTCGCATAGCCGACGCAAAACCAACAAGCAGCAAGGCGCGATCACGCGCCGCCTTGATCGTCATCTTCTGCCGGTCGATCATCACCAGCGCTGCCAACAGGTCGTCTTTGGCCATCGGCTGAACTTGCCGCTGCTTCGTGCCCAGCGTCCGACGGATGCCCTGCATCACGCGCTTCACAGTCTCACTGCGAGCCGGGGATTCCAGATTCTTTTCTAGGTGAGCCTTGTGGATCGCGGTTACCCGTCGCTCCAAGGTCGCTACCGATAATTTTTCCGCGCACCGGGCCAGGTATTCGGCCAGGACGGCCGAGCTGGCTGGAACGCTCCCGCCATTGGCGAAAAAATGCTTCAGATCGGAGGCATATGCGCGCTTGGTAGCCGCTGACTGACTGGCCGCGATGAACTGCGCGGCAGTGGCCGAAAATCCGCTCAAAACGCCCTCTGGCGGCGTTTGCGGCATGGTATTGGATGCTGTGGTACTGCGAACAGACAAAACTGCGCCAGCGCCCTCCTGCGGAGTGCGAATTTTCTTCATGGTGAATCCTACGGACGGGTTGGAAAAAAAAAAAAAAACGGCCCGCTAATGGGGCCGTTTTTTGTGGTGTCTGGCAATCGATAACTGTGTCTTATCGCTACCTTCAAATGGAAGAAAAAACCGACAGTACATACACGCGCTGTGGAGCTGCGCATGAATGGTCGGTAGATGAGAAAGAAGTCAGGCTCGCATCGCTGATGCTGGCTTGATTGAGTGCTGACTAGCGCCGCTCGTATAAAACAGCAAGAAAAATCGATCCAGCCACACGATTGTCTCAGGAAATTTTCCTGTGGACAAAGGGACTGAAATGCATCGAGCTGAAGTATTTTGAACCGGCTTGCCAAAGGTTCACAAGGCGATTAGTTCTTTGCAAAAATAGCCTTGTCCTAGCTTATGCTCCAACAGGAAAGTATGTAACTATTGTTCTTTCTTGGGGGAGTGCCAGTTGTCAGATCAGCACACAGGAGTGACCGAAATCGGCATTCCGCCATCAAGCGCTTGGGTGCGTTTCCTGCGTACCTACGGTCCTACGCCGAACAACCTGACGATGTTCGACGAATACGTGGCCGGCGCAGTGGGCCGGGCTAAGGTGCAGCCTATTGCGCTCAGCACGCCGATGCTCGAACCGATGAAGGCGCATGTGGCCTCAGGAAAGGCTGGCTCCATGCTGATTGCTGGCACTGCTGGCGATGGCAAAACCTACCACTGCCGAGCGCTCTGGACCTCCATGGGCGGCGACCCGCGCGCGTGGGCCGCCAAAGGCAACATCAAAGAGCATCGCCTGGCTGATGGCCGCTTGGCCGTCTTCATCAAGGATCTCAGCGAGTTCAACGGCGAGGAAAGCGACGCTCCCTTGGCTCGGCTCGAAAAATCGGTGCTCGAGGGCGACGACAGCGAGATCGTCATCCTGGCGGCCAACCACGGCCAAGTGCTCGACCGGCTTCGCGACCTTGGGCGCAGGCAAGGGCGCAGCCACCCGCTGCGCAAGCCGCTGCAGGAGTTCTTCTTGCAGGCGGGCAAAGAGCCTGATCGCTTGGCTGTTTTTGACCTCAGCCGCAGCGTGGGCCGCATGGCGCTTGACGAGGTGGTTGCCGCCGTCGCCAAGCACGCCGAATGGGACAACTGTGGCCGGTGCTCGCTCAAATCGGGCGACAAGGTGTGCCCGATATATGAGAACCGCCAACGGCTTCTTGGGACTGGGGATGGCGCGCAACTCGGACGTCGGCTAGGCGACTTGGTGGAGATTGCCAGGCTCAATGGGCAGCATTTGCCGGTTCGCGACTTGCTCGCCCTGTGCGCCAACATGATCTTGGGCCACCGCGATGCCAAGGACGGTTTAATGTCTTGCGCTGAGGTCGCTTGGGTTCAGGAGCAAGGGACCGTGGACCGCGGGAGCGTCTACGGCAACGCCTTTGGCGCGAACCTGCCTAAGCGTCGTCTTGCCGACCGGCCTGTCTTCAAGGCCATGGCCGCCTTCGGCGTGGGCGATGAGACCACCAATGGCGCCGACGGCTTGCTGGTCTACGGCAAGGATGATGTCAAGCTCGCGCCGGCATTCGCCCGTTTGATTGCCAGCGACCACGTCTATGGCGCCACGCCACGGCTGCTCAGCGCCCAGGATAAGTATCTTGAAGGCGAAGAATCCGCCCGCCTCGACGGCGGAGCTGCCGGCTTCATGGACCTGTTGCAGGAGCAGCGCCGCCGCCTCTTCTTCACGCTGCCGCCAGACGAGGAGGGCTATCCCTTCTGGTCCATGACTGTGTTCCGCTTCGCGGGCGAATACTTGGAGATGCGCGCGGCCCTGCTCGACAAGAAGCCTGTCGCTGAGACTGTGCGCGGCCGGCTGGTGCGCGGCCTCAATCGCGTGATGACGGGCCTCTTGATCGACAATGTGGACCGCATCTTTGTCGCCAGTTCCGGCGGCTTCACGCAGTCGCGCGTCAGCGTGCTGTGCGATACCGAGGCGCCTTCGCGCCGTCTCAATGGCGTCGGCATGGCGGTCAAACTCGAGGCGAAGGCGGGTCGGCCCTGTCTGGACGTGTCCCTGGCCCAAGGGGCTGGAAATTCCGTGGCCTTTGATCTCACGCCCGTGCGCTTCGAATTCCTGTCCCGAGTGGCCGAAGGCGCGCTACCAGGCAGCTTTTCAAACGAGTGCCTGGAGGACATGTTGGCGTTCAAGGCCAAGCTGCTGCGCAAAGCCGAGCTTATCCGGGGACGGAGCCAGCAGGACGACGACGAGGAGGTCGGCGCCGACAGTGGATCGCTCACGCTTAACTTCATCGATATTGAACAAGGTGGCCACGGGTTCTCTAGGCCCATCACCGTGAGGATTTCGGAATGAGGCAGCGCATTGACATCGATCGCGTCGATTTTGCCGTCGATGAACATATTTGGGGGCACCGCCTGTATGACGAGCAGTTGCCGCATTTGACGGTGCTGGAGTTCCTGGGCGTGCTGGGGTCGAACTTGGACAGCCCGTTGGTTACCACGTCCAGCGACAAAGTCCGATACCGGCCGCAGCATCAAATTCGCTTGCGCGGCTTGCTGTTCAACAATCCCTTTGTCGAGGCCATCCGCGAGCGGTCCATCACCGACGACGAGAAGTGGCGCGAATGGAGCGCCTTGTTTGCCCAGGATGCGACCAAGCTTGGCGACGAGGATATGGGCTACCTGCGCAAGGCGTTCTCCAACTTCGACGACTTCGCAAAGGCCATCGAGCTGCTGCGCTCCTCGGCCTTCGAGGCTCGCAGCAATAAGCGCTGGAGCTCCAAATTTGTTTTTCCCTTTGGCCCAGACGCTTTGTTCGAGGACTTGCGGATCGACTCGGGCGGCGCGAGCAACGACCGGCGATTCTTCGCCCGCACGGGCGAGCTGCTGTATCTCATGCTCAGCCGCGCGGCTCGCGGCCCAGAGCTTGGTGCACAGCTTTCACAGCGCCTCTTCAATCGGGCGGCTCCGATGAATCGCTTGGTGCGCGCGCTGCAAGGTGAGCCCCAGCTCGCGTCGAATTCGCGCGACGTGGGTTATCTGCCCCACGCGTCACATCCTCGTTTTGACCAGCTCTGCGAGGATTGGCTGGCGATCCTGGCCAAGGACATGCCGATCTACGACGCTTTGGAGCATCTGATCGCGTCGACGGGCCTTAATCTTTTGCTGTATTTCTTGCAGCAGGGCAAGCTCCAGGCCGGCGACGCTGAGCCCGTTGAATTTGTCTGCGAGATAGTTTCTAAAGAACGCACCAAGGTTCGTGCTCTGTCGGGCGACAGCTACCAGCTCAACCAAGGCCTTTCCGCGAAAGCGGTTCGCGCGTCCATCGAGCAAGCCCGCCTGTTACCGGAGTGGGAGGCGGCCTCGAAGTCGGACTACCCCGACGCGGCGCAAGCCAGCGTCATGCGCGAGCTCTTCCAGTGGCCGTCGGCCGATTCGGATGATGAAGCCGACTATACGCGCATGTCTGGCGACAAGCTCATCGAGAGGCTGGTTGAGTTGGCCACTGCCCGCCACGAGCAGCACGTCGGAAAGATTCACGCGTCATGGTCGCGCGCCATTGGGCTTAGTTCCAGACGCCTCGCGCGACGCACGCGCTATGCCCCCAACGACCGGCTCATTAAGACGCTGGTTGTGGCCATCGTCGATGACCGGATGCAGTTCGACGAGTTCTTGGCCGAGGCCAAGCGGCGCTATGGGATTGTCATTGGCGACGCGGAAGGATCGCGCCTCGTCGCGGAGAAGAAGGTGGACCAGGAAGTGCTCAGCGAGAACCGCGCCAACCTCGAAGCGCGGCTTGTTGGGCTTGGGCTCGTGCGTCGGCTGTCCGACTCCTGCTCGTTCGTGGAGAACCCGTTTGGATTCAAGGGAGAAGAAAATTGCTGACCGATCGGATCATTGGGCGCGTCGGCGCCGATATCCTGGCCAAGCGCATCAGTGACGCTCGGCAGGTCGACGGCTCGGCGCAGGATTCGGCGGCGCTGTTCCGCCTCGACAAGCTGTCCTCTTCCCAAGTTGCGTCGGTTGCGCGTGCCGTCCTGGCCAACCACGACCTAGCCGCCCGCGTCGATCTCATGATTCCCGAGGCACTGGTCGAAGGCCAAGGCCTGCCGCCCGAGGCACTGATTCAGCACAACGCCGGCTTCGTGCGCAACAACGCGCAGACGAGCAAAGAGGCGATCCTCACCGCCAACGGCAACGAGCACAACCTAGCTGACACCCTCGGCCACGTCACCGCCTTGGGCGCCAAGGAGCTACGTGCGAATGAGGAGGCGTGGGTGGACGCCACATGCCATGTCGCCGGCATGGCTCCCGTCCCCGACGACCGCCAGGTGTTCCGCTCGGCCCTCAAGGGTTTGATCTCTGCCAACGACTTGTCTCTCGTTCAGCTCGGCGACTTTTGCGCCCATGTCACCGAGGCCATGTCTGCCGCGCGCGGCTTGCCGATCCGCGATGCCATCGGTTGGTCGCTGCCCAAGGTGGGGTTGCCTAGGGACACTTCGTTCTTTTCCAGTGCGAAGACCTATGGGGTGTCTTACAAGCCTTGGCGTAAGGCCTTCGAAAAGCTTTTCGCACACCGCGCGCCGTTGCTGCTGCGCCTGCGGCCTAATGGCCAGCCGCTGGATCCTGACGAGATGCGTCAGCGCTTGGAGGACAACGCGGCCAACATCACCGACGCTGCCCGGGTCGCCTTGGAGGCGTTCATCAACGCTCCGATGGGTGACAACCAGCCCGCGGCCGACGTGGCCGAGCTCGAGTGGGAGACCGACGGCGTTTGCCACATATTCGACAAGCCCAAGGAAAAGCTCCAAGGCCTCGCTGAGCACACGCTAAGGTTCTTCGAGCACGACTGCGACGATGCTGAGGCGCTCGATGAGAAGTGGAAGCGCCACCTTGAAGATCTCAAGGCGCGCGAGAAGCGCTCCGAGTGGAACGACGACGACAAAGTCTTCTTTGAGCTCCACCGGCGCTTCATGGAGCCATCGCGACAGCTCCATGCCCGCTGGGAGAAGGCGATCTTCGGCAAGGCCATCGAATGCACTGATTTCCTCGATGGCTTCGCGAGCGTGGCCCACCATTTATTGGCCGGCGCCGACGACATGGCCGGCGAGCGGTTTCTGCGCTTCACCGTCAACAAAGGGCGGACCGAGTGGCGCACGCGCTTCAATCATGACGTGGGGTGCTTTTTCTCGGCGATGTATCGCGGCATTCAGGAGCTGATGGGCTCGCGGGTGAAGTGGGAGGTCAAGGGCATGGGGGTGGGCAATCTTCCCGACCCGCTCTTCCATTACGAGGAGTTCTTCGCCAAGGAGAGGGAGCTTCGTGGCTCGACCCTCAAGCCCGTTTCCTCGCTGGCCCGCAACGCGGTGCAGATCAAGTTCGACGTGGCGCTCGTGCAGCGCGTTGGCGACCGCGAGACCGTCATAGACAAGACGCAGCTTGTGTGGAGCTACCGCCCCGAGTCCATCGGGCTGGCGTTGGTGTCGGACATGCGCCGCCTGCTGGAAAAGGGCGCCGTCGGCTGCACAGAGGTTCCGCGTCGCTTGGTCAGCAAGAAGGGCGGCGTGCAAAGCGTCTCGCTGCTCGACACCGGAACGCTTGAAGCCACCTTCTCGCGCGACGCCGGCTCGCTGGTCCCGCCGGCCAACAAGCTGCGCAGCTTGCGTGCCGAGATCAAAGACCGCATAAAGGAGCTCGCGGCCGAGGGCCGCCTGACCAAGGAGCAACGCGACGAGCTGCGCGCGGCATGGGATGTCTTCGAGGCCGACTACATCTTGGCGATGAAGGACTTCGTCGATACGGGGCTGCAAGGCGAATCCGTCTTGCGCCAGGCCGAGTCGTTCTCGGCGCTGCTCAACGCCTTGATGGTGCACGCGCGCGGCGATGTGTGCCGCGCCCGCTTGGTGGCCGAAGTGCTCTCCATTGGCACCGCCCGCATTTCGGGCGAGCAGCCGTCGCTGATCATCCCGCCATGGCACCCAGAGCGGATGAAGGCGCTGGCTGTCAAGACCCGCCGCGTTGCAGGTCTGGTGACCCACTTGCTGAGCAGCGACAGCGTGCTCTTCGGGCATCGCGATATCTTCTTCCGGGAGTTTTCCGAGGAGCTCGCGCATCCGTTTTATCCCGAGATCGCGGTCATGCAGCGTGGCAGCGAGCCACTGCTGGTTGCCGCGAGCAGCACCGTCAATGGATACAGCTTGCTTGAGCGGCCGGTCCGGGGTGAAGAGGACTCGATGACCGATGTCGATCCGACCTCCGCTGCCAAGCAGGCCCGTGAGCTCTTGGAGCGATACATTGGCTTACAACCCCATGAAGCCGCCAACCTGAGCGTCTTGCTCTACAACGCCGACGCGGCCGAGCTGCCGCTGGCCACCGTGCGGGAGCTCGCGGGCTTGCAGGCCGAAGACGACTTTCAATGCAGCGTGTCGGTCAGGCACAGCGACCCGGCCAAGCTGCGCCGCGTCTATGCCGAGCTGGTCAACAAAGCGGGCGACGATCCCGACTTGCCGGTGGTCAGCGAGACCTCGGACAACTTCATCTCCAAGCTTCGCATTGCGGTGACGCCGGCCTCGGCCACGCCGGGGCAAGGCGAGGGGGGCTTCAAGCCCTTTGACGTGGCCTTCCTGCACGACGTGGTGTCGCGAACGGCGGTCGAAGAGTGGCTCCCCGTGGATTGGTCCAATGACCGGCCCAGCTTGGAGCACGCCCCGTCACGCTGGTCCTATCGTAGCGTCTCTGGCGAGAACGAGCTCAAATCGACGACCTTTCTGACCTGCCCATGGCAGACGGCCTCGGGATGGTCCTATGTGGGCGCAGTGGCGGCGGTACATCGCCAGACCGATGCTCCCGTCGGAACCCGCTACCTGCCTGCCCGCCGCATTTCCTTGCAGCATGAGGCGCTGGCTTCGACCATGAACGATGCGCATGCGTTGGCCGAGTGGGTCGCCACCTATGACGAGTTGCTCGACAAGCGGCAGTTGCAACACAACGGTATCACAGTCGTTCGGTATCGCCGAGCGTCCACCAATGGCCGCAATATGATCGTGAGCTCGACTTCCGAGCTGCGCCTGCTTGGCGTGTTGATTCGCCGCCGCCTCGGCGAGCTTGGCCTTTCTTTGGGCTCTGACGAACTCGACAACGTAGCCGCCCGCATGAAGAAAGATGCGCTGTCGGTCTCCGGCGACATCGTCCTGCGCGCTGCCAAGCGCGGGGTGTCCGCTGGAGAAATGCTTGGGCTGGTCCTGAGTCGCCATTTGGTCGCCGAGGAGTTTGCCGCGCAGACCAACGCGGGCCAGTCGTTTTGTGTGTTCTTCCTGCTCGACGACTACGCCGATTGGCTAGCCCAGCGCGAAAGCCGTATCGCTGACATCTTGGCCCTTTGTGTTGAGGAGGTCGATGATGGGATTCGTCTGCGTATCGCCGTGGTCGAGTCCAAATATGTTGCCGCCGAGGGCTCGGCTGAGGCCAAGCGCTCTTCTAAGGCGCAGCTCATGGCAACTCTGACCACATTCCGGGCGGCATTGTTTGGTGATCCTGGTCGTCTTGACCGCGACGTGTGGCTCTCTCGCTTGGCAGACTTGCTGATCGATGCTGAGATTCCGCCTGGCCTCTCAGGGTTGCTCGAGCGGGCGCGCGCGAAGTTGCGCGAAGGCGATGCGGACATTGCACTACGCGGCTACTCGCACATCTTCGTCCATTCGACTGAGGCGGGCCAATCCCAATCGGCATCCGAGCAGGTCGAGATCGACAACACCGACGGCGTCCAGGCTTGGCAGGAGGTATTCGACCGGCCGGAGCTGCGCAAACTGGTGGAAGCCTATGCAGCCGGAGCCGGTGCGACTGGCGTTCGCGCGCAGCTTGGAGGCTCAGAGCCTTGGAAATCGGCTTCATTCAGTCGGCCCGCCGCGCGCGTGGCCTGGCACGCGATGATGGAGCAGCTTGGCCAGCAGGACGCAGCTGCGCAGGGTGGCGCCGACGCGGCCGAATCGACTCCCCCGGCTCCGGAGGCTCCGCCGGCGACTGTCCCGGCAGAAGCCAAGTCCGCGGCTCCTTTGGTTCAAGATGAAGCCGTCGCTGCGCTATTAGGCGAGCATTTGTCGGCCTTGATTGCCACGAAAGAAGCCGGCCTTGCAGTGGCGGACCACGAGCGCGAAGCATGGGCGCAGGAAACAACCAAGAAGCTCAAGACCGCATTGAACAGCTACGGCTTGCAGGCTGCTGTTCTGGGCACGCGGATGACGCCAAATGGCTGCTTGGTGCGGCTGGCGGGTTCGGACCGGCTTAGGGTCGAGGACATCGAGGCCAAGCGCACGCAATTGCTGACCACGCATGCCATCAATCTGGTGACGGTGCAGCCCAAGCCAGGCGAGATCGTTGTGACGATTGCTGGCGTCAAGCGGCAAGCCGTGTCGCTGTGGGATTTGTGGGCCAAGCGGCAGCTCAATCGCAACGTGGCGGGCATCAACACCTCGTTTGTGCTGGGCTTGCAAGAAATCAACGGCTCGCTGCTCTATTTGAACTTGGGGGGCGAATTCGGTGGCCTGTCCTCGCATGAGCCGCATTCACTGGTGGCCGGTGCCACAGGCAGCGGAAAGTCAGTGCTGATCCAGGCGATCTTGTTGGATATCGCGGCGACCAACTCGAAGGAGCTGGCGCAGATCATCCTCATCGATCCCAAGATGGGTGTGGACTACGCTGCCTTGGAGGATTTGCCTCACATGCGCGAGGCCATCATCACCACCAAAGAGCGCTCAACCGAAGTGCTGGAAGCGTTGGTCGAGGAGATGGAGAGCCGATACCGGGCATTTGCACAAGCCCGCGCACGCGACTTAGGCACATTCAATGCCAAGGCGGCGCCGGATGCACGCTTGCCCATGGTGTTCTTGATCCATGACGAGTTCGCTGATTGGATGCTCGACGACGCCTACAAGGGCGCTGTGGGGGCAGCCGTGCAGCGTCTGGGCGTGAAGGCACGAGCAGCAGGCATTCACCTGATTTTCGCGGCTCAGCGCCCCGACAAGGATGTGATGCCGATGCAGTTGCGGGAGAACTTGGGTAACCGCCTCATTCTCAAGGTCGCGAGCGAGGCGACCTCCAAGATTGCGCTTGACCGGCCTGGCGCCGAGCTGCTGCTGGGCCGTGGCCACATGGCTGCCAAGCTCAATGGCGAGCAAGGGCTTGTATTCGCGCAAGCGCCATTTTTGTCGGACGATGACATCGGACTTGCGGTGGATGCCATCCGCCGCGACACGGAATCCAAAAAGTCATGATTCTTCCAGGCACGCCGGGATCGGCCATTTCGAGCTCGCTGAGCGCTGGGGTGGCCCAGGACATCCAGGACTTGGCATTGCTCGACTTCCATAAGGTCGAGATGCTTTTTCTTCCCCCAGCTTGGGTCGCGGCCCCATCGATTCCTTGCACTTGGGTGCGCAGTGACTTTCCGCCCAAGACCAGAAGCAGCATCCCCAAGAGTCCGGGTGTCTATGTGTTTGTTGTCATGGCAGACGTGTTCGACTTCCCTTCCGCCAGCGGGTTGTTCTATGTGGGGAAGGCCACAAACCTGTATGAGCGCATCGGCGCCTATATCGGCGACGAGAACAATAGGTTCTTGAATACTACGCGGCCTTTGGTGTGGCGGATGCTTAACGTGTGGAGCGGCCACCTGAAGTATTTCTACACCACGACAGCTGACGTTGCTGCCGCGGAGCATCTGGAAACGCAAATGATGAATGCGCTGCGTCCCCCTTTCAACCGTCAATACGACGCGACAACAAGTAAGACGATGAGGGCGTTTTGATGAAAACAGCTAACTTGCTTCCTTCAATCCGATCTCGTGTTGGAGACTGGAACTACTACGTCACGACATTGAGCTTCCAGGAGGTCTCGGAGCTGATCAAGGCACCCGATGAAATCCATGAGCGAAAGAAGCTGGCTGAATGGATTCAGCGCGAAGCCATCGACTCGCATTCAGAGGCGATTGCCACATATATCGTGGGCAATCCGCAGCGTTTCCTCGGCGCGATGATCGTGGGGGTTTATGGGGGCTCGCCGAATTGGACACCTCTTAACGTCAAGGTTCCTGCTGACGAGGGAATTTCGGAAGAGCAGCTTCAAAGGATTGAGGGGCGCCTCGGCTTGCTCAGGCTGTCTGGCAGTGAGAACCTGTTTGCCATTGACGGGCAGCATCGAGTAGCCGGCATAAAGCTCGCTCTCAAAGATGCCAAGGTTGCCGAGCAGATTGGCAATGACAGCATGAGCGCAATATTTGTGGCTCACGACCCCAAGAGCGAGGCGGGAAAGCAGCGCACCCGCCGCCTCTTCACGACCGTGAACAAGAAGGCGAAGATCATTTCCAAGGCTGCGAAGATTGCGCTCGATGAAGATGACGGCTTTGCAATCGTCACGCGGCGCTTGATCGATAGTCACTGGCTGTTTGAGGACGCCCGCAAGCATGTGCTCTACACGAGCGGGGGATCGATCCCGGCAACCGACACGTCTTCGATCACGAGTGTCGTGGGGCTATCGGAAATCGTGAGGGATTTGTATGGCGGTCCGAAAGGCTTTGACCAGGACCGTCCGGACGAGCTTGCGCTGGCGGCCCACCTTGAACTGTGCAAGTCCTTTTTCGACGAGCTGCTGGCCCAGATTCCTGAGTTCAAGGTGGTGTTTGTGAACAAGAAGGGCACTTCTGGCGCATATCGGTTGGCCGAATGCAACCACATGCTCTTCCGTCCAATTGGGCAGCGCGCCTTCGCGCGCGCAGTTCAGTTGCTGGTTGAACGCAAGAACAGCGTTGCCACAGCAGTCAAGAAATTGCGGGCTGCCGAGCTCTTCATTCAGAACGAGGAGTGGCACCACATCATGTGGAACCCTGTCGCAAAGACGATGATTACCAACAAGGTCCTCATCGCCGAAGCGCAACTGTTGCGGCTCGCTGGACAGCCGTTGCGGAACAAGACCATCGGCAAGAAACTGGACGCTTTGCTCGCGTCGATTGCCGAAGAGGCGTAGCCCATGAGTGAGATTGCCCGGCGCTCTATGCTGGGCCGCCACGGGCCTTAGATTACTTGTGGCAGATCACGCAAGACCCGTTGCCTTCGTCTTCGCCATAGACATCGTCGATGTCTTCAGGGCATGAGCGGACAGGGCGAAGCGGATTGATCGGAATCACCGCGCGGGCGCGCTCCCTGCGCTTATCAAAGTCAGCAACGATTTGGGCGACCCGCTCGGGTTGCTCCAGCTCGGACAGCGACTCGCCAGAGGACCAGGTGAACGGAGAGCCGTGCTCCAAGGCATCTTTTTCCAGCGCCTTGGCCTCTTCGAACTTGTCGGGGTGGCGTTCTTTGAGGCGGACCCATTCGATCTTCTGCTGGAAAAAGCAGAACGTGCAGCCGCTTCGCGAGCGCCACTCGTAATACTTCGGGTAGCCCACCCCGGATGATTCAAGGATGTCCATCACGCCAGCTTTGTCGATGCCAGCGGTTCGGAAGGGCAGAGAGACGCTCAGGCCATCTTGTTTGGACGAGTAGCCCTCACGATAGTCCTCATCAGCTCGGATGGCCACATAAGACGTGACCCTGTCGCCGCCCGCGATCATGGGCCGCACCCATTGTTCAAACGGCGTCAGCTTGAGCTTTCGGGTGCACCAGCGTGTTTGAGGCGAGGGCAAAAAGTGGTTGTATTCGCGCAGCCAGAAGTCAAAGTCGCGCCGAGGGTTGAGGCGCTCAATGGACTTGCCGAGGTAGCCCTCGAGGCGGCCCAAGAACTCATACACCTCAGGCAGCTCTTCGCCCGTGTCGGTGAAGAAATACTCGATGTCGAGCTCGGGGTGGGCTTGCCGCATGTGCACGGCAAGCGCCGCGCTGTCTTTGCCGCCTGAGATTCCGAGAACGTGGCGATCAGCCATGGTTTTCCTCCTCGTCGGCTGTCAGCCGCATGCCCGCCTTGGCCAGAATGGCGAGCAGCACATCGGTTCCTAAGCCTTGCTTCCTGAGTTGGGATGCGATCTCGTCAGCCTTTGATTCCACGGCCTGGCGGTGTCGGTCGGTGATGTCGAACGAGCGCGAAATCATCTTGGCGCCAGTGCCAGCGCCGATGACCACTGCAAAGGCCTCGCTGTTGGGCTTGCGGCCCTTGACCGATACAAATGCTTCGGCTTGCCTGAATCGCAAGGCGACCTTGGAAATCTCGAGCGTCGCCGCATCGATGTCTCGGTCAGTCCAATCGCGTGGCGGCTTGTTGGCCGCTAAGCTCAGGATGCCCTCAATGCTCTGGATGCTGCCGTCATGCTTGGCCAAGCGGGTCGCGAACGAGTCTTGGCGGAGGTCACCAGTGATGCCGGCAACGGCCTCGGCGCGTGCTCGCAGTCGGTCGAGCTGGGATGGCGGTGCGTCTAGGGCTTCGAGCATGGCCGAATCAATGCTTCTCAGCATGGCCTCGTATGCGCCCGCTAATTCGGCAATGGGGCTGCGCAAGGCCTCCACATACGCGTCGCCATTATTGGTGTCGAGCAAAGCTACTAGATCGACAAACAAGACTTTGTGGGGGTCGCTCGCTTTGAGCAACGTGTCTCGAATGGATCGGGCACCTTCGCTAAGCTTATGAGTCCGCTGGGCCCACAGCGGTAGGTTGAAAACGAGCGCAACAAGGCCGCGCGCCGCCTCAAGGGGGTCGCGCGCCTCGGCGGCGTGTCCCGCTTCGGCCAGTATGTTGGCGATACCACTCAGAATGCGGGCCCTCTCCTCATCGATCACAACCCAACGCAGCGAGAAGCGGCTGGCGTCTTGCAGGTATTCATCAATGTCGGCATCGGTCAGTCGCGGAATGAACATCCCGTCTTTGTAGACAGCGACATTGGATTGATGCGCGAGGAGGAAGGCGACGAGGATGACAGACTGAATACCCGCCTTTACGCCAAAGGGCGGAGCTGACCAGCGCTCAAGGATGTCGGAGGCTTTCACCCGGGACGACGAGTCCACGAACATGTCGCGAGTCGCTTTCCAGATGTCGGCAAAGCGTGTTTCGCTGTCCGAGTCGGGAGGCACGAAGCGCCATTGGCCCTCACTGACTTCGCGGTGCAAGCCGGTGCTGCGCAACAACGTCTCGTAAAGACCGCGCTCAGCGGGGAATCCTTCAATGCCAAGATGCTCGGCCCTCTCGTGCGAAAGCATGCGGTGCAGCAGATCGCGGCGCGCCTTAACGCTGTTGCTCGATACACTGTCGCGATTGACCAATTCACTCCAGACCAGCGGCGAGCTTCTATAGATCTCGTCAGCGAGGTCGGATGCGATGGGGGAGAGTCGCGCACCGACTTCGATAGACTCTTCGCTTCCGTTAAACCACTGCGCGTCAGTCACTGCGGCTTGAAGCTGCTCTTCGAGGTTCGCTTTGACTGCCGCTAAGCGCGCATGGACTTCGCGGCGTGCGACGGCATCGCCTTGCAACTCGTGCCGTTCTTTGACCGCTTCAAGGGCCATCAGTTCTGCGCCAAGCTCCTCAATGCGAGCATGGTTGCGTGGGATGCCAACCAACACAGGCCATGGGGCGAGCCGGGAGGCATCGTCGGCTCTACGATGAGCAGACTTGGTGCCCACGCCTCGTCCGGGTAGGGCGAGGGCGAATAGGCCAAACTCTCCCTTTGATGGTGTGTACTTCTCCGCCATGCGTTCGGCTTCGTCGAGCTTGCTCAGCGAAAGGTTCATCCAGCGCATCGTGCCGGTCTCGTGATAGTGGCGCTTAGCCACTACCGGGTGCAGACCCATGAGTTGGGCGAGGTGGTTGTAATCGACGCCAGGCGAGGCGGCCAACGCCTTTGCGATAGCCGCGTCGATGTCGAAGTCGCTGCCCTCAAAAACGGACCAAGCACCAATGTGCTTCTTGAAGAGGGCTACGCGCATGCGTGCAAGCTCTTCGAGCCCCTTCTCGATTTCTGTTAAGGGTACTTTGTAAAAGATCGCGCCCAAGACCGCCAAGTCGGCAGCCAGGCCCGAGCCGTTGCGGAACAAATCGATGACAGCGATGTTCTTGATCAATTCGACCAGTAACGGATTGCCAGTCTTTGCTTCGGTGCGCTCGATGGCTTCAACCGCTTGCGACCAACGATGTCCGTCGGGCGAGGCGAGGATCGCAGGCTCCAGGTTTGAGCGCAGATAGTCCCAGTAGTTGTCCGGGCGATACCAAGTAGCGGACTTGATCGGCGTAGCTTGCAGGTAAGAATGAAAGCCATGGGGTTCCACCGATGCCAGAAATCCGAAAGTGCTTCGTTCGTTTTGCCCAAACTGTCGCTTAGAGATTGGTCCAAGCAGCGCGGCCATGGCCGGATGTAGCGGCCAGCAAGTCGCCAGCGCGTCGGCAAACTTTGCACCGACAGCAGGACGGCGCGAGCGGATGGAATCAGCAATTGTGTTGGACGCGTCGAGCATCCATTCAGGGCTGCGCTCGGCCTCGATGGCTCGGCCAATGAGTTCCACAACCTCGTCGCTGGCGGCGACAAAAGGCAAGTCGATGTAACGCCCCTGGACCTTGGTCCACTCGTCGCGGGTATCGGTGCCTAGCCGCGCGCCGTATTGGGCGAAGGATTGGTGCAGCACGCCGATGACGACAAGCTTGCCATTGGCGCGGGCCGCAGCTTCCGCGAGCTCTTGGAAAAAATAGACGTCATCACCGTGCCCGAGCGCCGAAGCCTCTAGGAACTTTCCCATTTCGTCGAGGATGATAAGCACGCCATCTTGCGAGCGATCCTCTGCGGTTTGAACCAGCTCATTGATCAAGTTGGTCGGAGACACCTTGCGGTTATCCGTGCCTTTGCCCTTCGCTTTTCGTAGCGCTGCGTTGAGCTCGGCGACAACGCTTCCACGCTTACCCACGACTGGAACCAACAGCCACCCCTTCCGGACGGGGAATGCTTTGTCGAAGGCGGACATCGAACCCAGCTTTAGTGCAGTGCGGGCGTGGGCTCTAAGATTCTTTTCGGGATGCAGCGCGCTCGCGATAGCCACGGCAAGGGACGACTTTCCGCCACCAAAAGGGCCAGTCCAGGTGAACGAGCGTTGATTAGTCTCCGTTATCTGCCGAGCCATGTTCTCCAAGATGGAGGTGGCGGTCGAGTGGCAGATGTAGCCTGCAAAGGCGTCAAGGCGGCCCAAATCCGCGTCCACGCGGATTGAGCGTTGGTAGTGGCGCGAGATTCGGACGAAGTCCGATAGCACTTGGCCTTTGTTGTCAGTCATAGGCTCTTCGAATCATGTCTCGGCGCGTCTCTTCAGAGTCACCGAGTTTCTTGTGGACTTGGCGCAGGCCAGCTGTGTCGGTCCAAGAAAGGAAGCCGTCCGTGAGGTCGGCAAGGCCCATCAGCCGCTCTGCCACCGAATTTTCGTCGAGCTTGAACACGCGGCCCGGCGAGCCATCGCCATAGGCGATGGTCTCGAAAGCCATGGAGCTCAGACCTTCTGCCGCGCTGTCCCAGTAGTCGAGAAGTGCATAGGCGAAAAGGCCGTCGTGCAGCGTGACCTTGGGCCCTCGGCGGAAAGCATATTGGCCTTTGTGGACCTCCTGCAGTAGGCCAAGCTCTCCAAGCAGTGGTTCGGCAAGATCTTCAGGAGAACCGCCTGCAAAACGCGGGGCGTAGCTGCGGAGGCAGGTCTCCAAGTCGCGCGAGAGCGTTGAGACCGAGATGCGACGCTTGGGGTCGAGCTTTCGTGCGAAATCCTCTAGAGGGCCCTCGAGCTCTTGGCGCGTGAAGGTTGGGGCGGTCACGTTATTGAAAAGCCATCGCCATGTGGTGGCTCTATGACCTTTGCCTGCGAGCCACCAATGTGCATGCCACGCTGTTGAGGGGTGCTCTGCATATGGGTCTAACCCGTCGTCTGCGAAGACTAACTCCGCGATCGGGGAGACTTTAAAAGCGCGTGCATCGGTCTCAGAGTCGCGTAGCACATCACAGGCTATTGCCCAGTGACGAATTGACGCAACCATGTTTTTGCCCACCCCGAACGAGGCAATCGCGTTCTCGTCAGTGAACGTACTTTTTGATACGAGCCCTCCAACGGATTGATCGAAAGCTTTCTTCAGCCACATCTGTCGAAGCGGAAAAGTCTCATGTCCTGAAAAATGCACAGAGCTCGCAAAGTTGGCAGTCGTTCTCATCGATTGAGTGTAACTGGTGGAGTCCACCAGTTCGCTTGTTTGTATAAATATATGTAAATTTATACAGTTGTCAAACAATTTCCGTACGTCGCGCTTTTTGTTATGCTAAAATATTATATAAAACAATTATAATATAACTATTTATTGTTTTATTGCAATGCGTGCTGCGAATTTGGTGAATGTCTCGCTCCATCGTTATGGCATGAGCGTGCTGTTGCTTCGTCTCGGTTCTTTGCTGCCCTCGTTGCTAAAAGGTGAAGAATTGATCTCGGCCAGTCGTAACGTTGAGCAAATGTGCTGGCGCGAACTCGGTTACAAAAAAATGCCGGTCTTCGCCGGCGACCTTCCCAACTTTCTGGGGAGAGACGGAGACGGAAATCAAGTTGAGTTGTCGATGCCAAAAGCCCCTGCCGTACTGGCAGGTTGCTTTGAGAAAATCAGACGACCTTCACCAGTAGCTGGATCACGTGTTGCCACGAATCTTGATTCGATAGCGCGCTTACTCGAGCTCACGCTATTCGAGTTGCGGATTCTGAGTTGCTATCGGCTTGTCGATGCAGAGCGACTGGCTGCAACGCCCAGAGACAAGCGTTCGTCACTGCCAACGCTCTGGATCATCTCTGAAGCCGATAGGAGCTTCACGACGCTGCTTCGTCCAGATGAGTATTGATATGTCCAAAGCCGTCTCATCGAAGCGCGCTGAGCCGTCTTATACGTTCCAGCGCGTCCACGCGGCGCTGCAGACAGGCTATGCACTCACCGTTCAACAAAAGCGCGAAGAGCCGGTGCCGGTTTTCATGCAGCAATCGGTACTGGACGCATCTTGCGGGACTCACATGCTGGCGATGCTGCTTGTGATTCTTGGACTTGCCAAGGCGTCAGCACTGCACGACATGTCACGGCGCAAGCATGGTGTAGCCGCCGCAGTGTGGACCGCAATGTCCCCGTACTACTTCACTGGCATCAATCCCAAAGATTGGGCGGATGAAGTAAATCGCCTCGGCCTGCCACTCGAACTGACCGCGCGCTACTGCATTGAGCACGACGTGGATGCCCCCGCCGTCAAATGGCTCATGCAGGGTGATCTGGTTGCCATTGCATTTGCCTCGGTAAAGCATCACCGTACCAAGCACTGGGCTCTCGCGGTAGGTGTGGAGGGATTGGAGGTCGGTCAAAGTCACTTTCCGCAGCGCATCCTGCTACTGGACAGTGGTGGCGCAGAACCATGTTTCCACGCCCATAACGCACGGCTGCGTTTGCCAGATGCCGGTCCCGGTAGCCGACGTGCCAAGCCTGGCTGGCACAAAGAGCCCAAGCAGAAGTTGATCATCTGGATGCATGAGTCTGAGTCTTGGCAACCCGAGGCAGTGCGGTTGCTCGCAGCCATACGTGTGCGGAGAACGTCATGACAGTGAACCGGCGCGAATGTTTGCAGAAGCTGGCTCTGGTGTGCATGCCAACTCCTTCGGTCGTGTACTCGGAATGGGTTCTTGACGATCTGTGGGCGGCGACAGAGCCAGACGCGATGCCAGCATTGGACTGGGGCGATCTGAGCGCGGTAATGGCGCGTTGGGGGCGGTCCACATGGAGCCATGTCGTTACCGGCCATCACTGCGACCTGCAAACCATGCTCCACGACGGCATCACGGCCACCGCAAAGCAGGTTTCACCACCATCGACCGTCATCGTGGTGCTACGCGGCGGCTCCGGCTTGCATCTGGATCAGTGCAGGGCGGTATCCAGCGCGTTCCATAGTGCGGTGGCAGCTTGTTCTGAACTGTGGTTTGCGGCAGCGCCTGCCCCGACTTTGGTAGACAAGCTGCGACTGACAGTGGTTGTGAGCAGCTGAAGCGAGCTGACCAGAGGCTACTTGGCGGCAGCTTTACCCGGTACTTTGGCGCGCTTGGCTGCAGGCTTCTTATCGAGCACAGCTTGATTGGCCCGGCGCAGGGTCCCGCCCTCAGTCGTGGGTGGATGTGCCAGCCGAATGCCGCCGAACAAGTCGGCCAGGGTGATGTCCAGCACGTGGCAGATGGTGGCCAGCGTCAAAACACTCGGATTCACCAGACCCAACTCCAGTTTGGACACCCGAGTGCGCTCCACCTCGGCACTCATTGCCAATTCCAACTGCGTCATCCCGCTTTGCTCACGGAAGTGCCGCAGGTTCTGACCGACCGCCAACGTGATGGCATTCGGTATGAGTCGCACCTTGCGGCGGCGCTGAACCAGCGTCTCGCTGGCAGTGCTTTGTTTCTGTGGAGCAGTCCGTGACATGCTCCACAGGCTCTCGAAATGTGCCTGCTGAGGAAACGTCTTATAAGGAACATTGCATGCCAGAATGTTCCTTGAGAGGCACAAATTTTTACAACCAACAGGAAGAAAAAATGAATCCCAAAAGAACTACCGCCGTGACTTTGGCGGCAACGTCCATGGTTTTGCTGGCTGCATGCGGTGACAAAACACCGTCCTGCGCTGATCCGGCCACGGTATCGCTGGTGCAGCAGATTTACCAGCAGAGCTTTGACAAAGAGCATGCCAGCATGAGCCCTGAGCGTCAGCGCAGTGTGCAGATCACGAGCAAGAACACCAAAGTCAACGTGGAGTCCATCACTACCGCTCGCAGCGACGAATCGACAGGGAAGAAGACCTGCTCAGCGGTCCTTATGGCTGTGATGCCGCAAGACGCGATCCCCGCAGATCAACGGATGCTCAATCACCTGCGCGGCACGTATGAGCCTCAAGGCGCCGCGTTGGATGGCAATACGGTCAAGGGCAATGTGACCTACACCGTCCAGCGTACCGAAGACGGCAAAGAGATACTGGTCAAGCTCACGGGGCACTTGGCGTTCATGGGGTTGTTCCACGATCTGGCGATGCTCCGGGTGTTCGACAAGAGCGAAGCGGAGATTGCCAAGATTGCTGGTGAAGTTCCACCAGCGGCCGAGGCAAAGCCATCGGAGCCAACTCCAGCAGAGGTTTCACCAGTCGCCCAGCCTTCGCCAGCTGCAGCTGTACCAGCGCCTGCAAATACGGCACCCGCTGCAGCGCCGGTCACTCCGCCAGCCAACGTGACAGCTGTTGCTCCGGCTGTGACCGTGCCGCACCTATGCACGGCTGCTGAGACCCCGATCTTTGCGTGCTCCACCGGCAAGAAGCGCGCCTCGGTGTGTACTGGCCGCGCTGGTGGCAATGAGCAGTTGACATACCGGATAGCACCGCTGGAAGGCGCAGTGGAGATGGAGTATCCGAGCGCTGGAACTGGTGCGGCTTCAGCTTTCCAACGTGGCTCACAGGTCGTTCAAGACAGTACGGCAGTGAACTTCCTGTCCTTCGACAAGGGTAACTATCGCTATGTCGTTTATGCCGCTGACGGTGAAAATGGACGCAAGGGAGTTGTGGTGGAGCAGAGTGGCAAGCGCATTGCGGATTTGCGCTGTCAGGGTGACGCAATGTCCGCGATAAGCGCAAAGGAGCTTGATCGCTATGGGATGCCTGTGGACTCACGGCCTCTGCAGCTTCCCTGATGGATCACACAACAAAAAGAGCATTCTCATGACCAGACGATTTCTCAAGGCTCTTTCTCGCCTAGTCGCCGTGATGGCTATCGGCGTGGCTTCAATGACCAGCCATGCAAATGACGATGTGATCCCTGTTGAAAAGTACCAGCCGCCTATCACCGTGCAGCACCCACCGGCATCGTCCATGGCTGGAACATGGAGCGGCCACTGGTGAACAACGGGCTCAACTTGTTTGCAGCCAACGTTCCCTCTTATGACGGTAAGGGCATGCTGTTCTCTAGCTGGACAGCACAGAATGGTCGAGTGTTCGAGCGTCCCACCATCATCATCGTTCATGGTGGTCATGGTGTGGCACCCGGCAATTTAGACACCGCTGTGTGGGCTAAGCGCAATCTCGACGCCAACATTCTGATTCTCGATTCGTACTGGTCGCGGGGGCGCACTGAAAACTGGCTCAGTTGGACCCGCTTCGGTGCCAACATGCGTGTGCTCGATCTGATCGCCGCTGCTCGGTTCACGCGATCCGAAGGTGCTGATCCCAAGAAGACGTTCGTGATTGGCGACAGCCAAGGCGGGTGGACGGTGCTGCGCGCATTCACAAACCACAACCTGAGTGGCGAAGTGAAGTCGCTTCTGGCTGGGGGTGTTTCGCTGTACCCCAACTGCTATGTGAAAGAGTCCATTTTTGGTCGTTCACCCAGCGGCAGTACAGATCGCGAAGACGCTCCTCCGCTGGGCAACTATGTGGGACCTGTGATCGCTTTCACCGGAACTGCCGACACGGCCACACCGCTGTCTCAGTGCAACGTGGACAAAGTATTCAAGGGCGTCGAGAAGTGGACAAACTTTGAGGGCGCTACGCACGCATGGGACTCGCCAACCCGAGGTGTCGGTCGTCGGGCGGAAGACAACGTGTGCACTCGGGCGCTCAACAAATACAACCCGTTCCCCATCTGTAGCAGCAACAAGTTCACGGACATTACGCGGAGCGACATTCTGGATTTTGTTGAGAGACATTTGCCCAAAGCGCAATGACCCGGCGCAAGTTCGCACGGCTGTAGGGGGAATGCCACGCAAAGCGATGCCGTGGTTGCGGACGTACTCAAATCCATGGAAGTTCAATGAACAACCAAATGCCGTCAAATTTGCTGTATGTTCGGACGGGGCAGGGTGCCGTTGGGTTTTTCTGGACTACATCCAAATCGACAAAAAACTATGACGGTAAAGCTGACGGTATGGACGACCTTGGACGAATCACTCGTTCTATCTCAATTGGTGCAACACGGAACGAAGAAGTCCAAGCTTTCGTTCCGGTTGACAATTGAGTGGGAATGAACCTGCTCTCGCCACTGATGCGCACCAGAGACCTATGACCCTCGCCACCGACTTCTGGCCCCACTGCGGCTTTCATGCATTGGCGCGCAACGCACGCGGCTGGCTCGTGCCGACCGATGCCTATCTGCAAGTGATACTGGACCGGCCTGAACTGGCGCTGGTGCCCGAGTCATGTGCCGCAGAGATCGCGCTGCATGAATCCTTGGCCGCTCAGCCCGCGCGGGTGGTGGCAGCACAAGAGCTTGTTGCTGTGCAGGACGACGACGCCCGCGAGAACTACGCTGTGTTCCTGCGGTTTCGCGATGGCTTGCTGGGTGCGGGCACGCTGGAGGCCTATTACCTGCAGCTCATGCGGGGTGGCGCCATTACGATCCCGGTCGTGTTCATCGATGCGATGGTGCAGGCAATGCTGCGCAATTTGCTTGAAGACTGCAATGACGCGGTGCAAGCACGTGCTGCCGAAATGTTTTTCCGGCCGCAGCGCCTTGCCCTGCAAGACGGGCAAATGCTGGCGGGCGACCGTGGCACGCTGGACATGCTGAATGAAACCGCGGGCCTCGGCGACGTGGGGCGGTTGCTGCTGGAAAGTGGCACGCTGCAGCCGCGCATCGACATGCAGGTGCTGGGCGCCGACAACGCGGCGCAGTACTGGCAAGACAGCGGTCGGTACCGCTTTCTGCTGGACCTGACCCATGAGCTGACGCAGGACCTGAGCCACGGCCTGACCTTCAAGATGACTCGTGCTCGCTCGGGGCTGAAGGCGCTGGCGCGGGTGCTGGAGCGTTGGGTGCTGCATTTTCTGGGCGTGCAGGTGTCGATAGAGCCCGCACACCAGATCACCGACAGCGCGTGGCGCTGGCATGTGGGGCTGGATGTGGAGTCCACCGCCATCCTGAACGATCTGTACCAGGACCGCCCTGTGGATGCCGAGCGCATGGCGCGGCTGGTGAGCCTGTTCATGCTGACCTTTGCCAGCCCGGCCGAGATGCGCGCCGACGTGGCTGGCAAGCCGGTGTATCTGGGGCTGGCTACCACGGCGGATGGGGTGCTGCGCATCAAGCCGCAGAACCTGCTGCTCAACCTGCCGTTGGCATCCCAGTCTTGAGATGCTACTGAATATATAGCTGCTAGCGCTTTGCCAGTAAGCGCTAGCGGCCAATTTCATTCATATTCCCTCCGTGGCTGATAGCAGCCCCGTATCCGGCAGTCAGCCAATTGTCATCAGGCTCGCATTGCCCCCGGCCGCCGCCGTGTTCACGCTGAGGGCGCGCTCGATGATCAGACGCTCCAGCGGAATGTCTGTGGCGTCGGGCTGCAGCGCGGTCACGCCCACGATGGGCCCGGCGCGGCGGGCGAGGGCGGTGCACACTGCCTGCAGTGAGGGGGCGTCGCCGTGGTGTAGCACGGCATCCAGCTCCAGCGTGCCGTCGTTCAGCGTGTTGTCCTGCAGCAGGATCTGCGCTTGCACCAGCGTGGGCAATGGCGTGCGCAGGTGGGCCTGGGCGTTGGGCCACAGGGCGGTGCCGCCGCTGGCGAGCACGGCAGCTGTCTGCACCAGCAGGTCGTTCACACCTTGCGCTACGCACAGCACGCGGGCACGTGGAGCCAAGGTGTAGACATTGCGCTCGCCCGTGGGGCCGGGCAGGGTGCGGGCGGTACCGCTTTGGGTTTGCTGGGCAAATCGCTGGCAGGTGCTGGCAAGCGCTGCGTTGCCTTGGCTCTGTGCCCATTGCTGCAGGGTGGTGAGCGGCGCCAGCAGGCGTTCGCGCCCAGCTTCCTCGGGCGGCGTGGCGCGGTCGGCGTCGGCAAAGGTGCGGGCGAGCGCATCGGCCGGGCGCTGCGAGAGCAAACGCAGCAGGTACAGCGGCCCGCCTGCTTTCGGCCCGGTGCCCGACAGGCCTTCACCGCCAAAGGGCTGCACGCCCACCACGGCGCCGACCATGTTGCGGTTCACGTACACGTTGCCGGCGTGGGCACGGTTGACCACGCGGGCAATGGTTTCGTCGATGCGGGTGTGCACGCCCTGGGTCAGTCCGTAGCCGGTGGCATTGATCTGGTCGAGCAGTTGGTCGAGGTCATTGCGGGCGTAGCGCACCAAGTGCAGCACGGGGCCGAAGACTTCGCGTTGCAGCTCGCCGATGTGGTTCAGCTCGACGAGTGTGGGGGGCACAAAGGTGCCCGGTGCGCTGACTGCAGAAACGTGATTCGGGTGCTGGAACACGCGGTGGCCTTGGGCCTTGAACTTTTCGATGTGCTGGGTAATGCCTGCCTGCGCCTCGGCGTCGATCACCGGGCCCACGTCCACGCGTAACTCGCCAGGGTTGCCCACGCGCAGTTCACCCATGGCACCTTGCAGCATCTCCACCACGCGGTCGGCAGCGTCTTCCTGCACGCACAACACGCGCAGGGCCGAGCAGCGCTGGCCTGCGCTGTCAAAGGCGGACGACACGGCATCGCCCACCACCTGTTCCACCAGCGCGGACGAGTCCACGATCATCGCGTTCTGCCCGCCGGTTTCGGCAATCAGCGGAATGGGGCGGCCTGCGGCATCGAGCCGACCGGCCACGGTGCGCTGCAGGATGCGGGCGACTTCGGTGGAGCCGGTGAACATCACGCCCATCACGCGCGCATCGCCAATCAAACGTGCGCCCACGGTCTCGCCCTGGCCGGGCAGCAACTGCACGGCGGCGCGGGGCACACCGGCCTGCCACAGCAGGCGCACGGCCTCGGCAGCGATCAGCGGGGTTTGCTCTGCTGGCTTGGCCAGCACGGGGTTGCCTGCGGCCAGTGCGGCGGCGACCTGGCCCATGAAGATGGCTAGCGGGAAGTTCCAGGGGCTGATGCAGGCCACCGGGCCCAGCGAGATGTGGGTGGCGTTGTCGAAGGTGCTTTGCACCTGGGCCGCGTAGTAGCGCAGGAAGTCCACGGCCTCGCGCACCTCGGCCACAGCGTTGCTGGCGCTTTTGCCCGCTTCGCGCATCAGCAAGCCCAGCAGGGGCTGGATGCGCGCTTCCAGCAAGTCGGCGGTGCGCAGCAGGGCCGCTGCGCGCTCAGCGGGCGGTGTGGCAGCCCAGGGGGCTGCGGCTGCCTGTGCGTGGGCCAGGGCATGGTCCACATCGGCGGTGGTGGCCTCTTGCACCTGGCCCACCACGTCGCCGTGGTCGGCAGGGTTGCGCACAGGCTGGGTGGGGCCTGCGGGGGCATCGGCGCCCAGCAGAGGGGCCGCTGTCCAGGCATGGGCCGCCGTGGCTTGCAGCGTGGCGGCCAGTTCTGTGAGCGTGTTTTCGTTCGACAGATCCAGCCCGCGCGAGTTGGTGCGGTGGGCGCCATACAGGCCCTGCGGCGTGGCAATGCGGGGGTGGGGCAGTCCGGCGGTGCCTTCCAAAGCGGCTTGCTGGTCCACTACCAACACGGGGCTGCGCACCAGTTCATCGAGTGCAATCGTTTCGTCGGCAATGCGGTTCACGAACGAGGTGTTGGCACCGTTCTCCAGCAGGCGGCGCACCAGGTAGGCCAGCAGGGTTTCGTGCGTGCCCACGGGGGCGTAGATGCGGCAGGGGCGGCCCAATTTACCGGCGGTGATGATGCCCACCACCTGCTCATACAGCGGCTCGCCCATGCCGTGCAGGCACTGGAACTCGTATTGCCCCGCGTAGTAGTTGCTGCCCGCCAGTTGGTAGATGGTGGCCACCGTTTCGGCGTTGTGCGTGGCGAACTGGGGGTACACGGCCTCGGGCGCGGCCAGCAGCTTCTTGGCGCAGGCGATGTACGAAATGTCGGTGTGCACCTTGCGGGTGTAGACAGGGTAGTCCTCCAGGCCATCGACTTGGGCGCGCTTGATTTCGCTGTCCCAGTACGCGCCCTTGACCAGGCGCACCATCAGCCGGCGCTGGCTGCGGCGGGCCAGGTCGACCACGTAGTCGATGACGAAGGGGCAGCGCTTTTGGTAGGCCTGGATGACGAAGCCAATGCCGTTCCAGCCCGCAAGGGTGGGCTCGTGGCACAGGCGCTCCAGCAGGTCCAGCGACAGCTCCAGGCGGTCGGTTTCTTCGGCGTCGATGTTCAGGCCAATGTCGTACTGCTGGGCCAGCGCGGTCAGGCGCAACACCAGCGGGTACAGCTCGTCCATCACGCGGCCAAACTGTACGCGGCTGTAGCGCGGGTGCAGGGCCGAGAGCTTGATGGAGATGCCCGGCCCTTCGTAGATGCCGCGCCCGGCAGAGGCCTTGCCAATCGCGTGGATGGCCTGCTCGTACGAGGCGTAATAGCGCTTGGCATCTTCGCTGGTCAGTGCAGCTTCGCCCAGCATGTCGTACGAATAGCGAAAGCCCTCGGCTTCCATCGTGCGGGCGTTGCGCAGGGCTTCGTCGATGGTTTCGCCGGTCACAAACTGCTCGCCCATCATGCGCATGGCCATGTCCACGCCCTTGCGGATCAGGGGCTCGCCGCCTTTGCCGATCAGGCGGCTGAGCGAGTTACCCAGGCTGCCTTCGCTGTGCGTGGCCACCAGCTTGCCGGTGATGAGCAGGCCCCAGGTGGCGGCGTTGACGAACAGTGACGGGCTCTTGCCCAGGTGGGCATCCCACTGGCCGTGGCTGATCTTGTCGCGGATCAGCGCATCCCGCGTGGCCTTGTCGGGGATGCGCAGCAGCGCCTCGGCCAGACACATCAGCGCCACGCCCTCTTGCGACGACAGCGAAAACTCTTGCAGCAGCCCCTGCACGATGCCCGCGCGCCCGGCGCTGGCCTTGCGTTCGCGCAGTGCCTTGGCAATGCGCAGGGCCAGTTGTTCGGCCGATGCTGCTTGATCGGCAGGAAGGCGGGCCTGGGCCAGCAGCGGGGCCAGGGCTTCGGGCTCCGGGCGGCGGGTGGCAGCGGTGATGGCGGCGCGCAGCGGGTTATTCAGCGGGGTGCGGGGGGCGAAGTCAGCGAACGGGGCAGAGGACAAGGCGTTGGGCTGCGTCATGGCGGTGTCTTTCGAAGGTTTGGCTTACTGACAGCGATGATCCTTGGACTTGTGGTGAATAAATGGTCGAAAATCGACAATCAATCCGAATAAATCGCTAACCCCAATGCAAACAGAATCCGATCTGGATCGCATCGACCGCAAGATTCTGTCAATCCTGCAGGAGGACGGCCGCATTGCCAACCTCAAGCTGGCCGAGGCGGTAGCCCTGTCGCCCACGGCGGTGCTGGCGCGCGTGCAACGCCTGACGCGCGATGGCTTCATCCTGGGCTACGAGGCCCGCCTCAACCCGCTGAAGCTGGGCGCAGGCATGCTGGTGTTTGTGGAGGTTCTGCTCGACCGCACCACGCCCAATGTGTTCGACCAGTTCAAAGCCGCTGTGCAGGTGCACCCCGAGATCATGGAATGCCACATGGTGGCGGGCGGGTTCGACTACCTGCTCAAAACCCGCTCGGCCGACATGAACGCCTACCGCCTGTTTGCGGGCAATGTGCTGTGGCAGTTGCCCGGCGTGCGTGAGACGCGCACCTACGCAGTGATGGAAGAGGTCAAGCACACCAATCACTTGGTGGTGCGTTGACTGCAGAGGTGGCATTGGCACCCCAAAGCGGCCTGAAAGCCACAGCCGCATTGGCTCGTGCGGCATAAGCCCGCATAATCGGCTGCAGATTTGCCCGATTGAGGAGAAGACCCATGACTGCCTTGCCATACGCTGCCGTTGCCCTCGTGGCGACCCTTTTCAGCCAGTCGGCTGCCGCCTCGTGCTACCTGGTTTACGGCCCTGACAAGGACCTTGTTTACCGCGCCCCTGAGCCGCCGATCGACATGTCCCGCCAGATCCATGAAACGCTGCCCTTGGTGGCGCCCGGCTCTACGCTGGTGTTCTCACCCGACAACCACGGCTGTGATCTCACCATCAACAAACTGCCGCTGGCCTCTGCACAACGCGCCATGCAGGGTGGGCGCCCCGCCCGCGCAGACCGCAGCTGAGCGTTTGATGCCGTCCAGCCCCAGGTCAAGGCGGCCTCGGGCCTGAGACAATTGGGGGATGAGCGAACCAAAAGAACTATCCCCCTCGTTTGAACCGTCTGAACAAGGCGCATCCGATTTCCCTGAAGGCTGGCTGCAAGTCCAGTCGATGAACCTTGATGCGCAGGGCGTTGCCCGCAAACCCGACGGCAAGGTCATCTTCATCGAAGGCGCGCTGCCCTTCGAGCTGGTCACCGCCAACACCCACCGCAAGAAGAACAACTGGGAACAAGCCAGCCTGCTAGCGATTCATCGCGAATCGTCGCAGCGCGTGCGCCCCGGCTGCCCGCACTTTGGCCTGCATGCCGGTGCCTGCGGCGGCTGCAAGATGCAGCATCTGCACGTGGGCGCCCAGGTTGCCGTCAAGCAGCGCGTGCTGGAAGACAACCTCTGGCACCTGGGCAAGGTCAAAGCCCAGACCATGCTGCGCCCCATCGAGGGGCCGTCCTGGGGCTACCGTTATCGCGCCCGCCTGTCAGTGCGGCATGTGATCAAAAAGGGCCAGGTGCTGATCGGCTTTCATGAACGCAAGAGCCGCTATGTGGCCGACATGCAGCAATGCCCCGTGCTGCCCCCCCATGTCGACGCCATGCTGATGCCCCTGCGCGCGCTGATTGCCGGCATGGATGCGCGCGACACCTGCCCCCAGATCGAGCTGGCCTGCGGCGACAACGTGACCGCGCTGGTCCTGCGCCACCTGGAGCCGCTGAGCGCGGACGACATCGCCCGGTTGCGCGCCTTTGCAGCCGAGCACCACGTGCAATGGTGGCTGCAGCCCAAGGGCCCCGACACCGTCAAGCTGCTGGACGAAGGCGGCGAGCTGCTGTCGTATGCGCTGCCAGACTTCGGCATCACCATGCCGTTCAAGCCCACCGACTTCACGCAGGTCAATCCGCACATCAACCGCGTGCTGGTGTCGCGTGCGCTGCGCCTGCTGGATGTGCAGCCCCATGAGCGTGTGATCGACTGGTTCTGCGGCCTGGGCAACTTCACGCTGCCGCTGGCGACGCAGGCGCGCGAGGTTCTGGGCATTGAGGGTAGCGAAGCCTTGGTGGCCCGTTCGCGCGAAAACTATGCATTAAATCAGGCTATAGCGCAGGACCATAAAGCGCTGGCAGCTACGAATTTTGTAGCGCGCAACTTGTTCGATATGACGCCCGAAATGCTGGTGGCCGACGGATCGGCCGACAAGTGGTTGGTGGACCCACCGCGCGAAGGAGCATTCGCCTTGGCCAAGGCGCTGGCAGACATCGAGCAGGCCCGTATCGGTGCAGAGGGCGCTGGGCCTTTGCCTGCGGGTGCCGAAGGGTGGACGCCGCCCAAACGCATCGTCTACGTCAGCTGCAACCCGGCCACTCTGGCGCGAGACGCTGGGCTGCTGGTGCATCTGGCAGGCTATCAATGCACGGCAGCGGGCATGGTGAATATGTTTCCGCACACCGCGCATGTGGAGAGCATGGCGGTGTTTGATCGGGTCTGAAGAACGCGTTGTTGGGGGCACTCAGGCTCTGAGGATTACCTGGCACCCCAGCGGTGGCAAACGTCTCTCTGGGATGCTGTGATTTAATGACCGGCCCTCAGTCGCCAGAATGCGGCCAACGCATCAGCTGCGGTTGCCGCCTGACGCGGGCTCGCGGGTTTCGGTCTCGAGGTCGGTAGGTTTTTCGGTGCGCTCTGGCTTTTCTGCCTTGCCGAGCACCGAGGGTGTGCCTTCGAGCTTGTTCTCGCGCATGTAGGCGTCCATGTCCTTCCAGCCTGCAAACACCGATGCCTTGGCGGCCTTAGGGTTCAGGGTGTAGCAGTCTTCCAGCCCCCGCAGCGCGTAGCGGCAGGCGCCGCCGATGGCCTTGGCCTCCTCATCACGCTGCGCCACGCGCGGGTCCGGGCCCATGCCCGGAATCTTGTCGCACGCGGCCAGCAGCAGGACGCCAGTGACGGCCAGCAGACGCAGCAAGGTGGAGGGGGTTTTGCGATACATGTACTTGCATTATCGGCATGCAAGCCGTTCTATTGAGGCTTGACCCTGATGTGCGCCCAAGAAAAAAGGCTCCCGAGGGAGCCTTTTGAGCCGAATCCAACCTGCGCAGCGCAGATCAATCCCGTTCCCCACCCATGATCCCCAGCAGGGCCAGCAGGCTCTGGAACACGTTGAAGATGCTCAGGTACAGGGCCAGCGTGGCGCTGATGTAGTTGGTTTCGCCGCCATCCAGAATGCGCTTCAAGTCATACAGCATGAAGGCGCTAAAGATACCGATGGCAGCCACCGAGATCGCCATCATGCCGGCGGTGGATCCGACAAAAACGTTGATCACAGCGCCCACCATGAGCACCAGCGCGCCCACGGTCAGCCACTTGCCCATGCCCGACAGGTCACGCTTGACCACGCTGGCCAGGCTGGCCATCACGAAGAACACGCCTGCGGTGCCGGCAAACGCCGTCATGATCAGGTCGGTTCCGTTCTTGAAGCCCAGCACCATGCCGATCATGCGCGACAGCATCAGGCCCATGAAGAACGTGAACGCCAGCAGCACCGGCACACCAGCGGCCGAGCGCTTGGTCTTTTCGATGGCATACATGAAGCCGAACGCGCCGCCGAGGAACACGATCAGGCCGATGCCGCCGCTCAGCGAGCGGGTGATACCGGTGGCAACGCCTACCCAGGCGCCCAGCACGGTGGGAAGCATGCTCAGTGCGAGCAGCCAGTATGTATTGCGAAGCACCTTGTGGCGCTCTTCCTGCGAGATGCCATAGCCCGCAGAGTGGCCCAGGGTGGTGACGTTGTCATTCATCTTGTGTCTCTCCTTGTTGGCCTGCACAGCGCAGACCCTGCAAATTTTAATTGGTGATGGTTTTTGGCCCTGCAATACCCGCATCCCGTCACCTACTTTTGGTAAGGGTTCTTTCACCCTGGGTGGGGGTGAAGTGTCGTTGCGATGCCGCTATGCTTGCTGCTTCGTGTGCCCGCCTGGCCCATTGGCGGCCGCACATCCTCCTTTTCCTTCTTCCCTTTTGGATCGCACCATGAAAACAAAACACGAACTCGAACTGTCTGACGTCAAGGCCGTCGCAGCAGCGGCCGAAGCCGAAGCCCTGAAGAACAACTGGGCCGTGACCATTGCCATCGTCGACGATGGTGGCCATCTGCTGTGGCTGCAACGTCTGGACGGTGCGGCGGCCGTGTCGTCGCATATTGCCCCTTCCAAAGCCCGCACAGCCGCCCTGGGGCGCCGCGAGAGCAAGGTGTATGAGGACGTGGTCAACGGTGGCCGCATGTCCTTCCTGAGCGCCCCTGGCATCGACGGTTTGCTTGAAGGCGGCGTGCCGATCCTGAAAGACGGGCAGTGCCTGGGAGCCGTTGGCGTCAGCGGCGTCAAGTCCACCGAAGACGCGCAGATTGCGCGCGCGGGGATTGCGGCGCTGGGACTCTGAACGCAGTGGCTTGCCCGATTTGCTATTTTATTGATAGCTTCTAGCGCTTATCCATCAAGCGCTAGAGTCCAAAATGGCTTGAATTTTTCTTGCACAACAAAAAAACCGGCTCAGTGGCCGGTTTTTTTGTGGGTCAATGAATCCTGGGGCGGGATGTCAGGGCAGAAAAAAAGCCTGGCTACGCGGGCGAACCCGTTGGCTGGCAAAAACGACCCTGTCGAGCTTGTTGCAAGCCCGGGAGTCGCCCCACGATGAAACTTGGAGCCAAGTGCGATGAATTACTTGGTCAGGATGAGCTTGCCCAGCTTGGTGGCCTGCAGGCGGTACACCGAGCCGTTGTGGCTGATGGCAACCGCTTTTTGACCCTGAAGCAGGGCGCTGCTGTCTACTGCACCTGCTACGGCGTTGGCCGAGTGGGCCGTGTCGCGGTCTGTATGTGAGACGGGCAGATCGGATGGAACATTACGCAGGAGCGAGGCGGCGGTCAGAGTGGCTTGCATGAAGAGTTTTCCTGTTGCGTTGCAGTGCGTTTTGCTAATGATAACGATTCGCAATAACTGGTCAAGCGATTTCTGTGTTTCTTTTTGTTCTTTTTCTGAGGTCTGCATCGAGCTGTCATTGATGGTGCAACCCAGCGCGGCAAGAGCGCAGTGGTAGCACCCCTGCATCAACGATCTATGGCCCAACCCGACCCTTGAAACGCGAACTGCCCGGTCAGCGAATGGCTGGCCGGGCAGAAGCTTTGTTAAAGGGGCGGTTCAGATGCTCAAGGCGCGGGGTCGGTCACAAAACCGATCTTGCGCACGCCAGCGCGCTGGGCCGCAGCCATGGCCTGTGCCACGCGTTCGTAGCGCACTTCCTTGTCGCCGCGGATGTGCAGGTCAGGTTGAGGCTCCTTGGCGGCTTCGGCCTGCAGGCGGGGCAGCAGTTCTTCGTCGGTCACCTGCGACTCGTTCCAGTAGTACTTGCCGTCCGCCGACACCGAAAGGCGCACGGTTTCGGGCTTGATGTCTTCAGGCTGGTTGGTGGCGCGGGGCAGGTCCACGTTCACCGAGTGTTTCATCACCGGCACGGTGATGATGAAGATGATGAGCAGCACCAGCATGACGTCGACCAGCGGCGTCATGTTGATCTCGTTCATCACCTCATCGGCATCGTCTTGGGTTCCAAACGACATGGCTTAGCCGCCTTTCTTCATGGGCAGCACCTTGCCTTGTTCGCCGCCAGCATTCACGCGGGCACCGGTCACAAAGTAGGCGTGCAGGTCATGCGCAAAGCTGTTGAGGCCGCCCAGGATGGATTTGTTGCCACGCACCAGCGCGTTGTAGCCCAGCACCGCAGGGATGGCCACGGCCAGGCCCAGGGCCGTCATGATCAGCGCCTCGCCGATGGGGCCGGCCACCTTGTCGATGGTGGACTGGCCAGACGTGCCGATGGCCAGCAGCGCATGGTAGATGCCCCACACGGTGCCGAACAGGCCGATGAACGGCGCAGTGGAGCCCACCGAGGCCAGGATGGCCAGGCCCGATTGCAGGCGGGCGGTGAACTCGTCAATGGTGTTACGCAGGCAGCGCGTCACCCAGTCGCTCACGTCCAGTGTGTCGTGCAGGTGGGCTTTGGTGTTGCGGTGGTGGGCAGTGGCTTCGCGGCCTTCCAGCGCCAGGTGACGGAAGGGGTTGGTGGGGTCGGAACCCAGCTTGGTCAGGCCGGCAGCAAAGTCCTCGCTGTGCCAGAAGTCTTTGGCGGCGCGGGTGTGCTTTTTGAACTTGATGATGTCCAGCGCCTTGATGAGGATGACGATCCACGAGGCCAGCGACATGGCCAGCAGCAGGATGGCGACGGCGCGGGTGACAAAGTCACCCTGGATCCAGACGTTGGCGATGCCGAATTGCGATTCCATGAGAAAACTCCCCTAAATGCAGTGATATGCGTGAATTGGTTATTCGAGAACAAAGTTGACGGGGACCAGGTTCCACATGGTCTCTGGCACGCCATTGCGTTTGCCGGGCACAAAGCGCCAGCGCATGACCGCCTCCTGGGCCTGGCGGTCCAGACGGTCGAAACCGCTGGACTTGTTGATTTCCACCTTCTGCGGCGCACCGTCGGTGCCGATCAGCACGCGCAGCACCACCTTGCCTTGTTCGCCCATGCGTTTGCTGATGGCGGGGTAGCTGGGCTTGGGGTTGTTCAGGTAGGCCGCGTCGCTGGACGGCAGCTCGATCCGCGGCGGTGCGGGTGGGGCTGGCGGTGCAGGGGCAGGAGCTGGCGGCGCTGCGGGTGCCTCAATAGGCGGCGCAGGTGGCTGCGGTGTGGTGATGCCGACGGGTGCATTGGGCGCGGGCGTTGGGTCCGCTATGGCTACGGGCATGGGCGCCGGGCGCGGGGCTGCCTTGGGGGCAGGTTTGGGCGGTGGGGGTGGCGCCGGGGGCGGGGGGGTGACCTTGGGCGGGGCGGGCGGGGCGATGAACTCGCTCAGCAGTTCCGCCGGGACAATGACCTCGGCGGCCTTGCGCAGCAGCCCCGACTGCAAGGCCCAGATGCCTGCCACATGCAGTGCCACCACAGAGCCCACGATCACGGCATTGCGACTGACGCCCCCGGGGGGCGCAAAACGATCAGGGTGAGACATAAAAATGATAGCTGCTAACGCTTGCAGGACAAGCGCTAGAGGCCAAAAAGACCCTAAATTATTTGCGGAAGATCCACCAGGCTGAGCCTGCAACCAGGATCAAGCTGCCTGCGAGTGTAGAGAGGAGTTCCATGACTTGCTTTCCAAAATGGAGTTGGCAAGCTGGATCGGTTGCGGCGCGGCCTCGTTGTGCAGGGCGGCCACCGGGCGCGATGCACTGCACTGTGCGACCACGTCGCGGGCGCAGCTTTCGCAGCAGCCGCATTGGGTGGCAACGCCCAGCTCGAACTGGATTTCGTCAAAGCTCATGCCAGCGCGTGCGTGGCGAGCAATCTCACGGTCAGAAACCCGGCGGCAAACACAGACGATCATGGCGGCAGGCAGTGTGGCTGGCTGTTGATGGAATGAAGTGCATTATAAATACGAATCCATCGCATTTGCAATAAACCATTCCTGACAACAGGGAGAAAGACGTCAAAGACGCTTGGTCTGCGCTGCGTCAACGTCCAGCAGCGCGGGCGACGCATCGGCCAGCGTGGCGCAACCGGTGAGCGCCATCGCAATCTCCAGCTCGTCGCGCAGTAACCGCAGCACGTGGGCCACGCCCGCCGCCCCGGCATTGGTCAGGCCCCACACCGCGGGTCGCCCCACCAGCACGGCCGACGCACCCAGCGCCATGGCCTTGAGCACATCGGTGCCCCGGCGGATGCCGCCATCCACCAGCACGGGCAGGGCGGCATCGACGGCACGTACCGCCTCGACCACGCGCGGCAACGCCGTGGCCGTGGCGGGGGCGGTGTCCAGCGTGCGGCCGCCATGGTTGGACACGATCAGGCCCGCCGCGCCTGCCGACACGGCCTGGCGCGCATCGGCCGGGTGCAGCACGCCCTTGAGCAGCACCGGCAGCCGGGTGATGGACTGCAGCCAGGTGATGTCGTCCCACGTGGGCGCGTGGTGCAGCAGGGCGTCAAACAGCGCGCTTTGGTGGGATTGCAGAGCGGCTGTGGCGGGCGCGTTCAGGCCCGCCAGGTTGACGGGCCCCACGCCCGGCGGCAGCCGAAAGCCCGCGCGCCGCTCCCGGTCGCGCACGCCGCTGGTGGGCGCGTCCACCGTCAGCACCAGGGCCTCGTAACCGGCGGCTTCGGCGCGTTGTACCAGGGCCTGGGTAAAGCCACGGTCGTGCTGCAGATACAGCTGAAACCACAGCGGCCCCCGGCCCGGGTCAGGCAGCACGGTGTCGGCCACGGTCTCCAGCGACACGCTGGCCTGGGTGCTCAGCACCACACCCGCGCCCAGCGCCGCAGCCGCATAGGCCATGGCCAGCTCGCCATCGGGGTGGGCCATGCACTGAAAAGCAATGGGCGCCAGCAAAAGCGGGTGCGCCAATGTGCGGCCCAGCAGTTGCACCCGCGTGTGCCCGCCCGCCAGGGGCCGCAGCACACGGGGCCACAGGGGCAGGGCGTCCCAGGCGCCGCGGTTGGCGCGCAAGGTGATCTCGTCGGCGGCGCCGCCGCTGAAGTAAGCCCAGGCGGTGTCGTCCAGATGCTGGCGCGCGTGCTGTTCGTGATCAGCCAGGGTGACGATGTCTGAAGCGAGCTTTTGCCGTGCGGGAGTGTGGGTCATACAAGCAAAAAAAGCACCTGGCGCTTATTCAGTAAGCTCAAGGTGCTATTGAAAAAATGAGCAGAATGTGTAGGCAGTGGTGCCATTGGTTCACGTGGTCAGTGCTCCGCCATGCGCCGGTGTCCGCTCAGCCTCTTAGACATCCGCCCACATGCGCAGCAGGTTGTGGTACGCGCCCGACAGCGCGATGACCGAAGGTTCTTTCTCGCCATGCGCCTGGCGCAGCTTGAGCAGCGACATGTCCATGTCGAACAGCAACTGGCGTTGCTCCAGTCCGCGCACCATGCTCTCTACCCAGAAAAAACTGCTGATGCGGTGCCCGCGCGTGACGGGCGCGACCTGGTGCACCGTGCTGCTGGGGTACAGGACCATGTCGCCCGCTGGCAGCTTGATGCGCTTTTCGCCCAGCGCTTCGGAGATGACCAGCTCACCGCCGTCGTAGTCCTCCGGGGGCGTCAGGAACAGCGTACACGACAGGTCGCTGCGCACCCAGCAGTTGTCTGCCTTGGAGTGCATGACGGCGCTGTCCACATGGTTGCCGTAGAAGTTGGACCCATCGCCGTATTTGTTGAACAGCGGGTTGTAGATGCGGCGTGGCAGGGCCGCCGAAAAGAACAGGGCATTGCGGTGGAGTGCGGCCTTTACCAAGCCCTGCAACTGCGCAGAAAGATCGCTGCCTTGCGCGAGCTGCAGGTTGTTCTTTTGGTGCACCGCCTGCCCACCTGCGCTGCGTGCGCCATCGACCCAGGGGGCATCCGCCGCCCAGAGCTGTTGCCGAAAAAGGGCGACCTCGTCGGCCGTCAATACGTCTTTGATGTGCAGGAACATGGGGCAAATTGTGACTCCGCCCCAGTGAAGGGGCGGAGTCGTTTCGTCAAAGCATCAACACGTCGCGCGTCAGAAGCGCGTCTTGAGCGACACCTGCACGGAACGCGCCGTGCCCGGCGTGTAGAAGCCGCGGTACAGGCCGTCAGCATAGGTGCGGTCGAACAGGTTGTTGACGTTGAGCTTCAGCGAGGTCTTGTCGTCGAATGCGTACTCCACCATGGCGTCCATCACCGCGAAGCCGCTGGCGTACACCGCGCGCGAACCCTCGGGGTTTTGCTTGGCACGGTAAGTCACGCCCGCGCCCATGCGCACCTTGGATGTGACGGCGTAGGTGGTCCACACGCTGCCGCTGTGCTTGGGCGTGAGGCCTGGGCGGTCGCCCTGCACCTGCGAGCCGCCGCCGTTGGCAGCGAGAGCCACGTTGCTGCTATCGATCTTGGCCGAAGGGATCCAGGTGTGGTTGGCAAAGATTTCCCACTGCGGAGTCAGGCGGCCTGCCAGGTTGAATTCCATGCCGGTGGCGTGGCGCTTGCCGGACAGCAGCTCTTGTGCAGCGGCCGTGTCAGGGTCGGTATTGCGCTCGTTGTACTTCTGGCTGTAGAAGGCAGCCACACCCAGCAGGGCGCGACGCTCGAACAGCTCAAACTTGCCGCCGATCTCGACGTTGCGGCTCTTCTCGGGGTCGGTGTTGGATGAGCGCAGCGTGGTGTTGCCCGGGTTGCCGAACTGGTACGTGTCGCCCGAGGTGTTGTACGAAGTGCCGTACGACACGTAGTACGAGGTCAACTCGGTGGGCTGGAACAGCAGGCCCACACGAGGGCTCACCAGGCTGTCGGAGCGGGAGTTGCTCAGCGCGCCGGTGGCGTTCTTGTAGGACGCCTTGAAGTTGTCGTAGCGCAGGCCACCCACCAGCTTCAGGGTGTCATTGATCGACATGGTGTCCTGCAGGTACAGGCCCAGGTTGCGCGAGGTGAAGGTGTTCCACTGCACCGGTGCGCGGCCATCGGCCACCCAGGCGCCATCGTTGGGCGAGCCCACGGTGGTGATAGGGCGCGGTGTGGTGTTGGCGTAGTTCTGGTTGCGCTTGGCATCGTCGTCGTAGTAGTCGACGCCCGCCAGCACCGCATGCTTCTTGCCACCCCAGTTGAAGGTGTTGTTGTAGTCGCTTTGCACCTGCAGTACTTCGCTTTCGCCCATGCGGCCCTTGGAGCCACGGGTCAGCGCGGTGTTGCCATTGATCTGGTCAAGCGTGATGGCGCCGTTCTGGAATCCGATGGTGCTGGCCAGCAGGTCGCGCTCGTACTTGCCGTAGCGCAGGCGCGTGTTCAGCTCGCCGTTGTCGTCAAAGCGATGGATGTGACCCAGCGTGACGTACTGCGACGTGGTGTTGTTGTGGTCGCTGGCCAGGCCGTAGTAATTCCGGGCGTCCAGTGGGGTGTTGATCTTGCCGTTGACCACACGCCAGGGGTGGTTGTACAGCGGGCGGCCCTTGGATTCGAGGTAGTACAGCCCGATCGAAAACTCGTCGCGCGTGCCGATGCCCCAGGCGAATGTGGGTGCAATGCCGCGCTTGTCCTGCTTGGCGCCGTAGTTGTCGAACTCCTGCACCATCGCATTCAGGCGGAACGCCGCGTTTTCGCCGGTCTTGAAGTTGAAGTCGCCCGTGGCACGGTGGAACTGGCCGGTGCCAAAGGTGTAGCCTGCTTCGTGCTGGTCGATCAGCAGGGGGTACTTGTTGACCTGGTTGACCACGCCGCCGGTGGAGCCCTTGCCGAACAGCATGGATGCAGAGCCCTTGAGCACTTCGATGCGGTCGTTGTTGAAGGTGTCGCGCTCGATCAGCGGAGCGTCCTTCATTCCGTCCACATAAATGTCACCGGCCATGCCCAGCGAAAAGCCGCGCATGCGCACGTCTTCTTCGCCCGTTTCGCCCGACTGGAAGGTTACGCCCGCCGTGGTGCGCAGCACTTCGCGGAAGTCGTCCTGGTTGCGGTCGTTCATCAGCTTTTCGGTGAACACCGTCACGGACTGGGGGATGTCCTTGATGTCCTGCTTACCCTTGCCAACCGTGGTTTTCTTCAGCAGCAGGGTGTCCTTGCCCTGGACTTCGGCCGCTTCTTTGACCGTGACGGTGGACATGGTGGTTTCGGGCGTGCTGGTTTGCGCCATGGCGCCGACCGAAGCCGCCAGCATCAGCGCGCCCAGCGGCAACAATGCTCTTTCAGAGGACATTGCTCGCGCGGGTGCGGGCGTGATGGAAACAGGGGAGTTGTTTGAGCGCAGCACGGAGCTGCGGCGCTGAGCGCGTGATTTTGCCAAGATGGCCTCCGTCAATGGGTGTGTGCGAGTGGCGCGCAGAGGCGCCAAGAGCGGGCGAGAGGCAGTGGCTAGATCAACATGGCTGTGCTTCGTCGTGCAGCGTTATGTTACAACGAATGCGGGTCATTCTCATTTGTATTGATGTTGCCGCACCACACATTGAGGGCAGTACAGACGAAAAAAAACCGGCCAGAGCCGGTTCCTTTTCGCAGCGAGTGCAGAGCGTCGTGCGTCTTATTTGACGTGCTTGCCGATCAGGCCAGCCAGTTCAAACATCGACACTTGGGGCTTGCCGAATAGCTCCTTGAGCTTGGCGTCTGCGTTGATGTTGCGCTTGTTGGCGGCATCCTGCAGGTTGTTGGCCTTGATGTAGACCCACAGCTTGCTGATGATCTCCGTGCGTGGCAGCGGAGCCGAACCCACCACAGCGGCCAGCGCGGGGCTGGGCGTGAGCGCCTTCATGAAGGCGGCGTTGGGGGTGCGCTTCTTGGCCGGTGCAGCAGCCTTGGTGGCGGGCGCCTTGGCTTCCGTTGCTGTCTTTGCCGGAGCTTTTTTTGCAGTTGCCATGTTGGGTGTTCCTTGTTGGAAGTAGATTTTTTTCACCAGCGAAAACGAGGCTGTCTCTCTGGCAGGCCGATGCTACTGGGAAAAAAACGCGTTTCCAAGGGAGAAACTGCTTTTTTTGCCTCGATTTGTAGCTGTGGTGCCGCGCTGCGCGCCACAAGCCGCCTGCGAGCCGCGCCGGTCTTGACAAATCATGTGCACAGGCGCTGCGTTTTGGCGTATCAAGGGGCGCTGCAGGGTTTCTGGCGGTGCTCTGGTGCACGGACCCGGTTTTCGCGCCGAGTACCAGCAGCACTGCGCAACAATCAGGGACCAGTTGGCTGAGCCGGTCATGGGGCTTGGCGCAGCTTGCAGGCTTCTGCTTCTGTCTTCATCCTCGGTTTTCATTTTCTGAAAGGCCCCGTGCAATGACCTTCACGTCTCTTTCCGCTTTCAGCACCTGCGACTTTTGCGACACCCACAAAGGAGATGTCAGTGGCGCGTTTCGCGTCCTGCCCCCGGTGTTTCAGTCGTTTGGCGGCGTCGCCAGCTTCGCAGGCCCGGTCAGCACGGTGAAGTGCCATGAGGACAACACCCTGGTAAAGGCTGCGGTGGATTCCCCCGGCGAAGGCCGCGTGCTGGTGGTGGACGGTGGCGCATCACTGCGCCGTGCGCTGGTGGGTGGCAAACTCGCGACGGCCGCTGCGCGCAACGGTTGGGCAGGCATCGTGGTGGACGGGAGCGTGCGCGACGTGGCCGAGCTCAACGCCGCTGCTGTCGGCATCCGCGCACTGGCGCTGATGCCGTTGCCGACCGAAAAGCGCAACGAGGGCCAACGCGATGTGGCGGTGCAGATTCAGGGCGTGTGGGTGCGCCCAGGGGATTGGCTGTACGCCGATGCTGACGGGATCGTGGTGAGTGCGCAGGCGCTGTCCGCGTAAACGGGCGGGGTCGAGTGCCACAAAGAGGCAGTGTTTTGCGCGGAACTTGAATAGGGCCTTGGGGGTCAGCCCGCCCCGTTCTTTCGTCCCACACGCATCGCTGCGCGTGAGGGCAGGGTGGCCAGCAACACGCTGGCCAGGGCGATGGCAAACGCCACCAGCTGCATGGCGGTGAGGGATTCGCCCAACAGCAACACGCCCACCAGCGCCGCGCTCACGGGCAACATGACCGAGAAAACCCCGCCCTGAGCGGCAGGGACGGCCTTGAGCCCCGTCATCCACAACCAGACCGTCCACATGCAGGCCGCCATTGCGTAGAAAAGCAGCAGCAGCCAGGTACTCCAGCCTACCGCGGCAAAGTCAAAATCCAGCGCCAGATACAGCCCGAACGGTGTGGTCAGCACAAAGCCCCACAGGTTGATGAGCGAGGTGATGCGTTTGGGCCCCAGGCTCCCGGTGAGCTTCTTGCCAATTACGGTGTAGGCGGCTTCGCAGATCACGGCGCCCACCAGCAGTAACTGCCCAAGCCATGCCAAGTTTTGAGTATTTTTGGCATCTAGCGCTTGTCCAGCATGCGCCATATGCTCTGGTTTTGATAGTGAGAACAAGGCAACTCCACCCACAGCGCACACCACGGCAGCCCATGTGCGCGGGGCCACCCGCTCGCGCAGAAACGCCCAGCCCATCAAGGCGACTGCTGCCGGGATTGATGCCATGGTGACACCGGCAGAGACCGCATCGGTCAGGCTTACGCCATAGATCATGCAGATGGTGAACAGAAAGTTGCCCAGAAACGATTCCAGAAACAGCAAGCGTTTGGTTTGCGGCGTAAGGGGTGGCTCGTCTACTGGCTTTTTCAGCCAATGGAGCATGGCCAGACCACCGATGCCAAACCGCATCCATGCCAGCAAAAACACGGGCAGCACTGCCGCCAGCGGCTTGGACAGCGCGACGTAGCAGCCCACGAGTGACATGCTGAGCGCGAGGCACGCATAGGCGAAGAGACGGTTCGGCGGTTTCACTAGACTGGGCGCTGGTCAACAAAAAAGAGTGCGCATCATGCCCGATGAATCCCCGCCCCGTCAGTCGCCGCGCTGCGTGTTTGTGTACGGCACTTTGCGCCAGGGCTGCAGCAACGACATCACGCGGCTGCAGCCTGCCGCGCGTTTTATAGGGCTGGCGCAGGTCGCAGGCATTCTTTATCACCTGGGGCCTTATCCCGGTATCTCGCTGGGCGGCGACCAGTGGGTGCAGGGCGAGGTGTATGCCATTGATCCTGCACTGGAAGCCGTTCTGGACGGCATCGAAGACCTTGGGGAGAGCCCCACAGATGAGTACAGCAAACGCGAGGTGATGGTGGATGTGCAAGGGCATGCCACGCCGTGCCTCGTGTACGAAATCAACCCTCGGTACGTGGAGTCTGCCGAGCGCATTGCGCACGGAGACTGGATAAAGGCAGCGTAGGCCGCCTGCCTGCATTTATTTCTCACAATACAAAAATAGATTTTTGCAATGCGGAATGCGATAGATGTTGCATTGCCGCATTTTTTCTCGATATGAGAAATCAATTTCTGTATTGAGAAATTGCGTGCTTAAGTGCTTGTTTTGAAAGGAAAAAATTTATCTCTTCTATAAGACATAAGAGCTTGTGCAACTCTTATAGAAGACTTAAAGTTGTCCCCAAGGGCAGCACACAAGCAGCCCGGCGTTTTCAACCAACCTCTGGAGTGATCCCATGCCCCAATCTCTCAACGAACAACTGAGCCGTGAACAGCAAATTGCCGCCCTGGAAAAAGACTGGGCGCAGAACCCCCGCTGGAAGGGTGTGAAGCGCGGTTACTCCGCAGCGGACGTAGTGCGCCTGCGCGGCTCGCTGCCGATTGAGCACACGCTGGCCAAGCGCGGCGCTGAAAAGCTGTGGGACAAGATCAACGGCGGCGCCAAGAAGGGTTATGTCAATGCTTTCGGCGCTATCTCCGCCGGTCAAGCCATGCAGCAAGCCAAGGCAGGCCTCGAAGCCGTGTACCTGTCGGGTTGGCAAGTGGCCGCTGACGGCAACACGTCGGAAACCATGTACCCCGACCAGTCGCTGTACGCCTACGACTCGGTGCCCACCATGGTTCGCCGCATCAACAACACCTTCAAGCGCGCCGACGAAATCCAGTGGGGCCGTGGCATCAACCCCGGCGACAAGGAATTCATCGACTACTTCCTGCCCATCGTGGCCGATGCGGAAGCCGGCTTCGGCGGCGTGTTGAACGCGTTCGAACTGATGAAGAACATGATCCAGTCGGGCGCTGCTGGCGTTCACTTTGAAGACCAACTGGCTGCCGTCAAGAAGTGCGGCCACATGGGCGGCAAGGTGTTGGTTCCTACACAAGAAGCCTGCGAAAAGCTGATCTCTGCCCGCTTTGCAGCCGACGTGATGGGCGTGTCCACCATCGTGCTGGCCCGTACCGATGCAGAAGCCGCTAACCTGATTACGTCTGATCATGACGCCAACGACAAGCCCTTCCTGACTGGCGAGCGCACGCAAGAAGGCTTCTACCGCGTCAAGAACGGCCTGGAGCAAGCCATCAGCCGTGGCGTGGCCTACGCCCCCTACGCCGATCTGGTGTGGTGCGAAACCGGCGTGCCAGACATCGGCTTCGCCCGTGAGTTCGCCCAAGCTGTGCACGCAGCCTGCCCTGGCAAGTTGCTGTCGTACAACTGCTCGCCATCGTTCAACTGGAAGAAGAACCTCAACGACACGCAGATCGCTTCGTTCCAGGAAGACCTGTCGGCCCTCGGCTACAAGTACCAGTTCATCACACTGGCCGGTATCCACATCAACTGGTTCAACACCTTCCAGTTCGCCCACGCATACGCCAATGGCGAAGGCATGAAGCACTACGTGAACATGGTGCAAGAGCCTGAGTTCGCTGCACGCGACAAGGGCTACACCTTCGTGTCGCACCAGCAGGAAGTGGGCGCAGGCTACTTCGATGACGTGACCACGGTGATCCAGGGTGGTTCGTCTTCTGTGAAGGCCCTGACGGGTTCGACCGAAGAAGAGCAGTTCCACTGATCTGAGTGCCTTTTGCGCCGCTCGGGTGTGGCGCAAAATCCACCGGACGAAAGCCCGAAGCTGTTGCTTCGGGCTTTTTTGTTGGCGGCAGGGTTAAAATGCGAACAAATTCACAGCACAAGAGCGAGAAAGGCAATCTGGTTATGACACCGCGAACTACATCGGAGATGTTGACCGGCCGCTGAGGCTGGCTGTTCGCGCCTGCACGAGATTGCAAACACCTCCAGAAAGCGCGGACCCGTTCCGCGCTTTTTTGTTTCTGGGCCTGGCGCGTGCCCGCACCCATTGCACTGATTGAAAAGAAAGAGTTACTCCCATGATTCACATCACGCTCCCTGACGGTTCGCAGCGCGAGTTCCCAGGCCCCGTCACCGTGGCTGAAGTGGCAGCCTCTATCGGCGCCGGTCTGGCCAAGGCTGCATTGGCCGGCAAGATTGACGGCAACGTGGTGGACACCAGCTACCAGATCACGGCTGACAGCCCGCTGTCCATCATCACGGCCAAGGATGCGGAGGGTCTGGATGTGATTCGCCACTCCACCGCCCACCTGCTGGCTTACGCGGTCAAAGAGCTTTTTCCTGAGGCGCAGGTGACCATCGGCCCGGTGATCGAAAACGGTTTCTTCTACGACTTCGCTTACAAGCGCCCCTTCACCCCTGAAGACTTGGTGACCATTGAAAAGCGCATGGCCGAGCTGGCTGCGAAGGACGAGCGTGTGGAGCGCCGGGTGCTGCCGCGTGACGAGGCGGTTGCGTACTTCAAGGAGTTGGGCGAGCACTACAAAGCCGAGATCATTGCCAGCATCCCCAGCAATGAAGACGTGAGCCTGTACCGTGAGGGCAGTTTTGAAGACCTGTGCCGTGGCCCCCACGTGCCGAGTACCGGCAAGCTGAAGTTCTTCAAGCTTATGAAAGTGGCAGGCGCGTACTGGCGCGGCGACCACCGCAACGAGATGCTGCAACGCATTTATGGCACGGCCTGGACGTCCAAGGAAGAACTGCAGCAGTACCTCACCATGCTGGAAGAGGCCGAGAAGCGCGACCACCGCAAGCTGGGCCGTGAGCTGGATCTGTTCCACATGGACGAGCATTCGCCTGGCACCGTGTTCTGGCACCCCAAGGGCTGGGCGCTGTGGCAAGAGGTGGAGCAGTACATGCGCCGCGTGTACCGCAACAACGGCTACCAGGAAGTCAAGGGTCCGCAGATCCTGGACAAGAGCCTGTGGGAAAAGACGGGCCATTGGGACAAGTACCGCGACAACATGTTCACCACTGAGTCGGAAAAGCGCGAGTACGCGCTCAAGCCGATGAACTGCCCGGGTCACGTTCTCATCTACAAGCAGGGCATCAAGAGCTACCGTGACCTCCCGCTGCGCTACGGTGAATTTGGTGCCTGCCACCGCAACGAGCCCACCGGCGGCCTGCACGGCATCATGCGCGTGCGCGGCTTTACGCAGGACGATGGTCACATCTTCTGTACCGAAGAGCAGGTGCTGGAAGAGTGCGCTAACTACACGGCGCTGGTGCAGAAGGTCTACAAGGATTTCGGCTTTACCGACATCATCTACAAGGTGGCCACGCGGCCCGAGGCTCGCATTGGCACTGACGAGTCGTGGGATCGGGCTGAGAAGGCGCTGATGGATGGCCTGCGCCATTCGGGCTGCGAGTTCGAGATTGCCGAAGGCGAGGGTGCCTTCTATGGCCCCAAGATCGAATACACGCTGAAGGATGCGCTGGGCCGTCAATGGCAGTGCGGCACGATGCAGATCGACCCGAACCTGCCCGAGCGCCTGGATGCCGAATACGTGGCCGAAGACGGCAGCCGCAAGCGCCCCCTGATGCTGCACCGCGCCACGGTCGGCAGTATGGAGCGCTTCATCGGCATGCTGATTGAGCACTATGCGGGTGCCTTCCCGCTGTGGCTTGCGCCGGTGCAGGTTGCGGTGCTCAACATCACCGATGCACAGGCTGATTACTGTCGCGAAATTGCCGAAAAATTGCAAAAAGCGCTGCCGAATCAAGACCTTAGGGTGGTGACAGATCTGCGTAACGAGAAGATTACGTATAAAATACGTGAGCATTCGTTGCAAAAGCTGCCGTACATCCTCGTCGCGGGCGACAAGGAAAAGGCCGCAGGAGCCGTCGCAGTGCGCGGCCGGGGCAATCGTGACCTCGGCGTGATGTCCGTTGAAGCGTTCGCTGAGCTGATCGCCCAAGACATCGCCACCAAAGCCTGATTCTTGTTGAAAAATTGCTTTGGCGCTTGCCAGTTGTACGGTTGTAGCTACAAAGTTTGTAGTAATTTGATTGAAGGAAGATAGCCATCGCTACTGAATTTCGTGATCGTCGCCACCGTGAAGAGCGCAAGCACCGCCTGAACCGTGAAATCATGGCCCCGGAAGTTCGACTTTCCGGTCCTGAGAACGAGCCCTTGGGCGTTGTCAGTCTGATGGAAGCCCTGCGCATGGCGGGCGAGTTGGATGTGGATCTGGTGGAAATCGCTGCTACAGCGAACCCGCCAGTGTGCCGCTTGATGGACTACGGCAAGTTCAAGTACCAAGAGCAAAAGCGTGCTGCCGAAGCCAAGGCCAAGCAGACGGTCATCGAGATCAAGGAAGTCAAGTTCCGTCCGGGGACGGACGATGGTGACTACAACATCAAGATGCGCAACATTCGCCGGTTTCTGGCTGATGGTGACAAGTGCAAGATCACACTGCGGTTCCGCGGTCGTGAAATTACGCACCAGGAATTGGGCTTGGCCCTGCTCAATCGCATTCGCGATGAGCTGGGCGACACCATCCTCATCGAGCAGTTTCCCAAGCTGGAAGGCCGCCAGATGATCATGATGATCGCTCCCGGCCGCAAGAAGCCTGCAGCAGCTGCAAAGCCCGCTGCAGAAGGCGCTTCATCCGGTAGCGCAGCCTGAAACTGCGTGATTGATTGGAGAATTTGAGCGCTCTGCCCGCAAGGGTGTAGCGGTCAGAGGCGGTGCTTCGGTACTGTCGAACGATGGGTGAGAGCCTGTCGATAAAAGTGGCTCGGGGCCAACAAGGTTGCAGATCGGTTTGCAAACGCCTCGCGAGCACAACGTAAAGGAGCATTCACATGCCCAAAATGAAGACCAAGAGCAGCGCGAAAAAGCGTTTCCGCGTTCGTCCCGGTGGCACCGTCAAGCGCGGTCAAGCCTTCAAACGTCACATCTTGACCAAGAAGACCACCAAGAATAAGCGCCACCTGCGTGGTGCAGTTGCTGTGCATGAGACCAATATGGGCTCGGTTGCACAAATGCTGCCCGGCATGGGCATTTAATAACGACGAACAAGGAGTACATACATGCCTCGCGTCAAACGTGGTGTAACGGCCCGTGCCCGTCACAAGAAAGTTCTCGCCCTTGCAAAGGGTTTCCGTGGTCGCCGCGGTAACGTCTACCGTATCGCCAAACAGGCGGTAATGAAGGCTGGGCAATATGCCTACCGTGACCGCCGCACCAAG